>JBCDFR010000027.1:0-53413 GCA_039177505.1 Actinomycetota bacterium | reverse complement strand
AGGGTCAACGCCGGCGAGAACAGGTAGCCGTAGTGCCACATCGGATCGACCGTGCGCTCGCCGGTGTCGGATGCTCGGAAGTTGTTCTCGGTCGGCCCGCTCTTGGCCCGATCCGGAATCGCTCCCGCGGGGCCTGAACCAGCGACCATCCCGTGGGGACCGGCCAACGCCTTGGCCAGCTCCATCACGTGTTGTCCGTGTTCGTCGGCCATGACTTTCTGAATCGACGCCTCGGGCCCGGGCGTCTTGCCCTGCAGCGCAGCGGTCAACGTGCGCAGACGATTGAGGCGCATCAACTCTGCCTCGATGTGCAAGGCGGCGGCCTGGTCGCGCAGTACCGGGTCGGCGATGCCGCCGTCGGCGCGCACGAGGTCGAGCAGATCCTCAGCCGACGGCCCGACGCCCCAGAGCGAACCCGCCGACGACAACGACACCCGCTCGTTCGACAGCGTCACCTTCGCCAGTCGCCATCCGTCGCCTTCATCACCGACGCGCAATGACGCTGGAATGCGCACGTTGTCGAAGAACACCTGGTTGAACGAGTGCGCAGTGGTCATGTCGACGATCGGGCTCATCGACAGGCCTTCGGCGTCCATCGGGCAGATGAAGTAGGAGATGCCCTTGTGCTTCGGGGCATCCGGATCGGTGCGCGCGATCAGGATGCCGTACTGGGCGTGATGGGCGCCGCTCGACCAGATCTTCGATCCGTTGACGATGTACTCGTCGCCGTCGCGCACCGCTCGGGTGGCGAGGTTGGCCAGGTCGGACCCCGCGTCGGGCTCGGAGAACAGCTGGCACCAGAACTCCTCGCCCGAGAAGATCTTCGGGAGATACCGCTCGTGCTGCTCGGGAGTCCCGGCCATCAAGATGGTCGGGGCCGCCCAACCGATCCCGATCTGGTTACTCGGTCGACGAATGCCGGCCTCGTCCAGCTCCTCATCGATGACCAGCTGCTCGATCGGGCTCGCATCGAGCCCCCACGGCGGTGGCCAATGCGGTACCACGTATCCGGCTTCGGCCATGTCCTTGCCGCTCGGCGAGGGGTTCGCCGCGATCCACTCGCGCACCTTGGCGCGGGCGGGATGGTCAGCTGGCGGCAGATCGAAATCCATGCCCGGCATTCTTGCGGCCCCGGGTGCCGATCACCGACTCGGCGTCGACGTGTGCCGTCACGAGGTGGTTCTGTTCGCGAAGACGTGCGCAAAACGCACGGAATCCCCGGTTTTTTGGTGGGGCGGGGGTGCTTTAGAGGAGGTCGGAGCGGCGCAGTTCGGCGGGGGGTTCGTCTTCGACGCGCTCGGCGCTGGTGGCTTCGAACAACACATCGAGTTCGGCCACGTGCAAGTCGACGAGGCCCCAGAGATCCGGAACGAGGTTCCGAGCGGCGATGAGGCCGATGTCGAGCCGATTGAGGTAGCTGTGCACCGTGATGTTGAGGCCCATGTCGTCGGCGATCGTCGACACCGGGATGTAGTCGTCGAGGCGGGCGCCGGCGAAGTACAGCGGCTCGCGCGGCCCCGGCACATTGGAGATCACCACGTTGGTCGGCAGGTTCCACCGATCGGCGAGCCGCAGGCGCGATTGCAGCCGGTTGGCAGCGGCAGCGACGAGCGGCGGAGACACCTGAGCGAACTCGGCGATCGTGTCGGCGGGGATCAGGTCGAATTGGCGCTTGGCGTCTTCCATCGCCTCGTGACAACGCTTCAGTCGATCGAGTGGGTTGGGCTCGTTCGTCGGCAGCTCACAGATGATCGCGCCGACCCGGTTGGTCCACGGATCTTCCTCGTCACCGGTCCGCACCGATACCGGCACCATCGCCCGCAGCGGCTCGTCGGGGAGCTCGTCGTGACGGAGCAAGTACTCCCGCAACGCCCCCGTGCACATCGCGATGACGATGTCGTTGACCGTGCATCCCGCAGCCGACTTGAGCGCCTTGATGTTGGCCAGCGATGCCGAACGCATGGCGAACCGCCGGTGTTGCGTGATCGTCTTGTTCCACCGGGTGGGCGGAGCAGGCGACAACGGGATGTTGACCCGGTGCGACCCTTCGTGCTCGGAGGGCGCTCCGCCGCCGACGATGCTCTTCAACGCGTCGCGCGTGACCGTTGCCATCGACGACACGCCGGTGATCCCGGCAGCGTCGGCGAGATCACGCACGACGCGCAACGACAAGCGCATGCCCTTGACCGGGTTCACGGCCAGGTGGCTCATCGTCCGCTGCAACAACTCACCGTCGCTCGGTACCGGCTCACCTTCCCACTCGACCGGTTCGGGCGCGGGGGCGTCGGGATCGGTGTCGGTCATCAGCCCGAGCAACAACACCCCCGACGCTCCGTCGATCGTGGCGTGGTGGGTCTTGGTGAGCATCGCCCAGCGGCCATCGGCGAGCCCCTCCATCACATAGCACTCCCACAACGGATGACTCCGGTCCATCGGGCGACCGACGATTCGGCTGACCTGCTCACCCAGCTGGTCGAAACCACCGGGAGGAGCCAGCCCGATGTGGCGAACGTGGTACTCGAGATCAAAATCGGGGTCGTCGATCCAGTACGGGTGATCGAGATTGAACGGCACCTCGACCAAGCGTCGGCGCATCGGTTCGAGCCGGCCGATCATCGCACCGATGCGTTGGTAGGTCGCTTGGAACGGATCAAAATCGTCGCTCGGCCGTTCGTAGATGGCCAGACCGTTGACATGCCCGAAGGTGGTCGGCGACTCCATGTAGAGGAAGCTCGCATCGAGGCCGGTGAGTTGCTTCACGGCTCAAGTATCGCACCCGTGAGTGTGACCGGCGACACGCCGTGCGATGCTGGGTTGATGAGCGGCGAGCAATCGGACCACGCCGAGGCGACCGAGCTGCACTACGACGAGTGGATGAGCGAGAGCGATGCGCTGATCTGGCGGGTGGAACGTAATCCGCTCCTGCGCTCGACGATCGTCAGTGTCTGGATGTTCGACACGGCGCCGACGCGACCGCGGATGGATGCGACCATCGTCCGCGCCCTCGATCGGCTCCCGCGGTTGCGCCAGCGAGTGATCGACGATCCGGTCACTACGCCGCGCTGGGAAGACGACCCGTACTTCGACCTCGACGCGCACTACTCGTGGGCCCGCTTGCCGCGCACGAAGGCCAAGCGCAGCGACGTTCTTGGCTTCGCTGCCCGGATGGCCGGTCGATCGTTCGATCGCGACCGTCCGCTCTGGGAACTGGTCATCATCGATGGCCTGACCAAGGGGCGAGCCGCAGCGGTGATGAAGGTGCACCATGCGATCGCCGACGGACTCGGCATGGTCGAGATGCTTGCGCACCTCGTCGATCTCGGTCCCGATGACACAGAGGCGGATGACAAGAACGACCGCGCCGAGCACGCGGCGGCGCTGGACGGCGCACGCACATCGGCCATCACCCGCATGCCCGGGCGCGCCATCCTCCACCGTGCCGCCTCCGAGGCATCGACGGGACGACGGCTCGGGACAGCAACCATGCGAGCTGCGGCCGGCCTCGCCCGCAATCCAGTCGGCTCGCTCCAGCGATTCGGCCGGACCACCGAATCGGTTGCCAGAGTCGTCAAGCCAGCGACCACACCACTGAGTCCGCTGCTCACCAACCGGTCGATGTCGAGCCGGTTCGACGCCCTGCGGCGCCCGCTCGCCGAGGTCAAGGCCGCCGCACACTCCGCCGACGCCACGATCAACGACCTGTTCGTCGCCATCGTGCTCGATGGCGTGTGGCGATACCACCACACGCTCGCAACGGAGTGCGATCGGCTGCGCCTGACGATCCCGATCAGCGTGCGCACTCAGGCCGAAGCTGGCGACGCGACCAATCGATTCGTTCCGACCCGTCTCGACATCGATGTTGGCAACCGCGACCCCGCCGAGCGCATCGCCGCAGTCCGCCACGCGCTGCGCCGAGCGCGAGACGAGCCGGCGCTGCCCTACGTGAACGACATCTCCGCCGCGATCGGCCGACTGGGACCGACGACCGCTGTGACGCTGCTCGGATCGATGATGCAAGGCAGCGACGTGACGGCGTCGAACGTCCCGGGCCCGCAGTTCCCCGTATGGAGCGCAGGCGCGAAGGTCGAGGAGTTCTACGCCTTCGGGCCGCTGGCCGGCAGCGCGATCAACATCACGCTGTTCAGCTACGACGGCTCGGTCTCGCTGGCGATTCACACCGATCGCGCCGCGGTCACCGATGGTGATCTGCTGGTGGAATCGCTCGAGGTGGCCGCCGACACTTTGCTCACATGTGGCTGAACCTGTGGCGTTTCCCGGACGTTTCGCAGCGGCTGAGGACACGGGCCCGCGCGACAGATAACGTCAGCGCTCAACATGGAGCAGCTGCCGACGCCCGAACCGCTGGGCGCCACCCCCGACCCCGCCGCTCGTCGCCGCTCGAGGGCGCTGCGAGCGTCGGTGGGTGCGGTCCTCGGTGCCGCTGCGATCGGCGCGTTCATCACGGCCGAAACCAATTCCCATACGATCGACACGGCCGAATTGGCGGCGAGCGCATCTTCGGTGGCCACCCAGGCAGCCAACGCGGCTGGCGTCGCGACCGGCGCCGCCCTACTTCCCGACCTGGCACTCGGCGACGGGGCGCTCGGGCAGAACGCCGCCGAGAGCGATGGCCCAGTCGCGCCTGAACGAGCCGACGGTGGCTGCACGATCGGAGCGTTGTCGTTGCGCTATGGCGCCACCGGCGACGGTGTCTCGTGTCTGCAGAGCGCTCTGATCGACACCGGGATCTACGACGGACCCGCCGATGGGGTGTTCGATGAGCAGACCGTGGCGGCGGTGCAGGCGTTCCAGACGGAGAACGATCTGTATGTCGACGGTGTCGTCGGACGCGAAAGCGCGATCGAGCTCGACGTGTGGCCCGATGAGGAGTCCTTCGTCACCCGCACCCCGGCGCCCGCTCCGGGTGCGACCGACCTGTGGGGCGTGGAGCTGTCGCCAGTTGCGTCCGCCGGGGACGACGCGCCGCCCCTCCCAGAGAACTCGGGGAGTGGCCGACGCGTCGTGTACGACCGCGCCGGCCAGCGGGTGTGGGCCGTCGACGGCGATGAGCGGATCATCCGCTCATGGTTGGTCTCCGGCAGCAAGTACAGCAACGAGTTGCCGGGTACCCACCAGGTCTACAGCCGGTCCGACATGTCGACCGCCTGGAACGGCAAAGCCTGGCTACCGCAAATGATCCGGTATCAACGCACCGAGATCGGCCACATCGGCTTCCACGCCATCCCGCTGCATGTCAGCGACAACTCGCCCTATCAGGGCACCGACGAACTCGGCAGCCGCCTGTCGGGTGGTTGTCAACGCCAGCACAACCTCGACGCAGCATTCCTCTGGGGCTTCGCCGAAGTCGGCACCACCGTCGTCGTGACGTGATCATGTGCTCGGCCTCACCGCAGGCCGGAGCACCACACGTGCGGACGGCCTTGCGCCAGGCTTGATCGCTGGCGTCCGCCCGTCCAACCCCGCGCACCTCCGACCCGCGGTCAGGGCGGACGAGTCGCTAGAGCAGCTCGAAGAGGCGTTGGGCCTGCTCGGCCGCTTTCGCCCGGACTTCAGCTTCGTCGACGCGCGTCGGACGGCCGCCATCGAGCACCTGTGCACCGTCGACCCACGCATCAATGGCCCGCACATCGGTGGTGTAGGCGAGGTGCCACGGCTCCATCGAGGGATAACTCCATCGCACCTCGTCGTCCAGCGCAGCGGGCATCAGCTGCCAGCCGCGTTCGACCATCGCCCACGAGTCGTCCGGGCTTGCAGCCAGGTCTGCGGCGCGGGCGGCGGCGAACGCTACGCGGAACTCATCGAGCATGTCGGCACCGATGCCGTCCGTCCCGAGAGCGACCTGGTTGACGAAGCGCTGGGGATCGGCGTAGCCGACGGAATTGTTCATGTTCGAGCGCGGGTTGTGCACGATCGTGCCGGCGAGTCCGTGGTCGTCGTCGAGCAAGACCCCGTGCACGAGGAGCCAATCGTCGGTGGTCAACCCGGCGAGCCGGTCGACCGCCTCGTTGTCGTCGGGACCCTCGGCGACATGGATGTGCACACCGACGCCGTAGCGCGCAGCGAGCGCGGCGGCTGCGTCGAGAGTGTCGGGGAGGCAGGTGAACGAGGCGTGTACCCCGACCATGCCATCGCCCCCAGCGCGCAAGAACCGTTCGTTCTCGGCGAGCCCGCGGCGCGCGCCCACGACGCCATGACGGTCGGTCACGCCATAGGCGCAGCGCACGCGCACGCCTACCTCGGCGCATGCGGCGGCGATCACATCGAGCGACCCGTCGATGGCGTTTGGCGACTCGTGGTGGTCGATGATCGCCGTGCATCCCGACTGCAGTGCCTCGAGTGCCCCGAGCTTGGCCGACCACTCGAGCATCTCGAGATCGAGTGCCGAGTCGAGGCGCCACCAGATCAACTCGAGCACATCGAGAAAGCTCGCCGGCTGCCGCGGCGGTGGCGGCATCCCGCGGGCGAGGGCGGAATACAGGTGATGGTGCGCGCACACGAGACCGGGTGTCCTCGCTCCTTCGCTCATCGACCCTCCCCCAAGCTCATTGCATCCTGTCGTACGCTGAACATCATGACCGAACGTGACGCCAAGTCGACCACTGTATGGATCATTCGGGCCGTCGTGTACGTCGTGTACGCGTTCTTCATCGTGTCACTTTTGATCTTGTTGCAGGGGTTCTTGCTGCTGCTACTCGGCGCCGATCCGAACACCGGCTACACCGAGTGGGCCTACCGCAACCTCGATCGCGTAATGGAGCCGTTCCGCGGAATCTTCCAGCCGGTGGAGATCACCGGCGATGCCGTGCTCGACACCTCGATCCTGTTCGCCATGGTGATCTACGGCATCCTCCTGCTGCTGACGCGGGCGTTCCTCGACTGGTTGACGATACGGCTGCACCGCGCAGAACGCCAGCACGACCTCGACCGAGCGGCGCAACGGGCCGCAACGGCGAGCGACGCAGCCGTGCAGTACCATCTGCAGGTCGCCGCAGCGCAGCAGGCCGCCAACGAGCAGGCCGCCTTGCGTCAGCAAGCCGCCGAACGTGAACAGGCCCAGCCTCCAACACCGGCTGCACCAACGACATCGACCGAACCTGACGAGCCCCCTCCGCCGCCCCCGGCACAGACTTGAGCCACGACGTCGACAGCGCCCGGTCTCAGGCCAGGGCCCGCTCGGGCTCAGCGATCGGACTCGACGATGCCACGGCATCGCCGTAGAGCAGCACCATCGCCAACGCTGCGAGCGGCACGACGGCCGCGACGACCACGCTGATCAGTGCGCTGAACAACCAAAGCGGAAGGCCGCTGAGCACGATCAGTACGAGCAAGCCAACGGTCATCGCCACCGCTGCCACCGTGAGCTGGGCCAGGACGGCGAACAGTGCGGTGTGCCACCACCGTTCGCGCACCAGCGCGCTACTGCGATCGAGCGCGGCATGACCATCGAGATCGTCGATCACCACTGCGGGAGCGAGAAACTGGTAGCGCACCGCCTGGCGGATGGCCCACGGAAGTCCGACGACGGTGATGGCCAGCACAGCGACGATCGCTGCCGCCCGCGCCAACCCGCCGAGCAACGGTCGCCATCGATGCACCACGACGCGCACCGCGGCGACAACCGAGCGATCAGCCTCAGCCCACGCCGCGACCAGTGCCATCCCGACGACGTAACTGACAATGCCGGTCACTCCGGGTGCGAGCAGACCGAGGATCAGCGTGATCAGCGTGTCATCGGCGACGACATCGATCAGGCTCGACACCAACGGGATCGATCGCACGACGGCCACCACCACAACGGTTGCAACGGTCACGGGTACCACTGCGAGGCCGAACTTGGCGAGGGTGAGAGCGTCGCGGGTGCGGTAGGCCGCGAGCGACGCCCGCAGGATGCTGCCGGCTCGCCGGGGCTGCACCAACGGTCGTCTCGCCACGACCGTCCAGTCGGTTCGCCGCGCCAGCCACGATCCGAGCGCCGTCGCGACGACCACCAGCACCAGTGCCACTGCAGGAGAACTCGTGACCAGGATCAGCGCGTCCGAGCCGGCCTCGACGACGTCGCAGAACGAGTTGACCACGGCCGTGCCGAACCCGTCCCCGGCGGGCACGATCACACTCGAGCCGCGGAGCTCGTCGTGCCAGTCGATCGGGCGCTCCCACCGCCCCTTGTCGCGCGGCCCGGTCGGGCCGTTGAATGGTCCACCGTTGCGCTCGCCCCAGCGACCGTCGAAAGCCAACCAGGCGAACTCGTCGGTCGGATCGTCGACGTCGTCGGGGAGTACGACGATCTCGGGATCGAGCCGCGTCGATGGCCCGTCGGTGTTGTCACAGCCAAAGCCTTCCGAGCCGCTGCGACCGAGATACAGCGCCGATCCGAAGTAACTGGCATGAGAACCAGCCGACGAATAGATCACGGGCCGGTCGCCTTCGCGCGACAGCTTGTCGGCATCCCACGTGGCCCGCTCGCCGCCCTCGTGTTGGGCGTACCCCACTTCGACCGGAGTCGACTCCAGCGCCGCTTCGGCCGAGTCGGCGTCGAAGAGAATGGAGATTCCTTCCCAATCGCCCTCGTGCTTGTTGTTCCAGTCGTTGTAATACCAGTACGTCCAGAACTGCAGAGCGAGCTGCCCGGGGCGGTCGGCCTGGGTGGCCACGTGGGCGTACACCACTGGCGACCGTCCCGCTGAGTACCGGTCGAAGTCCTCGTCGTAGATGCAACCCGGCTCGAGAGCCAGCCCTGGGAAGTCGAGATAGAACCCCTCGCCGCGCTCGAACAGGTCGGCCGCGGTCGGCGCCCGATCGATCACCGGATCGTCATGACCGACCTGGCGCAGCACCACGTCGCGGTTGTCGAGAACGATGTCCACCGATGTCGGAGCGAATGCCTCGCCGGCGGTATCGCAGGGACGAGCCTGCTGCTTGATCATCACGATCGGCGCATACCGTTCGGCGAGTTCGACCTCGGCCGAGTCGACTCCCGGAGCGCCAGCACGAGCCGGCGGCGCCGCTGACAGCAGTCCAAGCGCGGCGAGGACTAGTGCACACGCAACAGCGCTACGCACGTTGTTTGGCGCGCCGGTTCTTGTCGAACACCTGCCACACGATGGTGACGACGAGCGCGCCGAGCAGCGACCCGATCACGCCCGACGGCTCAAGCGCCAAGCCGTCGCCGGCGATCAGGCTGAACAGCAAGCCACCGACGAACGACCCGCCGATACCGGCGACGAGTGCCATCGCCCAATCAACCTGTCGCGTCTGCCGACCGAGGATCAGTTGCGCGATCCACCCGATGAACATGCCGCCGATGATGATTGCCAGGATGAGCACGGCAGCACGCTAACAAGCGGGCGCCCGCACGCCCTCGTCTCGGCGATGACGTCTCTGAGATCCACCGGCCGTGATCGGTCGATGACTACCCTGCCGCGGACGGGCGCACGTCGGTGCGCCCCGGGAGGAGAATCATGATTCGCATGCTGCTCGGAGCACTGCTCGTGTTCCTGTTGGCCACGTTCCCCGCAACGTGGCTGTTGATGCTGTTCCTCGGCAACGTCGGGCTGGCGCTCGGCTATTGGGGTACCTTGCCGCTCGGCATTCTCGTATCGGTGCTGCTCGGTAGCGCCACCGCACCAACGTTCGTCGTTCGGGCCTGAGCGGCCCGCCACTCATTGGGCCCTCGCCCTCGTCAATCAGGAGACACCGCTATGTCACTCGCCACCATCGCCGTCGAATGGGGCACCGGTCAGGTGCTCTGGTCGATCATCTGGCTGTTCTTGTTCGTCCTGTGGATCTGGGCGCTGATCTTCTTGTTCGGAGACATCTTTCGCAGTCACGACTTGTCCGGCTGGGCCAAAGCACTGTGGGTCCTGTTCATCATCGTCCTGCCGTTCATCGGCATCCTCTCGTACCTCATCGTGCGCGGTGGCGGAGTGGCCGACCGACAGATCAGCCAAGCGAAGGCCAACGAGGCCGCCATCGCCAGCTATGTACGGTCGACCGCGGGCGCCGCAACGCAGGCCGACGAATTGGGCAAGCTGGCCGAACTGCACGACTCCGGGAAGCTCGACGACGCCGAGTACGCAGCGGCCAAGGCCAAAGTGCTGCAGCGCTGACGCGCTACGGCAACATCCGACGGGGAATCCGCACCTCGGGCATGTCGTCGTGCAAGTCGTGCTCTGCAACGTCCGCGTAGGCGTTGGAGCCCCGCCATGCCGTCGCTCCGTGCAACACAACACTGAGCGCCACGGCCATCAGGGCCGTATCGGCGATCATCGACGCTCCGCGTAGATCGGACTCGCCGACGATGGCGATGGTCAAGATGATCGTCGCCAGCCCGCGCGGACCGAACCATCCGAGGTACAACTTCGATGGCCAATCGAGGCCGCTGCCGATGCATGCGATCGACACGGCAGCCAACCTCAGGAGCACGAGGCTGACCAGGCCGTAGGCCACCTCGAGCGCGGTCACGTCGGTCAACGCCGGACCCAGGAATGCACCGAACAGCAAGAAGCTGATCATGGTGAGGGCATCACCGCCGGCCTCGGCGAGTTCATGGACGTCGCGCACACCAGCGGCACTCTCGTGACCATCGTCAGCCTCGTCGGCGGTGTCCGCCTCGACACCGCTGGCCGATAGGCGGCACACCCGCCCGAACATCAGGCCAGCGACCCACGCGGCGATGAATCCCGACCCACCAAGGGGCGTCGTCAGCGAGTACGCGCCGAGAGCAAGCGCGACGACCGAGATCTCGAGCCAATAGAACACCGCGAGGCCTCGACGCGCCGCGCCGTCGATCGCCAGCGATCCGACGTACCCGACGCCGATCCCGACGAGGACCGCCACCCCGACTTCTGGAACCAACTCACTCACGAAGTCACCGGCGGTCAGCGACCCCTCAGCGACGACCGCCGCTTCGAGAAATACGACAAAGACCGGCAGCGCGATCCCGTCGTTGAGGCCACTCTCGACGTTCAGAGCCTGCCGGATCTTCAGCGGGACCCGCGGGTTCGACACCACGGCCTTGCCCAGTGCTGCGTCGGTCGGTGCCAGCATCGTCGCCAGAACGGCCGCCTCCCACACCTCGAGGTCGGTCAGCATGAGCAGCGCGCTCCCCCACCCGAACAAAATCATCAGTGGCAATCCGATGCCGAGCAAACGGCCCGGTAGCGCCGCATCCTCGCGCCAGTGCGACGAGTTGATGGCGCCAGCGTCAGTAAACAACACCAACGCCAGCGTCACCGTCAGCACCAGATCGATCGTGTCGATGTCGGTGCCGAAGTCGAGGATGTCGAGCACCTCGGGCCCGATCACCAAGCCGACGGCGGTGAACAACATCGGACCGGTGATCGGCGACCGCTCCACGCGACGCGACGCCAAGCCGTAGAGCAGGATCGCCGCCGCAACGATTGGCGGTGTGTACTCCACGTCCTCCCCCTCCTGAACGCGCCCTCGCCGGGCGCCGGCATTCTAGGTACCGGGGCGACGCCGAACTAGCCTCGCCCGGCGTGAGCGATGCTCCCGCGAACGCGCGGCGACGCCGCCGTGGCGTGTCGATGGCCACCCGGCTCGCCGCGACCGTCCTTGGCGTTGCATTCGTGTCGCTGCTGGTCGCCACGCTCGTCGGCGTCAATGCCGGGCAGCGCTTGGGCACTTCGATCTACGAGGAGCGCCTGGAAGCGGTGCGCTCGTCGGGTTCGATCGACGTCTCATTTCGCCTCAACTCGCTGGCCTCGATGTCGAAGGCGCTCGGCGCCAGCCCCCAGGCGAGGGCGGCGATCGAGTCGTTCAGCGCCGAGCTGAACATCATCGATGCCGAAGAAACGGTCGCGCGCGGCGATGCCGAAGAGCTCATTGCGCTGTACGAAGAGACGTATCTTGAGCCGCTGCGCGCCAGCGGCGAGAACGTGCAGCTGCGCGATGTCGCCAGCGAGAGCCCCGGCGCGGTGTACCTCCAGTCCGAGTACTCGCGTCCGTCAGAGACCTTCGACGATCCGATTCTCGTCGACGATGCCGGTGACGGTTCAGAGTGGACCGCCGCCCACACCGTCTTCCATCCCGTGTACCGAGACGTCGTCCGCGAACTCGATCTGCTCGACGTTTTGCTCGTCGACATCAACGAGCGCGTGGTGTACTCCGCCTCGAAGCGTCCAGACCTCGGAACGAGTCTGGCCATCGGACCCTTCAGCGGCTCGATCGTCGCCCGCGCCACATCGGCTGTACTCGAGGGCACTGACGACGACGTCGTCGTCACCGACCTCGACTTCTACAACGCAGTGCCGGGAGTGCCCGTTGGTGTCGCTGCCAGCCCCGTGCGCGGGCAGGGCGGTGTGATCGGCGCCATCGTGCTGATCTATGACGGCCGCATCTTCACCGACGATCTCACGTCAGTGACCGATGTTGCCACCGACGACGAAGACTTCGCGGGCACCGACCTCTACCTGATCGGCCCGGATGGCACGACGCGCAGCGACCCCCAGCCGTATCTCGCCGCGCCGAGCGCGTTTCTCGATGAGTCCGTGGCTGCGGGAGTGCTCGCCGAGAGCGAGCGCGAGCGGATCGAGCGCAACGGTACGACCATTCTCGTCCAGCCGTCGGTCGACGCCACGTACAACGACGCCCTGGAAGGCGACACCAACATCACCGATCGCAGCAGCATCACCGGGACCGATGTCGCCAGCACCGTCGCCGCCGTGCCGACCGAGCTCGTCGAGTGGTACATCGTCGGCGAGATCGGGGTGGACGCGGCACAGACCGCCACGCGGAATTTCCGCGACGTACTGATCGTCGGATCGGCGATCTTCGTGTTGGTCGTCGCCTTCGCCGCCGTCGCCTGGGCGACCACTGTGATGCGGCCGGTGCGCATGATCTCGGATCGTCTCGTCCGACGCGACGATCCGACTCCGCTCGAGATCCCCGACCGCAGCCCCGTCGAGTTCCACCGTTTGGCCGCCAGCTTCCGTTCGATGGCCCGATCGCTACGGGCTCAGCGCTCCGAGCTGGCGACCGCTCGCGCCGATCGATTGGCAACGATGGAACAGATGCTGCCCACGTCGGTCGCCAAGCGCATCGCCGACGGCAACGTCGAAGCACTCGACGAGGTACCGAACGCGACGGTGTTGGTGATCGCCGTCATCGGTCTCGGGGATCTGGCGGCCATCGACGGTAGCGAGCCGGGCGCACAACGGGATTTGATCGACCGACTACACGCCGAGATCGACGACCTCGCGTTCGAACACGGTGTAGATCGCATCAAAGTCGTCGGCGACGCGTACTTCGGCTCGTGTGGACACGATCGGCCGTACATCGACCACGCGCCGCGCGTCATCGCCTTTGCCCGTGAAGTCGTCGAGCTGTTGCGCGAGATCTCCGAGGAGTCGCCCGCAGCGCTGCACGGCGCGATCGGCGTGCACACGGGCGCGGTCACGGTCGGGCTGTCCGGCGGAGCGCGGCTGGTCTACGACGTGTGGGGCGACACCGTCACCACTGCGCACCATCTGGCGCGACGGGCGCATCCCGACGAGATCCTGGCCTCGGGCGACACCACCCGCATGTTGCCCGACGAGATCGACGTCACCGCCGTTGCGGCGAGCGACCCCGCCAACGGCACATGGAAGATCAGCCTCGAGACAGAAGGGGCGCCGTCGTCGTGAGCAACCTGTTCAGCGCCGACACGTTGTGGGCGATTGCAGTCATCTTGCTCGTGCCAGTGGCGATCGTCGCTGCTGCCGAACTCGACGAGCGGCTCCGCCAACGCGAATCGCCGCTGCGCGACGCCGTGCTCACTCTGCGCAATTGGGCGCTGCCGTTCTTCGCGGCGTGGGCACTCCTCGTCCCCGTCCTCGCGCTCTCGAACGAAGAGTGGTACGTCCGCATCGCGGCCAGCGGACTGCTGCTGGCGCTCGGCGCGGTGGCCTCACGCGTCCTGCGGATCATCGTCGCCGGCTACCGCCACCGGCCGCCCGATGACACCCGCCGCCCGGTTCCGCAACTGCTGCTGGCGCTGCCGCGCATTGGTTTGTACCTCCTGGTGGCGTGGATCTTTCTCGCCGGCATCTGGAACGTCGATCTCGGTGCGGCACTCACCGCGCTCGGTGTCACGTCGCTTGTGGTCTCGCTAGCACTCCAAGACACACTGTCCGGCCTGGCCTCCGGCGTTCTGCTGCTCGGCGATCAGCCGTTTCGCGCCGGCGACTGGATCAGCAATGGCGACACCGAAGGCAAGGTGATCGACATCAACTGGCGCACGACCGTGATCGAAGACCGTGACGGCGATGTCGTGGTGATCCCCAACAGCGCGCTGGCAAGCGCCAACATCACTAATTACAGCTCGCCCAGCGATCTCCATCGTGTCGTCGTCTCGGTGCAGGTGGCATTTGTCAATCCGCCGACTCTGGCCAAGGCCATGCTCCTCGATGCGGCACGCTCGGTTCCTGGTGTGCTCGAAGACCCACCGCCGGGGGTGCTCGTCACGCAGATCGACGACCCTCTTATGGGCTACGACGTGATCATGTGGGTCGACGACTACGCCATCGTGCCCCGCGTGAAGAGCGACTTCGGCACGCTCGTGTGGTACCAGTCGCACCGGCACAACGTGCCGCTGCCGAGTCCTGCGCAGGACCTCTTCTTGCACGACGCCGCTGCGCTGGCAGCCGCTGACGGGCCCAGCTTGGCCGAGTTGCGAACCGATCTACGCCACTCGCCGCTGTTGGCACTCGTATCCGACGACGACCTCGACCAACTGGCACAACATGCGCGACGCGAACGCTTCGCCGTCGGCGAGTTGATGGTCTCGTCGAACCGGGAAGGCTGCGACTTCCTGGTGATCCTCGACGGTCAAGCGCGCCTCGTGCTGCTCGGGCCGGACGGAGACGAGCGCCCGATCGCTGAACTCGGCCCGGGCGACTCACTCGGCCTGATCGAGAACGAACGCGGCGACGAACTCGTCACAGCGGCGCGAGCGCTGACGGACTGCGACGTCGTCGCCGTCACCTCAAGTGCACTCGGTGAGGTCGGAAGCCGCAACACCGAACTCGCCACAGCCTTGAACCGCACCGCTGCGTTACGTAGGCGACGCGTCGCCCGCGTGGCACGAGCGCGGACCAACGAGCTCACGACTCGGGCCAACGGTGTCGAGCGATGAGCGAGCCGATCGAGACCATCGCGCCAGACGACGAACCGGTCGCCGACGACGGCACGCCAACGAGCACGAAACCGACCCTCCGAGACGTCGACGCGGACCCCGATGCACTGATCACCGAGCTGTCCACTCGACCGAGATGGCAACGACCGCGTCCACTGAGCCGGAAGATCACGACCGCCCTCATCGTTACATCGCTCCTTGCGGTGGCGACCTTCGGTGGACTGAACTTCTTCGCTGCATCCGACCTGCTCGTCGAGGGCACAGAGGATCAACTCGACGCGATTGCCGCCGCTCGCGCCAACTCGATCGAGAGCGGGACCGAGCAGCTCCTCAGCCGCGTCGCCGCAGCGTCGGCCGACCTCGGTGTGGTCCGCGCGCTCGAGGACTTCACCGCCGCATACGAGGAACTCGACAATGAGCCGCTCTCGGAGGAACAGTTCGACGAGCTGGCGCTCTTCTATCAGAACGAGGTGGTCGGCGAGCTCGAGGCGCTCGGCGTCGGATTCGACGAAATCGAAGTCGACGAGGCGATCCCACCATCGAATGCGGGCCAGTATCTGCAGTACCACTATCGAGTGCCAGTCGGACCGCTCGCAGTAGCGCCCGTCGACCCCGGCGATGGATCGCGCTACACCGAAGTCAATGTCCAGTACGACGCCTTCTTGCGGACGCTGTCGGAGAACGTCGGGGGCAGCGACCTGATGCTGATCAGCTTCGCCCGTGACGGTGACATCGTGTACACGGTCGACAAGCGGATCGATATCGGCGCCAACCTTGTCGAGGGTCCGTACGCCGACAACAACCTGGGTCAGGCGGTCACCACCGTGCTGCCCCGCGTCCCGGTCAGCGATGCTGTCATCACCGATTACCAGGTGTACATCCCCGCCGCTGGTGAGCCCGCGGCGTTCGCCGTGAGCGCCGTGCGCAGCGACACCGAAGTGATCGGCGCACTCGCCGTAGAGATTCCCATCACTTCGCTCAACGCCTTCACCACAGCGAACGGCAACTGGGATGCCATCGGGCTGAGCAACGGCGAGAGTTATCTCGTGTCGTCCGACGGTCTGCTCCAGAGTGAGAGCCGGCTGTGGATCGAAGACCGCGAGGAGTACATCGACCAGCTGCGCGACGGCACGACCGAGAACGAGCGCGTCGGCGATCTGATCGAGGTGTTCGGGTCGCCGGTCGGACTTCAACCGGTACGGACGACACCCATCGAAGCGGCGCTCGAGGGCGACGTGTTCAGCGGGTCGACGACCAATTATCTCGGACAGCCGACGTACGCCTCGGCGCAGGCGTTGCGGTTGCCGGGAACGCAGTGGGTCGTCATTTCGGAGGTATCGCGAGACGACGCCACCCGTCCGCTGTACGACTACCTGCTGCGCATCGTGCTCGTGATGGCGATTCTCGTCCCCACAGCGGCGATCGTCGGTATTTCGCTGGCGCGCCGCTTGACCCGCCCGATCGGCCCGACGGTACAGGCCGCCGAAACGATCGCTGGAGGCGAGCGGCACCCCGACCTCGACGACGGCCGCCGCGATGAGTTCGGCGATCTCGGCCGGCGACTCAACCTCATGGCTCGCGACCTCGAAGTGCAAGAGGCCGCCCTGAGCGACGAGTACGAACGCCGCCGGCAACTGTTGCTCGCCGTGTTGCCGCCACACCTCGTCGGCGAGGGCGGCGAGGTTGCCGCCAACACCGGCGAGCGCGACGAAGCGACGATGGTGGCGATCGGGATTGCCGTCGTCGCCGGTGAGTTCGGCGACGACGAGGAAGGCGCCAACGCGTTGCACGCTGCGGCCGCAGCAGCCGAGGAACTCGGTGGCGATCATGGGGCGCAGCGAATTCGTGTCGCGGCCGATCGTTATCTCTTCGCCTTCGGTGCTGGGGCAGAAGACTCAGGTGCCGACGATGCGCTGGCGTTTGCTACAAACTTCCTCGCACGGGTCGAAGCGCTGGCCTCCGATGCCGAGTCGGAGTTCGATGTGCACATCGGGCTGTCGACAGGCACCGTCGCCACCGGCGTTCTCGACAGCGGCTCATTGACCTTCGGCGCATGGGGCGACCCGGTCAGACGCGCGTTGGCGATCAGTGCGTTGTCGAAGTCCGATCAGATCCTCGTCGATCGGTCGACTCGGGCCGAGTCGACCGCTGCCTCGTGGCTACTCGAACCCGCGACCGACGTGGTCGACCTCGACGACGAACCGATGGACGTATACACCGTCGTCGGCCGCGCCGGCGAATGAGCACCGACGTCCGCAGTACCACTGAGTTCGCCTTCCTGGTACTCGTCATCACCATCATGGTGATGCCGATCCTCGCCCAGCGTCTGCGCCTCCCACCACTGATCGGACTGCTGGTCGGCGGCATGATCATCAGCCCGTCGGGTCTGGGCATCCTCCAAGACCTCGGGGTGGTCAGCGCCATCGGCGAGATCGGTTTGTTGTACCTGCTGTTCCTGGTCGGCATCGGCATCGACCTCAAGACGTTCGAGCGCTACCGCAACACGGCGATCGCGTTCGGTCTGTTGACGGCCGCTTTCCCGGGCATGCTCGGCGTGGTGGTGGCTCGCGCGGAGGGGTTCTCGTGGACCACGGCGTTCCTCATCGGTTCGTTCTGGATGTCGTTCACCCTCGTCGCCTACCCGACGGTGAAGCAGTTCGGGCTGGCGCGCAACCACTCGATGGCGGCCACCGTCGGCGCATCGGCGATCACCGACACGATGAGCCTCGTCGCCCTCGGCATCCTCGTCGGCGTCGAACTCACGGCGGGCAGCACGTGGGAGTTGTTCGTCGAGATCGCCGTCGGCCTCGCGGTGGTGCTCTTCTACGCCGTCGTCGTTCTGCGCGTGGTCGCCAAGTGGTTCTTCGCCAGCCTCGGCCAGGATCGCGAGTTGCGATTCGTGATGGCGCTCGCCGGCTTTCTGTCCGCCGCAGTCATCGCCGAGGCGATGAACATCGAACCGCTGCTCGGCGCCTTCTTCGCCGGCGTGGGCATGAACCGTCTCGTCCCCAACGAGAGCGCGTTGATGGGACGCATCGAGTTCTTCGGTAACTCCCTGTTCATCCCTGCATTCCTCGTGTCGGTCGGAGTGCTGATCGACCCAGCGGTGGTCGCTAGCTGGGACACCATTCGCCTCGGTCTGTTGTTCACGGCGGCGCTCGCTGTCGGCAAGATCGTCGCCGCGGTCGTCTGTGGACGGATCTACAAATTCCCGTGGCCCGACGTCGGGATGATGTTCAGCTTGTCGATTGCACAGGCCGCGGCGACCCTGGCCGCGGCCGTGGTGGGACTGAACGCCGGGTTCTTCGACGACGTCGTACTGAACGCGGTGATGGTCGTGGTGTTCATCAGCCTGATCATCTCGACGGTCGGCGCCAACTATTCGGGCGCGCGCATGGAGCCGACGGTCGAATCAGGGCTACGTCTTGGTGAGACGATCGTGGTCCCGGTGTCGGCGAAGTCCAGTGATCCCGGCACGCTCGACCTCGCCAGCCGGATCGCCGACAGCGATGGCGGCGTGCTGGTCCCGCTGATCGTTGCCGTCACCAGCGAGCCAGATCGCATCGCCGATCGTCGCGCTGACCTCGAGTCGATCAAACACACACTCGGTCGACTCGGACTGACCAGCGACCCCGAGCTGCGAGTCGACCGGTCGGTCGCCGGGGGCGTCGATCGGTTGGCCTCAGAGCGCAATGCGTCGCTGGTGTTGCTCACCCGACCTGGACGTCGCAACGTGCGCGAGCTGATGTTCGGTGGCACCAACGACGAGATCGCAGCGACGATCGAGCGGCCGGTCGCCGTCGTCTCGCTCACCGAGTCACGCGCTCGCGCCAGGGAGATCCCGATCGATGCCGATGCGGACACTTCGCCGGATGGTGAGCCCGAGCATGAGCTCCAACAATCTGAGCGATCCGACCCACAGCACGACGAGCGCACCCACAGTGGCACCGACCCTCAGACCCGCAAGGATCGTGACCTCGAAGACCGCTCCGAGTGGTACCACCGCGTGCTCTTCGCGGCCACATCCGCCGATCTTTCGCCTGGTCTGTCGGCCGACACCCGGCTTGCGCTCGAGTTGGCCTGCGATCTCGACGAAACCACCCACCACCGTCTCACCGTTGGCCCGCTGACCATCGACCATCTACGCGCGCTCGACGTCGAACTCCCGGAGAACGTCGAGCACATCGGTGGACCAGACGACCGCGACGAGTGGATCGATCAGCACGCCACCGCCCGCGACCTGATCGTCGTGCCGGCCCGCGGCAACCCGTTTACCACCCTCGACGTGCTGCACCGTAACGACCGATCGATCGTTGCGGTGGCCTTCCGGCACGACGCTCGTTGGTACTCCACCACCGAGGCGTCGATCGGGATCACGGTGCCGCGCTGACCGCCGCCTGCTGCGCCTCGCCCTCCGAGCCCTCTCCGTCATCACCGGTGGTGTCATCGAGCGTGCTCACCGCAGCACGCCGCAGCATCTCGACGCCCGCCACCCACAGCACGACCACAACGAGCGTCGACAACCACTGCCGCGGCGCCACCGGAGCGCCGAACATGTAGAGCAACAACAACCCCACCCCGATCGCCCAGAACGCGATCGGCTGTGCGGCGACGGGCCGCAGCCACCGGCGAACTGTGGTCGCGGCCCGACTCGGACCGATCAGCACGGCATAGAGCGCGATCACCAGACCGACGACGATCGCAGTCCAGGCGATCTCGTCGAGAAGATCAGTGGCGATCACTCCGACCGCGCGGACGGCGTCACGCACCGACGGCTGATCGGTGACTTGGTTGGTCGCGTAGCTCACCGCTGCATTGCGCAGCAATAACACGGCCAGGCCACCGGCCACGATGCACACGCCAATGCCGCGCAGCGCTTGTCGCCGCCAGTCGCGCGCCAGGTAGACCGCGCCGACGTACAGACCGACGACGACCACGAACAGCAACACGCTCGTCAACTCGATGATGCGGACTGCGCGTTGGATCTGGTCGATGATGTCGCTCTCGAACAACACCAGTTGACCGGCATCGTCGGGCAGGCGGTCGCCAAGGCGTTCTTCGAGACCGAGATCGATTCCGAGCATCCGTACGAACTCGCTGAGATCGAGCACTACGACGCCGTCATTGGACTGGATCGCCGAGTCGTCGCCGCGAGCCACGGCCACGAAGGCCCGGTGGGCGGTCTCATTGACCTGGCGCCACAAACCGGCGGCGGCGTCGCTGGCGAGCACCCGATCGATGGCCTCGGGAGCGCCCGCCTGAATGGCCGGAGCCACGAACCCGCCGAGGCCGACGAGCGCATCGGGGAGTTGGCTATCGATCTGGTCAGCCATGTCGACGCCCTCGAACAGTTCGTCGGCGATGTACTGCGACAGCGCAGCGCGGATCTCGTCGTTGGCCAGCAGTTCGTCGCTGACCTCCACCCAGTTCTCGGTCTCGAGCACTTGCTGTTCGACCCACGCATTGAGCGAGCTGAAGATGGCGATCACCGTGGCCAGCACAATCATCGCCCACACGACCCACCGTGGAGCACCACTGCGTCGGGTCGTGCCGGTCTCCGCGGGCGCTGGGGCGGCCGCGTCAGGTTCGCTGTCCGTCATCGATGTGCTCCCCCTCGCGCTGATGGCGCGTTCGTCGTCAGGTGCCCAGGATCTTCGCCTTGGCGGCGGCGAACTCGTCGTCGGTGAGGATCCCGTTGGCCTTCAACTGACCGAGTCGCTCGAGTTCAGCCATCATGTCGTTGCCACCGGGCGGCGGCACCGGCTGAGCTTGCTGCTGCTGGGCCTGCATCGCGTTCATCTGCGCCTGCATGTCGGCCATCTGCTGTTGTGACTCGACCGCAGCCTGCTGCGCCGCCTGTGCGTCTGCTTTGTCCTGGGCCTTTCCGGCCTGTCGGCGCTGCGTGGCGCCAACCACTGTCGACGCGGTCCCGGCGACCACCGCCGTCCGGGCCATTGTGCCGAGCAGTCCAGGGCGTCCCATTCGTCGTCGCATCGTGTTGTCTCCCTGTGTCTGTGCGTTCTGTCGTTGGTTACGTGCCGTGTCGTTGTGCGTGATGCGTGGTCAGTCGTCGGCCGATTCGAGTTCACCGAGGAGCTCCTCGACAACTCGCCCGGGCACTCGGAAGTTGTTCGCCAGCACGCCCCCCGAGTCGACGATCTCGTCGCGCAGCGTCTTGGACCAAGTGTGTTCGAACACCAGCATCAGCGCCGAGCTGTCGGGCTCGAGACCATCGGCCAACTCCAGCACGTCCTCGTCCGAGATCAGCGACTCGATCTGATTCATCAGGTCGGTCAGCTTGGCGGCATCGGGATTCGAACCAGCTTCTTCGAACTCGACGAAGCTGACGCTGCCGTCGGCGTCTTTGGTGATCAGCAGACCGTCGACCACCGCGATGGTCCCAGCCTCGATGAGGCGCTCGAGTTCTGGGAGGATGTTCCCGTTGAACTGGTTGCCCGGAAAGGCGATGACCAGGACTTCGATCGGGCCGAGGGCCATATGTTTGCTCCAAGTGTGAGATCGTCGATCGGCGCAACTCCCGGTCGCCGCAGCGACCGGACACACCGGCGGGGAGGCTACCCGGATCGGGCGAACACGGCGGTGTGTTGACAGCATCGGCCGCGCATCACCGCATGGCAGCGGGCTGCGGTGCCGCCCGCTCGACACGGCAATGGTCCTTGTGGATCGAGTTCAGCAACCCCATACTTGATCGCCGCATGTGGCCGCTTCTCGGCCGCCAACACAACGATGTCCCTCCGGGCCATCAAGAAAGGGAGCGTCATGCTCGCAGCTGAATTCGGATCGGGGCAGGTCCTCTGGTCTCTGCTCTGGTTCTTCTTGTTCTTCATCTGGATCATGTTGATCTTCACCATCTTCGGCGACATCATCCGCAGCCATGATCTCTCCGGCTGGGGCAAGGCTCTGTGGTCGGTCGGCATCATCATCCTGCCGTTCATCGGCATCTTCTTGTACCTGATCGTGCGCGGCGGCGGGATGGCCGAGCGCAATCTGAACGCCGCCAAGCGGCAACAAGAGCAGATGGACACCTACATCCGCGAGGTCGCGGGTGGTGGTGGCGGGAGCGAGGCCGACGAACTAGCCAAGCTCGCCGATCTACACGCGGCCGGCAAGCTCGACGACGCCGAGTACGCCGCAGCCAAGAACAAGGTCCTGAACAGCTAGATCGGCCAAACGGCCACCACGAACTTCACGACGCCACTACGACCTCGACGCCACTACGACCACGGCACCACTGCGACCGCGACACCCGAGATGGTGTGTCACTCGGCATGACTCGCCACGAGTACGGGACATGGCGAGTGGCGCACCACGTGGTCCGAGACCGACCCGAGCACTGCCCGGCGGAAACCACCGTGGCCGCTGGTGCCGAGCACGACGACGTCGGCAGGCAACTCGGCAGCCAGGTCGACGATTTGGCGACCGGCATCGCCGATGCGCACTTCGGTTTCGACCTCACGGTCGCCGCCGGTTTCGAGCGAGCCGACGAGTTCGAGGTCAGCAACCAATTCGGTGAGCATCGTGGCCGACTCGCTGCGCTGGATGTCGATCAGACTCTCCCGCTCGTCGAGCGACATCACCCCCGCCGCCATCCCGGTCCCCGTCACCAACGATGGGTCGACTCCGGATGTCACGTTGACCAGCACCACTCGATCGGCGGGTCGAAGCAGTACTCGCGCTCGGTCGATCGCCTTCCGTGCCAACTCGGACCCATCGGTGCAGAACAACACGGTCGCCATCCCGAAATTCTCGCGAGAACGTGCGCAGAACGCACGGAATCCCCGGAATTTCCGCGGCGCGCCCACGCGCCCCTCCGAAATTGTCGCCAGAACGTGCGGAAAGCGCACGGAATCCCCGGAATTTCGGGCAGTCGGTCTAGGTTGACGCGCCGTGGCTGATCCGGATTGCGAGCGACGCGACGGCGGATGGCTCGAACAGGACGTCAACGCCTGGACCTCGGTGGGGTACGCCGTGGTGGGTGTCGTGCTGCTGGTCGAGGTGCTCCGACAACGCTTGCCCCGCACGGTGTACGTCCTCGCCGCCCTAGCGGTCGCGGAAGGCGCTGGCAGCCTCGCCTTCCACGGCGCGCCGAACAATGCATCCCAGCTGCTGCACGATGCGCCGCTGGTGGCGATGGTCGGCTACCTCGCAGGCTGGCATGCCGGGCGACTGTTCGGCGCCGCAGATCGCGGCGCACTCGGCGGATCCGCCGTTGGCCTCGTATGGGGCGTCGTTGCCTGGGCGGCGTGTCCGGAGGGCATCAATGCCGGTGTGACCATCGGCGCCGTGGTCACGATCGGCGCATCCGTCGTCGCGTGGCGTCGTGCGATGCCCGCCATCTGGCGCTGGCCGGTGCTGCTCCTCGGCGCGATCACCTTGGCGACGTGGGGTCTCGGGCATGAGGAGAGCCCGCTCTGCGACCCCGACTCCGGTCTGCAATGGCATGGCGTGTGGCATGTGCTCACCGCAGTGTTTCTACTGATCTGGGTCGACGTGGCCTACGGCGCCGACGATCCAGCCACAGCTCCGCGCATCTTCCGACGCGTCGCCGACCGCGCACTGGGGCTGTTGACGGTGGTGCTCGTTCGCACCTTTCACCGGTCTGTCGACGTCGCCTGGCGCGAGCGGCTGCCCACCGACCGGCCGGTTCTCGTCGTCGCCAGCGTGCTTGGCCGACTCCCGCGGTTCATCGCCAAGGCGGCATTGTGGAAGGTGGTCGTGGCCCGACCGTTCCTCGCGCTCGCTGGTGTCCTGCCCGTGTACCGGTCGTCGGACGGCGATCAATCGAGCGAGAACCGCTCGGTGTTCGCCGCCTGCCATCGCGAGTTCGACGTCGGCGCCACGGTGGCGATCTTTCCGGAAGGCACGACCGGCGACAGAGCGGGCCTCGATCGCGTCAAGTCGGGTGCGGCGCGGATCGCGCTCGGTGGGGTGCCGACAGCGCCCGACCTCGTGATCGTGCCGATCGGGCTGGCCTTCGAGAACCGCGTGGAAACCCGCAGCCGCACCGTGGTGATCTTCGGCGAGCCGATCCCGGTCGCTGAGCAGCCCGGCGCGCCGACCGTCGAAGTCGTCGAACCCGATCGCGACGCGGTGCGTGCGCTCACGACAAAGATCACCGACGCGCTGGAGTCCGTGTCGCCGGCATTCGCGACGGTCGAAGAGCGCGAGATCTTGCGGGCTGCTGCGGCGCTCGAGCTCGACGAGGCGGCTGGCCCGGCCGGAGCGCACTTCGGCGACATCGAGGTGAATGCGCGCCGTTTGGCGACGCGCTCAGCGGGGGCGCGAGCACGCATCGTCGAGGCCTACCGCCGGTATGCCACGCGCGTCCAGCTGATCGGCATCGGTGAGGCCGAGGTGCGTGGCACTCGACCCTCGATGGGGCGAATCGTGTTGTCGCTGATCGGCGCATTTTTCGGCGGCACGCTGTTAACGCTGGCGACGCTGTGGTTCGTACCGGCCATCGCCCTCACCGTCATGATCACGGCGCTCGTGAAGTCGACCGCCACCAAAGGCACCGTTCGCCTCCTCGTCGGATTGGTCACCGGGTTGGCGACCGTGCTCGTCGCGGGCGCGGTCTTGGGCGACGGGTGGGGCGCGGTGATCGCGGGGCTCCTGGTGGCCGTCGGCGGTGTCGCGGCACTCGCGATCTGGCCACCGCTCATCCGCGTGGCCGCCAACTTTGTCGGCTGGCTGCGCACGCGCGACCGCGCCGGTCCACTGGCCGACGTGCTCGCGGAACGCGCGGAAGTGATCGAGACCGTGCGCTCGGCCCTCGGCGAACACGACTCCGCCGAAGCCCGAGGAGCCGACGCATGAGCTCGCCCACCGGCGAAGGAACGAACGCGTCGCCCGATCCCGGCCGGCTGTACCGCTACCCCTACCCGTCCCCCGAACTGACCGCACAGCATCCGTTCGTCGAACTCGACGCTCGCCGAAGGTCGGTGGAGGAGATGACCGCGGCCGCCGACGAGTTCCTCTCGGTCATGCAACGGCGACGCAGCGTGCGGATGTTCTCCGACGAGGTCGTACCGGCCCACCTGATCGAACGAGCAGTCGAAACCGCAGCCACGGCTCCGTCTGGCGCACACAAGCAGCCGTGGAGCTTCGTCGCCATCGGCGATCCCGCTCTCAAGCATCGAATCCGCGAGGCCGCGGAAGCCGAAGAGCGCGTGAACTACCTCGACGGTCGACTCAATGACGAGTGGCAAGCCGCGCTCGCGCCGCTCGGCACCGATCACCACAAGGAGTTCTTGGAGATCGCGCCGTGGATCGTCGTGCTCTTCGAACAGCGCTACGAGCTACGCGCCGACGGCAGCACGGCGAAGAACTACTACGTCAAAGAGAGCGTCGGGATCGCCGCTGGCATGTTCGTGACAGCACTGCACACGATGGGGTTGGCCACGCTTCCGCACACCCCCTCACCGATGGCGTTTCTGGCTGAGGTGCTCGAGCGACCGGTGAACGAGCGGGCCTTTGCACTGTTTCCCGTTGGCTACCCACTGCCAGGGGTGCGCGTGCCCGACCTCACCCGCAAGCCGCTCGACGATGTGTTGACGATCGTCGACTCGGGGCCGCGTGACTGAAGACGCGACGCCCGACGGACCGAGCGACGCGTCTGCGCAGGCATCGGAGGGCGCGCAGTTCGCGGCCGGGCCGAGCGACGCCGTGACCGACATCGTCGCCGAGCCGGTGTCGCGAGCGAAACAGACCCGGCGAGTTGTACTGCGCGTGCTGTTCACGGTGGTCACGCTCGCCGCATCGTTCGCCCTGCTGGCGTTCGTGTTCGACGACCTCGATTGGAACGGTGTCGTCGATGCGCTGCGCTCGCTGCAAGATGCCGAGGTCTTGGCGCTCATCAGCATGTGGGTGCTGTGGATCGGTGCGCAAGGACTCCTGACCGCATCGCTCGTGCCGAAGCTGCCCGTGCGCCGCGGTGTGGTCGCCTACCTCGGCCCGGCGGCGGTCACATCGATCATCCCCGGACCGAGTGACCTACCCGTCCGCTATCAGATGTTCACGTCGTGGAACCGCACACCGACCGAGGCGACGCTTGCCGTGGCCGCCGGTGGCGTGTTCAGCATCGGTATCAAGCTCGTGCTGCCGGTGATCGCCGCGATCGGGCTGCTGCTCTCAGGCGCGCCGATCGACGGCACCTTGCGCACGGTGGTGATGATCGCTCTGGTGGTGGGTCTCGGGCTGGCGATCGTGGCGATCGTGCTCAGCCGTGAGTCGTTCACCGCTCGGGCCGGCAAGGTCTTGTCGCCGGTGTGGGCATTCGTGTTGCGCCTGCTCCGCCGACCTGATCCGCCCGACCTTGCCGAGCGACTCGTCGCGGCACGAGCGAACGCGTTGGAGATCTTGCGCGACCGCTGGCTGATCGCCACGTGGGCGACGTTCCTCACCTCGTTGACCCGCTTCGCGCTGCTGCTGCTGGCGTTGCGGTTCACCGGGTTGTCCGACGCCGACTTGGCATGGCCGCAGGTGTTCGTCGCCTTCGCCCTGGTGCAAGGGCTCACCGTGGTGCCGATCACCGCCGGCGATGCGGGCGTCACCGAAGTGGCGTACATCGGCCTGCTCACCGCGGCCGCCGGTTCGCAGTTCGTCAACGAGATCACCGCAGGAATCCTGCTGTTCCGGCTGTTGACGTGGATTCTCATCGTGCCGATCGGGTTCAGCACCATCGGCGTCTGGCGTTACGGGCTCCGACGCCAGCAGTCATCGCCGTAGTTCCAGCCGAGCAGGCACCGCACGCTCAGCTACAAGTGGCGGTTGCGTTCGAGCCAGCGGAAGGCGAACAAGCCCCACACTGGCGGCAGGTAGAACGACGCGATCCGGTAAGTGATCACTGCGGCAAACGCCGCTTCCTCGCCCATGCCCGCCGACGTCAGGCCGAGGATCAGTCCGCCCTCGGTCACACCGATCCCTCCGGGGATCGGCAGCAACCCCGCCAACAGGGCCACAGTCATGTTGGTGAACAGCACGGTCGTGTACGACACCTCGCCGCTGAACGCGCGGACGAACGCCGTGAGCGCCAGCGCGAACAACAGCTCGGCGGTGAGGTTGCCACCGAAGATCATCGCCAGCCGCCGTGGCGAGCGCAGACCCTTCAGCACCTGGGCGCCATCATGTACCGCTCGCCGCACCCAGTCGACGATCCGTCGTCGCGTGCGCGGGATGAGAAACACCGCGATCAGACCGATCAGGCCGGCGATGACAAACACGGCGACGAGCGACAACCCGCCGTCGCTCTCATCGCCACCGCTCGAACCGATGTTGATCGTCGCCGGTGTGAGGACCAGCAGCGACACGAGGAGTGTCGCCTGCACGATGAATCCGGCGAAGCCGTCGACGGCTCCGGTCGCCACCGCTCCACCCGATGACACGCCGTGGCGTTGGAAGAAGCGGATGTTCACCGCGATACGCGCCGCCGAGCTGGGAATCGCCAGGTTGATGTACGACACCGCGAGCTGCAGGGCGTACACCGGCCCCAGCGGGAGCGGCACCGGCGACGCGCCCAGTGTGGCCACGGCTTGCGCGAGGCGCGGCAGCTGAGCGATGACCGCACCGATGGCGACGAACCACCACATCGCCGTGGCGAACTCGTCGCCGACGTTCTCGGTGTCGATGCCGCTGGCCGCGCTGATCAGCGCCGCCAATGCCACGAGCGGAAGCAGAGTGCTGATGACCGATCCGATCGTGAACCGGCGGAGCGGTTCGAGTTCCGGCGGCTCTTCTCCAACAGCGTCGGCGGTCAGCTGGCGCAGCTCGTCGAGGTCGAGCTCGGTCTCGCGGATCCGTCGACGCTGGAACGACGTGAGCGACGACGGCTGCACGTAGGGCAGAACTGCGACGACCGCTTGATGTCCACGTGCGGTGACGAGCGACTCGATGGCCCGGTCGCTACCGACGCGCAACGCGAGCGTCACCAGTCCCTGGGCCACATCGGTGGCTTGACGATCGTCGGTCGAGTTGACCGTTGCGCTCCGGAAGTTCTCCAGCCCGAGTCGGCCGTCGCGGGTCAGCAGGTGTTCGTCGTCGACCTGACCGTGTGCGATGCCTGCTCGGTGCAACTCGTCGAGCAACACCCACAGCGCTTCGCCGCTGTCGTCATCGCCCACCGGATCGTCGTCGACGCGCTGGCGCAACGGGTCGTCGGGTGGGTCGTCTCCGCCGTCGTCCACTTCGAACGCCGTGCGTTCGAGCACGAGTACGGCGTCGTCACTCGGTGTCGAACCGGCGGTGACGACGTGGTCGGTGACGATCCCTGCTCGCTCGGCGAGCAGTGTGATGAACGCCTCGTGTTCGACCTGTCGGCGGCGGGCGAATCCGACGGGCGAGCCGGCGTTGCGGTACCACACGCGGCGCCACACCGTGGCAACGATCGCCGAGTCGTAGGCGTCGCGACCGTACAACTTGATCAACAGGCGGCGGCCGTCGGCGCCGTCGGCGAAGACGGCGAAATTGCCGGCCTGTTGCCTCGTCGCGGCACCGAGCGCGACGACCGGGACGCCAAGGTCGTCGAGCGCCGATGCGACATCGCCGAGATTCGGTCGGCCGGCGCTGGACCCGACGAGCAGGTGCACGATGGCTGCCGCAGCCGACCCGGTCAACAGGCCGCCGACCGCACCGACTGCGGTCGTGTTGATCAACAACAACGCGCCGACGGCGGCCCCGGCGAGGACCCACCGGCCGAGTCGACGCATCGGCTTCACCAGGTGGGGCGAGACGGTGATGATCACAGCGCCCGGCACTGCAAGACGCGCCTCAGGGAACGCGGCGAACAATTCCTCCGGCGACGACACCTTGCGAGTGACATCGCCGACCGTCGGCCAGCTGCCATTGGTCAACCGCCACAGCACGAGCCAGACGAGTCCGCCGACGATCACCGCCAAGACAAGATCGCGCAAGATCGCCCACCGCCGCGCGGCGATCGTCGCGATCACGATCACGACGGCGAGCAGCGCCGGCAGCTCGATGAACACTTCCCACAGGCCGGACAGGAGCCCTGGAAGGTCGTTGACGAAGTCGGTGAATGCCTGACCGACACCGGGTTGCGGATCGGCGGCGAGGGCCAGCAGCAACAGCCCGACCGCGGTCGCCACGAGCAGAAGCACGTCGGTGGCGCGCCGCGAGCGAGGCTGGTCGCGGGCGTCGACGAACAGACGCATCCGCCCTCCCGACGACAGCGGGAGGTGCGTGCGGATCATGCCGGTGGCGACACTCACCCCCATCGACGGGATTGTGCCAGAGCGTGTCGCCGTCGCCGGGGACCCAGAACCGCACCGCCACCGGCTGCCGCGTGCCACAGTGACGGCCATGAATGACATCGTCGCCGCCGTCTTGGCGATTCTGACCGGCCTGGTGTTCTGCTACCGCGGGTACCTAGCGATGCGCATCGTGATCCCGATCTGGGGGGCCTTCGCCGGATTCGTGCTGGGCGCCGGTCTGGCCGGTGGCGACGACGGATTCCTCGGCAATGCCACCAGCTGGATCGTCGGGATCGCTCTGGCACTGCTGTTCGGCCTGATCGCCTACCTGTACTACGAAGTGGCAGTGATCCTCGGGATGATGGCGATCGGGTTCGTTTTGGGAACGTCGCTGATGGTTGCGTTCGGGGTGAGCTGGTCGTGGGTAGTCACCTTGGTCGGCGTCATCGTGGCGATCGCGCTCGCCGTCATCGGTGTGATCGGCGACCTCCCGATGGTGCTGCTCACCGTGCTGACGGCGCTGGCCGGAGCGAGCACGGTGGTCCTCGGGCTGATGCTGCTGTTCAACGTGATCGACGCCTCCGACCTCAACACCGCCGCGACCACCCAAGTCCTCGACGACGACTGGTGGTGGTACGTGATCTACCTCGCGCTTGCGTTGTCCGGCATGGTCACTCAGTTCTCCGACACCAAACGCCGCCGCGAGACCCTGCGCTCCGCCTGGCGAAACTCCCCCACCGTCTGACACCTCTCCGAAAAACCGGGGATTTCGTGCGAAATTCGCACGTTCCGGCGACAATTTCGGGAGGCGGTCAGCAGATGGGGCGGACGTAGGGGTACGGATTGACCGCCGACCCGCCGCCGGGATGCACTTCGAAGTGCAGATGTGGGACGTTGGCGTTGCCGGTGGATCCGACGTAGCCGATGGTCTCACCCGCTGACACGCTGCGAGCGGAGCCGGCGTAGCTGCTCAGGTGCGCGTAGAAATAGCGCGCCCCCGAGTTGCCGTACACGTACGCCGACAGTCCACCGAGCGGCGTCGACCGGAACGACACGGTGCCGCTCTCGACCGCCACCAGCGGCGTGCCCGTCGGCGACATCATGTCGACGCCCTTGTGCGAGCGGCCGCCTGAGCGCGGCGCGCCCCACGTGTCGGAGAACGCGCGAGGCCCCTGCACCGGACACACCAGGCCGTTGCCTGCGGGCGGGGCCGGAGCGGGTGGCGGTGTCGGAGGGGGTGCCGGCGCCGGCGAGGAGTCCCCGCTCGAGGAGCCACCCGACGATGAACCGCCGCCGGAGTCGCTGCCGGAGTCGCTGCCGGATGATTCAGAGGACGAACCGCCGCCGGAAGAGTCCGATGAACCGCCGCTCGAACCGGACGAACTGGAACTGTCTGAGTTCGAACCGGACGAACCACCCGGGTTCGACCCGGCGGCCTGTGCATTGGCCTCGGCCGCAGCTGCGGCTGCCGCCGCTTCCTGGGCCAGCCGCGCCTCGCGCTGCCGTTCGAGCTCGCGTTGCACCGCAAGATCTTGCAGGCGCTGTTCCTCGATCTCCTGCAACCGGACGATCTCTGCTTCCGCGGTCGCCTTGAGCTGCTCGAAGTTGTCGCGGGCCTGCTGAGTGCGCGTCACCGTGCGCTCGAGCTCGCGCTGACGATCCTCGACCTCGTCCATGGTGTTCGCGAGATCGTCGAGCTCGATCGACGCGCTGCCGCGGGCCACATCGGCCAGAACGTCGGCGGTCAACACGTCGCTCGCTGCGTCGAAGTCGACGAGCAATGGATTGGCGGTGGAACCAGCACTGACGAAGGTGCGCAGTGCGCTTGTCGCCAGCGTGTCACGCATCTCGGACGCTTCGCCTTCGACCTCAGCGAGTTGCTCCTCGGCGTCTTCCAGGTCGAGCGACAGCTGGTCGAGTTCGGATTCGGCATCGAACATCGCCTGCGCAGCCTCATTGGCCCGGTCGCGGGCGGCCTGAATCTCGGCGGCGGCGCGCTGGGCGTCGGCGTCTTGCGCCCCGACCGAGCCGGGAACAACGACCGAGATCGTCACCACACATCCGGCGCCGATCGCGGCGACAGCACGCGGCGCCCGACCTCGAAACATCGGCGAGAGACTAGTGCAATGTTTCAGTTTTGTGACGAACCCATACGAAACGGCAGCGAAACACCGTTCGCTGCGCCGCGATGCGGCTGCACGGCGCTCAGGTAACGGACGATGCTGCCTCGGCCAACTCGGCGATCGTCAAGGCGGCCCCGCGTCCACCAATTCGCCCGAAGTCAGACGCCCCGAGCGCGTCACGCATTTCGCGCTCGACATCGACAGCGATCTCGCGCACGGCCATCGATGCACCTTGATCGGTGCGTTCGAGCAGGTCGAGATACCACACGGTCAACTCAGCGGCATGTTCGGGCTCACCGCGATCGAGGCACCGACGGGCGACGAGCGGTAACGCCGTACACAGCACGAAGACGTCGAAGTGTTGCCGTGAGCATCCGATGGCCTGTCCAGCAGTGTCACGCATCGCGACTCCGCCGCCACTGTGAGCGGCCACCGCTGCGATCGCGGCAGCCGACTGCGCCTGACTCGGCCCTCCGCACAGCGCACTGTCGGCTGCGTTTCGCCCAGCGCCAGGCCCGATCGAGCTCGCCTCGACCGGCGGCCAGCATCGCACCGAAGCGCAACGACTGGGCGAGATTGAAGCGCTGCTCGCCGTGACCACTGCGGTAGTGACCTGCCGCCGCGTTCCGCTACAGCTACTCGAGGTTGTGGCCGATACGCAGACGGTTTCCCGACGGATCGAGCACCGCGAACTCGCGCATCTGCCACGGCATGTCGGCGATCTCGCCCACGTCGATCCCGGCGGCACGCCATGTCCGATACCAGAGGTCCGCGTCTTGAACGTGCAGGTAGCAGGCACTGTGATTGGAAGCGACATCGAGTTCGGGAACGAGCGCAAGATGGATGATCTCGAGCCCACCGTGATGCACCCAGGCGTAGGTCTCATCGTAGGCGACGACGTGGAAGCTGAGCCGACCGTAGAACTCGATCGCCGTCTCGATATCTGCCACCGGCAAGATCGTCTTGACCACCAACCGCGCTTGCTCAATCGCCATCCCGCGACCCTACCGCTCAGAAAAACCGGGGATTCCGTGCGCAATTCGCACATCTCCGCGACAAGAACGGACCCGCGCCTCATCGAACAGAAGCCGTAACCTCGACCCGATGAGCGCGCGAAACACCCTGACCGACCTCGGGATGAAGGCGATGAACGGAGTGCACCGTGGAGTGCGCGCCATCTCGGGCGGCCGGTGGGGCGACACCATCGGAGACATGCCGGTGGTCGAGTTGCATACAACCGGCCGCAAGAGCGGCAAGGCCCGGGCAACGATGCTCACTGCGCCGATTGTCGACGACGGCAGCTACGTGATCGTGGCATCGAAAGGCGGCGACGACCGCGATCCGGATTGGTACCGCAATCTGGTCGCCGACCCGCAGGTGTCGCTGACGGTCGACGGGAAGAAGTCTGACTTCACGGCGCGCATCGTCGACGATGCCGAGAAGGCCGACCTCTGGCCGCGCATCGTCGATGCCTACAAGGGCTACGGCAAGTACCAAGAACGCACCGATCGGGAGATCCCGGTCATCGTCTGCGACCCGGCCTGACGCCGACCCGCATCGCCATCCGTTCCTGCTGCGCCGACGCCAGCGCGCACACCAGCATGCGCCGTTGTTTCTGTTCGCGAAGACGTGCGCAAACTGCACGGAATCCCCGGTTTTTCGGGGAGAGGGTTAGGCGGCGCCGACGTGGACGGCGTCGTGGAGATGGTCGAGTGCGCGCCAGAGTTCGGTGCGGATCCGATCGGAATGCGGGGGCACGAGTTGGTTGGCGACGACGACGCCTTCGATCATGTCGCCGAGCACCGCCGTGACCGGGCGCCCACGCACGCGAATCGCCACGACCGCTCCACCATCGGGCCGGCGCCGGAGCGTTCGGTCGACGCCGACGAGGCGCGGCGGGCTGCGGTAGCCGGGAGCGATGAGCCGATGGCGCCGAGCCTCGAGTGACAACCGACGAGCGGCAGCGGCGAAGTCGGCGGTGCTCGCCACAGCGTTGGTAGCGGGATCGGACATGTTGCGATCCATGGTGACAAGGGGGTGTCACGCGGCTGTGCTGGCTACGGCGGACGCCGGTGGCAGCACGACAACTCGGGCCATATCGGCCGGTGGGTGAGGTGGCGCGGCTGGCGGATCGAGGGCGTTGCGCAGCGCTCGCCGTACCGGGCTGACCACAGGCGATGGTGGCAAACATCCAGGGCGAACGGCGCCCACCCATGATCCGCCGATGCGATGGCGTCAGGGGCCGCCGACGGTTTGGATTTCGTCGACGTCGTAGTCGAACGTGACCGACAGACGATCCTCCCCAAGGTCGCCCGACCGCCCATCACTCGTGAGCCACGAGAGTTCATACACATTGGTAACCGTCATCTGGAACGGAGCGTCGTCGGGGGAACTCGATGTGTAGGTGTATCCACACGGACCCTGCTCGGCTGTCTCCAACGACGGGTCCAATGCCTCGATCGGCACGCCGAGCCCATCACACACCACCAACGGATCACCCGAACCCGGATCGACCTCGATACCGACCAACGCACCAGACACCTCGGCCCACGCGCCGCTCAATTCCGCGCGCGCCACGACCGGATTCGGATCTGGCTCGTCAACCGCAAACCACAACCCGAGATTCACGAAGCCACCGAGCGCTGGATCGGGGTTGATGTTCGGCGACGGCACAGTCAACTGCTCACGCGCGGCGCGCTCGGCGTCGGGTAGCAGATCAAGCGGGTCGACCGGCTCGACGTACACCAGCTCCCAGGTGCCGCCGTCGCAACGCTCCCAGTACGCCAACAACGTTACCGTGCCGAAGGTGATCGAACCCTGGGCACCGGGATCGATACCAGCGACCTCCCCACCAGCAGTGGAGGTGATGATCGACCCGATCGTCGCCTCCCGCCGTTCACACCGCGGAGCGGTATCTACCGGCTCCGACGGTTCGCCGTCGCCACCAGGCAACTGCACCCCCGCACCAATCACCCCGCCACCCGCTTCGACGGTGAAGACGTCCGCATCAATTTCCTGAGTCGGCGCATCTCCATCCTCGACACCTGACTGGGGCGAGCTACCCGGCCCATCGGCGGCCACGAAAGGCCCGCCGAACAGGCAGATCACGGCGGCGGACAAGACCGCTACGGCGTTGCGCAAGCACGATCTCATTCGGGTACGCATTCGTCAGCGCTTGCGATCTCTGCCAACACGTCTCCGCTGCGCGACAGCCAAGAGCCGTCCACCAATTGGAAGCGCACGAACAGCCTGATGATTGAGCCGTTGGTGGCTAGCCCGGGATCGGAACCGGTGATGCCATCTACCGGCACGTAGATCTCCGAGTTGATCTCGCAGACCACTAACTCGGCGAACGTCGGGTCTTCGCTGTTGATAACCGGACCCGCAAGCAGCACGGCAAAGGGAGCATTCTCGGGGTCGACGACGGCGACCGTCGCTGACTCCGCCAGCTCGTCCAATAGCTGATTGGCGAGTTCCAGGTTGGCCCCGGTGTAGGTATCCGCGATGCCTTCGCGCAGATCTTCGTTGGTCGGGTCTTGGGCGGCGGCGAGGTACGCCTCCCGTGCGGCGAAGTAGGCGGCCTCGACGTCGGCGAGGACCTGCTCCTCACTCGCCGTCGTCGTCGGGGCCTCGGTCGTCGGCGTGGCGGTCGTCGACGTCGTGGTCGGCTGCTCCGTCGACGTTGTGGTGCTGGGTAACGACGTCGTCGACGGATCGGCGGCGATCGTTGTCGTCGAACCAGTCGACTCCGATCCCGACTCCGAACTCGAACACGCAGCGATCGCCAACGCGCCGACAACGAGTGCGTACCCCCAGCGCATCAACGAATCGTACGCGCGACATCGCTGCCGACAGAACGCGACCACACCCCCATATGGGCGACAAACACGCGCCAGCGGAACAACACCCGCATCGAAACGCAACCACCGCCACGAGCGGCGCTTCCGGCGAAGAACTATCCGAGGTACAACAAGAGCCCGACGTCGCCGAGCCCCGCCACCGGCGGGGCCTCGTCCAACGGGGCGACGTCAGCAGTCGTCAGCCCGGCGTCGAGCGCCAACTGTTCGGCGCTCGATTGCAACCCGTCACCGAAGTACACGGTCGACAGTTCGGCGCGCACGGCACCGTTCAACCCACGCACGTCGCCATAGCCGGCGAAGCGCAGGGCGTCGACCATGGGTTGGATCCGCCCGCCCGACCCGGGTCCCTTCGATACGACCACAGCCAAGTACTCACGCACGACAGGCGGCTCGCCGGTCGGCGGCAACGTCGACCGAGCCACCGTGGTGGTCGGGGCGAGTGTGGTCGACGTTGTGCTCGTCGTGGTGGTGGACGTCGACGTGGTGGTCGACACGCTCGATGCCACCGCGGACGAGGTCGCCGCCGTGGTGTTCGCCGCCTCCGCATCACCGCTTTCGTCAACGGCGTTGAGATACGCGGCGACCGCCACCAGCACCAACGCGATGGCCCCGAGGGCGATGTTGATCCAGTGGTGCCGCGTCATTCGCCCATCAGTCGTCCGTCGCCACGTCGGCGCAGATGGAGTACACGGTAATGGCGCTCGGGAAGTCGAATCTGCGCCACTCGACCACCCACCCGTTGTCGCCCAACGCCTCGGAGGCCTTCATCACGGCAGCGATCGACGGCACACTGCCGCCGCCACCGAGCACCTTCTTGCCATCCGGACATTCGACTGACGTGCTGCGATCGGCCGCCGTGATCTCATTGCCCTCGTCGACATCGCTGACGATCTCCCATCGGGAAATTCCACGGTCGCCCTGCGGGCCTTGGGGTCCCTCCGGACCCTCCTTGCTCTCGGGCCCTTCCTTACCTCCCGGCCGTCGTGGCCCTGGTTGACCTTCTGGACCTTGCGAGCCTTCTGCGACCGGCTGCAAGATGCCGAGGATGTCGATCACCACGTCGGACTCACCGGCGTGGTTGAACAGCTTGAACTCGCCATCGGGCGACACCGAGACCATCGTCGAATTCGATGTCACTCGCAGCTCGGGCCACTCGCCGTTTGTCGCCGAACACACCGAACGTCCACGATGCCGACACCGCCGACACCCAGTGCGGCGACTGCCTCCAATCCCAGCCAGCGCGTACTCGAACGCATCGTTTCCTCCTCGAACCACGGCCGAACGCCGCGGCGGGGACACTACGGAACGTGGCAGGGCGACTCGCAGACCCTCGCTGAGCAGGGACAACACCGTTGGCCACGCCCGAATAGCAGGTGGGTATTGAGGGCATGAGCGGTTGTGGTCGGCGGACCGAACCATCCCACGTTTGACGTGAACGAAGCGGTGCCAGTCACCTCGCTCGGCTGGTCAGCAGCTGACCTGAATTGAGTAGCGGGTACTCATGACGCGCTGCGACACAGTCTTGAGGATTGGATTCGACTGGGCGGCGATCGGTCGCACGGCGGAATCCACCCAACGGGAGAATCATGTTCAAGCAGCGTCGAACGATGGCGGCCGTATGTGCCGCGGCATTTGTGCTCACCATGGCAGCATGCAGCGATGACGACGGCGACAGCGGGTCGGCGGCGACGACCGCAGCTGCCACAGACGACGGCGACGAGAGCGCCGCTTCGGAGAGCGATTCCGGCGACTCGGGTGACGACCCGTCGGGCGGCGGATCAGACCCAGCGATCGAGGAGTTCTGCGACTTGGTCGACGAGCTCGCCGAAGAGGCCCAGGCGATCATCGACGACCCGGTGAACGCCGACGCCGCACGCGTCGCCGAGCTGACCACCGAACTCACCTCAACCGCACCCGAGCTCGCGGCATCGGTCACCGCGGAGAACGCCGAGCGTCTCCAAGAGTGCACCGAGGTGCTCAACAGCGTCGGCACCTGACCAGCAGCGGCACTCCAGTGCCGGGCACTGGGCGGGCTTTCCAACCGGCGCCCGGCACAGGTCATCGCCCGCTACCAACGACATCGCGCGTAAGGGATCGGTCGATGGTCCGTCAGGACCGGTGACGCTCGGAGATGCCGAGCACTCACCGAACGGAGCAACCGATGCACGCGAACGCTTCCTCCAATCACGCCGACGCACATCCCACCGGGGTCCCGCTCCTGCGCCGACAACGAGGAATCGTCGGCTACGCGGCCACTCTGGCATCGGTGGCGCTCGTCGCCGGGCTGCTGGCGGTGCTGGCGCCGACGGGTTCGTCGCCGGTCAGCGCTGCACCCGGCGTGAGCCCAGGAGGCGATTGGAGCGATGTCGCCGTCGGCGTCGACCACGTCTGCGCTCGCAGCGCCAAAGGAGAGGTGCGCTGTTGGGGATGGGGAACATTCGGTCAACTCGGCACCGGCAATGCGATAGATCTCGGCGATGCCCCGGGCGAGATGGGCGACAACCTGCCCACCGTCGACCTCGGAACTGGGCGGACGGCCACCGCAATCGCGGCAGGAAACATCCACACGTGTGCCATCCTCGACGACGGCAGCGTGAAGTGTTGGGGCGACAACCTCAACGGTCAGCTCGGGGTAGGCAACACGTTCAATCTCGGAGACGACGCCAATGAGATGGGCGACAACCTGCCGACCATCGATCTCGGAACAGGGCGAACGGCCACGGCAATCACCGCCGGGCTTGCCCATACCTGCGCATTGCTCGACGACGGCGGGGTCAAGTGCTGGGGTGCGAACCTCATCGGCCAGTTGGGGCAGGGCGACACCATCGCCCGGGGCGACAACGCCGACGAGTTGGGCGACAACTTGCCATCGATCGATTTCGGCGTGGGACGCACCGCGGTCGGCATCAGCGCTGGAACATCGCACACCTGCGCACTGCTCGACAACGGCCTGGTCAAGTGCTGGGGCAGCAATGGCTCCGGTCAACTCGGACTCGGCGACACCGTGGTCCGCGGCGACGGAGCGGGCGAAATGGGCGACAGCCTGCCGGCCGTCGCATTGGGTACAGGCCGCAGCGCAACGTCGATCAGCGCCGGCGCCAACTTCGCGTGTGCTCTGCTCGACGACAAGAGCGTGAAGTGCTGGGGTTCAGGAAGCGTCGGCCAGCTCGGCTACGGCAACATGATCAGCCGTGGTGACAACGCAGGCGAGATGGGCGACAACCTCGCGACCGTCGACTTCGGCGGCGGACGCGGCGTGGTCACGCTCGACGCTGGTGGCGCGCACGCATGCGTTCGCCTCGAGGATCAGGACTTCAAGTGCTGGGGATTCAACAGCTCGGGGCAGTTGCTCCTGGAGGACGTCGGCAACCGGGGCATTTTGCCAGGTCAGATGGGCGACAACCTGCATGCTGCCGACTTCGGCAATGGACGCTTCGTGACCGCCGCCGGCATCGGCTCGGCCACGAGCTGTGTCGTGCTCGATGACAACTCACTGCGTTGCTGGGGGGCCAACACCAAGGGCCAACTCGGCCGCGGGAACACGATGCACTACGGGGACTTTGCCGGCGAGAACGGCCAGAACCTAGCCTCGATCAATCTTGGCACCAGCGTGTTGGTCGACCCATCCGGTGTCGACTCGTTCCTTCCCGCCCGTCTGGTCGAGACTCGTCCCAGCAAGACCACGGTCGACGGGCTGCAACAAGGCATCGGCCGACGCGCCGCCGGCCAAGTCACCGAAGTACAAGTCACTGGTCGCGCCGGAGTCGACAGCGAAGTCGATGCCGCCATCGTCAACCTCGGCATCGTCAACCCTGACAACAACGGTTTCGCAGTCGGCTACCCCTGCGACGAACCACAACCACCATCATCGACGATCAACTACCGCGCCGGCGAAACCATCGCCAACGCCGCCACCATCAAATTGTCGACCACGGGCTCCATCTGCGTGTTCACTCAACGAGCCACCGACCTCATCGTCGACGTCACCAGCGTCATCCCGTATGGCTCCACCGTCGACGCCATCACCCCGGCCCGGTTCTTCGAATCCCGCAGCGGATTCACCACGACCGACGGCACCCAACAAGGAGTTGGTCGGCGCAGCGCCGGCCAAGTCACCCAGGTGATCGTCGGCGGGCGCAACGGCGTGCCCACCGATGCGGAAGCAGCAACCGTCAACATCGCCGCGGCAACACCCGACGACAACGGATTCATCGCCGCCTACGCCTGCGACCAACCGCAACCCACTGCTTCGATGATCAACTACCGAGCCGGACGCACCATCGCCGGCGGCGCAACAGTCCAACTCTCCGCCGCCGGCACGTTGTGCGTGTTCACCCAACGAGCGATGGACCTCGTCGTCGATGTCACGGCCTACACCCCAGCCGGCGCCATCATCGACCCCCAACAGCCAGCCCGACTGGTAGAAACGAGGATCGGTGACACCACCGTCGACGGCGTGCAGGCCGGCATCGGCAAGCGCACAGCGGGCCAGGTCACCGAAGTCCAAGTGGTCGATCGGGCCGGCGTGACCGCCGCCGCCACCGCCGGCATCTTCAACATCGCCATCATCAACCCCGACCACAACGGCTTCGCCGCAGTCTGGCCATGCGACGGGACACAACCCGGTTCGTCAGCGATCAACTTCCAAGCCGGCCACACCATCGCCAACAACGCCACCATCGCCCTCTCAGATGACGGCACCATCTGCGTCTACACCCACCGTGCCACCGACCTGGTCGTCGACCTCACCGCCGTGGTCCTGTAGCTGTAGCGGTGGTCTCTGAGACAGTGATACACCGTCGCAGAGACCACCGTTGCAGCTGGCCGACGCCGGTACGATCCGCGGCAGGAGTGAGGCGCTGACGCCATCGCAGCAGCGCACGCTCGAGGCGCTGCGTCGGTCAGACGATCCGCTCGTGTTCGACGCTGACCTGGTCGCTGAAATCCGCGAGGAGATGACCGACGCACTCGCTTCCTTCGCTGCGCGCCTGCCGACGGACGGTGAACTCTGGGTCAGCAAGCACCGCATCGCCACCGTGCTCGACTGCGAAGAACACCATTTGATCCCCGATGACTTCGCCTGGACGCCAGCGACTGCTCGCGGGCAGGTCGCTCACCGAGCGATCCAGCTGCAGCTGTCGTGGCGCGGCGAGCCATCACCAACCGAGCTGGTCGATGAAGCGATCGCGCGGTTGGCCGACGAAGAGCGCGGCATCGGTGCGTGGATCGCCGGGTTGGGGGACGGCGACGCGGCCGACCTGCGCGGCGGGTCGGTCGAGCGAGTCACCAAATTCGTCGAAGCGTTCCCGCCGCTCGATCGACGGTGGAACCCGGTCACCGAGGCCGCTGCGCGTTGGCCCCTCGACGGGCCGATCGTGCTCCAGGCGCGGGTCGATCTGATGCTCGGGCGCCCGGCGGGGTCAGAGAGCCGCAAGGTGATCATCGACCTGAAGACCGGCGGACCCAGCCCGCGCCACCGCCAGGACCTCGGCTTCTACGCGCTGATCGAGACACTTGCCCGTGAGGTGCCGCCGCGCAAGCTGGCGACCTACTACCTCGACGCGTCGCAAGCTCAGGTCGAAGACGTCAGCGAGGGATTGCTGCGCACCGCGATGCGTCGCACCCTCGACGCCATCAATGCGATGGTCGAGTTGGAGCACGAGGCGCGGGCCTCGACGCGCACGCCCGGCGTGACATGCAGATGGTGTCCGCTATCGAGCGAGTGCGACGAGGGGCGGAGCTACCTCGAACAACTCCAGGACTAAAGTCGCAGCTGGCTGACACCAGCTGCGACCAAGGTGTCAGGCGAGGGCTTGGCGGCGGCGCAGCTGCGAGACCGCAACCATGCCGAGTCCAGCCAGAAGGAGGATCCCACCGGCGGCGAGGAACGATCCGGTGCCACTGCTCCCGGTGTTCGGAATGGTGCCGCACTTCAGGGTGATCGAGAACGTGCGGGTCAGCGGCCGGTTGCTCGTATCGATCTCAGGATCGATTGCGCCCTCTCCCGTGAAGGTGGCGGTACCGGTGAATGTGATGTCGCCGATAAAGCCAGGCGGGCACTCCGGTGCCGGGAACTTGGCCGTCGCTTTGCCGTCGGAGTTACAGATGGCCGTTTGCGAATCACCCTCGAACTCGAACTCGACGATCTCGCCGGGAATGCAGTCGTGCGCCAACACCGTGCCGTCGTCGAGAATCTCGACCGACGGATCAAGGTAGTTGTCGTCATCGGACTGCGCATGCGCACCGCTCGATACGCCAAAAATTGCCACTGCACATGCAGCTGCAACAAGTGCGATTCGCTTCACGACTTCAGCCTCCTCTTAGACAACGTGCGAGAGCGTACACCAGATCCGACCCGACGCACAGAATCAATCCAACAACTTATTCATCGGCTGTGAACCCGAGGACTTGAGCGTCTTCACCGAGGTAGACGAGCACGGACACGTCGTCGAGCGCTGTGTCGATCGATGGAGCACCATCGATCGGGACGACAAAGACGTCAACCAACGAAAAATCATCCACGAGCCGGTTCGCCAGGTCGCCACTTCCCTCGGCGAAGTAGATGACTGTCCCGCCGAACAGCTCTGCTCCATCAGCGGTGCGGACGTCGGAGTACCCGGCGGCGCGTACGACTTCCGCCGCGTCGCCCGCCAGTCCGCCGATCCCGGCTCCGTTCGCCACGATCACCGCCGCATCTTCGCGCCCGGGGAGCAATGATGTCGTCGGCGCAACCGTGGTCGAGTCTTGCGGAGCGGCGGTCGTGGGTGGCGTGGTGGTGGTCGACGAGGTCGTCGTCGTGGCGTCCCCGCCAAGTTCGGCGGTGATCGACGGTGCCTCGGTCGTATCCGACGAGGCGATGTCCGGTGCGCTTGCGGAACGTTCGGGCACCCCCGCGATGAGCCCACCCACGAGCGCACCGAGTAGCGCAACGACGCCAATAGCGATCCACAGCCTGGTCATCGGCAGCGAGGCTAATCAGCTGTGATGCCTCTGCCACGACACAAAGCGGTGAGCCTGCGGCGATTTCACCGGCGCGGCGCGTACGCTTGCCGACCGTGAAACTTCGGGAGCTACTACGCAACGTGCGCCGCACGGCGCCGGTGATCGTCATCCCGGCATTAACTGCTGCCCTGACCGCGGCGGCGCTCTCGTTGCTTGCGACCGAATCGTTCGAAGCCACTGCAACCGTCGTCGTCGCCGACGAATCCGCAGTGTCCACCGATGCAGCGGTAGCGGCCACGCTCGAGGCGCGCGCCGAAGTCGGCGCCGAGCCTGAGGTTGAGATCTCCAGCTCCGGCGCGGACGTCGACTTCACCGTGTCCAGCTCGAACGAACAGAACGCCATCGTCGCCGCAAATCTCCTCGCCGGGGCGTATGCCGACTCGATCGACGCAACCCTGGTCGAGGCGTCGACCGCGAGCACATCCGGCGAGTCGGTGCTCCCCACCGTTGTGCTTGCGTTGCTCGCCGGTGCTCTGGTCGGCATCATCGCTGCGGTCGTGGTTACGACACTCGACCCGACCATCCGGTCGGCTCGCCAACTGGCGCGTGTGACACGGGCACCAACGCTCGGCACCATCCCGTACCGCGTGACCGGCTCGCGCCGCCGGGGCCGCGCCGTCATGCTCCGCAACCCGGACTCATCGGAGGCGGAGGCTTACCGCAGCGCACGGACCGCGCTCGATTTCGTGCTGCAACACGACGGTCGCAAGGACGATCCCGATCCGTCGACCGAAGACGGACGCACGGCGCACGTGGTCATGATCACGAGCGCCCGGCCCGGAGAGGGTAAATCGACGGTGTGCGCGAACCTGGCCATCGCCGCAGCGCTTGCGGGCGATCGCGTGGTGCTCATCGACGCCGACCTGCGCAAGCCACAACTGCACCGGCTGCTCAATCTGGACAACGACATCGGGCTGACGTCGATTGTCGGTGGCACCGCTCGGGTGTCGGAGGCAATTCACCGGCCCGATCCGCCGGGCGGACTTGCGGTCATCACCAGCGGGCCGCCCCGAACAGATCCGGCCGAACAACTGGCCAGGGCGGATCTCGACCGGCTGATACCGGCGTTGAAACAAGCGGCCGATCTGGTGCTCATCGACGTGCCACCAGTCTTGCCCGTGACCGATGCCACGATCATCGGCCAACACGCCGACTGCGCGCTGCTCGTCGGACGCGCCACGGTGACGAGCCGTCGAGAGGTGGCTGCATCGATCAACCGACTCGAAACGATCAACGTCCCGATCGCCGGCACCGTGTTCGTCGAAGCCGAAGGCGTCGAAGAAGCGCTCCCGGAGTACCGCTATCGCCCGGCGGCGCAGCGCACCCAGTGGTGGGTCGGAGAAGTAGACTCCCCTTCACATCCCGGAGCGCAGTTGCCGGGACCCGCGGGGGAGCAGTTTCCGGAACCCGCCGGGGACCAGTCCGCAGACACCGCCGACGTCATCACAGCAGAGACCTCAGCCGAAGTTGAGCCCGACGCCGAGCCTGAGGCCGAGATCGACGCCGAAGTTGAGCCCGAGGCCGACGACGAGTCCCATCGCCGTGAGATGGTGCCGAACGACCCGAGCTTCTCACCCGTCGAAGGGCCTGAGCACCACAACGGTCACGCCGACCCGTCCATCTCCACGGAGACACCGCTCGACGAGGCGTCCGACATCGACACATCGGACCCAACGCCTCGACCCGAAGGTCACGTCGAGTCGTGATCCGACTCGCTTGATGCGAGGCGTGGGGCCAGGATCACCAACAACAGCGCTACCCCAATCGCCGAAACTCCGCCTGCCACTCCTGCGGCGACCAGCGCGGGGTCAATGGTCGGTTCGAGCGCCCCGGTACGCGAAACAACGGCCGTCGCTGCGCCGCCAACCATCAGGATCAGCAGCCGCAACCCTGCATCGGGTGGACGAGGCAGCGCCTGGGTCGCAATGAGCAACACGAGTGGCCAGAACGCGAAGAGCGCACCGACTTCAGCCGAGTCGCGGCCGGTGGCGCCCACCAAACCTGTGGACAGCACTGCCCCCACCGCCGCAACGTGCACGAGCAGATGACGCCACGACAACGCACGTTCGAGAATGAAGAGGCCGGCGACCATCCAGCCGACCGGCGCGAGGACGTCGGTTTCCGGAACGCACAGGTAGGTCGCGCCGACTGCGACCGCCAACGCAGCGGGCACCTCGCCGGGTTCAGGCCACGGCCATGACGACGCCATACGCTGTGAATTCTCGTGAACCCGCATCAACAACCCGCTCGCATTCGCGTCCTCGTGGTGATCGACAGCCTCGGCGGCGGCGGAGCCGAGCGATCAACCGCGTTGGTGCTCACCAGATTGGCCCGTTTCGGCGTCGATGCAACCGCAGTCGTACTCCGCCGCACTATCGATGGCGACGAGGACATGGTCCGAGCCTCGGGCGTTGCCATCGAGGCGGTGGCGTCAACGACGCTCGTCGGGCGAGTCCGGGCGATCCGCCGACTCATCAAGTCGACCCGTCCCGACGTGGTCCACACCAGCATCTTCGACTCAGACATCGCGGGCCGGATCGCCGCCGCCGGCACCGGTGTGCCCGTTGTCTCCACATTGATCAACACGCAATACGACCCTTCTCGATACGTAGATCCTGCCATCCCCAGCCACAAGCTGCGGCTGGCGCAGACGATCGACGCACTCTCCGCACGGTTTCTGACGGTTCGACTGCACGCCGTGTCCGCTGGGGTCAAGACGGCGAACATCACAGCGCTCGGACTGCCGCCCAACAAGATCGAGGTGATCGATAGAGGGCGCGATCTCGAGCGCTTCCGCAACGTGACCCCCGACGAAAGCGACGCGGTGCGCCAATCCCTGGGTATTCCGCTCGAGGCACCGGTCGTACTGAGCGTCGGGCGGTTGGCCGCTCAGAAGGCACCCGCCGACCTCGTGCTGGCCCACGCCAGATTGTCCGATCGGCTAGGAGCGCCCTGGCTCGTGTTCGCCGGGCCTTCGGGCAACGCGTCCGAGCGCGTCGCCCGGGCCATCGAACAGCTCAGGCCTGAACAACGTGTGCGCGTCCTCGTACTCGGGCCACGTCGCGACATCCCCACGCTCCTGCACGCCGCGGACGCGTTTGCGATGGCGTCACACTACGAGGGGACTGCGGGAGCCGCTATCGAAGCGCTGGCGGCCGGCACACCCGTCGTGGCGACGAACGTCGCCGGCGTCGCCGGCGTGTTGGAGCACGACCAGAACGCTCGACTGGTCGCGCCGGCACGACCCGACCTTCTTGCGGAAGCACTCGGCGATGTCCTCGTCGACGACTCACTTCGAGCCCGACTGATCCGCGGCGGGCTCGAAACGACGTCCGCGAGATTCGACCTCGACGAGGCGGCGCGTGAGATGGCCGACTTCTATCGCCGCGCCGTTACCCGCGGGTAGCGAACCGGCGCAGCAGCCGAGCCGTTCGATTCGTGGTCGTCACCAGCATCGGCGTCTCGACGTGGCAGACACCAGAACAACAACAGCAGGGGCAGCACCAGCGACCGCTGCCGGACAAGAATGCCGAGATTCCCGATGCTGGCGAACGCCAACCCACCGAGCGCCACGCATGTTGCGGCGAAGATGACGTACGGATAACGCACCATCATTCGGGGGACGTTGGCGAATCGTCGCCAGCTGAACACACCGATGATCAACAACGCGGTCATTTCCAGCGCCGGTAAGAGCTCGCCAACGCTGTCCGCCTCGAACAACAACGGCCTGGTCATCGTTCGATACACGGCGTAGGGCCAGTCGGTCGGGCTGCCGATTCCCGGCGCGTTGAACGCCGATCCACCCGTTGTCGTTCGTCGATCGACCTCGACAAAGATGCTGTTCACCTCGTCGGTGAGGGACACGTCGCCATCGTCGGGCGACGGCAGGAAGTCGAGGGCTGCATTAAAGACGAAGACGAACCCAACCACCGCGACAACGGCCAAGACGAGCGTCCCGGCTTGCACGCCACGTTGGGTTCCGTTGCGATCGGGACCAACCGCATCGAAGAGAATCTTGCCCACGAAGGCGATCACCAACCCTGCGGCCCACAAGGCGGCGAAGTGCGGTCTGACCAATCCGGCCCATACCAAGCCCCCAAGGCATAACGCAGCCCCCCAGGGCCGTCGCCCATACGGCGACAGCACAATTGCAGCACCGTATGCAGAAACACCGAGTCCGAGCCCGACCAACGACTCCTTGCCAATACTCGATCCCCAGTACACAAGACTTGGGAAGAGGAACACGAACAGGGCATAGCGAGCGATCTCCAGGTTGCGCATCGCCCAGTGAGCCGCTTTGACGAAGAAGACCAGCCCCCAAAAGCTCAGCCATGCAAAGATGAAGAAGCCGCCGAGCCTGCTCGACCCAGTACCGAGGTACACCACCGCTGTGAATTGCTCGGTGAACACCGTGCCGCTGCCGGTGGGCACCAACGAGAACGGATCGCGCACGCCGTCGTACACCGCTCCAGCAGTGACCTTGGCATAGTTGTGATACCGCTGGGCGTCCGCGCTCCCGCCGAACACGTCGAAACGAACGAAGTAGCCGACGACCGCCCCGCCGAACTTGGCGACCAACCCGAGCCAGGCCCACTTTCGGAGCTCGACCAGCTCGTCTCGGAACGCAGCGTTGATCAATGGGTACGACGCGAGCGCCAAGAGCGGCGCCACGACCAATCCGCCCCAGATGTCGTACGACAGCCCCTGCATCGCCCAACCGACGAATGCCACGTATGCGGCGCCCGCCGCTATAACGACCGAATCGACTGCTCTCACGCCGTCACACCACGCAGGAATTCACGAAGCCCCGGTCAGAATTCGACCGACTCGGGTTCGTGTTCGCCGGCGCGGCGCCGACGAAACCAGCTCGATCGACGCTCGGGTGCCGCGGTCGACGAGTAGTAGTAATAGTAGTTGTCGGCACCGCCCTCCCCGCCAACGAGCACCAGCAGCAGATTCCCGCGGAGCAGGGTTCGAATCGTCTCGACCGCGCGACGCGCCGTCGACGCCTTCGTGTGTCCGAGCCGTACCACGAGCACCACATTGTCGGCGCTCGGAACGAACTCGAGTACCTCGGCCGTGGCGCCGACCGGAGACGAGTCGATTACGACGTTGTCTGCTGCCGCGGTCACTCGCGGAAGCAGGCGGCCCGTCGCACGAGCGAGCTCGCCGGGGGTGTTCTCGGTCATTTCGGCGAGATCGAGAATCGCGAGCTCAGGCACGTGCCCGGGTGCCATCGTGATCTCGAGCGGTGCGCTGGCGATATCGGCGAGTTCAAGGCCAACCGGCGACGGTTCCTCTACTCCGAGTCGCCCGCTCAGTGTCGGACGCCGGAAGTCGGTATTGACGGCCACGACGCGACCGCCGTTCTCGGCCATGGCTGCGACCAAGTTGGCGGCAACCGACGTCTTGCCGTCACCCGGTCCTGGCGAGACGACCAGCGTCACGCTGCCGCGATCGGTCAGCGCCGGATTATCGCCATCGAGGAACGCCAGGACGCTGCGCAGCGTTCGGTACGAGTCGCTGAGCGGGTCGTGCCGTTCGGGTACCACGACCAACTCGTCACGATTGTGGTTGCGAACGGCGGGGATGAATGCGTTCGCTTCGAGGCCGAGCAGATCCTCGGCGTGCTCGTCGGAACGAATCTTGCGGTCGACGCGAGCCAACACAAGGGCAACGGCGAATCCGACCGCCGCTCCCAGCAAGCCCCCGATCGCGCCACGAGCCAAGCGCGACCGAGGTGCGCTCAAGCCCTGATCGCGGATCGGAATGGGTTGTGCCCGTTGCAGCGTGGTCAGTACCAGCTGCCCCTGGTCGACCTGCAGCGCATCGAACTGCCCGAAGACCACGCTGTACTGGCGAGTGAGCGCTTCCAGCTGCGACCGCACGATACGGTCCTCCTCGGGTTCCGCCTCCGGATCGTTCGGGTCGGCCGGAAGGAAGAGTCGCTGCTCGAGTTCGTCGATCTGCGCTTCGAGGTCCTGTAGCCGGGCAAGCGTGCTGTCGAGTCGACCCTGCTGCAGTTCGTCCTGTCGCTCAGCGAGATACAACACCAATTCGTCGGCAAACGTGTCGGCTGTCGCCGCGGCCGCATCGGGCGTGTTTCGAGTGGTCGAGATGGTCAACGCCCCCGTTTGCTGATCGGAGGTCGCGGTGACGCCGGCAGCGAGTGACGCCGGGGAACCGCTCGCATCGAGTGCTTCGGCCGCCCGCGCAGGAACCTCCCCAACGGTGGCAAACAGCTCGAGCTGATTGAACGCTTGGGGGTCGGTGAACCCGCCGAGCGTTTCGCTGGTGTCGGAGACCAAGAGCGTGTGACTCGCCCGCCACTGGGTGATCTCGTCGTCCGCTGTCTCTGGTTCCGGGAGCGCACCCAGGACACCACCGACGATCGCCAAGATGACAACGACCCACCAGAAACGACGAACAGCATCGATCGGACGCACTGATTGCACCGACGGGAGACTAGCGCCGAAGCACTGGCGCGGAACAGCGGCAGCGGGACCGTAGTATCGGCTCGTGTGAGAGCGTTCGTGACCGGCGTCGCAGGCTTCATCGGCAGCAACCTGGCCGACCAGCTCATCGCAAACGGCTGGTTCGTCCGTGGCGCAGATCGATTCACTGCCTACTACGAAGAACGAGCCAAGCGCGCCAACCTCGAGGCCCTCATGAACCACGAGCGTTTCGAGCTGGTCGAGTGTGACCTCGGCCGAGCCCCACTGGAACCGTTGCTCGCCGACAGTGATGTGGTCTTCCATCTCTCTGGCCAGCCCGGCGTCAGACTCTCATGGGCGGACGGATTCGAGACCTACGTCGACTTGAATGTGCTAGTCACGCAACGACTTCTCGAGGCTGTCCGCTCGGCACAGATCAAGCGCGTCGTGTTTGCATCCAGCTCGTCGATCTACGGCGAGGCGTCCACGGCACCGACCACGGAGGATGCCGCCACGCGCCCGCACAGCCCGTACGGGGTGACGAAGCTCGCAGCTGAGCAACTGTGCTCCGCATATGCGGCGAATTTCGGGGTGCCAGTCGTGAGCCTGCGCTATTTCACCGTCTACGGCCCGCGGCAGCGCCCGGACATGGCCTTCCATCGCCTGATCGATGCCGTCCTACGCGACGAACCGTTCCCCGTCTACGGGGATGGTCTCCAGGTCCGCGACTTCACCTTCGTCGGCGATGTCGTCGCTGCAACAGAACTGGCGGCGACTCAGGACGTGCCACCAGGCACCGTCTTCAACGTCTGCGGCGGCTCGGCAACCACACTGCTCGACGCGATCGACGAAGTCGCCAGGTTGGGTGAACGGGAGGTCAAGGTCGAGTGGAGACCGGCGCAGCCAGGCGACGTCCGAGCGACCGGCGGATCGAATGAGCGTGCGCGGCGCATGCTCCACTGGTCTCCCACAACATCGGTCGGCGACGGTCTCGCAGCACAATTCCGGTGGCAACACGATCGTTTGGTCGCCTGGCCACGCGAGGAAGCATGCCCGTAGGGTCGGCGACGAAGTCGCCGCCGACAGGCGATCGCAGCACGCCCACAACGACGCCGCAGCCCGGGAAGCCAGGTCGGCGGGCGCTCAGACGACCATGACAGCGCGCGACGGCTCCATCGTGGAGGGACTCCCTGCGGCGGTCTCGTCCACCAAAGCGCAGCGAATCCTCCGACGGATCGAGCGCGGGGTCACCAACCGACTTCCTCTCCCGGCGGCCGGTCGGTTCTCGCCCGGCCCGCGGCAGTCGATGTTGGTGTCCTACCCCCGATCGGGAAGCACCTGGTTGCGGTTTATGCTCGCCGCGCTCGTGGTTGATCAGGAAGCATCCGAGCCGCAGCTCCGCTATGAGGTGACGGCGCGTGCCGTTCCCAGCGTGCACACCGCAACGGTTCGCTGGCTTCTCCGACACCAGGATCGCCCCGTCGTCCACTCGCACCTGCCCTACTCCGCCTCCTACGGCCGCATCGTCTACCTAGTGCGAAACCCGCTTGACGTTGCGGCGAGCAGGTTCCGCATGGCCCGGTCTCGTGGGAACTTTGCATCTGCGACAGGTGAACGAGAATTCGTCAACGAGTTCCTGACGTATGAATCGGCGAAACGCCGTCATGATCGAATGTCCGGAGCGTGGTCCGAGCACGTGGGAAGTTGGGTCGGCGCGAGGGCTGGCGACTCGAGAGCACTGTTCGTCCGGTACGAAGACCTTCGCGCCCAGCCCCACGACGTCCTCGCACAAATCGCCAGGCATCTCGGTCTCGATGCCAGCGCCGCTGCCATTCGTCGCTCGGTCTCGCTCACGTCGCTCGACCAGATGCGCGAAATCGAGAAGTCGTCCTTCCCGAAGGACCTCACCGGCTCGAGAGGCGAGATCGTCTTCGTGCGGCCGGCCTCAGGCGCCGACGAACACGCCACCCTGTCAGACCATTCAGCAGAGCAGATCGCTCGTGCGTGTGGCGATCTCATGGCACGATTCAGCTATCAGGATCGCTCGGACAATTCCTGAAGCGGCACTGCTGCCACCGTGTCGTCGAAACGACGCTCGCACCGACGACGCGGGCGTCCACCGCCAGCTGAACGATAGTGGGGCCCGCGTGCAGGGCCCCACTATCGTTCAGCGCAGTGACCGCGACGTGTCCTCTCCAACTACCTCCCGGACCACAATGCTCTTCGCAGCGACACAAAGCAGCCGCGCACAGTCCGGCATGACACAGTCCGCTGCAGCCGACATCGCCGTCATTCTCCCGACCTACAACGGCGCCCCTCATCTCGCGCAGCAGTTGGAGGCGCTGCGACATCAAGACATCCAGCGGGACTGGGAGCTCGTCGTCGTGGACGCAGGCTCGTCAGACGGGACGATCGACATCGTGGAAGCCGCCAAAGCCTCGTACCCCGTCCCAATCCGAACCATTCAGCTGCATGGCGCGCCCGGCATCAATGCCGGGCTCAACGAAGCCATCGCATCTGTTCACTGCGAGTTGCTCGCCATCGCCGAGCAAGACGATGTCGTCGAGCAGAGCTGGCTGAGGGCGATCACCACGTGTCTCCGACGTGCTCACCTAGTAGGCAGTCGATTGGACACGGCGCGGCTCAACACCCCCGCCGCACGCGGCACCAAACTGGCGCTGACGGACAACCCGCGGTGGAACGCCCCGACGGTCGTAGCGACAGGGATGGGCGTGAGAAGGGAACTCTGGACGCACCTACGCGGCTTCGATGAGAGCTTCCGCTACGGCGGCAACGACATCGAGTTCTGCATTCGAGCGGCGCAAGCCGGATTCCCGAGTGTCGTGTGTCAAGAGGCGGTGGTGCACTACCGCCTACGAACGACGCCGAGGTCGGCCTACCGGCAGGCGAAGGCGTACGGGGTTGCCTGGGCACAGCTCCACAAGGTCTTCGGACACGAGGTTGTTCCGAGGCGGGGCACCATCTCCGTGCTCCGGGATTGGGCGCGCGTCTGCCGGTGGCTTGTCCGAGGCGTCGGGGACGAACGGTACCGAATGCGCGCCTGCTACCGACTGGGGGAGAACGTCGGTTATGTGCGCGGCAGTGTGCGCCACCGCGTTCTCTACTTGTAGCTGGCAACCGGGGACACAAACGACATGTTTCTGCGCAACGAGCGGCTGCTCTTCATCCACATACCAAAGACCGCAGGTGAATCGTTCGAACGATCGATCGCAGGAGACCGGATCGAATTCGGACAAGAACCGGACTACGAGCACTTGTGGGGGTGGTGCCCGGATCGACGACTCTGGCTGCAACACGCGACTCCTCGAGAACTCGTCGAGACGCAACTGGTCAGCGACCACGATCTGACCCGAGCGCTGAAAGTGGCCGTGGTGAGGAATCCCTTCGACCGCGCTGTATCGGACTACTACCAGCTCCACCGGAGGCTCGGACCACGTGCCAGCTTCATCGACATGCTCACCGCGTCCGGGTCTTGGCAAACGCGGCTCGGAGATCGCAGGACGCCCTCGTACCAGGGCGACCACATTCGGCCACAGGTGCAGTATCTCGGCCACGACGTTGGCCAGCCAATGGACCACGTCGGCCGATTCGAGTCGCTCGAGACGACCTGGCAGCGACTCGAAGATCATCTCGGCAGGCCACTTCCGCGGAGCCGACACAACCTCGGTGCGTCTCCGTTCGAGCACTACTCACACTTCTACTCAGACCGAGAAGTCTCCGCCGTGGCGCGACGATACGCCGAGGATCTCGCTGCACTCGACTACCAGTTCGACGATCGTCGAACGATAGGTTCCCGAATGACCCGAGCACGGCTGCGGGGAAGCCTGCTCGCACGGAAAGCCCGGAGGAGCGCAGTGAGCCGAGCCCGCGTGATCGCCGACCGCGTCGGAGGAGGAACAGCGCCATGATGAGCACGAAGCGATGACACGCGTCGTGACATACTCCCCGCTCCGCCGCAGAGTCCCACCCGCTGTTGACCGTGGCCTCCGATTCGTCCGCCACCCGGGCGCTTACAAATCGGCCCGACGGATCCGTGGCAAGCAGGTCATCTGCGACTGCGTCAACGCGGGCGCGCTCTTCGTCCACGTCCCGAAGACCGCCGGCCGGTCGGTAGCGGATGGGGTATTCGGCCGGCCCCTCCCTCACTACCCGATCGACCTCTACCGCCTGGTCTTCAGCCCGAAAGAAATCGACAGGCTGTTCGTCTTCGCCTTCGTGCGCGACCCCGTGGACCGCACGAGAAGCGCGTTCCAATACCTCCCATCAAGCCCAGCGGCGCACGATCGGCGGTGGGCAGATGCGCACCTCCGCCCCTACAAGTCGCTCGACGCTTTCGTTCTCCACCATCTCGCCGATCCGGACGTCCAGCGCCAGCTGCACTTTCGTCCGCAAGCGAACTGGATCTGCGCCGGAAGGACCGGGATGCCGGCCGTCGACTTCGTCGGACGTTTCGAACGTCTCCAAGACGACTACAAGGTCATCTGCGACGAACTCGGAATCACAGCGGAGCTCCCAGCAATCAACCGCTCACCGCCGACGGAAGCGAGTCTTGCCCTCAGCGATCGGGCCGTCGAGCGGATCTACGACGTCT
>JBCDFR010000026.1:0-56412 GCA_039177505.1 Actinomycetota bacterium | reverse complement strand
GGTTCAACCACCGTCGCCTCTTTCACGAACTCGGACGCATCCCACCCGCAGAGTTCGAAGACCTGCACTACCGTCAACAGCCCTCAGGCCGCGAGGCCGAGACTCATACCAACACGCCTGCGTGAAACCCGGTGAGGTTCAGCTCCGCGACAATCAATGAGCTTGATATCAGTCGATGCGTGAGTTGACAGGAACTGGTACTCGGAGTTCCCTTCAACGAGCAGAAATGGCCCGTCCCCCGCGGCTCGGAACATCTTCACGCTCGCAAAGATGTCCTCTCCCGTCACGTTCTCAAGCATCGCTAGCCGGCCTCCCCGGAGAGCGACACCATCCGATCGACCCAGTGATGGACGATGTGGGGCGAGTGTGTGGCGATAACGAACTGAAGAGCGCTGATCTCGGCGATCCGCTTGAGATCGTTGAGAACCTGTTGTTGCCACGCGATGTGCAGCGAAATCTCCGGCTCATCGATAAGCACAATCGACCCGGCGCGAGCGTTGAAGAGCAGTCGGTACAGAAGAACCACCTCGTGCTGTTCACCCGAGGAGAGCTGGGATGGGCTAAGGGTCAGTCCACGATCGGTCTCGAAGAAGAAGCCGCGTTCGGCGTCGATCCGCATTGACTTGTTGAGAAAGCGCGCATTTACCACCTCTCTAAGGAGAGTCGTCTTGCGAAGAAGCTCCTCAAAGTTGGCGAGCTTTAGCGCCGAGTCTTGGAGGTAGATCGACATCACTCGGATCTGCCAAGCCTCCAACTCCTCTAGGGGAAGCGCCACTTCGGGAGTCTGGTCGAGTAGCCCGACTGCCGACAGGCGACTTCGTAGCTCTGCCTGATCGCGGTACCGATCTCTGACTTCCGCCTCGGTCGCAGCGACACGCTGTGCGCCGAGAAGACGTTGTGGGAACGTTCGATCTTGCTCTTGGGAGATTAGGGAGTTCTGGGCGAGCGCGGTTCGAATACGGTTGGCAAGCTCATCGGCCAAGTAAACGACCGTCGAGCGATGCTCAGCATCGCCACGGGTGGAAAGTGGCCTGTTTTGCGCCGACCTCGCCGCTCGCGCTGAAGGCCACTCGTTCGATGGTTCCACGGACAGCAGACGTTCGGTGTCGATCAGGTGCACCTTCTGGGCATCGAAGAACGCACGTGCGTCGTCGGGAATGGAGGAGATCTCAGCAACGAGCTCCTCGGGAAGCACATCGGCGTATCGAGAAGCGATCTCTTCGATGGTGATCGGCTCACCTGTTTCCGTATCAAGCCACGTAGTTGGCTTGACCCTTGGGAACGGGACCATGTCATCGATCATCTCCGCGTAGCGCCGAAGGCTCCGGGTGTTCTTGAAGCCGGCAGACCACTCAGACACGAGGGAGCCCGATCGCCGGAGCCTCATTACGATCTTCGGTCGCCTGCGCGAGGGATCGCCGTCATCGACGTCCGGTAGCTGCTCCTCGCCGGGCGGCAGACGGTCAGCTTCAATGATGTAGCCATCGTCAAAGGCCAGCGTGGCAGACCTGAACGGCAGCGACCTGAGGCGCGCGTGGTCGGGTCGCATCATTGCCTGACAGAGCTGCAGCAGCATCGTCTTGCCGACGCCATTGGGGCCGTGAAGAATGACGAACTCCCAGCTCTGGTCGATGTCGAAGGCATGATCGAATCGGTCGAGGAGACCGGTCACGCGAACCCGGGTCAGCTTGCTCACATCTGCTCCATTGCGGTGGCGGGCGCAATGGCTGTGATGCAGCACCCGCAAACTGCACAGTAGCCACGAGCGACGTCTCTGCCCCGCCGAGCCCGATCTCGGTCTCTATGGCGAATACGTCGTCGAGGTGGTGCCGACCGCTGGCAGCAGCTCAGGTACGACATCGGCACATCTCGCGTGGCGGGATCGCTCGATAGTGCCTTCTCATGGGGGCGTCCGGTTCTAGGGGCCGAAGATCTTGGCTGCAACGGTCTGTGCTGCCTCGCGAGCAACTCCAGGTGTGACGTGGGAGTAGAGGTCGAGCGTGATGGCGATCGTCGAGTGGCCGAGTCGCTCCGAGACGATCTTTGGATGCACGCTGGCCTTCAGAGCGAGGGTCGCGTAGGTGTGTCGGACGTCGTGGAGTCGGATGCGCGGCACGTCTGCTTCGGCGACGTGTCGACCGAATTCCTTCGAGAACCATTCGGGCCGCACGGCGGCTCCCGTTTCGTCGGTGAACAACAGTCCGTTGGTGTTGTCCCAGTCGGGTCCGGCGGCGAGCTGTTCTTCGCGTTGTCGCTTGCGGTGTGCGCGGAGCACGCCGACCGTGGTGTCGTCGAGGTAGATCACGCGGCGGCTGCCGCGTGTCTTCGGTGTGGTGACCGTGAGTCGTCCGTCGACAGAGGTGATCGTCTGCACGATGGCCAACTCGCCGGAGTCCAAGTCGATGTCGCTCCACCGCACACCGAGCACCTCACCGCGTCGCATCCCAGTCGTGGCGAGCAACACGAACGCGGCGTACAGCCGGTGCGACTCGACCTGCGCGAAGAACTGGTTGAGTTCGTCCGACGACCACACAGTGAACTCGGGTCGCTCGACGGCCGGTCCTCGTGCCGCAGCGGCTGCGTTGCGTTGCACGAGTCCGAGTCGTTCGGCATCCGACAGCGCCTTGCGCAACACGGTGTGGGTGTTGCGGACTGTCTTGGGGGACAGGCCGGTGCCATCGGCTCGACCGTGTTCGAGCAGGTCTGCGTAGAACCGTTCGATCTGTAGTGGCGTCAACGCCTGCAGCTGAACGTGGCCCAACCCGCCACGTATTCGTTTGGCGGTGATCTCGTAGCTGTGCAGCGTCGACTCCTTCAGCCGGCCGTTCTGGCTGGCGAGCCACTCGTCGAAGAACGCGTCGACTTTCATCGTCGACTTCGCAACCACGCTGTTCTGCTCGACCGCCTGCTGCGTAGCGGCGAGGGCCTTCTCGGCCTCGCGTTGCGTCTTAAACCCCTGCCGAAGCATCTGGCGACGCTTGCCGGTCTCGGGGTTCACCCCAGCGTCGACACGGAACGCCCACCGACCGTTCTTGCGGAACACCGACCCTCGGGCCATGCCCGACAGTAACAGTCTGTGCACCTTTTGTGCACCTTTTGGTGTTTCGCTTGCATGTGCAAGCAATGAGAGTTGCAAAATACCAGCTAGATGTGCCCGGGGTGGGATTTGAACCCACACTCTCCCGAAGGAGAAGGGGGGTTTAAGCCCCCCGCGTCTGCCAGTTCCGCCACCCGGGCGGGCACACCCCGCGAGGCTAGGCGGCGATTGCCGCTCGCACTTCTTCGACCGCGCGGCGGCGGCGATTGCGGATCGTTCGGGTGGTGACGTTCTCGGCTCGCGCCAGCTCCTTGATCGAGTCGGCGGCCGCCACGGCGTTGAGCAGGTCGAGATACTCGTCGGCGACACCGCCGGCGCGGGCATCAGCGAGCACCGAGTGCAGATCGTCACCGAGTGTCGGAGCCAACGGGGGCGCCGTCGGCTCGGCGACCACAGACAGTGATGCCGGCCGCTCCCGGCCGCCGGTCCGGCGATGCTCACGGCGAAACGCGAAGTAGACGGCGTCGGCGGCGAGGGCATTGGCGAGTGAGGTCGGTCGGCGCGCCGGGTCGAACTCGGTGATCGCCATCCACAATGCCGGAACGACCAGGTCGACCACGCCCCCGCGCTCGTCGCTACATCCGAATTGGGCGGCCCGGGCGATGGCCAGCGGAGCGATGCGCGTCAGCACGACCCTCGCCGCCAGCCCATCGTGAGCGGCCGCTGCGAGCAGCACCCTCAGGAGTGCGTCGCCGTCGGGGCGCGCGCAGGCTGTGTCGTTCACGAGGTGGTCGAGGTCGGTGAGTTCGTCGAGCATGCGTTGCAGATGAGGATCCTTGGCCGACCAGCGGCGGGCGGCCGCGAGTGCGTCAGGGTCGCGACGTAGGCGCTGCCACTCGCGTGAGAGCGAGCGCATCAGGGCGCTGCGTGGGGCGGGTTGTTGACGGTCGGCACGGTCGACTGGTGGTTGCATGTCGGCACCGTCGCAACCAGCCCTCACCGCACGTCTCACCGGTGGTCTCCGCGAACGAAGAAGTTCTTCGTCCGCAGGCTGTGAGTCGCTCACCGGTGCCTGAGGTCAGCGCCGTTGTAGGGAGCGGCGACGACTCACAACCCCTGGTCAGAGCCCTGTGATAGCGGAATTCCTGGTTCGCATCTTCCGCCTGGGGACGCGCCGCGCCCATGTCATCACGTGAGCCACTCCGACAACGGTCCGCTCGACATCGTCGATCAGCATCACCGGGTGCGGCGGGTGCACGTCGCCGGCGATGACGACACGATTGGTGGGCTCGCCGTCGCACTCGGTCTGCCGTACGGGCCGCTGACGATCGACGGCACGGTCGAATCACCGGCGACCCGGCTGAGTGATGCCCGGCTGCTGCGCACAGGTGCGAGTGTCAAACCGGGCGACGCCTCGTTGACCGCTCGTGATGACACCTCGGGCGGTCGGCCCGTCGTGGAAGTGGCTGCGGTTGCCGGGCCCGACTGTGGTCGATGGCGTCCGGTGACCGCTGGTCGTCACCGGCTCGGTCGAGCTGCCGACGCCACGGTGTCGATCGCCGATCCGACCATCGAACCGTACGTCGGGCTCCTGGAGATCGCCGACGACGGCTCGGCCGACTTCGTGCAGCTCAGCGGGATGGCGCCCGTGGAGGTGCGCGCCCATCCGACTGCGCCCGATGTCCAAGTGATCCGGCTCGGCTCCTCGACGGTGCACGTCCGAGCGGTGCGCACGGAGCGTGAGGAGCGCACCCCGAGCCTGGGTGAGGTCGATCGTGCGGCCGGCAGCTGGGGGCGAGTCGTGCGTCGGGCCACCACACCCGCACCAACGACGATTCCACCGGTGCCCGACGCTCCGCCCGGGCTCGAGCCTCGGCGGCGGACACCTGCGACCGGTTTGATCGCGGCAGCGATGTCGTTGGCCGGCGCAGCGGTCGGTGTCGTCGTCTTCGGGTCGATGTTGTTCGCGGTGTTCGCCGGCCTGGCGGCGACTGCGTCGATCGGCACCTGGACCATCGGGGCCATGGGATCGCGGCGCGACTACCGCCGCCGCGGACAGGCCGTTGCGGCCGCCGAGGAGGAGTTCGTCGCCGGCGTTGCGGAGTACGTGCGCGGCGTTGCCGATCAGATGCGAACCGGGAACCCGGCCTTGGCTGACACGCTCGCGCTGATCGACGACTTGCGGGAGGGGGCGACGCGCTCGCCGGTGTGGTCCGATCCGCGCGGCGCCCCAGACGGTTGTCGTCCGGCCGATGACGAGCGCGATGCGCGTTGTTGGCCGCTCCTCGTCGGTCGCGGCGACGTGGCCATCACCGCAGCCGCACTCCACGGGGTTGCCGACCACGTCGCCGCTCGTGTCGTCGACGCAACGACCGCCATCGACGTTCCCATCACCGTTGAACTTCGCTTGGGTGAGGCGCTTGCCATCCACGGGACCGCTGAAGCCGCCGCCGATCTCGCCCGCGCCATGCTCATCGACCTCGCCGCACGACACGGACCCGCCCACGTGCGCATCGACACGACGATGTGTGCAGCGACCTGGACCTGGGCGCAGTGGCTTCCCCATCATGTGTCGGTCGAGGTTGACTCGACGCCCGCTGAGAGCGCGCGGATCGTGATCGTCGATGACCCGAACGTGTTGATGGAACGTGACAGCGCACTCCGACGAGCGCTCGACGCGCAAGACGTTGCCGTGATCGTTCTCGTGCCCACCGAGCGGGCAGTGCCGAGCCGATGTCTCACGACGGTGACCGTCGGCGCGTTGGGCGGCATCGCGATCGCCGGTGCCCGCACCGACGTCGGCCGGGCGTCGATGGCCGGTCTGACACTCCAGTCCGCAGAAGCCGCAGCACGTACCCTCGCTCCCCTCATCGATCCGGAGGACGTCGCGGCCGCCAACTCGACACCGAGCGTCGTCGACCTCGACGAGATCGATGATGCGCTCGCAACGGACGCCGACGAACCAGCCGCTCTTGCGGAGCTGATCGGCGACCGTTGGGCGGTGCCGACACCGACCGCCGCCTGCCTCGGGCGCGCTGGCGGCGGCAATGTCGAACTGAGCTTGGCCCGCCACGGACCACATGTACTCATCGGCGGAACGACCGGGGCGGGAAAGAGCGAGTTGTTGCGCACCTTGATCGCCAGCATCGCGACACGGCATCCACCATCGGATGTCGCCTTCGTGCTCATCGACTACAAGGGTGGTGCCGCCTTCGACGCATGTGCCGCGTTCCCGCACGTGGTCGGGATGGTCACCGATCTCGACGATGGCATCATCGATCGAGCATTGGCTGGCCTCCGTCACGAACTGCGCGAGCGTGAGGAACGGCTCCGGCGTGCCGGTGTCGGCGACACGTTCGCGTACCGCCAGCAGGGAGCCGGCGACGGCCCGATGCCCGACCTCGTCGTTGTAGTCGACGAATTCGCCACACTCGCCGCCGATCGTCCGCACTTGCTCGGCACACTCGTCGCCGTCGCTCAACGAGGTCGCAGTCTTGGCCTCCACTTGGTGCTCGCGACGCAACGGCCTGCCGGTGCGATCGGCGACGATGTGCGCGCCAATACCGACATTCGCATCGCGCTGCGCACGCAGACTGCCGCCGACTCGCTCGACATCGTCGACGACCGGCGTGGCGCACAGCTTCCCCGTAGCGCACCCGGTCGAGCTCTCGTTCGCCTGGGGCACGACGAGTTGGTGGAGGTGCAAACCGCACGATGTACCGGACCGCCGGCGCGGCCGTCGACGTCACTCCGAGTGGAGACACTTGCTGCGCCGCGCCGGCAACCGCCGGCAGCGGCGTGCCGCGTCGCCGGTGAGCGCCTGATCGACGTGCTCGTCGCGGCGACTCGACGCGTGATGGAACGCGATGAACGGGCGCGTTTGCCACCGCTATGGATCGACCCGTTGCCGCCGAAGCTCTCGTCGAGCGACCTCGCTGCCCACTTGGGTGGATGCAGCGACGTCGACACCGAAGTTGTCGGCCTCATCGACGACGATGGGCATCGTCGGCGACTGCCGTTGCGCTGGGATCCCCAGACCGGTGGCCTTGCGCTCGTCGGTTCGCCCGGAGCAGGAGTGTCGACCGCGATGCAGACACTGTTGTTGGCGGCGGCAGCAGCGTCATCGCCGGCATCGCTGCACATCTACGTGATCGACATGCTCGGCGACGCAGCACTGGCTGCGCTCTCCGACCTCCCGCACTGCGCTGGCCTCGTCCGACGAAACGAAACAGAACGCATCGCCCGCACGCTCGCCCGCCTGCGCAGTGAGATCGACCGCCGTGGTTCAGGTGGGTTGCACGACCAGCCGCTGCTCATCTGCGCGATCGATGGCTACGGAGCGCTGCGGCGCGCACTTGCAGATGAGCCACAGCTGACCGCCGATCTGACGGCGGTGGTCGAAGACGGCTCTGCCGTCGGCGTGATGGCGCTCGTCGGCGACGACGGTACGTCACCGGCTGTGCTCAACCTCCCGGTCGCCGATCGTTGGTTCTTCCACCTCGATGCGGTGGTCGCCGATCGGGTGCGCGGTGATCCCGTGCCGCCCGGGCTCCCGGGCCGGCTGCGCGTCGAGTCGAGTGGCCTGCTGGCCCACGTCGCGCGCTCCCCGGACGGCGCCGACATCAGGACGAGTCTGGGCGATGGTCCGGTGCCCGTCGAGGTACTCCCCGCCCGCATCGAGCTGCGTGACACGGCGATAGGCATGGTGTCGCCCGAAGGCGGTGTTGAGCTGCCCGTCGGCGTCGACGCCGACACGCGGTTGCCCGCGACCCTGACGCTCCCGCACGGCGACCACGCATTGATCGTCGGCGGTACCGGGGGAGGCCGAACGACAACGCTCCGCACGGTTGTCGACCGTTGGCGTCACGTGACCGGGGGCCGAGTCGTCGACATCGGTCGGCGGCACCCGAGCGACGAGATCGAGTGCGCCCGTGCGGCAGGGGAGAGCGGCGAGGCGGTATTGCTGGTGATCGACGACGCCGAGCGGGTCGATGATGCGAGCGGCGCACTGGCCGCAATCGCGAACGGCCGAGACGGTGCAAACCTCACGATCGTCGCAGCGGCTCGTCTCGACGCGGTGCGTGCGTCCTATGGCCACTGGACTCGGGACGTGGCGCGCAGCCGCTGCGGCGTGGTGATGAGCGCTCCGGGCGACGTCGATGGCGACCTGTTCGGCTGCACGTTGCCGCGACGATCCATCGTTGCACCGCGACCAGGGCTCGGATGGATCATCGATCGCCGAGGTCAGCGCCTGGCGCAGATCGCTGCGAAACTGCCTCCGTGAGCCGAGTCGTCACCGTCGCTGCCGCCCAGCTGGGGCCCGTCGAGCGAGCCGACACACGCGCCGATGTCGTCGAGCGGATGCTCGTGCTGTTGCGCGATGCTGCCGCTCGCGGGTGCGACCTCGTCGTGTTCCCCGAACTCGCGCTCACCACATTCTTCCCCCGCTGGTACGTCGACGACATCACCGACGCCGACCACTTCTACGAGCGGGCGATGCCCAACGACGTCACCGCGCCGCTGTTCGCCGAGGCCCGCGCCCGCCGGATCGGCGTGGCGCTCGGATACGCCCTCCTCGACATCGGCCGCGATGGCGTCGAGCACCGCTGGAACGTGCAGACCTTGTGGGACCTCGACGGTGCCGAGGTGGCGACGTTCAAGAAAGTGCACATTCCTGGCCACGCGAGCAACGAACCCGATCGCCCGTTTCAGCACCTCGAGCGCTACTACTTCGAGCCGTCGCCCGATGGATTCGGCGTCTGGGACGCCTTCGGCGGGCGATTCGGGATGATGATCTGCAACGACCGGCGATGGCCCGAGTCGTATCGGTCGATGGGACTCCAAGGCGTCGAGATGATCCTGTGCGGTTACAACACTCCGCTGCACTACCCGCCCGACCCGAGTCAAGATTCGCTGCAGGGCTTCCACAACCGGCTCGTGATGTCGGCAGGCGCGTATCAGAACGGGACCTTCGTGGTCGGCGTGGCCAAAGGTGGTGTGGAAGAGGGTGTGGACTCGCTGGCCGAGTCGACGATCGTCGCGCCATCGGGTGAAGTGCTGGCGACCGCCGCCACCACCGGCGACGAACTCGTCGTTGCCGACTGCGACCTCGACTGGTGCGCCCGGTACAAGCAGACGCTGTTCGACTTCGACACGTATCGACGCCCCGACGTGTATCGCCTGTGACGGGGGTGGCCCTGTCGGCCACGAGAGCTCTGCGGCGCAGAGCTGCACGAGCCGTACAACTTTGACAGAATGTCAAAGTGTCCGACGTCGAGTTTGAGCTCAACGGCACCCCGGTGCGCGTCCGCCGCGATCACCCGCACCTGCTGTCCGCGCTTCGTGAAGAACTCGACATCACCTCGCCGAAGGACGGATGCTCGCCGTCGGGCCAATGCGGGTGCTGCACGGTCCTGATCGACGGGAAGGCGAGCGTCGCCTGTCAGTACGACCTCGACAAACTCGACGGACGATCGGTCGTCACCCTCGAAGGTGTCGACGACGACGAGCGGCAACGCTTCGCTGACGCGTTCTCCGCTTGCGGCGGCTTGCAGTGCGGCTTCTGCATTCCCGGGATCGTCATGCGGGCCAAGGCGCAGATCGACAAGAAGGGCGACGCGCTCACCCGAGAGGGGATGGCGCCGCACCTCGGTGCGCACCTGTGCCGATGTACCGGATACGTGAAGATCCTCGACGCCATCGAACAGGTGGCCAAGAGCGAAAAGGCCGCTCCAGCGCTGGGGCGTGGCGTCGGTGCCCCCGGGGCGAAGTACGAAGCAGCACCGCTGACGCTCGGCGAGCGCAACTACATCGACGACATTCGTGTCCCCGGCATATTGCACGCGGCGTTGCGGCTGAGCGACCACGCCCGCGCCGAAGTGATCGGCATCGACGTCACCGCGGCAGAGGCTCTGCCTGGTGTGACCGCCGTATTCACCGCCGCCGACATCCCCGGCGAACTGCGAGTGGGCCTGATTCACAAGGACTGGCCGGTGATGATCCCGGTCGGCGGACACACGTCGTACGTCGGTGACGTGCTGGCGGTGGTGGTCGCCGAGACGAGAGAACAAGCACGTGCCGCCGCAGCAGCAGTTGTTGTCGACTGCGCCGTCGAGGTGCCGAACACCGATGCGCGGGCCGCGCTCGAAGCATCGGCGCCGATCTCGGTGTGGGGCACAGACTCCAACGTGTTGTCGACGAGCGCGTATCAACGCGGCGGCGACGTCGACGCAGCACTTGGGGCGAGCGCACACGTGGTCGAGGAGGTGTTCGAAACGCAGCGCATCGAGCACGCCTTTCTCGAACCCGAGTCGACCCTGGCCGTGCCATCAGGCACCGGTGACGACCGCGCCTTGCACGTGTACTCGGGTGGCCAGGGCGTGTGGGACGACCGCAACGACATCGCCTCGGTGCTCGACGTCGATCGAGCGTCGGTCACGGTCGAACTCGTGTCGAACGGCGGCGCCTTCGGCGGCAAGGAGGACATGAGCAACCAGGCCCACGTGGCGCTTGCCGCCTGGCTGCTCGACCGTCCGGTGAAGTGCACCCTGTCGCGTGAAGAGAGTTTGCGGATGCACGCCAAGCGACATCCGATTCGCCTCGAGTACCGGGCCGGCTGTGACGCCGATGGCCAGCTCACCGCACTCCACGTTCGCGGGATCGGCGACTCGGGCGCGTACGCCAGCGTCGGGATGAAAGTGCTCGAGCGAGCTGCTGGCCACGCCTGCGGGCCCTATCGCTGGCAAGCGATCGACGTCGAGACGATCGCGGTCCGTACCAACAACCTCGTGTGCGGTGCATTCCGCGGGTTTGGTGCCAACCAGGCGCAGTTCGCAATGGAGGGCGTGCTCGATCGCCTCGCCGAACGAGCTGGTCTGAGCTCGTTCGAGATCCGTCGACGCAACGTGATTCGTCCCGGCGATGTGTGGGGTCCCGGCCAGCTGATGGACGACGGAGCGGCCGGCGCCGGCGCGTGTCTCGACCGCATCGCCCCCCACATCGAAGCGGCCGAGGCGGCGGGCAAGGTCGTCGGCCTCGGGCTCGGACTGAAGAACTCCGGCCTCGGCAACGGGTTCCGCGAGGTGTCCAAGGCGGTGGTCCGTTTTCGCGACGACGAACGCATCGAAGTGCGCCATGGCTGGACCGAGATGGGTCAAGGCGTGCACACCGTCGCGCTCCAGGTTGCCGCCCAAGAACTCGACGTCGACCCCGAGCGCATCGACGTGATCGTCGACACGACGCGCGAGCTGGGCTTCGGACAGACGACCGGATCGCGCGGGACCTTGATGGCCGCTGGTTCAGTGCGCGACGCATGCGCCGCCGCTCGTGCTGGTGGATGCGCCGTCGAGGCCGACTACGTGGGGGAGTACGTCGTTGATTGGACCGATCGGCTCGACGACCCCGATGTTGAGCACCCGACGATTCACTCGTGTTTCAGCTACGCCGCACAGCTCGTCGTGATCGACCCCGACTCTCGGGCGATCGAGCGCGTGGTCGCGGTCCACGATGTCGGCCGTGCGGTCAACCCGCTGCTCGTCGAAGGCCAGATCGAGGGCAGCGTGCACATGGGCCTCGGGTATGCACTGAGCGAGGATTTTCCCACCGACCCCGATACCGGCCACCCGACCAACATGACGCTGCGCTCGCTGCGCATCCTGAGAGCCAAGGACGTCCCGCCGATCGAGGTCGAGCTGGTCGAGGTGCCCCAGCCCCGCTCGCCGTTCGGTATCAAGGGCGTGGGAGAGATCGGCCTCGTGCCGACGGCGCCTGCCGTCGCCGCCGCATTCCACGCCGTCGATGGAGTCCGCCGCAGCTCGTTGCCACTCGAACCCCTGTCGTAGGCCCCACAGTCGTCAGGCGCCGAGACGGATGCGCGGTGGGGTCTTGCACCTCACGTCGCGTCAGGTCGTACGGTCCCTTCCATGCACGTGATCGGAGGCGATGGGTATGTGCGGATCGGCGAACTCGCCAAGACGGCTGGGATCACGGTGCGAACGTTGCACCACTACGAGGACATCGGTCTGTTGGCTCCTGAAGCTCGCACGGAAGCAGGCCATCGGTTGTACGGCGCCGCCGACGTGGAGCGGCTGTACCGCGTGAGCCTGCTCAAGCGGCTCGACATGTCGCTCGATCAGATCCGCACTGCACTCGACGATCCCGGTTGGGATCTCGGGACGTCACTCGAACGACACGCCGGCGGTCTCGATACGGAGATCGAGCGGTTGAGCCGCGTGCGCACCGCCGTCAACGGTGCACTCACCCGCCTCGGTGACGCCACCGACGCCGACAAAACCGCCTACCTGTTGCACATCTTGGAGGAGATGGTCATGGCCGACACCAACCTACGAACGAGGATCTCGATTCTCGTCTACCGCGATATTCCCGCAGCGCACGCACATCTCGTCGACGTGTTCGGCATGACGCCCGGTGAGATCACCAGATCGCCTGACGGCGCAGTGGTGCACGGCCAAGTGTTTGCCGGCGACGGCGAAATCTGGCTCCACCCGGAGACGGCCGACTTCGGTTTGCAGGCGCCATCGACGTTGGGGGCTGCCACCGCAACGATGGCGGTGATGGTGAACGACGTCGACGACCACTGCCGGATGGTCGCTGCCAATGGCGCCGACATCGCCTACGAGCCGGTCGACCAACCCTACGGTTACCGCGAATACAGCGCGCGCGATCCAGAGGGCACCCTGTGGTCGTTCATGACACCGCTCGACGACTGATCCAGCGCGCCGCGCTCGGCGGAGTCGCTCGACACGCCCGCGTCCTGACTGACGACATGACATCGTGGAGTGATGGCCCGCCTGGCGGGATCCCGGCGGACACACGTGGTGGGGCCTCGGTGTGCCGTCGGCGTGCGGACCCTCAGATGACCGGTCCCGGGTCATTCCCAGTGGCACCCTCGTCCTGGTCTTGCACTGCGTCGATGGCGCGACCGAACACGGCTGGGGTCAGCACCTGGAACGCAGTCGTCACGGCGGTGAGTCCGAAGACAACGACAGTGCGTCGACCGTGATGAGCGAGCAGGCGCGCGCTGCGGCGAAGCAAGTGTTGGTCAGGCGACTGATCGCCGGCGACCGCGGCCGAGCGTCGCCCCATTCGGAGTTGGGGGGTGGTGGCCGGATCGTACTTCTGAGCAGTCGAGCTCCGATTGAGCGCTGTGTCGCGGCGCGGCAGCTCGCAGCCGGCTACACGTCGGAGCTGTCGCCGAGGAGGTAGCGCGGACCGGCGCCGAAGCGGGCGGCGCGGTCGTCGGCGTTGTGGAGGCCGCAGGTGTCGAGACTCAAGCAGCCACATCCGATGCAGCTGTCGAGCTGGTCGCGCAGTGCCGTGATCATCTCGATGCGGGCGTCGAGCAGCGGACGCCACGAGGAGGCCAACCGGTCCCAGTCGGTCCGGCTCGGCGTCCGCGACTGCGGCAACGTGTCGAGCGCTCGGCGGACGTCGTCCAGGCTCAACCCGACACGCTGAGCGATCTGAATGAAGCTGACTCGCCGCACGACGTCCGGCCGATAGCGGCGATGTCCCGCAGCGTTCCGTTCGCTGCGGATCAGGCCCTGCTCTTCATAGAACCGCAGGGCGGAGGTCGCAACGCCAGTTCGGGCCGCGACCTCGCCGATCGTCCACCGGCGTGGTTCAACCATTGTTGAAGTGTGCCATGCGGACCTGAGCCATGCAGACGTCAGCGATGTGGACGTCAGCCATGCAGGGTTGTAGCGATGGGACGCGAGTCGTCACGCCCGGCGTCGGACTGCCTTGTCGATCTCGGCGACGATTGCTGGCACGAGCGACAGGCCGATCACGGCAAGCCACTGGGAGCCCGTCAGCGAGGTCGTCAACAACCATCGCTGGAGCACCGCGAACTCGACCGCCATCCAGACCACGATCCCTCCGAGGATCAAGGTGCGCAGATATGGCCAGAACGGCCCAACCCAGAACGGCGTCGGGTCGCGCCGCTGCGCCAGGGTCTGCCACATCATGGAGAGACCGGCGACGCCGAACGCCATCGTCATTGAGACCGTCGCGGCGTCGGTCAGCGGCTCGTCAGGACCCCACACGAGTGGCACGATGCCGACCGCCGCCGTCGCCAGCCCGATACCGAGCCAGCGGATGCCGCGCGCGTTCGTCACCAGCCGTTCGGATGGATCGCGGGGCGGGCGGCTCATCAGGCCTGGATCGGGCACATCGCTGATGATCGACAGCACGGCGAAGATGGCTACCGCGATCGTGGTGAACAGCAACATGCCCGGCGTCAATGCCACACCGTCGTTGATGTTGAACAGCGTGGCCGCCAGCATCAGTAGCAGCACGCCAAGCATCCCGGTGATCTGGAAGCGGATGTACGTCGAGACCTTCTCGTAGATGTCGCGACCCAACTCGACTGCATGGACGAGCGTGGCGAAGTGATCGTCGGTGAGGATCATCCGCGCCGCCTGTTTGGTCACCTCGCTGCCGCTGCCCATGGCGACGCCGATGTCGGCCTTCTTCAGCGCCGCTGCATCGTTGACTGCGTCGCCGGTCATCGCCACGATCAGTCCGGCGTCCTGCATTCGATCGACCAACCGCAGCTTGTCCTCGGGGGCGACGCGGCCGAACACGTGCAGGTCGGGGATCTGCGCGGTGAGGTTGTCGTCGGACATCTTCTGGAATTCGGGCCCAGTGATGACGCCCTCGCCCAGCCCGAGGTCGTCCCCGATCGCTTTGGCGGTGGCCGCATGGTCGCCGGTGATCATGCGGACATCGATGCCGGCCTCCGAAGCGATGCGCACGGCCTCTTTCGCCGATGGACGGAGTGGGTCGATGATTCCGACCAGGGAGACGAAGACGAGATCGTCGACGTACTCCATCGGGTCGCGCTCGTCGTCGAAGTCGCCAGCGGAGAAGTCGCGGGCGGCAAACGACAACACCCGCAGCCCCTTCTCGGACAGCTCTTGGTTGGCGGCGACGAGGTGGTCGCGGACCTGCTCGATCGGCACCACCTCGCCGCGCCAGAACGCCGAGGTGGCTCGCTGGAGCAACACGTCTGGGGCGCCCTTCACCAACTCGGCCACCGCCCCGTCGTCCGCCTCCGGCCGATCGTGGAACGTGGCCATGAACTTGTATGCCGAGTCGAACGGCACTTCGGCGAGGCGCGGGTGTTCCCGGCGCACGATCTCCGCGTCGATCCCCATCTTCGCGGCCAGCACGACGAGCGCCGCCTCGGTGGGGTCGCCGATCACGGTGCCGTCGTCGTCGACGGTGGCGTCACTGCACAACGACAAACCGAGCGCGAGCGGGGTGAAGTCGGGAATCTCGCCCTCGGTGCCGTGGAGAATCGCGCCCTGCTTGGAGTAGCCGCCACCTTCGACGGTGAACCATCGACCTCCGGCGAACAACCGCGTCGCCGTCATCTGGTTGAGGGTCAAGGTACCGGTCTTGTCGCTGTTGATCGCGGACGTCGCTCCCAATGTCTCGACGTCGGTCAGGTTCTTGACCACTGCCTTCGCGTCGGCCAGCCGCTGCGCACCTGACGACAACATCAATTGGACGAAGGTGGGCATGCCGCTGGGGATCGCCGAGATCGCAACGGCGATGGCCAACAACATGAGGTCGTCGAAGTCGAGCCCGCGGAGGAGCCCGATCACGACGATGACGGCCACTGCGGACCACGCCACGACGCCGATCCAGGTCGTCAGCTGGCCGAGTTCTTGCTGCAGCGGCGACCGTGACCGCTCGACGCTGCCGAGCATGCCGGCGATCTTGCCCATCTCGGTCGCCGACCCCGTTCCGGTGACCACGATCGTCGCCGTTCCACGCGAGACAGCGGTGTTCTGGTACAGCATCGAGGTGCGGTCGCCGATCGCCGCGTCGGCGTCGGTAGCGTCGGTGCCTTTGGCCACTGGCGCGCTCTCGCCCGTGAGCGCAGCCTCTTGCACCTCCAAGCTGGCCGACGTGAGAATGCGTCCGTCGGCCGGGACCAGATCGCCCGCTTCGACCATCACCACGTCGCCCGGGACGAGTTCGTGCGAGGCGACTTCTGTGACGCGTCCGGCACGCAAGGCGCGCGCCGTCGGCACCTGCATGCTCTCGAGCGCGTCGACGGTCGCGAGCGCCTTCGCCTCCTGGTTCGCTGCCGTGATCACGTTGAACGCAACCAGGACGGCAACGAGGATTCCGGTGGAGGTCTGACCGATCACGAAGCTGGCGACTGCGACAGCGACCAGCATTAGATTCATCGGATCGCGGAGCGCGCCACGGACCATCTGCCAGTAGCTTGGTGGCGGCTCGTTCGGGATCTGGTTGGCGCCGTAGCGGTCGCGGCGTTCTGTAACCTCACCGGCGATCAGACCCGTCGCGGTGTCGACCTGCTGCTCGGCGGCCACCTCATCTGGTGGCCGCGCCCACGCCGGCGCTGTCGATTCGTCGACGGTCACTGTGGTCTCACGTCACCGATGTCGCTGCAATCCACGCCCCGATGCGTAGCAGACCGCACCTGTCGATGCGACTGACGGCCTCAAGTGGGGTCAAAAACTGCAAGCGCGCGCCACTCGTCGTCGCTCCAGTGCCTTCGCAGTTCTGTGGTGATGAAGTCCGATGTCCACCGGACCATCTCGATCCACGGTAATTCGGCCGACGCCACCTCGGTGAAGGCCATGCCATCGAGGAGCAGCGCAGCGTCGTCGATACCGATGGTGACCGTGCTGATGGTGTCGAGCTCCTCAGCGCTGGCGACCGCGCTCGGCACGTCGAGGCGCATCTCGAGCTCGAGGACGCGCTCGATGTCCCAGCGAGGCGCCCCGTCCGACATCGCATGGTCGGTCATGATCGCCAGAATCTGTCCGAGCGCCAGGCGCGCCTCACCGCCGAGTTCGATCTGTCGCGGCGACTGCATCGTCTGATCCTGGCATCGCTCTTGACTGCAAGCGCTGTCGACGTCGTATCGCCCGCGACCTGACGATCTCCGCCGATAACGCGGACCTGCTCGATCGACTCCTCAACAGCCGCACCCTCTCGGACCGACTGCCGTGACGAAGTGTCGCCTTGGTGGCCCGTTGGAATAGTGGGTGCTGCGCATTGGTTGTAGTAGTTGTGACCGCAATCAAATACCCACAGGATGTGCAGTTCGGTATCGACACATTCGGTGACGTGACAGTCGACCGTGATGGGACGCGCCTTGCCGATCACGTCGTGCTCGGCCACGTCGTCGACGAGGCGAAACTGGCCGACGCAGTGGGTATCGACGCCTTCGGCATTGGCGAGCACCACCGGCCGGACTTTGCCGTGTCGTCACCCGAGACGGTGTTGGCTGCGATTGCCGGGCAGACCGAGCGCATCGTGCTCGGGTCGGCGGTGACAGTGCTCAGCTCCGACGACCCGATCCGGGTGTTCCAGCGGTTCGCTACGCTCGACGCGGTGTCGGGCGGGCGCGCTGAGGTCGTGCTCGGGAGAGGATCGTTCATCGAGTCGTTCCCGCTCTTCGGGTATTCGCTCGACGAGTACGAGGAACTGTTCGAGGACAAACTCGATCTGTTCGCAACGCTGCTGCGCGAGCAGCCCGTCACGTGGAGCGGCTCGACGCGCCCGCCGCTCGACGGGCAATTGGTGGTGCCGCGCACGGCCGGCGGTCTCGACGCGTGGGTTGGCGTCGGCGGGAGTCCCGAGTCGGTTGTGCGGGCGGCGCGCTACGGGTTGCCATTGATGGTCGCCATCATCGGCGGCGAGTCCGCTGGTTTCGAGCCGTTGGTCCGCCTGTACCGGAGGGCTCTCGAGGAGCTCGGGCAGCCGGTACAGCCGGTCGGGGTGCACTCGCCCGGCTTCGTCGGGGCGACCGACGACGAGGCCCGCGAGCTCGTGTGGCCGCACTTCGAGGAGATGCGCAACCGCATCGGCGCAGAGCGCGGGTGGGGGCCGACGAGCCGGGCTGAGTTTGCACACGCCGCCTCACCGGCGGGCGCGCTCTACGTCGGGTCGCCCGACACCGTGGCAACGAAGATCGCCACCACCGTGCGCACGCTCGGCCTCGATCGATTCACCATGAAGTACAGCTCGGGCACGCTGCCTCACGAACAATTGATGGCGAGCATCGAGCGCTTCGGCAACGAGGTGATCCCGCGGGTTCGTCAGCTGCTGTCCGATGACGCCTCATCGGCCGAGTCGGCTGAGTCGGCGGAGGCATCGGCGGTCGACTCGGTGGCCGGCGTGCCGGCGAGCACGGCGTAGAGCTGGCGCTTGGTGTCGTCGAGGATGGTCCTCGTCGCATCGACTTGCTCGGCAGTGCCGAATCGGCCGATTTGCCGCAGCTGGCCACCGATCTCCGACATCAGGTGCCGAAGGTCGCCACGCTCGCCTGCGCCAGCGTCGTCCCACGGTGCGGGTGCGCCGGTGACGCGAGCTGCTTCCAAGCGAGTGAGTGCGGCCTGCCCCTCGTCGGTGAGGGCGAAGGTCCGCGTGCCGTCATCGTCGCTGGAATTGATCAGTCCGTGGTGCTCCATCTTGCGCAGTGCCGGATAGATCGCGCCGGGGCTCGGTCGCCAGCGGCCGTTGCTTCGAGCTTCGAGTTCGGTGATCAGTTCGTAGCCGTGCATCGGCCGTTCGCCGAGCAACGTGATGACGCCGTCGCGCAGTGCGCCGCGTCGGGCCCGGTGGCGGCGACCTCCTCCGTGGGGTCCGCCGCGCCGCCACGCATGGCGTCCACGACGTTGGTGACCGCGATGTGGTGCGCGTTCGAGGTGTTCGCCGTCCGTTGGGCTGTTTGGTGAATGTGAATGGTGTGAACGGGGCATCCGTTCTCCTTGTGGTTCGGGGCGGAGCCTACGTCCGCCGTTTCGATATATCGTGATCATAGCGATATATCGAAACGGCTGCAACCGTTCGAGGAGGGGTTCGGCGGCTCGGCGGCGCGGTGGCAACCGACGTCGAGGACGCGTGATGACGTTGGGAAGCCTTGAGTTTGGGGCGAGCTCAGGTTGCGTTCATGTGGCTCGCTCGATCATGGGTGTTCCAGTCGCCGTAGATGCCGGCGCCACACCACCAAGAGTGAGCATGACCGCCTTCAAGAACGAATTCGCCTCTCGCCGTAGCACGTATCGACTTCTCGCTGCCGCAGCGGTGGTCCTCGGAATGATCGGCCCCGGCATCGTCGGCCAATCCGTTTCAGCGGAGGCGGAGCCGGTGTACTACGGCGTCGTTGTCCAGGAATCAAAGCTGCTCAGCCCACCTCCGGAGGATCCCTTCGCCAGCGACGTATTCGTGCCCCTGCCGGGGTCCACGCGCGATCGCCTGGAGTTCGACGGCACTCACGCGACCATCATGGAGCGCAGCAGCGGGTTCTACGTCGGAGATTTCCACGGCGACAAATCGCCGTGGAGCACATTTCTCGATTTGCAGCTGAAGCAGATGGACTTCTCCATCGATGCCGACGGCAAGGTTGTGGACGCCGTTGTCGATGGGTTCTACGTGGTGGAGTACGACAATTCGGACGATGAGACGACAACCCGGATCATCCGACCTGTGACCTCGGTCGAGGGTTCGTTCGTCGATGGCGAGTTCCACCTGTCGATCGGCTCATCGTTCGAGGCCGGCGGTCCGGTGACGACCGTCGCTGAGTTGGTGCTCGAAGTGATGCCGCCGTCTGGTGGTGGTGGTGGTGGTGGCACCCCCACAACCCCGCCAGAGTTGCAAAGCCTGCCCCTCTCGCTCTAAACGGATCGCCGACGCGCTCGCCACCATCCGCGGTAGCGCAATGACGCTCATCACACGGCGCAACCGGGACGAGCCCAGCTGACCGACTGTCCGCTCGAGCGCTCAGCGCTGGAGCATCCCGTAGGCGTGGGTCGGTCGGAGCTCGAGCAGCAGCCGACCGTCGTCGACCATCGCTTGGCGGTATGCCGGCCAATCGTCGTGCTCACCAGCCATCGAGCGGTAGTAGTCGACGAGCTGATCGACGGTGGCGTCGTCTGGTGCGGCTGCCACCGGGGTCGCGGTCACATCGGCCTCGACCACGGCGTAGGCCCAGAAGTCGTCGCGGTTGACGTGCAACGACACCTGACCGGTGCGGTGTGCGTTCTTGGTCTTGGCGCGGCTGTTGGTGACGGAGATGCGGATCACATCGTCGTCGCCCACCACGTACACGATGTTCGAGGACTGCGGTCGGCCGTCGGACTTGGTGGTGATCAGGATTCCTTGGCGATGTTCTCGTAGAAACGTCAGTGCTTCATCGATGTCCATGGCAGGAGCAACCACCGGGAGCGGTAAAACCATCCCAACCGACCGGACGCTCCATTCCGGCACGCTGTGGGGCGTCGTCGATGTCAGGAGTGTCGCTGAGCAGTCATTCCGAACGCCGACGGGCCGTGACTTCGATCTCCACGAGCATCGCCGGGTCGACGAGGTCGCAGATCACCATCGTGGCCGCCGGACGTGTCTCGCCGAATGCCCCGCGCAGTGCCGTTCCGACGCTCGTGACATGGGCCCGATCGGCTACGTAGTACCGCGCCCGTACGACATCGTCTATCGCAAATCCTGCGCCGACGAGCGCCGCCTCGATCGTGACCAGCGTCTGCCGGGCCTGTGCTTCGGCGCCCTCCGGCATCGTCATCGTCTCGTAGTCGTAGCCGGTGGTGCCCGAGACGAAGCACCAGTCGCCGTCGACGACGGCGCGCGAGTACGCGAACTGGTCTTCCAACGGCGAATCGGTGCTCACGAGGTTGCGGGTCATCCCGCCAGTCTCTCAGCGTTGCGGTGCTGTCGCGCGAGCCGCTTCGATCTTGACGGTCGTCAGGCGCGGGCCGGCCCACGCAAAGAGAGCGATCGACAGCGCGCCCGCGACGAACCACGGCATGCGTAGGGCGAGCCCGCGGTCCGAGAGCGGTTCGGTGATCGCGACGATGGCGCCGCCCAGCAGCGCGCCGATCGGCATCATTCCCCAGCCGAAGAAGCGGTACACGCTGTTGACGCGCCCGAGCAGGCGGTCGGGGATGATCGTCTGACGAAGGCTGACCGTGATCACGTTCCACAACACCGCGGTCAGCATGTACAGCGCGAACATCACCCACACCGCTGGCCACCACGTGAGCAGGCCCGTAGCAAACGTGACCGCTCCACCCCCGAGCAGCGTGATCGTAAGGGAGGCGCCAGGACCGATGCGGGCCGAGATGGCCGATGCCGTCCACCCGCCGACGACGCCGCCGACAGCACCACCGGTGGACAGGATGGCGAACTCGGTCGGTGTCGTCCCCAGTACCTCCTGGCCGAACAGCACCAGCGTGGCCATCGACATCGTGCCGAGCATGTTCAACAGCCCCAGCGTGATCGCCAGCGGGCGAAGTAGGTCGTGTTGCCACAGCCATGACACGCCTTCGCGTAACTCGGCCCGCCATGGTGCGCGTTGGGTGTCGTCAGCCGTTGCGGCGGTTCGTCTCGGCCGAATCGTCGCGATCAGCGCAGCCCCGATGGCGAACGTGGCGGCGTCGACCCAGAACGGCAGCGAGAACGCGATGGCGAGGAGGAGTGCAGCCAGCGGCGGGCCGGCGAACGTGTTCGCCACCTGCTCCAGGCTCCACAGTCGGCCGTTGGCCTTCTGGAGCTGATCCTTGTGCACGATCGACGGCATGAACGTCTGCGCCGAGTTGTCGTAGAGCACCTCGGCCGTGCCGAGCAGCAGCGTGGCCAACAGGACAATGAGGTACAGCGCCACGTCGGTGCTGATCTGAATCGAGTCGTCGGAGACCACGTCGGGGCCCGGCAGCACGTTCTGACGGCTGAGCACAACGAGGGCGACGAGGGCGGTGAGGATCGCTCGAATGGTGTTCGCCACGACCATCAGCGTGCGCCGGTCGTAGCGGTCGGTGATCACACCGGCGGGCAGGCTGAACAGCAGCCATGGCAGCCGTTGGACGACGCCGACCGTGGCGATGAGCAGCGGGTTACGGGTGATCGCCGAGGCCAACCACGGGTAGGCGATGATGCTGACGCCGTCGCCGAGATTGGAGATCGTCGAGGCGATGAGCAGACGGAAGTAGTCCGCTCCGAGCTTGCGTGGCGTGGCCTCGTCGTCGGCGGCGGCGTCCGGCGCGACCTGCTCACTCATGTGGGTCACCGAGCACCGGATGGTTGGTTGGGTAGATCGCAGCGACGAAGCCGTAGATCGTGTCGCCGCTGTGTGGTTGACGCGTGAGTTCTTCAGCGATCTCGACGATGCGCTCGAACAACACATCGGCGTCGGCTTTGCTCAGCCGAACGTGGCGTAGCGTTTCCACGTACTCGTCGAGCCGGTCCGGTGCAACCTCGGCCATCGCCGTCGTGAGGAAGCGGCCAGCGGGCGGTGCGCTGCCCTTCATGTCCGGAGCGATCACGAACGTGCGTGCGGTCCGTCCGAAGAAGCGCTCGTCGATGGCCCGCACTCGCCGCGTGCGAACCACGGCCAACAGTCCGACCTCGACCAACGTGTCGACGTGGTAGGCGACACTGGACTTCGGCCGATCGAGGGCGTCGGCTAATTCGCCAACGGTGACCGCCCGCTCGAGGGCGAGATCGAGAATGTGGCTGCGCAACGGGTCGGCAATCGCCTTGAACTGCCCGGGCTCGGTGACCAGCAGCTCGTCGTCGAGTACATAGTCCGGCGACATCGGCTCGACAATAGACTAATTCCCCCGATTGATCGAAGAAGTTCGTTCAATCGGCTCCGGATCGGGTTGGTGGAGGTGGCGCGATCGTCGATACGCCGAGACGCGACGACGCCCGACCGTCGGGGGGGGTGTCGGTCGGGCGTCGTGATGGCGGATGTGTTCACTACAACCGTTCAGGGCGGCGGTGAATTCCCCGTTCTGTTGAGGATGCCGTGCGCAAATCGCACGGAATCCCCGGTATTTCGGTCAGGTGGTGGGCGTGTTGGTGTCCGTCGCCGGGCCGGTTGTGGCGTCGATCACGGGCTGGTTGGCGCGCACGGTGATCTTGCGCGGCTTGGCGACCTGGGCGACGGGGATTCGCAGGGTGAGCACTCCGTCGTGGTAGTCGGCTTCGATGGCCTCTGCGTCGAGGCCCTCGCCCAGGCTGACCTGGCGTCGGAAGCTGCCGCGATGGCGCTCGGCGAAGTACATGCGGTCGCCGTCCTCGCGAGCGGTGGTGCGCTCGGCCGACACCGTCAAAACGTTGCGCTCGACGGAGATGTCGATCGAGTCGGCGGCCACGCCAGGCAGGTCGAGATGGACCCACACGTCGTCGCCGCGACGGTACGCGTCCATCGGCATCGGGCGGCCGGTCTCCCAGCCGCGGGGCTCACGCTGGTTGAACAGCGCGTCGAGTTCACGGAAGGGGGAGTTCTGCAGGAGCATGTGGGGACCTCGCACGGGGTGGAGAGTGAGTGATGGATGTACGAAGACAACGCTATCCAGCAGTGAGAAATACTGACAACGTGATACTCAGCTTTTCTGTTGTGATGATCGTCACGCGCGCGCGATCCGACCGCGCATGGCCAGGCTGGACATACCGAAGCTCAGCATCAGTACCGCCAGCGTTGCGCCGACCCCGGCCGCGAGGGTGTCCCACTCCCACCCGTCGCTGATGATCGACCGCAGTCCGGCGAGCACATACGTCACGGGGTTGTACGTGGCGATCGTCGCCAGCCACCCGGTGAGCGCATCTTCTGGCAGGAACGTCGTGGTGAGGAAGGCGAACGGAAAGAACAAGATGAAGCTCGAATTGACCGCGGCAGGATTTCCGGTTTTCAGAGCGATGGCGTAGGGGAACCCGGCAAAGGCGAGTCCCCAGAGCGCGCCGTACACGATGAACACTGCCATGCCCACGAGCCCGGTGGTGAACGACACGCCGAGCACCAGTCCGAGCAGCAGGACCGGAATCGTCAACATTACGACCGACAAGAAGTCGGCTGCCATCAGACCGAGCAGGAGCGCGGGGCGGCGAATGGGCGTCAGCAGGAGCCGATCGAAGTATCCCCCTTGAATGTCGGTGACCAGTGCACCAGCGCGTGACACGCCGGTGACCGCGAAGATGATCGCTACCGGTAACTGGAACGCCTTGAAGTCGTCGACGGTGCCCGATGCCTGGGCGAGGTCTTGCAGTGCACCGACGTTGACGACGTAGAAGAACACCGGAGTGATGAGCGCCGGGATGAAGAACTCCGGCTCGCGAAACATGCCGCGGATGGCGCGCCGTGCGACCGTGGCCAGGTCGTGGGCGAACGACGCCCTGCGGGCCAACGGCTCATCGCCGAGGCGTCCGCCGAGTTGGTTCACGCTGATATCGGAGCTCATGCCGACCCCTCCTCGAGCTGGCTGGTGGTTCGCTGGTCGCCGGTGAGGTGACTACCGGTGACTTGGAGGAACACGTCGTCGAGTGTCGGTGTGCGCAACGTGAGCGCGCGCACCGGTACGCCGCAGCCGTTGAGCGCCACGGCGACGTCGGCGATCACGGCGGCCCCGTCAGGCGTTGCCAGGGCGATCTCCTGGTTGTGAGTGTCGACATCGTCGACGTTGGGCAGTGCCGTCAACGCGGCTGCCGCCGTGGTGGGATCGCCGTCGACCTCGGCGACGATGAGGTCGTTGCCGATCATTCGCTTCAACGCGGTCGGCGTGCCCTCCGCCTCGATCCGCCCCGACGAGATGATGCCGACTCGATGCGCCAGCTCATCAGCTTCCTCGAGGTATTGGGTGGTGAGGAAGATCGTCATGCCGAACTGCTCGTTGAGCCGGCGAACCTCGTTCCATACCGCCGATCGGCTGGCCGGATCGAGCCCGGTGGTCGGTTCGTCGAGAAACAGGATCTGGGGGCGATGGATCAGTGACATCGCCAAGTCGAGGCGGCGGCGCATGCCGCCCGAATACGACTCGACGCGATCGTCGATCGCCGTGCCGATGTCGACGAGGCCGATCACGTCGTCGAGACGGTGGGCAATGTCGGAAGCGGAGAGCCCGTACAGCTGACCGTGCAGCTCGAGCAGCTCTCGACCGGTTTGTTTGCCGTCGATGGACGCGTCTTGCAGTGCGACGCCGATGCGCAGACGGACCGCTCCGGGTTGTTCGGTGACGTCGAAGCCGGCCACGGTGGCTGCGCCGGATGTGGGCACGAGCAGCGTGCACAACATCTTCACCGTGGTCGACTTTCCCGCTCCGTTCGGCCCGAGGAACCCGTAGATCTCGCCGGCGGGGATGTCGAGGTCGATGCCGGCGACCGCCTCGTTGTCGCCGAAGGTTTTGCGCAGCGCATTCGCCGTGATTGCAGCGTCCATGTGCTGCATCATGGCAAGTGGGTGTGGGACGTGCGCGTTCGCTTGCTACGAGCAGCAGGTGTCGGCGGAGTCTCCGAGCGACAGATTCTGGAGCTGTTCGGAGTCGCCGGTACGCACGTACCACTCCCAACGGGCGCCCTCCGGCGAGGTCACCCAGGTCTCGGTCTTCTCGGCGTAGCAGCACGCCGTGTCGTCGACGCCGGTGGTGTCGAGTCCCGACTCGCTGAGGCGGCGTTCGGCAGCGAGCACCTGTTCGCTGCGCTCGACCTCGACGCCGAGATGGTTGAGGTGGGCGAACTCGTCGCTCGTCGCTCCGTTGGGCTGCTCGAACAGCACGAGCTTGAGCGGCGGCTGGGCGATGGCGAAGTTGGCGTAGCCGGGACGTCGTCGAGCTGGTTCGGCGTCGAACATCTTGGAGTAGAAGTCGATTGCTTCGTCGAGGTTGCGGACGTTGAGTGCGAGTTGCAGACGCATGAGAGCACCGTACCCGTGATATCGATGAACGTCAATATGAGCTAGAAAAAATATCGACGTTTGTCGATATGAACGCCGGAGACTCGAGCGGAGTGGCACAGTGGAACGATGTCGTTCCCGGTTGCGTTGTACCTGCAGGACGCCCACTCGATTCGCGACGGCATCGACCTCGTGCGCTACGCCGAAGAGCGCGGCTTCGACGCGGTGTGGCAAGCCGATAGCCGGCTCGTTCGTGATGCGGTGGTGCCGATGGCGGCGTTCGCTGCGACCACCGACTCGATCCGCATCGGTTCGGGAGTCGTCGACTGCTGGACCCGCAACCCCGCCCGGTTGGCGTCGACGTTCTCGACACTCGACGATCTGGCTCCCGGTCGGGTGATTTGCGGCATCGGCGCCTGGTGGGACCCGCTCGCCGCCAAGGTCGGCATCGAGCGATCGCGTCCGCTGCGCGTGATGCGCGAGGTCGTCGCTGCCGTGCGGGGCTTGTTGAACAACGAAACGGTCACGATCGACGGCGCGTTCGTCCACCTCGACGGCGTGGAACTCGACTACGTGCATCAGCCCCGGCGACCCAAAGATGTGCCGATCTACATCGGTGCCACCGGCATGCAGATGATGGCGCTCACCGGCGAGATCGCTGACGGCGTCGTGCTCAACTACTTGGTGTCGCCCGACTACAACCGGCGGGCGCTCGATGCGTTGGCCATCGGCGCCGAGCGGGCGGGTCGAACGGTCGACGACATCGACCGGCCCCAACTCGTGGTCTGTTCGGTCGACCGCGACCGATCGGCGGCCCTCGATGCGGCGCGTCTGCTCGTGACCCAATACCTCGGTCAGCAGCCGCACATCATGGCTGCGTCGGGGGTTCCGCAATCGTTGCTCGACGAGATCGGCAAGGTGCTCACCTGGCCGGCCACCAACGACGAGGTCCACGCGGCGAGCAAGCTGGTCCCCGACGACGTCGTGCAGATGATCACTGCGTCGGGCACCCCTGACGAGGTGCAAGCCAAAGTTGCCGAGTACCTCGACGCCGGCGCGACCTGTCCGATCCTGTACCCCCTCGGGAGCGACGTCCGTCTGATGATCGACATCTTCGCCCGCTCGTAAACTGCTGGAGTCGGAGGTTCCCGCCGCGCCGTTCTAACGTCGCGGTGATGCGGATCACGTTGCCGTCAGGGACTGAAGCCGAGTTCGAACGGCCGGCCGAGCGGCCGACCATGGGGTTGGTGATCGCTCCCGACATTTTTGGTCTGCGGCCGCTGTACGACTCGATGGTGGCGCGGATGTGTGCTGTGTGGAATATGTCGACCGTGGCGGTCGAGCCCTTCCCCGGCCTCGATCTCGGAGCGGACGTCGAGCCGCGCACTGCGGCCGTTGCCGACCTTCGCGATGCCGATCAGTTGCGCGACCTGGAGGAGGCCGCCGACGCCACCGGATGCGACACGGTTGGCCTGATCGGCTTCTGCATGGGCGGCATGTACTGCTTCCGTGCTGCCACCAGCGAACGCTTTGCGCGGATCGCCAGCTTCTACGGGATGATTCGCGTGCCCGCCGACTGGAACGGCGACGGGCATGGTGAACCGCTCGACGCCCTTGCCAGCGGGCACGACGAGCGAGTCTTGGCGATCATCGGTGATCTCGACCCGTACACGCCTCCCGACGATGTCGCCGCTCTGGAGGCGACGCAGGTCACCGTGGTTCGATACCCCGACGCCGACCACGGGTTCGCCCACGACGCGCACCGACCCGCGCATCGACCCGACGATGCCGCAGACGCGTTTGCGCGCGCCGAGCAGTGGTTACTCGGCGCCGTCGGTGGGTGAACGCCCCGACGGCGATTAGCGCGCCCGCAGCTCGAGGCGGTCGCGCTGAACGATGACGTAGGTGCGGTCGTTCTGCTCCAACCAACCGAGCCGGATGAAGCTGGAGATCGCCTTGTTGACCCGCTCGCGTGACGCACCGACCATGCCGGCCAACTCCTCCTGGGTGACCGGCAGGGTGAATCGATCGTCACCGTCGGCCAACTCGAGCAGCCGCTTCGCGGTCCGGCCGGTCACGTCCAGGAACACCGAGTCGGCCAGCGCCTCGTCGGTGGTTCGGATGCGCTGGGCAAGCAACCGGGTGACGTTCCACAGCAGCTTCGGGTTGTCGTCGAAGATCGACAGCACCACGTCGTAGGGCACCGCCAGCATCGTCGTTGGTTCGAGCGCTCGGGCCGACGCCGACCGAGGCCCGTCGTCGAGCATGCCCATCTCGCCGAACAGGTCGCCCTGTTCCATGAGTGCGACGACGCTTTCTCGGCGATCGATCGGGTTGGTGATGGCGATGGCCACCCGACCGCGTAGGACGAGATACAGCGCCGAGGGCGGGTCGCCTTCCTTGAACAGCACGTCCCCGCGAATCAGGTGCAGTTCGTTGCCGGCATCGGCGACCTTCTGCAGCGCTTCGGGATCGGCGTCAGCGAAAAAGTCGGTGCGAACGAGATCGTCGACGTGAGCCATGACGTGGGTCACGGTACTACCCTGCGGCGATGTGTTGAACGCCGGGCCGAATAGCCCCGAGCGGGTGTGGACGATCGTGGTTGCCGGAGGTTCGGGATCGCGCTTCGGCGCTCCCAAGCAGTACGCCGCATTGGGCGACGAGCGGGTGATCGATCGCTCGCGTGCCGTCGCGCAACGGGCCAGCACCGGCGTTGTGGTTGTCGTGCCCGCTGCCGATGCCGAGCGTGAGCAGGGCGTCGCCGGCGGCGATACCCGAACAGCATCGGTGGGCAATGGAATTGCCGCCGTTCCTACCGAGGCGACGATCATCTGCGTGCACGACGCCGCGCGGCCGTTGGCGGACGTCGATGTGTACGAGCGGGTCATCGCGGGCGTGCGCGCCGGTGCCGACGGCGTCATCCCGGTGGTGCCGGTGGTCGACACGATCAAGGTCGTCGATGGTGATCGAGTGGTCGAGACGCCGACGCGCGAGCGACTGGTGGCGGTGCAGACGCCGCAGGCGTTCCGCGCTGAGGCCCTGCGTGCGGCGTATGCCGGAGCGATTGATGCGGCCAGCGACGACGCCGCGCTGGTCGAACAATGCGGAGGCGTTGTCCGCGTCGTGCCCGGCAGCGACGACGCCCGCAAGATCACCCACCCTGACGACCTGGCCTGGGCCCGCCGGCGCGTCGCCGAAGGTGCCGGGCGATGAGCGCACCTCGTCCAACGATGCGCGTCGGTCAGGGGTTCGATGTCCATCGCTTCAGCGACGACCCGTCGCGCCGTCTCGTGCTCGGTGGCTGTGAGTTCGCCGGTGAACGCGGACTCGTTGGTCACAGCGACGCCGACGTGATCGCGCATGCCTGCGCCGATGCGTTGCTCGGTGCCGCGGGGATGGGTGACATCGGAATGCACTTCCCCGATACCGACGCACGCTTCGCTGGGGCCGATTCGATGATGCTGCTGGAGCACGTCGCTGGCATGATCCGCGGCGCCGGGTGGGCGGTGGCCAATGTGCATGCCTCCGTGATCTGCGAGCGCCCAAAGTTGGCCCCGCGCCGTGCCGAGATCGAAGCGGCGCTCTCGGCGCGCATCGACGGGCCGGTCGCGGTGACCGGCAATCGAGCGGAGGGTCTCGGGGCGATCGGTCGGCGTGAGGGCATTGCCTGTCTTGCCGTGGCGCTGATCGAGGGCGCACGGTGAGCGCCAAGGGTCGCGGCGGCCAGCGCGGACGCGGCAAGCCTGCTGGACAGCGCAACAGCGGACAGCGCAACAGCGGCGGTCGCGGTGGCCAGCGCGGGAGTCGCGACCACGGACCGCAGCGGCGTGACTCGTCGCGGCGGAGGGAGCAGGGCCTTGGTGGGCGCCAGGTCGAGGGCCGCCAAGCAGTGCGCGAGCTGTTGATCGCTGGGCGCCGCAAGATCGAACGGATCTGGATCGCCGCCGATCTGGAGGGTGATCGCGGTGTTGCCGACATCGTCGAGATTGCGGCTGCTCAACGTGTGCCACTCGAGTACGTCGGCGCGGCGCGCCTCGATCGTGAGGCTCGGAGCGAGGCGCCACAGGGCGTGCTGGCGACGGCGGCTCCGCTGCAGGAGGTCGATCTCGAATCGTTGCTCGACGGACCGACACCGCCGCTGCTCGTCGCTCTCGATCATGTGACCGACCCCGGGAACTTTGGGGCGATCGTGCGCATTGCGGACGGTGCTGGCGTTACGGGATTGGTCGTGCCGCAACATCGTGCCGTACATGTGACGCCAACCGTGGCCAAGGCATCGGCGGGCGCGATCGAGTACGTGCCGATGTCCGTGGTCGGGGGCTTGCCGACCGCATTGCGTCAACTGAGCGAGCGCGGAGTGTGGTTGATCGGGCTCGACGATCGCGGGCCGCGTTCGGTGTTCGAGCTGGCGGAGCTCGCAGTCGAGCCGGTCTGCCTCGTGCTGGGCGCGGAGGGCGCAGGCCTGACGCGGCTGGTACGTGAGCGTTGTGACGTATTGGCGTCGATCCCGATGGCGGGGAGCGTCAGTTCACTGAATGTTTCGGCTGCAGCAGCGGTTTCTTTGTACGAACTCTCTAGATCGCGCCAACCGCTGCCGTAACATCGTCAGGATGTGGGCGCAACACGGACCACCGGGTGCGCCGACCCCCGTTGATGTCGACGAGGTGCTCGACGGGCCGGTCGTCGACGACCTGAGCGGTTCATCGTTCGGGCGCCGGGCCTTCATCGCTGGCGCTGCAGGTGCGGCCGCCGGGACGGCAGTCTCCACTCTCGGGCTTCCCCAGGGGGTTGCGGGTGCGGCCGTCGAGCCTGGCGCCAGCTACTTCACCCCTGTCGACCCCCAACGGCTCTGCGACACGCGCAGCCCGTCCACCGGTGTCGGCTTCTCCACCGTCGGAACTCGCACGATTCGCGTCAAGGTCGCCGGGGCATTCGACGTTCCCGACGACGCCATTGCTGCGGTCCTCACCGTCACCGCGGTCAACCGCACTAACGGCGGCATCTTCGTCACTGCCTACCCCGCCGGCGAGTCTCGGCCCGTGGCCTCGAATCTGAACTGTGGCTTCTACGACGAACGCGTCGCCAACCTGGCGACGGTGAAGCTCAGCTCGACGGGCTTCGTCGACATCTATTACCACGGCCCGGCGTACATCGTGGTCGACGTCGCCGGTGTGTACCGCCCGACGTCCAGCGCAGTGTCCGCCGGACGATTCGTGAGCGTGGCTCCGGTCATCCGTGCGCTCGACACGCGCCGCACGGGCCAGCGCCTCCGCGCTGGTGGCACGGTGCGCTGCAATCTGAACGGTTTGGTCAGCTCGAGTGCGATAGCGGTCGTCGCCAACCTCACGGCGGTCAACGCCAACGCGCAGGGTTTCGTGCAGGCGGTGCCCGCCGGGGCGCCCACCGGGGGGAGTTCGAACCTCAATCCGGCGGCGGGTGACAACCGCGCGGTGGGCATCCTCACCAAGCTCAACACCGTCAACGGTGTCCGAGGTATCGACATCTTCAGTTCGAAGGGCTGCGACATCGTCGTCGACGTCGCCGGCTACATCACCGGTCCCAACGACCCGTCGTCCGACGTCGGGCTGTTCGTGCCGATGTCGCCGTATCGCGTGCTCGATACCCGCAAGGATCGCCAACGTCTGTGGCCGGGTTGGACGCGCGCCGTGGGGATGCCGTCGCCGATCAGCAATCGGGCGCAGGCCGTGTCGGCCAACCTGACGGTTACCCAGACGATGAACCAGGGGTACTTCACGCTGCTCGCGGCGCAGACGCGGCGCCAAGAAGTCTCGAACATCAACGCCATGAGACCCGGTCACACGCTGGCCAACCATGCCATTGCATCGATCAGCAGCAAGGGCCTGTCGTGCTACTCGCACAAGGGCGGGCACATCGTGATCGACCTGAGTGGTTGGTTCACCGGATCGGCCTCGGCGGTCACCACGAGCGTGCCGTACAACCCACCGCCACCCGGGATCAGTCCGCCGTGGCTGATCAACGTACCCGGCATGGGTCTGGCGAGCTGGGTGTATGAGGGTTCGCCCGATCCGATCGTCGATGCGGGCAACTCGTGGCACTGGACTGGAACGGGCAATGTCGGCCAGGGCGCCGCGATCGCCGTGTTCGGCCATCGCACCGAAGCCGGTGGCCCCTACCGCAATCAGCACTTCCTGTCGGCGGGCCAACGGATGACGGCGCGCACCGCCGACAATCGTTTGTACACCTACGAGATGGTCGCGGAGTACATCACGAGCGAGTTCGCCAACGACATTCTCGGGGCCACTCGTCGCATTGGTGGTCAAGAGACGATGTCGCTCGTCGCGTGCACCCTGCCCAACCGGCTGCCCACGTCGTTGCGTTGGCGGATCATCTCCACCTTCCGCGTCATCGGCTGGGAAGACCTCGGCTAACCGCCCACCGCCCCACCGAAAAACCGGGGATTCCGCGAGAGATTCGCACGTTGCCGCGAACAGAAGCGGCCCCGCCGTTGGCGGCCTGCGTCAGATCGCGAGGAACAGCGCGCCGAAAGCGGCAATCGCGACCATCGCCGTGCCGAGTGCGATCGCCAACGGATAGCGGCGTCGCGAGGGCGCCATGACATCTCTTGTCGGTGCTCCGTCGTCCCATTGCAGTGCGTGGTCCGTCGGACGCGGTGCAGGCCACGGGCAGGCCGCCCGGATATCGACGACGCGCGTCGCCGGATCGGGGGCGGGCCACGGCGCGGCGATCAGCGTCGTTGCCGGAGGCGCCCAACTCGTCGTCACGCTGTCGATTGTTGCAGCGCCCGTGTCGCCGTTGGTGGATGCCGTAGCCAGAGCGTGTGTGTCGTCGATTGCCGCTCATGGCGAGTGCCGCCGCCGGTCGCCAGAATCGCCGCCGCTACTGCAGCAGGCTGGATCGGTGCGGCATCGAACGTCGTCAAACGTCGGTGTGGTACTTCGAGCTGCGCCGTAGCATCGGTGGCGCGCCGGGTTAGCTCAGTTGGTAGAGCACTTGACTTGTAATCATGTGGTCGCGGGTTCGACTCCCGCACCCGGCTCCACACCTGCCAGGCGGTTATCGATCGCTCGTTCGATGCGTCGCTTTGGGGCGGGTCTGCACCAGACGTCGGCTTCGTCGTAGCACCACGCCGGCGAGTCGCCGGTGTTCGGCTCGTTCCATTCGGGCAGGTCCCACTCCGGTGGCTACATCTTCTCCGCGACCGGTGACGGCTTCGCTGCCGCCTTTGCCCGTTGGGGGGCCCGGTCGTCGCCGTAATGGCCATTCAGGAAGCCGTGCATCACGCGCCATGGCCACGACGGCAGTCGCCGACATCGTCGCCGCGGCGTCGGTCGAGTTTCATGCGCTTGGGACCTACGCCCTACGTGGTTTCGACCAGTCATCTGCTCTCGTCCAAGTCGGGAGCGGACGACACGAGTTTCCACTACTCCGCGCCCAAGCTGTGGCACACGATCGGTTGCCCGTACGAAGAAGCGGTAGCTCTCGCCGCCGGCGATCGAGCGGGACGAGACGCCGCGCTGGCGATCTTCGAGCGACTCGGCGCCCGACCATGGAGCGACGACCCAGAACGTGTTGTTCACCACCGCGTCGTGTACCCGATCGGTGACTCCGTGCGGCGCACGGCCGCCGGTGACCGCCACGTGCGCGAACTGCACCCACATGTCGAGATCCGGATCGGTCTCCGCGTCGTCGACGCGCGACGCGCTGGTGGGCTTCGGGTCTGTGGCTCAATAATGGTGCAGATGGTTTGCACATCGCTGGCGCCTCGGCTGTCTCGCCGGCATCGATGCCTGGCATCGGTTGTCGGCTTTTGGCTTGCAGCGCTCTGCGTCGTCGGCGGAGGCACCGCACGCGCCGACGAAACACTTGAGTTCGATGCGGCGGGCAGCGCACCCCGTATCAGCCTGATCGGTGACTCGACGCTTGCTGGTGTGCGGTGGTACTTCGACTACGGGGCGCTCCAACGGTTCAACTTCGTCCTCAACGCAGAATCGTGCCGACGTACGGTCGAGCCGTCTTGCTTCAGTCGGGAGGGCTACCGATCGGCGAACGTCATCGCCGTCATGCAATCGCTCGACGGCCAGCTCGGCGAGGTTGTCGTCATCATGTCGGGCTACAACGACCCGATCTCGAGCATCGACGAGGCAATCGATGGGGTGATCGACGAAGCCCGACGTCAAGGCGTTGGTAACGTCGTTTGGCTGACGTTGCGCGCCGGTGGGGACGTCTCGTATCAGGATCCGCAGGAGCAGACGAGTGCGCGCACGTTCGAGGAGTACAACGAACAACTCCTCCGGGCAGCGGAGAAGTCTGACGGTTTCCTCCAGGTCGCCGACTGGGCCACCTACTCCAACGGAGCAGCGGCATGGTTCGAGAGCGACGGAGTTCACCTCACCAGCGCCGGGGTCGACGCCGTCACGACGTTCATCGCTGGATCGGTCGAGCGGGTGCTTGCCGGTGAGAGCATCAACCCAACGACGGCAGCATGGACGACGCTCGTTCCGGGTGCCGAGGGTGAGGTCGTCTCGGCCGTGCAGCAAGCGGTCGTCGATGCTGGCGTTGCTCTCCCCGGTGGGGTGGACGGAGTGTTCGGTAACGAAACGATGTTCGCCGTCGCTGAATACCAACGGCTGGTCGGCGACCTCCAGGTCACCGGCGCTGTCGACATGGCGACGGCGCGTGCGCTTGGGGTGTTCGAAGATGACGATGCGGCGGTGACCGACGCGCCGTCATCCCCAGAGCAGTTCTCGGCGCTGCAGCCGGCGGCGCCCGAAGCACCGTCCGAGTCGATTCAGGCCAGCGACGTAGCGGGCGCGGCGAGTGGGATCCAGTTGTTTCTGGCGCTCGGTGCGTTGGCGGTGGGAGCGCTGGTTCTCGCCGTCGCGATCGCTGTCATCCGCGGTCGTCGAGGTTTCGCTCGACCGGCGCGCTCGCATGCTGGGGCTCGTCACTAGCTCCGACATCGACTCCCGTACTCGCCTCCGAGCGCCCCCCATGTGACATCACACTTTGGTTCGGCGGACGGCCGACATCATGAGGAGCACGCCGTCGCGCCAGGTCTGTGGCGATGTGGGAAATCAGCTGCGGCCAGAGCGCAGCGACGCGATGAGCTGCTTCGGTGCCTTTCCGGCACGGACGATGGCGTGGCCGATGCGGTACGAGGAGCTCTCTTCGCATTCCATGAAGTGCATCTTCACGTGGGCCGAATAGGCGCGCTCGGTGTCGAGCGCCCGGTCCAAGGCGGCAACTCCATCGGCGATCTGATCGAGTTGCGCCGACACGTCACCGCTGGCAGCGTCGCCGAGGTCGGCCTGCACGGACCGCACCATGGCGATCAGTTGATCGGGGTCAGGCAGATCGAGGGCCGCAGAGCCGTGATGGTGTGTGTCAGTCATCTCGGCAACAGCGTAGGGGTGGTCGGTGCGAGGTTGCACGTCGCCCGAAGTCATCGAGCAGTCGACCGAAGCCGTGAGGGGGACGCGAGCTGACCGTCACCCGTAATCGGCATCGTTCCAAGGGCGATCGGGCGGCACAACGCTTGCTGTGCCGGCATGAGTAGCCAACATCACTCCCGCCGTGTTCGTCTCGCCGCGGTGGCTGTCGTGACCACCGTCGTCGCGGCGTGTGGAGGGAGCGACGACGGAGATGGCGAGCCCACTGATTCCGTCGTCGCCTCGACTGCGACGACGGAAGAAATCGGGAGCGGAGCAGTCACCGACGACGGCGGTGACGGGGACGAGATGACGGCCGACGAGCCGACTGAGGCCGCTGAGACCGACGAGGGCGCAACAGACGGCGGAGACTCGGGTGGCGATAGTTCGACCGATGCACCGGCGATCGACACGGGGACCGTCGTGATCGCGGGTGAGACGTTCGAGCTCACCGGGCCGAGCCAGTCCGACGTGATGATCGACCCCGATCTCGGTGATCCTTCTGACGACTTCGACTTCGGGATCTGTGAGACGGTCAATCCAGCGTTTGCCGGGAGCTTCAACATCGTCGGGACGCTTGCTGATGGGACGCCGTTCCGTCTGAGCGGCACCGTCGACGAGGAGTTCGATGAATTCGACGGACTCTTCATTGGTGACACGTTCGAAGAGGAGCGCGCGACCGACACGGTCGTCGCGCTCGACGGTCGAACGTTGAGCGGGACTGCCTCGGTCAGCCGCGGCGCAGTCGAGTTCACCTTCACCTGCTAGCAAATCGCCAACGGCGAGCAAAGGCCTTCAGCAGCGGCTCAGGATTTGTTCACCCGTTTCTTAACCGCGTCGGGCAACATCGCCGTCGATGTCGTCGGAACCGGCCCGCCTCGTCGTCGTCGAAGACGACCAGTCGGTGCGCGAGATGCTTGCTGCGGTGCTGTCGTCGCAGGGTCATCGAGTTGTGGCGTATGCCGACGGCGAGCAGGCTGTGGCAACGAACGAGACGCTCACAGCCGACTTGGTGATCCTCGATGTCGGACTCCCCGGAATGGATGGACTCGATGTGTGCCGCCGGCTGCGACGACATGCGTGCTCTGGGCCTGTGTTGATGTTGACCGCTCGGCATGAGGTTGGTGATCGAGTCGAGGGGCTCGACGCGGGCGCCGACGACTATCTCGTGAAGCCCTTCGCCCTGGACGAGCTGTTGGCCCGAGTGCGCGCCCTGCTGCGCCGCCCGGGGACGTCGAGCGACGCAGGCTCTGGCCCGATGCAGTTGGCGGACCTGATCGTCGACACCGAGACCCGCGAGGTGACGCGTGACGGTGCCCCGATCTACGTGACCCGGCTCGAGTTCGAACTCCTGCGTCTCCTCGTGGCGCACTCGCCGGCGGTGTTGACACGCGAGCATCTGCACCAGGAGATCTGGGGGTACGACGAGGACCTCATGTCCAATTCGCTCGAGGTCTTCGTGTCGCAGCTGCGCCGCAAGACCGAACGCAACGGTGGTGCGCGACTGGTCCACACCGTCCGCGGCGTCGGTTATGCGGCGCGTTGCGTCGCGGCGTCGTGAGACTCAGTCTGCGTCTCACGATCGTCTTCGGGCTGCTCGGCCTGCTGACGGTGACCAGCGTCTCGACCGTCGCCTGGTGGCTGGCCGCCAACGAGTCGCGTCAGAGTGTCGACACAGCACTGTTCCAGCGGCTCGTCCCGATACAGCGGATCATCGATGCACCCGATACCACGCTCGATCTCGGCGGGGTGGAAGCGCTCGACCCCGATCTCGACGTCGACCTCGATGATCTCGATCCGAGCGTCCTGCCGTTTCTCGGCGATCCTGACCTGTTCAATGCCCGTGGGGATCAGACCCAGGTCGGTGTGTTGTTGGCGGATGGCTCCGTCGAGGGCTCGCCGCCGATCGAACCGTCGCCTGCAGCCCTGGAGTCGCTCGGTGATGCGGCGCCGTTCTTCGAGGACGTCTCCATCGGCGGAACGCCCTATCGCGTCGTCACCATGCCGGTCGACCGTCCCGATCAGCCGGTGCTGTTCGGCGACCCAGTCGTCGGCATTCAGTTTTCTCGCGACGTCACCAACGAAACCAACGCGCTCTCCAACCTGGCACTGCAGCTCGCACTGCTGTCGTCGGTCGGGGTGCTTGCGGTGGTCGTCGCTAGCTGGCTGGTCGGGCGCTGGCTGACCAAGCCGATCAATCAGTTGACGACGACGGCGGAACACCTCGCCGAGCTCGACGACCTGCCCGGACGCGTGGAGGTGAGGCGCAGCGACGAGATCGGGCGGCTGGCCGAGAGCTACAACCGGCTGATGTCGGCCCTCGAGGTCGGGCGCGAGCAGCAGAAGCGCCTCGTCGCCGACGCCAGCCACGAATTGCGAACGCCGTTGACCTCGCTACGAATGCGCGTCGAGTACCTGGCCCACACCGACCCGGGTCCGGAACGCAGGAACGAGATGCTGGCCGCTGCCGTGGCCGACGCCGAGCAACTGTCGGCGCTGGTGTCCGACCTCGTAGACCTCGCGGCCGACGCGCGTAGCGCCGACGAAGACGACGAGGTCCTCGATCTCGGACCGCTCGTCGGCGAGGTGGCCCACACGATCAGCGTGGCCACCGGACGCTCGATCGAGGTCGACGTCGACCGATCGGCGGCGGAAGTGCGTCCGACGATGATCCGACGAGCTGTTCGCAACCTCGTCGACAACGCCGTGAAGTACGGCGATCCAGACGGTCGGATCGTCATCACCGTGCTCGGCGGCCGAATCGAAGTCCACGATGAAGGACCGGGTATCCCCGACGACGACGTCGCGTTCGTCTTCGACCGCTTCTATCGATCTCCCAAGGCGCGCAACCGTCCCGGCAACGGCATCGGGCTGGCGATCGTGAAGCAGGTCGCCGATGTTCATGGCGGCACCGTGTGGGCACGTACACCGTCTGAGGGTGGAGCCGCGGTCGGGTTCTCGGTTGCCATGACGCTCGACGACCATGTCGTTGAACCAGTCATCGACGACGGCGCAGGCGCGACCAGCAACGCCCGTGTCCGCGAGCCCACTGTTCGCTGAGCTTCAGCGACGCTTCAGGTCGGACTCAGGGCGATCTCACCAGCGACGTTCACGCTCGTCGCACGGTCCGCTACGGCGGATCGGCCAATCGATCCATTCACAGGGAGATCAGCGTGAACCACACCCATCAGCCCACCCGACGGCGCCGAAGCGCCCTCGCCGCATGCGCCGCCGCCGGCCTGGCGTTGACCGCATGCGGCGGCAGCGACGACAGCAACTCGGCGACGCCAGAAGTCGTGATCGACGGCGTCGCCGACGCTGCTGACGCAGACGATGTCACGAGCGACGGCGACGCATCGGTCGTGACGTCGGACCTCAGCGACGAGGAGCTGGCGTTGCAGTTCGCACAGTGCATGCGCGACGAGGGCGTCGACTGGCCGGATCCGGTGACCAACGCCGATGGCAGCATCGATCTGTTCGGTGGTCTCGGTCCCGGCGGTGCAGCAGGTGTTGGCGGCGCCGGCGGAAATGAGGTCACGCAAGCCGCCGCTGAGGTGTGCGGGCCACTGATCGAGGGCGCGAGCTTCCTGCCCGGCGGTGGCCAAATCGACGCTGATACCCAAGACACGTTGCTCGAGTTCGCCCAGTGCCTGCGCGACAACGGCCTCGACGTCGATGATCCGGACATCTCCAGCCTCGGACCCGGTGGAGGCGATGCAGGGCTTTTCGGCGATGCGTTCGACCCCGGCGACCCCGGTTCGCAGGAAGCGATCGGGGAGTGTCAGGCCCTGTTCGCCGGCGGGTTTGGCCCCGGTGGCGCCAGCGGCGAAGGAGGTGAGTGACATGCCGGTGCTCTCGAATACTCCTGATCAGCCGGTGACGCAACCGTCGCCAGCGCCTGCACAACATGTCGCCGTAGGGGAGGTTGTCCCTCACCACTCGGCGGACGAGCCAGCACCCAGGCGATCTCGGCGCACGTGGTTCGTCGTCGCCAGCGGGCTCGTCGTTGCCGCCGTTGCGGTCGCCATCGTGGTGCTCGCCCTCGGCGGCGACTCGACCACCGACGACACCCCGACGATCGCGCTGCAAGCCGTCACTGCTGAGACTGCCGACCTTGTCGAGTTCACCGATCTCGACGGGACGTTGCGTTATGCCAATACGACCACGGTGACTGCAGCGTCCGATGGCGTGGTCACAGAGTTGGTCGAGAGCGGCCAGACGGTCGTTCAGGGCGACGAGATATACGCGCTCAACGGCGTCCCCGCCGTGGTGTTCTACGGCGATGTGCCGCTATATCGCGAGCTCGGAGAGGGCGCTGCCGGCGACGACGTCCTGCTGCTCGAACAAAACCTCGCGGCGCTCGGGTACCACTTCGCCGACGTCGACGACGACGGCGATCCTGTCGACGAGGAGTTCCTGGTCGACGGTGTGTTCGATACTGCAACCACCGATGCCGTTGTTCGATGGCAAGAGGATCTCGGTGTCGAAGCGACGGGCATCGTCGGGCCGGGCGCAGTCGTCGTGCTCGGTGGTCCGAGCGAGGTCATCGACGTCGACGTGTCGGTCGGCGACCAAGTGCAACTCGCGACGCCCGTTGTCGGACTGAACGAGGTCGCGGCGGTGAGTCCCGGCGTGTTCGCCAACTCGGCCGGTGAAGTCGAACTGCTCGTCGCGCCGGACCAACCACTACACGCAGGCGACGTCGTGTACTCCATCGACGGGGTGCCCGTCACCGCTGTGGTCACCAACGCCGAGTTCGAGCGGGACCTGTCCGAGGGCGTCGACGACGGCGCTGACGTTGCGGCGATCGAAGAGATGTTGCTTGCGCTCGGATACGACGCTGGCGGCGACCTCGTCGTCGACGAGACCTTCGACGAAGCGACCGAGGAAGCGGTCATCGACTGGCAGGCAGACCTCGAGAACACGTTCGAAGCGGTCGACGTCGATGGCGAAGTTGCACTCGATCAGATCGTCGTGGTCGAGCCGGGGTCGACCGTTGGTGCGCTGCTGGTCGAGAGCGGCGACGTGCTGGCGTCGGGCAGCACGCTCTGGACCACATCGGTCGACACCACCGAGCGGATCGTGGAGACGGCCATCGCCGTTGCCGATCAGGACCAACTCGCCGAGGGCACCGTGGTCGATGTCGAGTTCCCCGACGGGGAGATCGTCGCCGGCACCGTGCAGTCGCTGGCGACGTCGTCGGCGATCGACCCGATGGACGAGACGGCCACGGCGACGCTCGCAGTGGAGATCGTGCTTCCGGCGGTGCCGGAGACGGTCGCTGATCTGAACGAGATCGATGTCGTCGTCAAGCTCGTCGACGAGATCGCCGAGGGTGTCACGGTCGTGCCGGCCAGCGCCCTCGTGGCAGTCGGTGACGGGCGCTACGCGGTCGAGGTGGTGACCGCTGCGGGTACCGAGTTCGTCGCCGTCACGCCGGGCATGTTCAGCGACGGCCAGGTCGAAGTCGACGGCATCGCCGCGGGCACCCAGGTGGTGATCCCGTCATGACCGGCACCATCGACGTGCTCGACGACCGCCGCCACCTGCTCATGAACGAATCAGGCGACGCGGCGCTCGAGATGATCGCCGTCGACAAGGAGTATCCCGGCCATCCGCCGGTGCGTGCGCTCGACGATGTGTCGGTACGCATCGACCACGGCGAACTGGTCGCCGTGGTCGGGCCGTCGGGAAGCGGAAAGTCGACGCTGCTCAACGTGATGGGCACACTCGACCGACCGACACGGGGCGTGGTGGCCGTCGACGGCACCGACACGGCCACGCTGTCGGACAAACAGGTCGCCGGCGTGCGTGCTCGCCGGATCGGCTTCGTGTTCCAGCAGTTCTTCCTCTTGCCGGGGATGTCGGCGATCGACAACGTGGCCAACGGCTTGATCTACCAAGGCGTTGCACTGCGTGAGCGTCGAGAGCGTTCGGTCGAGGCACTTCGCCGGGTGGGTCTCGGGCACCGCCTACAGCACCCGCCCAATCACATGTCCGGTGGTGAACGTCAACGTGTCGCCATCGCCAGGGCCCTCGTTCACGAGCCGGCGTTCGTACTGGCCGACGAACCGACGGGGAACCTCGACTCCAAGTCGACGGCCGCCGTGATGGAGTTGATCGGCGGTCTCCACGACCAGGGCACGACGATCGTCGTGATCACCCACGACACCGCCATTGCTGCATCACTGCCGCGGCAGGTTGCCGTGCTCGACGGACGAATCCAGTCGGACTCGGGGCACTTCGCTGCTGCGCAGCCGACGCCGACATCACCGAACGGGGCGCGATCATGAGCGCGACGCTGCCGGCGGCGCCGGCGACGAGTCGGTTGCGGCCGTCGGACGTACTGCGCGTCGGCGCGTCGGGCCCCCGGGCGCGCAAACTGCGCACCGTGCTGTCGGCGCTCGGCGTGTCGATCGGCATCGCGGCGATGGTCGGTGTGCTCGGGCTCAGCGAGTCGTCGAAGTCGGCGCTGCTCGACGAGATCTCGTCACTTGGGACGAACCTGTTGACCGTCGAGGCCGGATCCGGATTCGGCGGGGGCGACAGCTCGCTACCGGCGACGGCTCCGGCAAGCATCGACCGGGTCCCGACCGTCGAGATGGCGAGCGCGGTGTACAGCGTCGACGCGTCGATCCTGAAGAACGAGTTCGTCGACGCCGGTCAGACCGGTGGCCTCACGGTGGTCGCCGCCGACACGGCGTTGCTCGACACACTGAACGGCAACGTCGCCGTCGGCTCGTGGTTCACCGAGTCGACCAGCACGTATCCGACTGTGGTCCTCGGCTCGGTGGCTGCCGAACGTCTTGGCATCGTCAGCCTCGACCAACCCACGTACGTCTACGTCGGTGATCAATACGTCCAGGTCATCGGCATTCTCGAAGAGTTCCCGCTCGCCGCCGACTTGGATCGGGCCGCGATCATGGGCGCCGACGCCGCCGAGACGTTCTACGACGCCGACGACAGCCCGACGGTGATCTACACGCGGGTCGAGAGCGGAGCCATCGACGAGACCCGCGACATCATCCCCGCGACCGCCGATGCGGAGAACCCAGAGGAGGTCACGGTGAGTCGACCGTCGGATGCACTCGAAGCCGAGGCCGCAGCCGACGACACGCTGACCACCCTCTTTCTCGGCTTGGGTGCAGTGGCGTTGCTCGTTGGCGGGATCGGGATCGCCAACGTGATGGTGATCGCCGTGATCGAACGACGCGGCGAGATCGGACTGCGCCGAGCCCTCGGTGCAACGCGCGCCCACATTCGTCGACAGTTCCTGACCGAGGCGGTCATCTTGTCGGCCCTCGGTGGCGCCGCCGGTGTGGCGATCGGGATCGCCGCGACCTATGTGTATTCGGAGACGCAGGGATGGCGCGTCATCATTCCGACCGAAGCAGCGGCCGGTGGGTTCTTCGCTGCTCTGGCCATCGGAGCCGTGGCCGGTCTCTACCCTGCCATGCGGGCGGCACGGCTCGCTCCGACCGAGGCGTTGCGGGCATGAGTGGCGCACTCCCGCTCGACCAGGATCGCGCCAATGAGCACGCGGTCGGTGCTTCGACACGCGACGTGGTCGCCATGTGCGGTGCGGCGTTGCTCGCCGGCGACCGCGACGCGCTGAACGCGCTGCTCGACAACGACGTCGTGGCGTTGATCCCGGGCCGGCACCGGCTGTCGGGTCTGCATCGCGGGCCGGCGGCGGTATCGGCCGCGCTGCTCGCGCCGCCCCTGCCGGGGGTGCGGGTCGTCGGGGTCGACGTGACCGAACTGCTCGTGGAGGGGTCGCGCGGTCTCCTCGTATTGCGCACGCAGGTGGCCGTCGACGACGACGATGATGCGGCGGTGGCCTTCGAGGTCGCCGTGCATGTGCAGTGTCGCGACGGACGGATCGTCGGCGTGACCGAGTACGCGAGCGACCAGTACGCACTCGACGACGTGGTCGGCCAGTGATGTACGTCGCTGCGTTTGCGCTCGGGGCGGCCCTGGCGGTCACCGTTGGTGTGGGCGCCGTCGTGTTGGCGACAGCCCCGCCGGCACGCATGACGTCGGTCGAGATCGTCGATGCGTATGCGGACCTCGCCGCGCCCGAGCAGCCGGTCGAGGCGGGGCCGACCGCGTTGGAACCGACCGACTCGGCGATGTCCAATGCCATGCGGGTCGAGCCCGTGGACGCAGGGACCGCGAACGGCCCGTCGATGGCATCAGGCTGTGACCAGACCGTCGGCATCGCCGAACTCGATACGGCGTTCGATCAGGGCGTCGACGGGATCGTCGGAGCCGACTACCAGCGGGCCTTCGAACTCCCCGATGGCCGCGTGCTGTGGGTCTTCCAAGACGCGTTCATCGGCGACGGCGACGGGGCTCCGACGCTGGTGCACAACGTCGGCGTCGTGCAGCACGGCGCCTGCTTCGACGCACTGCACAGCGGAACCGACGATCAGCCGGGGTCTTGGATCGGGTCGGATGACACCGCCGCGTACCAGCACTGGTACTGGCCACTCGATGGTTACGTCGCCGACGACAACACGTTCGTGCTGTTCCTCGCCGAGATGGAGGAGGCCGGGACGTCGTACCTCAACAACGCCACGCCGGTCGCGACGTGGTCGGTCGAGGTCGATCTCGACACCTTGAGCGTCGGTCCGTTGGAACGCTCACCGAACCCCGACGAGCGGCTGTTCGGGTTCGAGGTGACAACCGACGACGAGTACGTCTATCTGTACGCACAGTGTCACAGGCAATTCGGATTCGGGCTGCTCGGCCACGACGAGTGTGCCGCTGACGTGTTCGTCGCTCGCCAGCCGCTCGATCAACCGCGATCGCATCCACTGGAGTACTGGTCGAGCGCGGGGTGGACGCGCAACAGCAAAGCGGCGGTGAATGTCGCTCCCAGCGACGGACCTGACGGGGCACATCGCACGGTCAACCCCATGCAGATCCAGCGTGACGGCGATCGGTGGATCGCTGTCACCCTCGTCGGTGACTGGTGGGGCGACGACGTGTACTTCGACGTTGCTGCGCGCCCGGAGGGTCCGTGGACGACGACCACCGTGGAGTCGCTCGACGCGACTGGCGGGCCGGACGTCGCCAGCTACTTCGTGAGCTTCGTACCGAGCGACGAGCCCGGTCACACGTTGGCCTACAGCAACAATCGCTGGGACGGCGAGTACTCCGAGCACTACCGCCCGCGCTTCGTAGTCGTGAGCGACGGCCACTGGGACACATAGACGACGTGCCCGATTGGCCGCCACTACTGTTCGGGACCACACGAGGGGGTTTCGATGATCGAGTTGACCGAGGAGCGCGCCGCAGACCTCCGACGCTGGAACGTCGGGCTGACCGTCCTGCACGCCGCGCAAGCCGTGGTGATCGTGGTGCTGGCCAGCACCTTCGCGATCGCGGTCACCACGGCGCCGCCCGCCGGCCCACCGGGAACTCGACTGCCGGCCTCAGAGACGCTCTTCGACGTCCGTATCGGTGTGGCGGTGGCGCTGTTTCTCGCATTGGCGGCAATCGATCACCTGGTGACGGCCACCGTCGGTCGGTCCGTGTACGAGGCCGACCTGCAGAACGGGATCAATCACTTCCGGTGGATCGAGTACTCGGTCAGCGCCACGGTGATGGTCGTGTTGATCGGGATGTACTCGGGCATCACCGAGATCACGGCGATCATCGGCATCGCCGGCGCCAACGTCGCGATGATCCTGTTCGGGCTGCTGCAAGAGCGGATGAACCCTCCGGACCGCACGTCGACCGTGATGATGCCGTTCTGGTTCGGCACGATCGCCGGGGTCGCCCCGTGGATCGCGATCTGGTTCAACACCCTCACCGCCGACGAGGTCCCCGGGTTCGTGTACGGCATCGTGATCGTGGAAACCGTGCTGTTCTTCAGCTTCGGCTTGAACCAGTGGTTGCAGTACCGCCGAGTCGGTGCCTGGAAGAGCTACCTGTTCGGCGAGAAGAGCTACCTCGTGCTGAGCCTGGTGGCGAAGTCGCTCCTCGCGTGGCAGATCTACGGCGGATCGCTGGCCACCGACACCTGACGGGCGAATGACGGAGGCCGCCCGAGCAGACCGGTCCACCGCCCGGTGACGGCCTCCCATCGAACGCTTTCGGTGAGCGAAGCGGCCCGCCGTGGGCCGTTTGCCTCACCGATCGGCGATTTCGTTCATCTTTGCGGTCGCATGGTTTCGGGCGCCGCGGGCCAATTCGCGGAACTCGGCGCGCTCGTCGTCGGTGAGCACCTCGAAGTCGGTCGCGTGTAGTCGATTGGCGTGGGCTTCGATCTCGGCGCGCTGCGCCTCGAGTGACGGACCGTCGGGAAACGGTGGTTGCCACCCGAACATCTCGGCGTTCCACGCGCCCGTCGGTCCACTCATGATCGCTTCGAGCGGTGTCATCTGCGCTGCCTGCACCGCGACGCAGAATCGTCCGAAACCGAGTTCCCGCATCGTCTGGCACAGTTGCATCGTGCGGCCCGGCCCTGCCTCAGGCAACTCCATATCGCGCCAGCCGACGAATGTCGGCGCACCCAGTGGACTGGCTGCTTGCACCACCTGTTCGGCCAACTCGCCGAGGCGGTCGGCGCCATCGAACCCGTCGAGATGTGTCTCGCCCCATCGTCGACAGATTCCGGCATAGATCGCGGCGCCCTCGTCGGGGCTCATCGCCGCCCGGCCCGTGCGTACCTGCTCGGCGAGCAAGTCCGGTTCCCAGAAGAACGCTGCGCCGACGACGTTGTCGACCGGGCACTCGCCCAAAACTCCAAGGCGGCCGATTGCGTAACCGGGCCACCCGGGCGGCGTCCCGGCTGCCGATGCCTGCTCGTTGGTCGAGGGCCCCATGAGCCAGTGCATCGCCAGCATGCCGATCGAGCCGCGCATCGTCTGCGCCAATGAGAGAGCATCCATCGAGGCCAGTCTGGCGAACGCGCTACGGGCCCCACCCACCGAAGCGTCCTTGGTGGATGGGGCCCGTCGTCGACTCGGTGCCTCACCCCGCAGCGGGCACCAGTCGACTCGCGTATTGTGTCCCTGTTAGGCCGATGTCGTGATGGCCTCCTTGTGTTGGCCGAGGTGTGGTTGGGCGTGAGGATCTCGGCGGGGGCCTTGTGCTAGCAGGCCTCGTTAGTGAACCTCGTGTCTTTGTAGACACAGAGTCTTGTTGAGGGAACCTGTGACGGTCTCGTGACGAACCTGAACGATTCCCAAAGCCGTGTGGGCGCTACTCCCACCGGTTCATGCGTGTCGTTCGGGGGCTCCACGCCAGCTCCGTGCACCTCGCAGAGGGAGGCAGGCCAGCACGATGTCGATGTCGCTGGTACGCGACGCCGGTAGCGAGTCGAGGTCGAACCAGCGCGCCGGCTGCCCGGCCTCGGTCCGCATCGCCGTCGTCGGGTCGACGTGGAACAAGAATCCTGTCGACCAGTGCGCGGTGTGGGCGCCTGGGAACCGCGGGCAGCCGGTCGAGCGGATCAGTGTGAAGGGGGCATCGTCGGCCGGAGCGACGTCGAGGCCGGTCTCTTCGCACAATTCTCGCTGGGCTGCGGCCACCAGCGACTCGCCCGGTTCGAGGTGGCCACCTGGGCACGACCATCCCAACGTGCGATGTCGAGCGAGCAGGATCGACGTGTGCGCCGGGTCGAACACCCACGCGAGCGCGACATGGTGGGCGATCGCGGCATCGACTGGTGTTTCGTCGGGGACGTGCGGCGGGAACTTCTCGACGGTCGTCCCGACAACGATCGGTCGCATGGATCGCGGTGTTCAGCGTGAACGCTGGTTCCCGATCAACGCCATCACCTCTGCTCGTGACCGCGGGTCGGTGCGGAACAGGCCGCGCACGGCCGAGGTCACGGTGAGGGCACCGGGCTTGAGGACGCCGCGAATCGACATGCAGAGATGCTCGGCCTCGAGCACGACGATCGCCGCTTTTGGTTCGAGCGTGTCCTGTAGAGCGTTGACCACCTGGGTGGTCAGGCGCTCTTGCACCTGCGGTCGGCGGGCGTATCCGTCGACGACACGTGCCAACTTCGACAGGCCGGTGACGCGCCCCGTCGGCCCTGGGACGTAGCCGACGTGGGCGCTACCGATGAACGGCATCAGATGGTGCTCACACAGCGACGAGAACGGGATGTCGCGCACGAGCACGATCTCGTCGTGGTCGGCCTCGAAGGTGGTGGTCAGGTGCTCGGCCGGGTCCGTTCTCAGCCCGTCGGTGATCTCGGCGTACATCCGAGCGACACGACCCGGTGTTTCGAGCAAGCCGTCGCGTGTGGGATCCTCGCCGATCGCCGCGAGAATCTCGCGAACTGCGGCCTCGATTCGTGCGGTATCTACCTGTGGAGCCGACCCGTGCATACGTTCAGCATGCCGTGACGAGTGCGATATGGGCGCGCTCGGCGCATCGGTGGTGTGCTCCCGTGCCAGTGCGACGTTGAACTTCGCCGCGGCGCGTATGTGCGACACTCTCCCGATGCGCCGTCCGCTCGTCCCGCTTGCCTTGACCGCCCTCGTGATCGCTTCGTGCGGAGGAGATGACGGGAGCGACGACGCGGCGACGACCGTGGCATCGACGGCATCGGACACCGAAGAGGCCGCAACCGACGAGGCATCGTCGGCGCCGACCACGGTGACCGATGCCGACGGCGATGCGAGCGACATCGAAAGCGCTGCCGACACCGACTCAGACGATGACAGCGCCGCCGATGACTCCGATGGGTCAGACGACTCCGGGGGATCCGACGATGATGGGGGAGGCATCGGCGGAATCGGCGAAGGCACCGCAACGCTCACCCTGGCGAACGGGGAGACGTTCGATTTCTCCACACTGTGTGTTCTGGAGTCACAAGAGGTCGCCGGCTCGGTCATCGAGTGGAACATCGTCTCGCAGGGCGACCCCGCTCTCGACGTGACGCAGTTCGGTGACGAGGGAACCGTCACCGGCTTCGCTTCAATCGGCGTGTTCGACGGGTCGACGTTCGAGACGATCTGGGAAGCAAGCACGCTGAACGAGTCGCTGGGCGGCACGTTCGAGTTGGTACGGGATGGATCGACCGTCACCGGTGGCGGCTCGTTCTATCCGCAAGGCGACGTTGGACTCGAACCCGTCGAGGGCGAATTCGTCGCCAACTGTTGACTCGTCAGCCGCGGGTGAAGCCGTCGGGAATGACGACGTCGTCCCGGCACAGTTCACCGATCGACGAACGGCCGAGGGCGCGCATCGTGGTGTCGATGCCGTCGCGCAGCACGTCGAGGACGTTTTCCACTCCGGCTTGACCGTTGGCGGCGAGACCCCACAGGTAGGCGCGTCCGATCATCACCGCATCGGCCCCAAGTGCCAGGCATTTGACGATGTCGCTACCGCGCCGGATGCCGCCATCCATCACGACGTCGACCTCCCCACCCACCTCGTCGGCAACCCCGGGGAGCACGCGAATTGCAGCTGGCGCACCATCGACGTTGTTGCCGCCGTGGTTCGACACCGAGATCGCCGTGGCGCCGGCGTCGACCGCCTGTCGCGCTTCGGATCGGCGCATGATGCCTTTGACCATGAACGGGCCGTCCCACTGTTTGCGTAGCCAGGCAATGTCGTCCCACGTCGGTGGCGGGGTGCCGGCCCACACGCCGTAGGCGTCGAAGAACCCAGGCGGCGACTCATCTCCCGTCACGAAGTTCGGCACGCTGAGTTCAGGAAGCTGACGCCTCGCCAACCACGTCGCCAGCCACGCCGGACGTATCATCACTTCAGGAGCGTGACGCACCATCGTGCGCAGATCGATCGACGCGGGAATCGGTGGGCTGCCCCAGTCGCGGCTGTGCACGAACGACCAGTCGAGAGTGACGATGAGCCCCTTCGCGCCCAGACTGTGGGCGCGATCGATGCGCTCCACGATCGAGTCGCGATCGCCCGCCCAGTAGATCTGAAAGTAGGTGTGGGGGTTCGCTTCGATCACATCGGTCAGCGGTTTGCTGGCGAACGACGACAGGCCCATCGCCACGCCGCGCCCGGCCGCAGCCCGGGCGACTGCGACCTCACCGTCGGGGTGTACCGCTTGGACACCGGTCGGTGAGATCATCACCGGCATCGACATCTCTTGGCCGAACACCGTCGTTGACAGGTCGCGCGATGGGGGCTGGCCGGCGGTGACCGGGAGCATCACCAGCTCGTCGAACGCATTCATGTTGTCGTTCGAGGTCAGGCCCTGGTCGGCCCCGGCGATCAGCGCTCCGTAGACCGATCGTGGCAACCGACGCTTGGCGCGTTTTTGCGCGATGGCGATCGACTCGAACCACTTGTTGCTCACAGCCACGCAAGGCTAGGTGCGAGCCCGAGCGCAGACGACATCGAGTGGCGCCCGACTGACGTTCAGGCGGGGCCGCAGCGGCTACTCGATGGCGTGTACACGCAGCGCATCGAAGTGTGCCGCCGCCTCGCTCACCGCCCGCTCCACTGTCGACTGAAGCGGCGTTCGGGAGGTGTCGACGGGAGGGACGAAGCCGGTGGAGCGGGCGGCGTTCGTGTACCAGTCGTGCCAGAGGGGCCACTCGGCGCGCATCCCACTCGACCACGTGAGCGACGCGGTGTGGTGCTCGATACCGATGCGCTCAGACCACTCGGCGACGATTCTCGACGGATCGGCGAGCAGCACGTCACTGTCGATGACGACGGGGGGCTCTCCTTGTAGCTCGACGACCCGTACGAAGAGGTTCCGCTGGGCGCGGTATCCGGCTTCGTCCTCGGTGAAGTCCGGCCACTGCCGATGCAACGACGCAAGCGCGGCATCCGGCTTGCGGATGAGAAACGTGTGGCGCATCGACCTCAGCGCCTCGTCGGTGATCCCTGGTGCTGCGTGGTACGCCATGTCCTTGACGAACACCGGTTGCCCGCCCCCGAGTTCGAGCACGCTCGACTCGATCGCCTCGTACGTCGACTCTGGAAACGTCAGCGGGTAGCGCTCAGAGCGCCGCTGTGGGCCGAGGTAGTACGCCCGCGACCACGGCTCGTCGAGCACGAGGTGGTCGGCGCGCTCGATCATCATCCGCTCGAACGCGGTCGACACGGTGCGCGGCGTGGCCCAGAGCGCGAGCACCCCCACCGGTCAGCGGCCTCGTCCGATCGTGGCGGCGTAGAAGTCGAGCATGTCGCGTCGGAACAGCTCGGGTTGGCCGGCGGTGCCGCCGATCGCAGCGCCGAGTCGGCCCAGACCGGCTGTGACCGACGTGCGAAAGACGTCACCATCGACCAGATCAGGGTCGGGGCGATCGTTGCCCGCCGGAATCATGGCGCCGTCGTCGCCGAGCATCGTGGTGGGCGCGGCCGGTGCGACGCTGGCCTCCTCGATCGTGTGGACGGGTTCGTGTCGATCGAAGCTGTGATGCGCTCCGGGTACGACACGTATCGTCGCCGCCCCGCCCGACAGCCGCATCGCCTGTATCTGCGCTTGTACCTGTTGCACCGAGCACCATTCGTCGAGGTCGCCGATGATCGCTCGAACGTTGGTCGGCCCGATCGACGGATCGAGAAACTGTTGACCGCACCAGGGGTACACCGCGTACGTCGCAGCGAGCGCGATATCGGACCCAACGATGGCGTCAGCGAAGCGGCGACAGCTGGCGATCGTGACAGCGGATCCGCCGCGGCTGTGCCCCTGAGCGGCGACACGCATCGGATCGACCTCGGGGCGCGCGGCGAGCGCGCACAGGGTGGCGAGCACGTCCCAGGCGCTTGCAGCGAAGCTGTATTGCGTCTGATCGCCGACCGTCGACGCAACCGATCGTGGTCCGAACGGATCGAGCACGCAGACGACGTAGCCGGCCTCGACCAGAGTCTCCGCGTGCGCCTCGTGATTCGGACCAACCCCGAGACTCCCGGGTACGACCATCACAGTTGGCTGGTCGACGGCGCCCTGGGCGGCGAACAACTTGGCGTCGATCGACTGTGGAGCGCACGAGGCCGGCGCAGTGATTGCCTCGTGGAAGTTGACGGGGTTCGCACTGGTGATGTCCAGATCGACGCCGACCACACCTGCGTATTCGACAGTGCGTTTGCGGTACCGCTCGGCAGCCTCCATGATCGCCACCGTAGGGCGCGGTCTGGCCACCGGGGTGACGCAAGCGTGAGAGAGTGGGGCATGGCCCAGCAGATCGCGTTCGGTGCCGACGACGACAACGAAGTTGTTGCTGCGGTGCGCTCCTGGATCGACGAACACCATGTCCTGGTCGAGGTCGACGCCGCCGGGTGGCCGTCGATGGCGCATGGGTTGGCGACGGCAGTCGCGCAGCACAACGCAGATCTCGGCGTCGTCATGTGCTGGACCGGTACCGGCACCGCCATCGCGGCGAACAAGGTCGCAGGGATCCGTGCGGCCCAGGCCCACGATGCGTGGGTGGCGACCAACGCCCGTCGCTGGAACGACGCGAACGTGTTGGCACTGAGCTCGCGACGTCTGAGCGCCGACCAGGCGGTGGAGTGCGTGCGGGCGTTCGTTGAAACCGACGAGATCGATCCCGACGAAGGCGAGCGCATCGACGAGCTGAAGGCGCTCGGCTGAGCGGCCGCCCTCGAGCTTTCGCCTACAGTTCGGCGCCTCGCCGCGTCGGGCGAACTGGAGGACCCATGCCCACCGAATCGATCGCCCGTCAACAGCTCCATCGGGTGGCCACTCACGTCGTCTCGCGAGCGCGTGCGGCGGTCACGGAGCGGATCTCGTTACGAGTCCTGCCCGGCGGCATCGGAACGCCGGCGTTTTCCGGCGCGGGTCGCAGGGTCCGGATCGTCGGGTCGTGGTTAGTCGTCGAGGACGAGGCGGCGCCGGGCGGTCACGTCGTGTCGACGTCGATCGTCGGGTCGAGCCTGCAAGAACTCGCCGAGGTCGCAGCGGTCGACCTCGACGCGCCCTACGACGCTGGTCCCGATACGCCTCCGATCGGTGATCGCAATGCGGCGATCGACGTCGATTCCGAGGCGCTTGAGTCGCTCGCTGCGTGGTTCGTCGCAGCTGGGGCAGCCGTCGACGACGCGGTGATCGAGCTCGCCAGTCGCGGGCTCGCGGTCACCGGTCCTCGGCTGTGGCCCGAGCACTTCGATGTCGCGATCGAGGTGCACCTCGCCGACGGAACGGGGATCAACCTCGGCGGATCACCTGGCGATGGATTCTCCGCAGAGCCTTATCTCTACGTCGGACCGTGGGGTCCCGAACGTCCCGGAGACGACGGGTTCTGGAACGCGCCGTTCGGAGCGGTGTTTTCGCGTACCGATCTCCAGGCTCGTGGAACCGATCACGCCGGCCGGTTCTTCGCCGAGGGTGTCGCCCGGCTCACATAGGGTTCGTGCTGTCGATGAACAACACCACGTCGCGGCACTCGAGGAGCGCGGACGTACCACAGCACGTCACCAACGCATTGGCCACCGTGATCGATCAGGAGTTGGCCGACTGGGCAGCAGAAACGCTTGGCCCACGCGGCCGTGGCCTCGGTACACATGCCGACCGATCTCACGAGCAGCGCTCCGGGCCGCCGGGCTCGTAGCCTCGCGGCTGACCACGGAGGTTCACATGGCAGACGAGTCGCCCGACCACTGGCACAAGATTCTCGACCCCCACGAACTCGACGATGGGCGGGTCACCACGGTGACGGTGGGGCGGCGTTCGCTCGCGGTCACTCATCACGACGGGCGGTACGGCTGTCTCGACAATGCGTGTCCCCATCAGGGTGGTCCGCTCGGGGAAGGATCGATCGAACGCGGATGGCTGCGTTGCCCGTGGCACGGATTCGACTACTCGCCGCTCACCGGACAGCCACCGGAGGGGTTCACCGACGCACCGGAGTGTTTCGACGTCGAGGTGCGCGCCGACGGCGTGTACGCGTTCTTGCCGCCTGACGACGCCGGCGAGCGGACGGTGTCCGACGTGCTCGTCGAGACGATGACCAACTGGGGCCTGACTCACGTATTTGGGATCGTCGGTCACAGCAACCTCGGGTTCGGCGACGCCATGCGTCGCGCGGAGCAACGCGGGGAGCTGACCTACATCGGCGTGCGCCACGAGGGTGCGGCGTCGTTCGCGGCGTCGGCGTACGGCAAGCTCACCGGTCAGGTTGCCGGTTGCTTCGGAATCGCCGGCCCGGGATCTACCAATCTGCTCACCGGGTTGTACGACGCGAAGGAGGACGGTGCGCCGATCCTCGCGATCTCGGGGCAGGTGCCGTCGAAGGTGCGCGGGCGCGGCGCATTCCAGGACACCGATCTCGAAGCGGCATTCAGCGACGTCACTGCGTACAGCGAGACCGTGCACATCACCTCGGCTCACGCCGAGTTGGCGACGTTGGCCATGAAGCACGCGATCGTTGGTCGCGACGTCGCCCACCTCGTGCTTCCCGACGAAGTGCAGGTACATCCCGCTGGCGGCGAGGCCGCTGCCGGTGGGCCGCAGGGGCGGACGCCAATTCACCCGTCGGCGCCATCCATCGCTGCGGTCCGCAATGCGGTCGACATGGTCCGCGGCGCTGAGCGGCCGATGGTCGTCGTCGGCGCCGGTTGTCGGGGCAAGATGGCGCCCATTGTCGAACTCGCCGACCGGCTGGGCGCACCGATCGCTACGACGTTCAAGGCCAAGGGTCTGGTCGGCGATACGCATCCGCTCGCGGCCGGCGTGATGGGACGCTCGGGTACCCCGGTGGCGAGCTGGATGATGAACGAGAGCGACCTATTGCTCGTGTTCGGCGCCAGCTTCTCCAACCACACCGGCATTGCGGAGTACAAGCCGACGATTCATGTCGACGACGACCCGATGTCGCTCGGGCGATTCAGTCAGGTCGAGGCGCCGGTGCTCGGCGACGTGGCCTTGAGCGCTGCGGCCATCAGGACCGCGCTCGGTGACGACGTCGCCCGCGGCCGCTTCGAGTCGGAGCTGGCCCAACGGTGGCGTATCTGGCGCGCCGAGAAGGCCCGCCGCGTGGATGACGATGCGTCGCAAGGTGTCGGCGCAGCGGCGGTGATGGACAGTCTCAATCGCACGGTCGATCCGCGTGCGGCGATCGCCGTCGACGTCGGCAACAACACCTACTCGTTCGGTCGGTACTTCGAGGCGTCGGGACGACAGGACCTCGTGATGTCGGGGTACCTCGGCTCGATCGGGTTCGCCTTCCCTGCGGCGATGGGGCTGTGGGCCGCGGTTGGCGACGATCGACAGGTGCTCAGCATCAGCGGCGACGGCGGCTTCGCGCAGTACGCAATGGAGCTGACGACGGCGGTGAAGTACGGCATGAACATCACCCACGTGCTGCTGAACAACGGCGAGCTGGGCAAGATCTCCAAAGAGCAGCGAGCGGGCAACTTCGAGGTGTGGCAAACGTCGTTGCACAATCCCGACTTCTCGGCGTTCGCCGAGTTGTGCGGCGCGCGCGGGATCCAAGTGACCGACCCCGCCGATCTCGACGGCGCGTTCACCGCCGCGCTCGATCATCCTGGCCCAGCGCTCGTCGAAGTGGTGACGAACCCGCTGCTCGTGTAACCCCGCGCTGATCGTTCAGCGCATGGGCGGAGGACCGGCGAAGCGGGTACCCGGCGGATCGACGGCCCAGTCGGCGGACGCACCCCAGGCGCCGTCGAACACCACGTCGCTCAGTGGTAGCCGGCGAACTGGCCCGTGGTGGCCGAGCGGACGTCCCAGCGGGACCGTTGCGGCGATCGCCGCTTCGTCCGGTATCTCCAGCAACGTGCGCAGCTCGGACTCGACCGATCCGTGCCAACCCGTCAAGACGCCGCCGTAACCAAGCGCCCGAGCGGCGAGCAGCAGGTTCTGCACCGCCGGATACACCGACGCGCCCTCCGAGGGGTGGGGCTTACGGCGCCGGATCAGACACGCCAGCACGACGACAGGGATCTGCTCGAAGTGCTCGACGAAGTACTCCATCGCGGCCCGGGATCGACCTTTGGGCGTCGTTGGATCGAGCGCCGACCCAGAGTCGTAGCTGGCGTCGCGGCGCTTGTCGGCCCACCCGTCGCGAAAGGCCCCGGCGAGGAGCGCTTTCGCCGCCAGCGATCGTTCGTCGGCGCGCAAGACCACGAACCGCGCCGGCTGTCGGTTGGTGCCGGACGGGGCGCGAGTGGCGTGCCACAGGATGGTCGAGAGATCGGACTCAGGAATCGGATCGGGCGCGATCCGGCGGATCGCGCGCGTGGTCGCCAACCCGTCGAGCAGGGGGATCGAATCGTTAGCGGTCATCGCGTGGCCCTCCGTCGTCGCTCCGATCCGGCCGGACACCGTGCATCGCGAGACGATAGGCACGACCCCGCGACAACATTGGCGTCGAGTGCGCCGCAACCAACAACAGCAACACCACCAGCAACACCACCAGCACCACCACCAACGACCCGGAGTGAGGACACCGATGAGCAGCCAGCCGTTGATCTACACCAAACACGACGATGGTGTGGCCGTGATCTCGACCAACGACGACCCGCTCAATCGGATGACGCTCGATTACGTCGACCGCCTGTTGGAGGTCATCGACGACATCGCGGCCGACGATGCGATTCGCGCGTTCGTCGTGACTGCGGAAGGCACGGCCAACTTCTCGGTCGGGATGAACCTCAAGCAACTGCCCGAAGGCATCCAACGAGCGGGTGGGGTCGATGCCTTCTTCGATCAGCGGCTCGACCTCATCGACCGCATCGAGACGATGGGCAAGCCGTCGGTCGCCACCCTGTTCGGCAATTGCCTCGGTGCAGGCATCGAACTGCCGTTGGGATGCACGTTTCGGGTGGCGGCAGCGGACGGAGCGTCGATCGGCCTCCCGGAGCTGGATCTCGGGTCGACGCCGGCCTGGGGCGGCAGTGCGCGCCTGGCCAAGACCGTTGGTCGGGAGCACGCACTCGACATGATCCTGCGTTCGAAGCGGATCTCCGGACCCGAGGCGTTGTCGATCGGCCTCGTACACGAGGTGTGGCCGCTGACGGAATTGAAAGATCGCGCCCGTGCGCTCGCTGCCGAACTCGCGCGACAGCCGCGGCTCGCGGTGCGAGGCATGCTCGAGATGCTGCAGGACTCCCAGTCGCGGCCCCTCGATGATCTCCTCGCTGCGGAACGGGCGGCGGTGCATCTGACGATCGGCTCGCCCGACGCACGCGAGGGGATGATGGCGTTTCTGGAGAAGCGCGCGCCCGTGTTCAATCAGTCGGCCGCGGACTGATCAGGCCTCGGCGATCGCCCGGAGCGTGGCGGACCGGCCGTCGGCGGTCTGCGCCTGAATCGTGTAGAACGTCGCCTCCCG
>JBCDFR010000025.1:0-58334 GCA_039177505.1 Actinomycetota bacterium | reverse complement strand
GTCGTCGGGGATGAGCGACTCCGACTACGAGACACTGTCGGCGATCGCTCCGACCGTTGCGCAGCCCGGCGAGTACCCCGACTACGGCACACCCTTCGACGAGGCGATGCTCATCACTGGGCGGGCGGTCGGCAAGGAGGCGCAAGCGCAGCAGATCGTCGACGACACCGAAGCGGCGTTCGCGGAGGTGCGCGACATGTACCCCGAGTTCGAGGGTCAGACCGCCGCCGTCGGCTTCACGTTCGAGGAGTTGCCCGGCGCCTATGCGTCGAGCGATGTTCGGGCCGAGGTGATGAGTCGATTTGGCTTCGTCACGCCGACCGAGTTCGACGAACTCGCTGGCGATCAGTTCTACTTCACCGTCAGCGAGGAGCAGCTCGACACCCTCGATCAGGACGTGATCGTCTGGTTGGTGTCGAGCGAAGCCGGATACGAACAGCTGCGCGGGTTGGCCCTGCGCTCGACGCTCGAGGCGAACCAGTCCGGCCGCGAGATCATCGCAGACCCCCTACTCACGGCTGCGTTCTCTCACGGCAGCCCACTCAGCCTGCAGTTCGTGATCGACGAGCTGGTGCCCGAGCTGGTGCTCGCCGTCGATGGCGATCCGTCCACTGAGGTGCCGTCGATCCTCGTACTCGAAGCGGACTCGAGCGATAGCGACCTCGGGACCGACGAGCAGGCCGCCGCTGACGCGTGGTCGGCGGTGTTCGATTCGTCGGTGGCCTTCGATGGTAAGTCGGCATTTCTCGAGACCGCCGATGAACTCCGCGGCACGATCGAGAGCTACCAGGGTGTCGGCGAGTCGCTCGGTGGCATTCGCCTCGATCCCGTCGGTGTGCTGGTCGTCGACGATCAGGCGACGGTCACCTACGACGTGTACTTCGGCGAGAACGCCGCGTATACGGCACTCGAAGGCGAGATGAGCCTGGTCGACGGCTTCTGGATGGTGAGTCGCGACGAGTTCTGCGGGTTCATGGCTTCGGCCCGCAATCCGTGCCCGTAGCGGGCGTGTTCACATCCCGCGGCGACCAGGCGTCCAGTGCGCATGGGAGTGGATCGACCGGCGATTCAGCCCTGCGCGCTGCAACGCTTGACGCGCACCCTGCATCATCTTCATCTCGCCTGTGACGTACGCCTGGGTTCCTGCGTGCAGCGATGTTGGGAGCGCCGCGGGCAGTCGTGTGCGGAGGTCGTTGGCGTCGTCGGCGGGGAGCCAACGGATCCGCAGACGCTCCGTGTTGCGCTCACCGAGAGTGAGATCTGCACGCTCTGGCTCCGGCGTGCCGATCACCACGTCGATCAGCGCCGAGCCACCGACGGCGAGTAGCCGCTCGACCATGGCGGCGATCGACGCAACACTCGTGCGGTCACCGACGAACACGTACGCGGATGCGTCCTCGCCGAGCGTCGGTCGCCCGCCCGGCCCCATGAACGTGAAGGTGGCACCGGGCCGCAGGCTGTCGACCCAGCGGCCCGCTGGTGATTCGGGTCCTCGATCGACGACGACCAACTCGAATTCTCCGGTGTCGGCGTCCGTTCGTCGCACGGTGTAGTGCCGCCAGCGGTCGCGCATCGTGTCGCCCGTCGGGTCGACGATCACGCCGACTGCCTGCCCGGGGCGCCACTGCAGGATCGGCTGCCGCGCCGTCGCCCGGATGCGCGCCAAGCCATCACCGATGGGCTCGACGGCGGCGACGCAGCCCTCGTTCTTTCGCGTGTTCTGGCGGATGCTTTGGGCGACTGACATCGACTGTCCTTACGACGCCAACTCGGCCACCGAGTTGAGGGCGATGAACTTGAAAGTGGGCGCACCGCGCCGCCCCTGTGCAGCGAGCATCGTGGGCGCCGGGGTTGCCCACGATGACGTCGGTGTAGCGGTTGCAGGTCGTGATCGCTGTCGGTGGCTGGTGTGATGCGGACTGAACACGGTGCTCGTGGGTCGGTCGCGGAGGGCGGTAAGTGAGGTGATTGTGGAGGGTGTTCGCGTCACGCGGCGTGCCCGGCGAGGCGTTGGTTCGCTGATTCGAGGCTGGTGATCGTTCGCTGCAGCGCGGCTCTGATTCGGGGATCGCTCATCTGCGAGAAGATGCTGCGCCCGGGGTTGAGGCGCGCGCTGGCGGCCCACTCGCTGATGCGCGGGTCGGCACGCCGGACACCTTCGGCGGTGAATCCCGCTGCGTACACGCGCAGCTGATCGGCGATCAGCCCCGTTCTGGGCACCGGTTGACACAGATGGTTGCGGTCCTCATCGGTCGTATCGAGTGACTCGACGAACCCCACGATCGATGCCGACCACGGAGCGACACCCATGGTCGTGAACTGCACAGTGATCGCGCCTGGCGTGAAGATCGGCCGCAGAGGTGACGTTGCCAGTCCTTGCGCGGTGCAGTCGACGTACACGTCATTGCGATCGGCGATCACATCTCCGCGCTCGAGGTGCACTGCGTTGGCCGACACGCTGATCACGCGCCCGAGTCGAACCGTGTTCTCGATGGAGCGAAGCAGTTCGATTTCTCGCGTCGAGACGTTGGCACCGCGGTGGACCTCCGGTTCGATGGCCGCATCGAGGCGGAGGAACCATCCCCGATCCTCGAGTTGATGCGCAAACTCTTCACCGGTTGTCGAAGCGGCGATCGACTCCACCACGTCGGCCTGGTTCTCCGCCATTCCGGCCGCCAGGCTCAGCGGTTGAGTTCCCCGCCGATCGACGAACCATCCGTCGCGCGGCAGGATCCAGCGAATCGAGTCCTGGTCGATGCCTTGCTCGATGAGGAAGCAGCACGTGTCCATCGCCGTCTTTCCGGCGCCGACCACGGTGAACCGGTCCGTTGGCTCGCCGATCCGCACCAGGTCGGTCGGCGTACCGATTCGAACACCCGCCTCGGCGGCGAAGGGCGTTCGATGCCGTGCCGGGACCCTCGACTCGACGTAGGTCGCGTCGATGACGCGACGTCGTGCATCGATCGTCGTCTGGCGGCCGTCGAGAACGGAGCGGACTGCATGAGGGCCGTTGTGTGCCGTGGCGCATCGACGATCGCCGACGAACTCGGTCGAGCCGAGGAAGCGGACTCGGCCGGTCGCCAACAGTTGTTCGTCGAGCACGCGCTGGTAGTAGTCGACCAACTCAGCGCCGCTGGCCCGCTCGTAGAACCCGGCGTTCGGCCCGGTCTCGTCGATGCGGTCGAATCCCAACGGGCGTGAATTGACGCCGTAGAAGGCCGATGGCTGATGCAGCCGAACGAACGGATACGCATCGACCCAGTGGCCGCCCGGTTGGTGGCGGCGGTCGACGAGAACGATCTCCGCGTCGGTACGCGCAGCCAGTTCGTCGGCGATCGCCATTGCCGATGCTCCGGCGCCGATGATCAGGTAGTCGGTGTCGATGTGTCGGTGCGTCATGACAGTCTCCTACGAAGTCAATTCGAGAAACGATGCCCAACGGCTCGAAGTGTCGTCGAAACCGGCGGGTTCTCCGCCGTCGACGAGGATGTCGACGAGGTCCTGGAGCACCCAGTAGGTCGCAAAGCCGGTGCCGCCCAGCACCCAGGCGTCGCCGACGACACCTTGGTCGGCGCTGCGCTGCACAGCGTCGAGCTGGTTGTAGATCGGCGACTCGATCAGTGGTGTCAGGTCGAAGTTGATCCCCTCACCCAGCAGGACGAGGTCGGCATCGTGGTCGCCGATCGTCTCTGGTGACACCGGCGCGAACGGAATCCCCGGTGGGCCTTCGGCGAGTTGTGCCGCGGGTCGCGTCAGCCCGACGGCGGTCAACAGCTCTCCGGTTGCCCCGGATGCGTTGATGGCCAAGATGTTGCCGATGCGCACCGTCAGGAGTGACACCGATGACCCAGCGGCATCGGAGTCGGCGAGTGCCTGCGCCACGTCGGCTTGCACGGCATCGACAGCAGCGACGAGCGCGGCGGCCTGCTCCTCGGCCGCAAACTCCGTGGCGAGCAACTGCAGTTGGTCCTGCCAGCTGGCGTCGACCGGTGTGGTGACGAGCGGAGCGACCTGGGCCCACTCGTCGGCCCGCTCGACGAGCGAGGGATTCTCGATGCCGACGAGGAGGTCTGGGGCGAGACCGGCGACGACCTCGAATGACGGCTCGGCGATTGCGAAGTCGATAGCCGGGATGCCGAGATCAGCATTGAGCGCAGCGAAAGTTTCCGAATTGAGTGTGGTCAAGACGTGGTCGGGAGCAACACCGATCGATAAGAGAGCGAGCGCCGTCTGTTCGTCGACGGCGACGATCGTGCGATCGTCGGCGGGGGCGTCGGTCGTGGTCGGCGCCGCAGTGGTTGCGGTCGTGTCGACGACGGACGTGTCGACAACGGTCGACGTGGCAGTCGTCGGCGTCGTTGACGATCCGGTTGTGCTGGCGACGGTCGTCGTCGCAGACTCCGTGGTCGGTGGAGAGGTGCTGGTCTCCGACGCTTCGTCATCGCCGTCACCACAGGCGGTCAGTGTCACCAGGATGGCAGCTGCGGCGGCGAGCGGAATGGCGCGGTGGCCACGGACAGCGAACTGCATAGCACGATAGTAGGCATGCCGAACACGTAGTGTTCGAAGTATCGATGGACCGCGCGGCGGCGTCCTCGTTGTACGCTCGTCGACGGCGAAGGGGAGTAGTTCCTCGTCGGCGGATCGACACACTGGGTGATGAGCCCCGGTCCCCGAGCCTCGTGCGCGAGGTGAGCAAGACCTTCGGCCAGGCATCGGACAGATGCCCGGTCGAGGCATCTCTTCCGGGCAATGAGCTCGGAGGACGAATGGAAGCGATCGCACTCAGCGCCGGAGTCGTGTTCGTCGCGGAACTGGGCGACAAGAGCCAACTCGCAGCGTTATCCCTCGCGGCTCGGAGGGGGTGGCGCGAGGTGGTCGTTGCCGTGTTGGTCGTCTCGGTCGTGACCACGTCGCTGAGCGCAGTCGGCGGCGGTGTGATCGGTGCGGCGTTGTCGCCGGTGGCTCGCGCATGGCTCGCCGGTCTCGTGTTTCTCGTCGTCGCCGTGTGGTCGTGGATGGGGTCGCCGATCCAGGCAGAACCGGAGGTTGCTAGTCGTTCGCGGCTCGCTGCGATCGGTGTCCTCGTCGTCGCCGAGCTCGGCGACAAGACGATGTTCGCCACGGCGGGACTTGGCGCCGAGTTCGGGGCGCTGCCTGCTTGGATTGGAGCGTCGGTCGGCATGGCGGCCGCCGGCTTGCTCGCTGTTGCGATCGGGGCGCGAGTGGGGCGGTGGCTGTCCCCGCAGACGCTACGCGTCGCGACCTCGGCGGTGTTCTTGGCGGTCGCTGTTTCGTTCGTCGTGGTGGCCGTGAGCAGTACGTAGGTCGGGCCATGACGGAGCATTGACGTTTGGCGTTAAGGAGAATTAACATCTGCGCTTGCATGTTGACGCGGCGAACCTCGTTTGAACACCACCGACCGCTGAGTGACGGGGGTGGCGCGGGCCTGTTCGACAGTTGCCCGAACGGCGCTGCCGACCCCCAGCGCATCGAGATCGTCCCGCTCGGCGGCTTCTTCGATGTCGAGGCCCGTCCATTCCGGCACGCAGTGGCCTCCCACCCCGCGGCGAACGGCGCCGGGCGCGCGCTCGATGTCTGGAAGCGTTTTGTCGTTGGACTCCTCGATGTCGTGAGCGAACCGTGGACCCATGGGATCAGTCGCGACCTCTACGACGGCGACCTGCGCATGCTGGTCGAACCAGTGTCACCGTACGTCGAGGTGGTGAGCGACGCCCCGGCTGTCGTGCCTGATCCGATGCAGCTGCGCGGCGTGGTGCACTTGGCCGAGAGCATGCGGTCGACGATGCGCCGCGAAGCTGCGGTGAGTACGAGTGAACTCGACACCGTGATCGACTGCGTGGTCGCTGATGCCATCGTTCGATTCCCGGTCGAACACTGCGTCGACCCTGCTCGCGCCGCGTTGTCACTCGGTCGGCTCGGCGCTGGGCGGCAGGGCCGGCGCAGGTCCGCCCGATAGCCATCGCCGGGAGCGCGAGCGGCCGACCGCTATCGGCCGCTCAACCTGAGACGTCGGCCTCCTGGTCGGCGAGCCACTGCTTCTTGACCGCGCGCCATGCTTCGTCGGTGTGGTGCCGTCGCCAATATGGTGATATCGAGGCACCGTCTCTGGCGAGCCCTCGATCTGACAGGAGATGCTGGCGCACCGCACGTGTCTCGCCGGCCTCACCGTGGACGAACAACTGAGGTGAGCCGGGCGGAAAGCTGAAGGCTCGAATCGCGTCGACGAGCAGGTCCGCAGGTGATGCCGATCCGTTGCGGTGCAGCCACGAGATCGTCGTCGCCTCGGGTCCGTCCAATTCGATCTCGTGGTCGGGTCCGTCGACCACGATGAATACCGCGGCGGTCGACGATGGCGTCATCGACTCGAGTGAGGCGGCGATCGCCGGCAATGCGCTTTCATCGCCCGCGAGAAGATGCCAGTCGGCATGGGGATGTGGTGCGTATCCGCCCCCCGGACCGAGGACCTGCAGCGCGTCGCCCGGCGCCGCCCGCTGTGCCCAGCGTCCGGCGTATCCGACGTCGCCGTGGGCGACGAAGTCGAGCGTCAGCTGGCGGGTTGTGTCGTCCCAGCGGCGCACGGTGTATCGCCGACCGCGAGGCCGATGTTCTGGGTCCTGCGTCCGTGCCTCATCGACGTCGAACGGCGCCTCGTAGGTCGCGCCGTCCGGCACGAACAGCGCGTTGACGTACTGATCGGTGTGCTCCGTCGGGGTGAACGCAGCGAGCCCCGGACCACCGAGCACGATGCGGCGCATGCTCGGAGTCAGCCATTCGGCTGACTCGACGATGCCGTGATGCGAAGCTGGGCCACTCATTGGGGCGAGCGTAGGCGCCACGATGAGCTTGGGCAACGTGGTCATGTCACCAAGACTTGCGAGTTCTAGTAGGAATGCTTAACATCGCTCGCCGATGCGTAACCGGTGGACCGCTCTCCTCGCTCTTGCGGCCGTGTTTGCCGCCTGCGGAGGTGGCGACGATGCGGCCGACACAACGGTGTCGTCGGTAGCACCCTCGACAGCGGCGTCATCGTCGACGGAACCTGTGCCCACCTCGGATGCTGCCACCACGGTTGGTTCGACGATTCCGTCAACCGAGCCATCAACCGGTCCATCGTCGGCGCCGCCGACCGGTTCGTCGACTGGGTCATCGGGCGGCGACGGTCCGATCACGGTCGTCGACGATCGTGGCGTCGAGGTGGTCATCGACTCGGTTGAACGCATCGTGCCCGTCGACGGCGATCTGGCCGAGATCGTGTGGGCACTCGGTTTCGGTGACAATGTGGTGGCAACCGACATCTCGGCGACATACCCCGAGGCTGCCGATTCGAGCACGAAGATCGGCTACCAACGCGCACTGTCGCCGGAGCCGATTCTCGACGTCGAGCCGACCGTGGTGCTCGCGACCGAGATCGCTGGTCCACCCGAGACGTTGACAGCACTCGAACGCACCGGGGTACCCGTGGTGGTCGTTCCCACCCCGCCGACCGCAGACGGGCCGGCCACAAAAATCCGGGCAGTGGCGGATGCGCTCGGCGTGTCCGAGCGTGGCGAAGAGCTCGCCGCTGCCGTCGACAGTGAGATCGCTGCGGCGACGGCGCGGGTCGACGAATCGATCGAGCCGCCACGTGTAGCGGCGATGTACGTGCGTGGCGAGAACGTCCAACTCGTGCTGGGCGCTGAGTCGGGCATTGGCTGGGTGCTCGACGAAGTCGGTGCTGTCAACATCGCCGACGAGCTCGGAGTGGCCGACGCCGAGGCGATTACTGCCGAGGCGATGCTCGTAGCAGCGCCTGACGTGATCATCGTGCCGGCGGCAGGGCTTGAATCGGTCGGTGGCGTCGAGGGGCTGTTATCGATTCAGGGACTCGGAGAAACACCCGCAGGTCAAACCGGTCGCGTGTTCGCCTACGACGACCAGTACCTGCTTGGCAACGGACCGCGCACGGGCCAGCTCATCGAGCAGATGATCACCGACATCTACGCAGGTGCCCAATGAGCGCATCCACCGTCGGTCAGCCGTCGCGCGTTGATGACGAGCGGCGTCGACACGTCGAAGCGATGCCGATGATCGTCGGCGATCGGCACTCGTTTCCGTCGCACGCCGAGCTGGCGCGCACCCTGATCGGTCCCGGCGCGTTGGCCTCAGTGGCGACGGTCACCGAGTCTGGCCACCCGTACACATCGATCGTGCCGATCAGTACTGTCGACGCCGGAGCGCCGGTCGTCTGTGTGTCTCAGCTGGCTGAGCACACGATCAATCTGCGACGGGACCCCAGGGCGAGCGTGCTCGTGCATGCCGCACACGACGCGCTGCGTGATCCGCTGGCCTTGCCGCGCATCACGCTCGTGGGCTCGTTCGTGCCCTTCGATCCTGACGCCGACACAGTTGCCACGCATACCGCCCTCCACCCGCATAGTCGGGCCTACCTCGACTTTCCCGACTTCGAATGGTGGCGCTTCGAGCTACTCCACGCTCGCTTTGTTGGTGGGTTCGGGGTGATGGGTTGGGTCAGCGCGGAGGAGTATGCCGCAGCACAACCCGACCCGGTGATCCCTGCCGCGCAGCCGGTGATCGACTACCTCAATGGCGATCACTCCGATGCGTGTCTCGAGATCGTGCGACACCTCGGCGGCTGCCCGAATGCGCCGACGGCCACCGTGACCGGTCTCGATCGCTACGGCGTGACGCTCGAAGTGCGCGACTACGTCGACCCCACCTACTCGATCACCACCGTTTCGGCGATTTCCCGCGTTGCGTTCGACCCGGTGGTCGGACGCCCTGAAGACGTACGTGCCGCCACCGTTGCGCTTGCGGCTCGGGCGCGCGAGGTCGCCGCCACCGTTACCGACACCGAAAGGACCACCCCGTGACGCATATGGAACGCTTGCGAATCGCCGTCGGCACTGTGCACTCGACCCCCGGAGCGCAGCTGCGACTGCACTGCTCGAGCGGCGAGTGTGTGGTCGTCGGTACCCACCCGGCAGCTGACATCGACCCGTGCAAGATGCGCCAGATCGTTGTTGCCGGACTGAGCCGCCGGCTCTCGCAGCAGCTCGAACAGTTGGCGTCGATTGACTTCACGGGGACGCTGGAGGATCTCGGGGGCGGAGTCTTCCGCGTGGAGCGCTCGGACATGGAGTGCCGGACGTTTGCTACCTTCCTCGCTCCGTGTCGCCTCATGGACGTGATCGCGGAGCTCCCCGACGTCGACGACACCGAAGTCGAGGCCACGATTCGACCGGATTCGTCGCTCGGAGTGTCGGTGGTCGAACTTCGAGCGCCTCTGGGCGAGTTCGGGATGCTCGACGACGTGGTTGCGCGGCTGGCCGCACGCTGCTTCGCCGAGGAGGTCGTGGCGAGCGTCCGCCAGCACACCGATCAGAACGAGCCCGCTGACGTCGCCCGCCGGCAGGGTCGGGGCGAACAGTGATGCGCCGCGCGACCGGAGTCGTGATCGCCGCTGCCCTGCTGCTGGCTGCCTGTGGTGACGACAACACCAGCAGCACCGATACCACCGCAGCTCCGACGACTGCTGCTCCGTCCACGGCCGCGCCGACGACTGCGGCACCGACCACCGCGGCACCGACCACCGCAGCACCGACCACCGCGGCACCGACCACCGCAGCACCAACCACCGCAGCCACCGAACCGGGAGCATCCGGTGGCGACGAGGAAGCCGCTGCGACGGCGTGGGCCCTGGTGTTCGACTCCACCGCGGCGTTCGATCAGAAGTCGCCACACCTCGCCGATGCGGACGCCTTGGCGGCGACGGTCGAGGCGTACGCCGCGACAGGCGCCGGGTTCGGCGGCATCACGCTGGTGCCCACCGCGGTCACCGTCGATGGTGATACCGCTGCGATCACTTATGACGTGGAATTCGGCGGTAATCCTGCCTATGGGGATCAGCAGGGGACGCTGACGCGTGTCGATGGAGTGTGGGTCGTCGGTCGCGACGAGTTCTGCTCATTCATGGCATCGGCGCGCGTCGGGTGTGAGGCATAACATCTCAGTGAGCCACAGGGTCATCTTGCAGCACTAATTAGGTATCCCTAACCTTGGCCGCTGTGTCCTCTGTCGCCTCGGCGCCCACTGCGCCGGAACCTCTCGAAACGCCGGAGGAGCAGCACACAGGTCGGCGCGTCGCTCAGACGACGATCACACGCCGCATCTTGGGTGTGATCGTGTTGGCGGTGGCGCTCGGGATCACGCTGGTGATGTCGTTAGCGGTCGGCGCCAAGTCCATTCCGTGGAGCACGGTGTTCGAGTCGTTTCTGTCGTACGACCGCGAACTCACCGATCACCTGATCGTGCGTGAGCTGCGCGTCCCGCGCACTGCGCTGGGGCTGCTGGTCGGGGCGGCGCTCGGTGCGGCCGGTGCGCTCATGCAAGGAGTCACCAGGAACCCGTTGGCCGACCCCGGTCTCCTCGGCGTGAACGCGGGCGCCGCCTTCGCCGTTGTGCTGGCGATCTGGGCATTCGGCGTCAGCACCGTTCTCGGCCTCGTGTGGTTCGCCTTCATTGGCGCAGCGATCGCATCGGTCGCTGTCTATCTCCTCGGAACGGTCGGCCGCGGAGGAGCGACCCCCGTTCGGCTGGCGCTTGCCGGCGCGGCGCTGGCTGCGCTCCTCGGCGCGCTCACGCGGGCCGTCACGTTGCTCGACCAGGCGACGCTCGACCAGTTCCGATTCTGGGCGGTCGGCTCGCTCGCCGGCCGGCCACCCGAGGTCGGCTGGCAGATCTTGCCGTTCGTTGTCGTCGGGTTGCTGCTCGCAGTTGCGGTAGCGCGCCAGCTCAACGCCATGGCGCTCGGTGACGAAGCGGCGCGCAGCCTCGGTACCAAGATCAACACGACCCGCGCCTTCAGCGTTTTGTCGATCACACTGCTGTGCGGCTGCGCGGTCGCCGCCGCCGGCCCGATTGGATTTGTCGGGCTCGTGGTGCCGCACATGATGCGCGTGGCATTTGGACCTGACCAACGGTGGTTGATTCCTGCCTCGGCGTTTGCCGGAGCCGCGCTGATCCTCTTTTGCGACACGCTCGGCCGCGTCGTCGCCCGCCCTGGCGAGATTCAGGTGGGGATCATGACTGCAGCGGTCGGCGGGCCGGTATTCGTGATCCTCGTTCGTCGCGTCCGCATGGCGCAGCTCTAATGACCACGCTCGAGCGCTCCGTCGAAGTTGAATCGGGTGATCTCGCTTCGAGTGAGTTGCCGCTGCGCGGCCATGTGATCCGTCTTCGCGGGTTCTCCGTTCGGCTCGACCTGCGCGCCGTGGCGGTCTGCGCCGTTGTCGGCATGATCACTGTCGCCGTCGGCTTGTGGTCGATCAGCGTCGGTGACTTTCCGATCCCGATCTCGGACGTGATCGCCACGTTGCTCGGCAACCCGACAGAAGACTCCGAGTTCATCGTCGGGACCTTGCGTTTGCCGCGAGTGCTCGTCGGCGTCGGCGTCGGGGCAGCGTTTGGAATGTCCGGCGCCATCTTCCAAGCACTGGTTCGCAACCCACTTGGCTCGCCCGACATCATCGGCTTCAATTCCGGCGCGGCGTTGGGTGCGGTCACGATGATCGTGGTCGTCGGCGGTTCGTCGTTCCAGGTGTCGGTCGGCGCGTTGGCCGGGGGAGTGATCGCTGCGCTGTTGGTGTATCTCCTGGCATGGAAGCGCGGCATTCAGGCGTATCGGCTTGTGCTCGTCGGCATTGGCGTGGGTTTCGCGATCACGGCGGTGATCGACTACATGGTTACCCGCGCTGAGATCAACGACGTGCAACGAGCAGCCGTGTGGTTGACGGGATCGTTGAACGGCCGCAGTTGGGACGAGGTGCGCATCGTGTGGCTGGCGTTGCTCGTTCTCGGACCGTTGGCAATTCTGATGCAGCGCGCGCTCGACCGTCTCGATCTTGGCGACGACACCGCAGCGGCGCTCGGGGTGCGAGTCTCGCCGTCGAAGCTCGCACTGGTACTCGTCGGCGTCGCACTAGCGGCGCTCGGCGTTGCTGCTGCAGGCCCGATTGCGTTCGTGGCCTTCGTTTCGGGACCGATTGCCCGCAGGCTGGTGAACACCCCGCGGGCCGCCGTCGTGCCCGCGGCGTTCGTCGGTGCGCTCGTTGTCGTCGTGGCCGATCTCGCCGCCCGCCGAGTGCTGGCCCCCACCGAGTTGCCGGTCGGCATCATGACTGCGCTGATCGGCGCGCCATATCTCCTCTGGTTGTTGACCCGTCAGGCACGGACAGGAGCACTGTGATCGGCGAACCTCCCTCGACGAACGGCGTCCATCCCGATGCGCGGTCATCACGACTGCGTGCCGATCACGTGCGGTTGGCCTACGACGAGCACGTTGTGGTTCAAGAGCTCGACCTGGCCATCCCCGACGGCCAGATCACCGTGATCGTCGGTCCCAACGCATGCGGCAAGTCGACGCTGCTCCGGGCCTTGGCGCGGCTGCTCAAACCGAGTTCCGGTGAGGTGATCCTCGATGGTGAGTTGATCCACCGGCTGCCGACGAAAGAGGTCGCCCGACGTTTGGGATTGCTGCCACAAACGCCCATCGCGCCGCAAGGCATCCTGGTCGTCGACCTCGTGGCCCGCGGCCGGACCCCGCACCAACGGCTCTTTCAGCAATGGTCCGACGAGGACGAACGGGCGGTCCGTGCCGCATTGACAGCGACCGACACGATGGATCTGGCCGACCGGCCCGTCGACGAACTCTCCGGTGGCCAGCGCCAGCGTGTGTGGATTGCAATGGCGTTGGCTCAAGAAACCGGGCTGCTCCTACTCGATGAACCGACCACGTTCCTCGACATCGCCCACCAGGTGGAGATCCTCGACCTCGTCGATCGACTGAACCACGAAGAGGGACGCACCGTCGTGCTCGTGTTGCACGATCTCAACTTGGCCTGCCGATATGCACACAACCTGGTCGCGATGGTCGACGGTCGGATCCACGGGGTGGGCGCTCCCGAGGAGATCATCACCAACGACACCGTCGAGGAAGTGTTCGGACTGCCGTGCGTTGTCGTCCCCGACCCGCTGAGTGGCACGCCGATGATCGTGCCGCACGACACCAGAGCGTCGGCCCGGACCGACCCTGCACGCACGGAGCGATCGTGACGACGATCTACGACGAACTCGCGTACGTGTTCGAACACCTCAACTCGAATCACGACGACACCGTGGTGTTCATCGCTCGGCATCTTGCTGGCGAGCCCGCAGCGGCCATGGTCGATGCACAGCTGAAATCGGCATCGCCGGATGGCATCACGATCGCCTGTCGCCGCCCGGATGGTTCGGAGTACGAAGTGCAGCATCGGTTCGGCTCGCCGCCACAGTCGCTCGACGAGGTCCGCGGGCAGTTGTTCGGGCTGTTGGAGGCCGCGCGTAGCGCAGCGGAGGAGTCTGTGGGACTCACGAGCTTGGAGCGCGAGATCGCTGGCACCAACGACCTCACGACGGTGATCACGAGTGTTGTTGCGTTGCGCGACCTCACGCCGAACCTGCGACAGATCACGTTCGGCGGTGGGCTGGACGATTACGCCTCGATCGGAGGCGACCAGTTCTTGTACGTCCTGTTGCCGCCGGTGGGACGTAGCGAACTGAGCATCGATGCCAACTTCAGTTGGGCTGCGAATGAAGAGACGCCTGAACAAGATCGACCGCAAGGCGCCTACTACACGGTCCGACGATGGCGCCCCGACGATGGCGAGATCGACATGTGGTTCGTGTTGCATGGCCACGCAGGCCCCGCCTCAGCCTGGGCGGCACGCGCCGAGATCGGGGCTCCTGCAGGTCTGTGGGGGCCACGCTCCACCTTCGCCCCGCCGCCCGACACCGACCGCTACTTGTTGGTTGTCGACGACACCGGTCTCGGCGCAGCGGCTGCAGTGCTCGATCAACTGAGCGACTCCGGTCCGGCGGTAGATGTGATTGCCGAGACCGTCGACGCGGGCCATGTCGTCGATCTCCCGCAGTGGGACGGCGTCAACGTCGAGTGGTGCTTCCGTGACGGACAGCCCGCTGGCACAGCGGGTCTGCTGATCGAGGCCGTCCGTCGCCGTGCGGACGACGCGGCTGGGCTATATGCGCTCGGTGCTGCCGAGTCCCGTGAGGTCACTGCCGTGCGCAGACACCTCCGCAACGATGTCGGCATGGCTCCCGATCAGGTAGCGATGACCGGCTACTGGAGGCGGTGAGCGTGTCGGGCAACAAGGGGTCACTCGCTGCCGTGCTCATCGTCCGCAGCCACGTTGACCACATCGTGATCGGTGAGCCGCGCACGGTTCGTATGACGTCAACCACACCTCTGCCACTCAGATCTACATCAGCCATAGCTTCGTCACGGAGCACAACATCATGAGCGTCGTCAAGATCAATGCCGTCGAAGTACCCGACGGGATGGGCCCAGAGTTCATCGACCGATTCGCGAAGCGGGCAGGGTCGGTCGAGGATCAGCCAGGATTCGAGGAGTTTCTACTCCTTCGGCCGACCGACGAGCACCGTCGCTTCTTCGTGTTCACGCGCTGGGAGTCCGAAGAAGCGTTCCAGGCGTGGCTCCAGAGCAGCGACTTTGCGGCTGCGCATGCACACGTTGCCGAGGATGCGAATGCGATGGCTGAGCGACACACACCGGACGGATCTGCTGGACACGGCGGCGCGGCCCCAGCCGGCCACGGACACGGTGGACCGGCGGGGATCAACGCTGAGCTACTGGCGTTCGAAGTGATGGAGCGCGTCACGCGCGACTGACGACGCGCCCTGCCGGTGTGGCGCGGCGCTAGCGCGCAAGGACGCCTTCGACCTCGTCTGCGCTGCAGACCGCCATCACGTCGAACAATGCGTCGATCACCTGGTCACGTGCGGTCGCATGGTGGTGATCGAATGTGCAGTGCACGAAGCTCACGGCAAGATCGATGTCGTCGGCGACGTTGATGAGTGCCGGGAGGCTGTCGGGTTGAAGTTGTGCGTCGGTCCGCAGCCGTCGTGCCTGAGCCTGAGGGTTGGCCAACGTCAGCGTCGGAAAGGCCATGACGGAGTGATCGTCGTCAAGACGTCGCTCGGCGAGCCCGGCCGAATGGAGGCCGGTCGAGCCATCCGTGAAGAGATCGAGGGTGACACTCCCGAGCGGCTGATCCAAGTGCCCAAGGCCGATTCCATCGCGCACGATCCACTCGCGGACGTGGGCGCGGAACGAACACGGATCGAGTTGCAGGCCATCGAAGCCGCGATCACCGCCGAACGCGGCGACTCGGATCGACGGTTGTTGCGGCTGATGCACGCACAACCCGACTCCCGGCATCCAATGGGCCATGACGGCCGCCTTGCAGATCGCTGCGAGGACGCCCCCGGGGTGGTCATCGCTGCCGAATGAAACCGCTGTCACGCCATAATGTTAACCAAGCCAAACAGAGTCTATCAATCTGCTCTTCCAGAGGGTGGCGGCGGTGCGGATCGGTCGATGGTTGGCGAAAACGACAGCGCCTCGTCGTCGATTGCCGATAGCGCCCGGCTGGCCAGTGGCACGACGGAACCGACTCCCGTCGCGGCTTGCCACTCGTTCACACACACGCGACGAGCGGCGACCAGCACTGCGGCAAGCACACGTACGTCGAAGTTGTCGGGCCGAACGGCGTGCCGTTGGGCAATCCACTCCGCAAGCGTTTGCTCGAAGCGGCGTTCGTAGCCACGCCGGGCCTCTTCGAGCGACGGCGTCTCGTTGACGATGCGGGCGACGATCGCTGCCGTCTCGTCGAGAGGTAGTGAACGTTGTTGTTCGGCGATCGCTGCAAGCACCGCGTCGGTCACCGGTCCGGGTGGCTGGCGATAGAGCAGCTCGGTGAACTCGTCGGTGGCGACGTCGGCATCGGCGAACAGCAGGTCGAGCTTTGACGCGAAGTGCCGAAACAGGGTTCGTTGCGAGACACCCGCAGCGGCAGCGATCTCCTCGGTGGTGACGTCGTCGTAGCCGCGCCTCGCGAAGAGCTCGAGACCGACATCGAACAGCCGTTGGCGCGTGTTGGTGCGCCGGACCCCAGTCGTGGGGGATTCCGTCATCGACGGCACCGTAACGGAACAGCGGCCGTGGCCTTGACGTCTGTCAGTCACTGACACCAATATGGCAGGCATGATTAACATTCAGCGTCGGCCGTTGATGGAAGCAACACGGTGAGCGCAGCGATCGAAGTCGATGCGATCGTCAAGACCTTCGGCGACACCCAAGCCCTCGACGGCGTGACGTTCAACGCCGATGCTGGCGAGGTGCTCGGACTCCTCGGCCCCAACGGCGCCGGCAAGACGACGATGATCAACGTGTTGGCCACCTTGTTGCGGCCTGACTCCGGGTCGGCAAGGGTGGCCGGTCTCGACGTGGTCGACGATGCCGAGACGGTCCGCCAGCACATTGCGCTCACCGGGCAGTTCGCAGCGCTCGACGAGGTGCTGACCGGTCGCGAAAACCTGCGGCTCTTCGCCCGGCTACGCGGGCTCGACCGCAGCGCGGCGCGCTCGAAAGCCGACGAGTTGCTCGAACGGTTCGCACTCAGCGAGGCCGGCGACCGCTCGGTGTCGACGTATTCCGGAGGCATGCGTCGCCGTCTCGACCTGGCCGCCAGCCTGGTCGTCTCGGCCTCGGTGTTGTTTCTCGATGAGCCCACGACCGGACTCGATCCACGCAGCCGTACCGATTTGTGGGACGTGGTTCGCGATTTACGGCGCGACGGGCTCACCATCGTGCTGACGACCCAATACCTCGAAGAAGCCGATCAGCTCGCCGAACGCATCGTCGTGATCGATACCGGCGAGGTGGTTGCCTCAGGGACGCCCGACGAACTCAAGGCGATGACCGGTGGACACTCGGTAGTGGTCATTCCGCTCGATCCAGCGGACGGACCAGCGCTCGGTGCCGCGTTGTCGCCGGTGGGCGACAGCAACGTCGACGAGGGGACGGGAGCGGTGACGCTGCTTGACACTGCAGCCCCCCAACTTCCTGAGGTGGTCCGCATCGTCGACTCGACGAACGTGGACATCTCTGACCTCTCGCTGCGGCGTCCGACGCTCGACGAGGTGTTTATGCAACTGACCGATCACTCTGCAGCATCTTCGGAATCGTCGATCCAGACGCCGAACGAACACGTAGCTGAACGGAACGCATCTTGAGCTCGTTGGCCGCCGACAGTGCGCTGTTGGGAGCTCGTGCCGTCACCAAGACCTCGCGCAACCCGGCCTCGATCATGGGTGCGATTTTGTTTCCGCTGCTGTTCTTCTTGTTGTTCAACGTGACGATGCGACGGATCATGGAAGCGCAGGGCTTCGACTACGTCCAGTTGCTGCCGTCGGCGATCGTCGTCCAAGCGATGTTGTTCGCCGCGATCTCGTCGGCGTACTACGTCGCCGACGACCGGGTGAGCGGTGTGCTGCAGAGGCTGCTGTCGATGCCGATCCATCGAGGTGCGCCGATGCTGGGCCGAGCGGTTGGCGATGTGGTCCGCGCCGCGACGTCACTCGTCGTGCTGCTCGTCGTTGGTGTGGCCACCGGTATGCGGTTCGACGCCGGAATCGCATGGCTCCCCGCATACATCGGTGTGGCCTTGCTGTTCGCCGTCGGCGCCGCGCTCGCGATGGGCTTGCTCGGTTATGTCGCTGGTTCGCCCGACAATGCGGTGTCGATCGCCACCATCCCGTACCTGCCACTGTTCATGGTGTCGAGCGCGTTCGTGCCCGTCGAGGACTTTCCCGGCTGGCTGCAGCCGTTCGTCGAGTGGCAACCCGTCACTGCCGTGATCGACGCCCTGCGAGCACTCACCGGCGACGGCGACATCGCATCGACCGTTGGTCGCAGCGTGGGCTGGTCGATCGCCCTATTGGTGCTGTGCGGGTACCTCGGCGCACGGATGATGAGGAGGGCCGCATGACCACGTTCACCGCACCGCAGCGGACGATCGCCCCACCAACGAGGTCGTCGGTGTACGCGGCGTTCACGAGTCGGTCGATCTTGCGATTCGTGCGCCGACCGTTCACGATCGTGTCGACGCTGGCGTTTCCGATCCTGCTGTTGCTCACGATGCTGGCGGTGTTCTCCTCGGCGATCGAGGCGTTCGAGGAGGGGCCCTACGCGCAGCGGTTGGTGCCGGGACTCACCGTCTCGGCGATCATGTTCGGCTCGATCGGAACGGCGATCGGGATGTTCGAGGATCTGCGTGGCGGCTACATGGATCGAGTTCGATCCCTCCCAGTCGCACCGTCGGGTCCGCTCGTCGGGACCGTTGCGGCCGAAGTGGTGCGCACCGTCGTCGCGGTCGCGGTGCTCGTTGTGCTCGGATACGTGTTCGGTTTCCGGTTCGAGAACGGCGTGGGCCCTGCGGTCGGCTACGTGCTCGTCGCCGTGTTGTGTGCAGTGAGTGTGGCGTGGATCGGGATGGCGATGGCCACGTCGGTAGCGACCCAGGAGGGCCTGGGCCCACCGCTCAACGCGCTGTTTCTGGTGCTGCTGTTCCTCTCCCAGGGCTTGGTGCCGCTCGCGGCGTATCCCGGCTGGGCGCAACCGATCGTGCGCGTCAATCCGGCCACGACCTACGTGGAGTCGCTCGACCACCTTGCCCGCGGTGGAGAACTGGTCCGACCGATCGCCTACGCACTGCTGTGGTCGGCGGCACTGGTCCTCGTTTTTGGCACGATTTCGATCCGCAGGCTCGCTCGGGGGTCAGCGCGCTAGGGGGTCAGCGCGCTGGGGGACGGCCCGCCGGTCGACGTGTCAGCGCACGGGTGTCGGGAGTCGGATCTGAGGAACGCCGAGGGCCACGAGTCCACGGGCGGCCGAAAGCGGGATCCGTCGTCGAATCGGCGTGCGGTTGCCGACACCGCATACGACGGCGCTCGTGCCAGTAGGCATGGTCAGCACCTCGACCGCGTGGATCCACTTCATCGAGCCCAACCACTGCCGGCCCGTCGCGATGTCGTCATCGGTCGCGGATCCGAGGACATCGTTGATGTCGGTTTCGGCGTTTACCGCGCCGTGTACCGATGGTTCGGGTGCGCTGCCAGGTGACATCAAGCACACCATATACATCGCGGCTGCTCGCCGCTCGTGGCTTCGCTCAGCGCGCCACCGTCCAGCGCCGCCACAGATCGGCGTAGACGCCGGCGTCGTCGACGAGAACGTCGTGCGGCCCGACCTCAACGATCCGCCCACGATCCATCACCACGATGCGATCGGCACGTGCGGTCACATCGAGACGGTGGGCGATGGTCACCACCGTGCGCCCGCTGAGTGCCGTCTTCAGGTGGGCCTCTGTTTCGGCCGCAGCGAATGGGTCGAGATCGGCCGTCGCCTCGTCGAGGACGACGACTGCAGGGTTGGCGCACACCACCCGTGCGAGGGCGACTTGCTGGGCCTGGGGTGCGGTGAGTTCGTGTGCACCATCGCCGATCGCCGTATCCAGGCCATCGGAGAGGCGGGTCCACCATTGCGCACCGATAGTGGCGAGTGCCGCTTCGATGGCCGCGTCGGCCGCCTCGATGCCGAGCGCCACGTTGTCGCGTAGCGAACGCCGGAAGACATGCACCTCTTGGGTGAGCAACGCGACGGAGGCGGCGACTTCCGGATGATCGACCGAACGACCGCCGACGCACACGCGTCCACTGTCGGGTACGTGGACGCCGGCGATCAGTTTGGCGAGGGTCGACTTCCCCGCCCCCGATGGGCCGACGACGACGATGTGTTCGCCGGCGTCGATCGTGAGCTGCGCGTCGATCAGCACGGGGACATCATGGAGATAGCCGAACGTCACGTCGCTGACGGCGATGTCTGCGCCGCTCAGATCGGGGTCAGCGGCGTTCGGGTGCTGCGGCTCGCGACATCCGTGCGGGGGGTCGGCCTCGGTCAGGCCGCGTACGGTTGGGACTTCGGTGACGCCGACCAACCTGGCCATCGCTGCGGTGGCTTGTTGTATCTCGTCGAGTTGCTCCATGACGACGCCGATCGGGCCGAACAGCCGCAGCACGTAGAGCGCCGCGGCGATGACGGCCCCGACCGATACAGCTCCCTCGTCGGCGAGGTTGGCGCCGACCACGACGACGCCTGCGAGCGCTGCGCCCAACGAGAGGTTGATCGCAGGTCGCAGGCGGTTGCGTGCAGCCGTGGTCCACAGCTCTGCCTCGACGAGGCCCGAACCGGCCGCGACCGCCCGGGTGCGCAGCGATTCGTCGGCGCGGTGGGCGAGCACCGTCATTCGCCCGCGGTACAGCTGGAGCAACAACGACGAGAGTCCAGCCAGTCGTTCGCGCTCGACTCGATATCGCCCCGGAGCGTGCCGGGCGTACCACCACACTCCGAGTGCGGCAGCGGGCGTGCCTGCGGCCACGCCGGCCAGCGCCAGACGGACGTCGATCAGCACGAGAAACACGGCGCCGATGAGCAGCTGGGCGACAGAGAACAGCGTGATCGGCAAGGTCTGGCGGATCACGGTTGCGAGGGCGTCGACGTCGGCAGTCAACCGAGCGACCAGGTCGCCGACGCCCCCCTGCTCGACGGTGGTGGTGTCGATGGCCAACGCATGATCGAACACCTCGGTACGGACCTCGGCCAGCGCCGACTCGCCGAGCGATGCAGCCCGTACGGTCCCGACGTAGCTGATGAGGCCGGCGGCGATCGTGAGGGCCGTGTAGCCGATCGCAATGAGCAGCACCGTCGTGCGTCGCGCGTCGCTTGTCGCCGCGGTGTCGGTGGCGGTGTCGACCACCGCACCGATCAACGCGGGTCCGACGAAGGACGCGGCTGAGGCGATGGCGGTCAGGGCCACCACGAGCACGACGGCCCGGCGCCGATCCGCAAGCAGCTTCTTGACGCGCGATCGGGACCGTCGTGGCGTTGCGTTCGGGAGCACCGACGCTTGCCCGCTCATCGAGTCACCCCAAGTCGATGCTGCGGTACGATGACGACGTCACATGCGGCGAGCACGATGGGGCTCGCGGTGATGACGATCGTCGTGAGTCCGTTGCGTGCCGCCGCGAGCCGCTCGGTGACGACCATTTCGGTGGCCGAGTCGAGGGCATTGGTCGGCTCGACGAGAACGAGCACCGGCGGTGCGGCCGCGACAGCGCGGGCGAGCGCGGCCCGTTGGCGTTGCCCGCCGGACAGCCGTTGGCCACCCTCGCCGACGTCGTGGTCCATACGGTCGAGGTATTCGTCGAGTCCTGCGGTGTGCAGCGCGAGGCGAGCGACGTGCGTTCGATCGGGGTGCGCGCCCAACGCGGCGTTGATCGTGGTGTTGTCGAGCAAGCTGCCTGCCAGCAGCCACGGTCGGCGGGCGTCTTCGACGAGCACCGCGCGCCGAACATCGGCGGGATGCTGTGCACCAGCTGCGACGCCGTTGAGTTCGAATCGATGGCCGTCGGCGGGAACTCGGCGACCGAGTACGTCGAGCAGCGTCTCGGTCACGTCGTCGTTCTCGTTGCGGATCCCGAGCAGCGTCCCCTCGGCGATGAGATCAATACCGTCGATGGGGCTCGCTGGTGCGCCGTGCAGCTCGATACGCATCGGCGTGGCGGGCGCCTCGATGGAGGGATCGGTCGGGATTGGCTCGACGGCCATCGGTGCGTTCAGGACATCGGCGATGCGCCGTGCGCCGGCGAGTCCACGCGCCCACACGTCGCCGACTTCGGCGAGGGTCTGGAGCGGGATCGCCAAGAACGCCGTAAGACCGCTGAACGTCACGAGGTCGCCGGCGTTGATTGAGCCGTCGATCGTGAGGTTGCCGCCGATGAGCAGCACCAGTGCGAGGAAGAGTCCGGGAACGGTGAGCGAGATCACTTGCCACACGGCGCCGATGCGGGCAGCGGCAACGCCTGCCTCCTCGACGTCGCGCACGCTACGTGCAAACCATCGACGGGCGCTCGAATCCATACTGAGCCCGCGGACGGTGCGGAGCCCCCCGATGAGATCGGCCGAAGTTGCAGAGGCGTCCGCCATCGTCGCCTGCACCGCGGCAGCGCGCCGCGTATACGGCCGCCAGATCGGGACGAGGCTCAGCATGCTGAGGGGCAGCCCGACGAGTACGACGACACCGAGCAGGGGAGAGGTCGTCAACATCACTGCGCCGACGCCGATCAGGCTGACCACCGCGCCGGAGCCGCGACACATCAGGTCGGCAATGCCGCCGACGGCGCGGGCGTCGTTCTGCGACGCCGCGAGCAGCGTCCCGGCGTCGGGTAGGTCGCCGCCCCGATGGTCGAGCACGCGAGATGTCACGTGACGTTCGAGTCTCCAGCGGGTTCCGGCGAAGAGGGATACGGCGAGGCGGTGGCGCACTGCGCCAGCGACTGCGATGGCGGCCGCGACCGCTACCAGCAGCGCGGCCCACGACAGCACGGTGCTCGTCGATGCGTTCTGGGCCGGCTCGACCGCGTTGTCGACGGCGGCTCCGAGGGCGATTGGCAGCGCGGCCGTTGCTCCCATCCAGATGATGCCGGCGGAGGCTCCTGCGGCGATGCGCCACCGCTGCGCGCCGAGCACCCAACGAACCAACCCGCGCGCGGTGGCGGGCGAAGGGGGACCACCGATGACCTGGCGATCGTGGATGCCGGGCGCCGTGTCGCCGCGCGCGTCGGTGGGGGTTGTTCGCTCGGTCATGTGGTCTGCGCCGTACTCGGTCGGACGCTCGCGGCAAGAGCTGCGGCGCACACGGCGACGACGGCCGCCCCCAGCAGCGCCGCTTGGCCGTCGGAACCCCATGCAGCACCTACCACAACTGCCGAAACGAGCGCGCCGACGCCGGTGATCGCCGCGCGGTCACCGAGCACCGGACCGCGTGTCGCGGCGGGGCCGAGACCGAGCAGCCATGCCTTCACCGGCCCCCGCGTCATTGCATCGGCGAGGCCGACTGCCCCGAGGGCGAGCCACACGACCGTCGGACTGTCGGCGATCGCGATGAGCCCGACAGCACCCGCCGACACCAACATTCCTGCGATCGTCACCCTTCGAGCCGACGTACCGTCGACGAGGCGGCCGATCGGATAGCTGGCGACGGCCGTGATCAGCCGGAGCACGGCGTACCCGATGAGAAGCTCTGCCACCGAGGCGTTCACGTCGAGCCCGCGCAGGAGCAGCAGCGACACGGAGACAAACCCGAGTGAGTGCAGCAAGATCGCTGCCAGTGCGCGGCGCTGGGCCTGCGTCGGTGACCGTTCGTGTTGCGATGTCTCGGCTGATGGCTGACCTGTCGCAGGGGACTCGGGTGGTCGAGGTGCCGCCGGGATGTACCACAGCAGCGCCACGCTGGCCGCGCAGGGAATGAACGCGACGAAGAAGACCGCGTCGAATGACTGGTTGAACAGCTCGTACGCCGCGAGGCCGACGAGCGGGCCGAGAAAGCCACCCGTCTTGTCCATTGCTTGTTGTATGCCGAAGGTGGTGCCGTGCCGATCGGCCGGCGCCTCGGCGAGCAGCAGGTCGCGGGGAGCGTCGCGGACACCTTTCCCGGTGCGGTCAGCCACTCGGATGCCCAACACGGCGGGCCACGTCGTGGCGAACGCCAACGCCAGCTTCATTGCGCTCGAGAGCCCGTAGCCCACTCGCACCCAGCGGACCGGATTGCCGGTGCTCCACCTGCCGGCGATGGCCGCGGCCGCCGCGGCACTGACGGCGCCAATGCCGTCGACAATGCCGACTACAAAGGCAGACGCTCCGAGCTGGATCGCCAAGAACAGGGGCAGGATCGGTACCACCATCTTCGAGCCGAGGTCTTGCAGCAACGACACCCAACCGAAGTGCACCGCACGGTTGCGCGGCTTGGTGTTGGGCTCGCTCGACGTCTGCGGCGGCGTCATCTTCCCGGCTGATAGCTCGGTAGCTCGTCCGCGAGCTGATCGAGCAGGGCCAGCATCTCGAGCCATCCACCTTGCTGGCCGAACTGGAAGCGCTCGAACTGGTTGCCTGATGTGGCGACCGCTGTCGTCGACCACAGCGGATCGGCTGCGATGGAGTCGTACTCAATCCCGCGAACCTGAATAGCGACGAGGTCGGCGCTCATGTCGGTGACTGTCTCGAGACTGGCCGGCCCATCGTTCGACTCCGCCAGCGAGGGGTGTAGGTCGAACCCGAGATCGGACATGACCTGCACGATCGGTGCGGCGCGCACGGTGGGGATGAAGGTGCCGTCTTCGTTCCATTGGAACGTGTTGAACGTAACGGTGTTTGGGTCGTAGTCGAGCGACGCCGCGATGGCATCGATACGCGCCGCGTACTCGGCATCGAGTTCGCCGAGCGTTGCAGATGCGTCGACACCGGACGCATCCGCCAGCGCCTGCAGGGACTCGCGCCAGTCGGTCGGCGCAACGTAGACGGCCGCCGCGTCGCCTTCGAGTAGCTCTTGCCAAATCGGGTTGTCGGCGACGATCGGCTCGAAGAAGGCCGGAAGCACCACGCGATCCGCGCCCAGCCGAGCGAGTTCTTCGGGATTTAGCGAGGCGAGGTCCACATACTGCACCGGCACATCAGCCAACTGCTCGCCGAAGGAGTTGGTGAGGTAGTCCGGCTGCTCCTGGTTGCCGAGCTGGCTGTAGACCGCCACAGGGGTCACACCCAGAGCGAGCAGATTGCCGACGAGCGGCCAGGCGTTGCTGCCGATGACGGCCACCCGCTCGCCGTCGAAGACCGTCGGTGCGTCGGCAATGGTCCCGAGTGTCTCGGCAGTCGTGGCGTCGGAGGCAGCGATGGTCTCGGTCGTATCGGTGGTCTCGGTCGTATCGATTGGCTCGGTCGTATCGAGTGGCTCGGTCGTATCGAGTGGCTCGTCGGTCGTCGCGGTGCTGCCGGTCGACGCGTTGTCCGTCGTCGCCGTGTCGGCCGTTGGCGCGCCGGTCTGAGCTGTCGCGTTGGTGTCGTCGTCGCTCGATGAGGAACAGGCGCCGGTGATGAGTGATCCAGCAAGCAGCACGCTGGCCGCTCGGCGCAGCTGAGGTCGTCGCAACGGGGGGAGCATTACGAGGAACGTAAGGCATCCCTTTCAGCGAGTCCAACCAACGCTGTCGCTGCCCGAACCAGCGCGACCACCGTGGTGTGGATGCGTGCGCGTCGGGCTGCGTCGATCCCCGTGTCGCCCAGTTCGGTCTGTGCAACGCCTTGTTGCTCATCCGCGACCAATTTCTCGAAGTGTTGTCGCCGGTGGAAGAGGGCACGACGGTCGGGCGACCGCTCGAGCGGCGGCGCGGACCAGGCGGCTAACGGTGATCCATGAGGTCGATGACCTCGGTGCAATCACCGCCGTCGATATCGCAGCGGTCGATCCTGATCGGCGGCATCACGTTTACGCTCCTGTAGCCACAGGCAGGATTCGGCCTCCGTTCAGGTTCCGCTCCGATTCGCGATGGTGTGATTCGACGACCTATGGAACGATTGAACGAACTGCTGTGGGGCTCGGACACATTGCCTGGCCCGTTGACCCTTGGAGTACTCGGGTTGATGCTCGCCGGGGCCGGCATCTATCTGACGTTGCGGCTGCGGGGCCTGCAATTCCGCCGGCCTGGCGCGTTCGTTTCTGCTCTTCGCCACAGTTTCCGCCCGAACCACGCCGACGGCGTGTCGTCGTTCCGCGTGTTCGCAGTGGGCCTCGGCGGCAGAATCGGTGCGGGCAACGTGGTGGGCGTCGCCATTGCGATCACGTTGGGCGGCCCGGGCGCGGTGTTCTGGATGTGGATGGTCGCATTGCTCGGTATGGCCACCGCCATCGTCGAGAACACCTTGGGCCAGATCTATCGTCGACGCGAGGAGCGCGAGGGTGCTCACGTCTACCGAGGTGGTCCGGCCTTCTACATCCAGTACGGGCTGGGCGCTCGCTGGGCAGGAATCATCTTCTCGTTGGTAATGATCGCGGCGTTCCCGATCGGCATTGTTTCGGTGCAATCCAACACGCTGTCGACAACCGTCGACTCCGCATTCGGCGTTCCGCCCCTGGTGTCGGGACTTGTTGCGGCCTTCATTGCCGGACTGGTCATCTTCGGTGGCGTTCGACGGATCACGTCGTTCGCCGAGATCGTCGCCCCGCTGATGGCGGTGGCCTACATCTCGGTCGGTCTCGTCGTCGTCTTGCTGAACGCCGGCCAAGTGCCGACAGTGCTCGCCGACATCGTGCTGGGCGCCTTCGGTCTGCGTGAGGCGACCGGCGGTGCGGTCGGCTACGCGGTCTCGGCGGGCATCGTGCAAGGTTTGCGCCGCGGGCTGTTCTCGAACGAGGCCGGCGTCGGAACGACGCCCAACATCGCTTCGGCGTCCGACGTCAAACACCCGACCTCGCAGGGACTCATGCAGGCTGTTGGTGTGTTCATCGACACCATCGTGTTGTGCACCGTCACCGCCCTGATCATCCTGGTCGGCGGCGTATGGCAGCCCGGGTATTCGTCAGCGACCAACGGTGTGACGCTGCCCCAGGACAGCCTGGCCAATGTGGTCGGGAGTTGGGGGAGTCAGTTCGTGGCGGTGGCCATGGTGTTCTTCGCCTTCACCACGTTGATTGCTTACAGCTACTACGGCGAGAACGCCGTGTACTTCTTGCGCAAGGACAAGCGATTGATCTGGGCGGTTCGGGCGCTGGTGTTGGCCGTGACCGTGTGGTCATCGACGGCTGCCGCTACCGACGTGTGGAACCTCGCCGATGCAACGATCGGCGTGCTCACCGTGCTCAACCTGATCGTTCTCGTGCTGCTGACTCCGAAAGTCCTGGGCGTCGTGAAGGACTACTTTGCGCAAAAAGCGGCGGGACTCGACCCCGAGTTCGACCCCTCGGCCTTTCCGGAGCTCGATACCGATCCCGACGCGTGGCCGACGCCGGAGCAGCGCGCCGACATTGTCGAGAACGCGAACACGGTCCACAACACCTGAACCGAAATCCCGGGGAAAACGTGCGCAATGCGCACGTTCCGGCAAACAGAACCGGCGCTCGACCCAAAAACCGGGGATCCCGTGCGGAATTCGCACGTGTCCGCGAACAGAAGTGTCAGAGGTGGGCCGCAGCTGCTGCCGTGACCGCCGCGATGATCGAGTCCCAATCGGCATCGGCCTCACGAGTGACCGTGACGAAGTCGTTCACCCCGAACAGACTGGCGATACCGCCCGCAGCGAACACCTCGGCGGCGAACGCGTTGCCGGCGGCATCGTCGGGGCCCGAGATGTTGAACATCTCGGGCAGTGTGATGTCGAGAGCGAACTTCTTGGCGTTCGGGTTGGGCGTGTCGTTCGGTGTGGCGGTCGCCATATCTGTGGATCCTAGGCGTGGGCCCTCGATCACTCCCGTTGCGTGGGTACCCAACACGGCGCTGATGCCGTTGGCCGACTGCAGGTGTATTGATGCTTGAGTACTGTCACGTCCGATGGGACGTGTGCGTGCCGAGCTCGTAGCGCTGTCCGACGAGGTGTGGGGCCGCACTCGCGCCCGGCTCGAAGGACTGTCCGACGACGAGTACTTGTGGGAGCCGGCCGAGCAATGCTGGAGTGTACGTCGCGGGGCGGATGGCCGGTGGCATGCCGACTCGGCGTCGCACCCACCCGATCCGGCGCCGTTCACCACGATTGCCTGGCGTTTGTGGCATCTCATCGACATGTACGGGGAAGATCGTGCGCCGCGGTGGCTCGATGTCCCAGCGCAGGGCGAGGCCGTCGGCCTCGATGGTCCCGATGACCCGCCGGGATCAGCTGACGACGCGTTGCAACGGCTCGATCGCGCCCACGATCGATGGGACGCACATCTCTGTTTGGTCGACGACGCGTCGCTGGCGCGACCCCTCGGGCCGGTTGCTGGCCCCTACGCCGAGGCGTCGCGTGCGGGGTACGTGCTGCACATGCTCGACGAGTTCATCCATCACGCGGCCGAGATCGCCACGTTGCGCGATCTGTGGCGGGCGCAGCACACTGCGGCCTCCCCGAGCCCGGCGACGCCGTGACGCCGGTGTCGTCGCGAGACTCACCCTCGGCAACGGTACGGTCGGCGCATGGCCCGCTACCACATCGCGCAGCTGACACCGTCGAAGGCGGAGATCCTCGCGTCGTGGCTGGATGCCCAACCGTGGGCGCCGGCACTGGCCGGACCTGACGACATCGACATCGTGGGGGCGTTCCGCTTCGACGATCCCGACGGCGCAGTCGGATTAGAGACCCACCTCGTGCAGTCTGGTGGTGTGCTCCTCCAGATTCCCCTGACCTACCGGGAGCGTCCGCTCGACGACGGCCGCCTCGTGAGCGAGATGCACCATTCGGTCCTCGGCGATCGATGGGTGTACGACGGCCATCACGATCCGGTGATGGTGGCGATGTTCGCCGCGGCCGCGCTGACCGGCACCGGGCAAGCGCTTGGCATCGTCGAGTACGAGCAGCGGCGAGTGGTGGTTCCTACGCCGATTCGCCTGGGCGGTGGTGGCTGGACCGGTGGCCCAACACCAGTCGACGGGTTCTCCATCGACGCCGAGGACGAGTCGGCGGTCACGCTGTCGAGCGACGCGTTCGCAATGCGGATCATGCGCCGGCTCGACGACGAGCCGAAGCGCGACGTCGGTCTCACCGCAACGTGGCCCGGCCAGAACGCACCGCTCACGCTCGCAACGATCGCGCCACGCTGACCCTCTGTCTCTCCGAAAAACCGGGGATTCCGTGCGAATAACGCACGGTTTGGCGAACAGAATCGCCTAGTCGGCGCGCTCGATCGGCCGGTAGCTGCAGCGCAGCCCGCCGCCGAAGTAGTTGGCCTTGGCGAACGGGATCTCGCGGACCTCGATTCCCATCGCACCCGTTCGGCGACCCCCGGGAAGGCGTCGCTCATAATGATCGTCGTCGGATTGACGACGACCCCGTTGGTGGCCATCACCTGTGCCTGCGCAGGCTCGACTTCGACCCACTCGCGACCCTGCAGGCTCTTGGGGAGCGCATCGAAGTCGAGAGAGTCCTCAGTGCAGATGAATCCCTGCCGCTCGTTGATGAGCATCGTCGCGCAGTCGAGATGCAGCACGTTTGGGGCAAGGGGGACCTTGGGCACGGTGTACTCATCGCCCAGCTCATCGCGTAGCCATTCGAGACTCCGATCGTTCGTTGCGTTGCCCGTCATTCCGACGTAGACCTCGTTCCCGTTGACGAACACGTCGCCACCTTCGAGATAGGCGTTTGCCGCGTCGTCGCCTAGACGAAGTGGGGGCATTTCTACGACTTCGCCGTCGTAGTGGCTGGCGAGGTCGACGGCGACACGGCGATAGCTGGCGGTCTCTTTTCGCCGTCCCTCAACGCTCATGTTGGTGACGATGAATCTGTTGCCGATCGTGACGATCGGGTCGCGGGCGTAGCACTGCGTGGTAGGGACGATCGGGAAGCGGATCGCGTCAGGCCGACGAACCGTTACGCCGAGCGACTCCAGCGTCGCGACGAGGTGCTCCTGTTCATCGTGGTAACGCTGGTCATCGTCCGGGTACACGTCGGCAAGGAGCGCCCCCTCGGCCGATCGGAGGTACTCCCACGCCGCAGTCGGGATGTACGGGAACTGCGCGATCAGCGACTCGTCGAACGCGGGCCACCGGTAGGTGCGTGGCACCCATCGCCCGACGACGGCTTCACGCAGCTCGTCCCACTCGTGTTGGTTGTTGATGCGAGGTATCACGCCGTCTCAGCACGGTGTGATTTGTGCAGGGCGCCTCGGAAGCGCATCCCGCGGGCTGTGGTCACGGTTTGACTTGGGTCATCGATCCTGGGATCCAGCGATAGCGCACCGAGTACGTGTCGGGCTCACCGATGTGTTCCCAGTGACCAAGGTCGACCTGTTCGAGGTCGAATGTGAACACCCGGTCGCCGTCGTGCACGCGGTGATCAGCGGCGGCGCGCATGCTCTCGCGCAAGTGGTCGGCCGGTTGAGCGCGGCAACGCAGTACGAACTCGTCGTCGCGTGCGCCTGGGAGCGCGTGCAGCACACACCGCGGATCGCGATCGAGGTCGCGCCACTTGGGCGACGACTGGGGGATCGCCACGCAGACCTGGCCGTCGGCGAGCACGGGGACAACCGGATGAACTCGCGGCGAGCCGTCGGGCCGGATGGTCGCGAGGTACATCACGACGTGGTCAGCCCAAATCGACCGGCCGGCCTCAGCCATTTCCGGCTCTTCGTCGGAGAACTCGCTCCAGGAGACCATGGCCGACGATCGTACGAGGTCATGACCTCCGTCGGAAGTAGTCAACTGGCCGAACCCCGGCGACGCTGGGCCACGACGTCTGACCGTTACGTTGAACGTTCGTGGCGACCGGAGCCGATTTCGACAACAACATCGACTACCTGCGCGATGTGCAGTACCGAGACTCCACCGAACTGGCCAAGCGAACTAGTCTCCACGCGACCTACGGCACGGCCGGCCAGGATGCGTTCTCGTTTTTCATCGACCGCATGCCGTGGCCGGAAGGTGGCCGAGTGCTCGATGTCGGGTGCGGCCCAGGAGCGCTCTGGGAACAGGTGGCCAGTGTGGGGCCCGACGGCATACACCTCGTCGTGTGCGATCTGTCTCCCGGCATGGTCGCCGAGGCTGTCGGCCGGGCACAAGCGACAGGTCGCTTCGCCTCGGTTGACGGACGCGTCGCAGACGCGCAGTCGCTCCCGTTCGACGACGGGAGCTTTGATGCTGTCGTGTCGACGTACGCGCTGTATCACGTGCCCGAGCCGAGCCGGGCGGTTGCCGAAGTGGCGCGGCTTGTTCACGATGACGGAGTCGTCGGGATCATGACGAATGGACCAGGTCATCTACGAGAGCTCGAGGCAGTGCGAGTGTCGGTGTTCGGTCTCGCCGGGCGGTACGACGTCAACAGGCGCTTCGGGCCGGATCGCGCCGCGGGGATGCTCATGGAGGTATTCGGCGGGGTGGCTTGGGAGCGATTCGACGATGAACTCCACGTGACCGTGGTCGACGATCTGATGGCGTACATCACATCGACACCACCGGCGAACGAGTCGAGCCAGGCGCAGGTGGCCGAGCTTCGGCGCCGACTGGACGACGGCGTTCGCGACGGCGTGTTCGTCGTGTCGAAGCACACGGGGGCATTCATCTGCCGCGCCCCGCGGCGCGACGGCCTAACGTCAGACGAATCCAACTGACGGTTGTTTACACAGAGCTGCTGCGGAGGTGCGCTGGGTGGTCGATCGGTGATGACAGCCGATGGTGAAAGCGAGTTCGACCCCTGGCCCGCTGTTGCGATACACGTCGAATGGGGGATTCCTGGCGCACTCTTGGCGGCGAGACGCGGCGACCTCGTGGTGGTCGTCGACGTGTTGTCGTTCTCGACGTCGGTGATCGAGGTCGTCGCGCGGGGTGGTACCGCGTTTTGCTACTCGCCCGAGGCGATCGACGATGCCGGGGGACGCAGCGCCGTCGCGAGCCGACATGACGCGACCTTGCTGGTGCGGCGCCGCAACGTGGGGCCCGGCGAGTTCTCGCTCTCGCCGGCCTCGCTGCAAGCCGTGGCACCCGACCAGCGGCTGGTGATGACCTCGCTGAACGGTGGTCGTTGCCTTGATGCGGCGTCGGATGCGCCGTGGGCTGCCGTCGGGTGTCTGACCAATCGGACCGCCGTAGCACGGCGCGTCGCGGAGCTGCTGGCGGACGGTGCAGCGACGCGGTGCACAATCGTGCCGTGTGGAGAGACGTGGGCCGGGCCGTTCATGGCGGCTCAGGTCGGCGAGCTCCCCGGCGTTGCTCACGGGCATGTGCGACCGTCGATCGAAGATCATCTCGGAGCAGGGGCGATCGTTGCGGCGTTCGGGGCGGATCTCCGGCGTTCGGTCGAGGCACAAGCCGCGGCGGTGGTGTTCGAGCGCTGTCGCGATGATCTCGCATCGGCGCTCGCAGACGGCTTGTCAGGCCGTGAGCTCCGGCATCGAGGTTTCGACGACGACGTGGCAATCGCTGCGCAGCTCGATGCGCATGGAGTCGTCGCCGAGCGATCGGGCGATCGCGATGCGGCGCGATGCTTCTCGAGCGATCGGTCCGGCCGTGCCTGAGTCGTCGAATCCCGACCGCTTCGCAACCCACACCGGCCCAGGCCCACGCACCAACTGGGTGGCATGGCATGAGGCCTATGACTCGGCGTCTGGCTCGATGACTCGTCGGCTCGAGCGAGTTCGCGTCCGCGTCAACGAGGTGTTGCGGGAGACTCCGATCGATGCGACGGTGCTGAGTCTGTGCGCTGGCGATGGCCGCGATCTGCTCGGCGCCGAACTGCTGCGTCGACCCGGGCGCGCGGTGCTGATCGAGCTCGATCCGGAGCTTGCGCGGCGCGCCGCCCAAGCCGCTGCCGTACACGAGTGGGCGGAAGTGCGCCGCGCCGATGCCACCGACACGGCGGCGTTCGTCGACGTGCTGCCAGTCGAGCTGCTGATGATGTGTGGGATCTTGGGCAACGTCGATCCCGCCGATGTGGTCCACATCGTGTGGAGATGTGCCGGGCTACTCAAGCCCGGCGGCGTCGTGATCTGGACGCGTGGTGGCGGTGACCCCGATCTGCGACCTGATGTCCGAGCAGCATTCGTTGCCGCCGGCTTTGAAGAGCTTGCCTTCGACGGCACCGATGACGTGTTCGGTGTCGGTGTGAGCCGCATTACCGATCCCCCTCCGGCGCCGCGTCCGGGCGACACTCTCTTCGAGTTCGTGCGGTAGCGACACCAAGCGCGCGGGATGCGGCGCCAGCATCAACTCGGGAGGAGTCCGCGTGGCAGCGCGCCAGGTCCGAACTCGGCCTTGTCCGATTTGCTCCACACCGTGACGCTCTTGCCAAGCACTCGGTAGCCGTCGTCGAGCTTGACCAGCGCGGTGTCGCCGTTGACACCGATCAACGTCAACTTGGTTCCGATCGCCCGGCGGATGCCGGAGACGACGAGTGAGGGGATCTCGTCGAAGTGCGGTACCACGTGCACGCCTGGCCAGAGCCCGAAACCACGCTGTGGCCGGGGCATCCCAGCGAAGCGCTCGCCCTGCACCATCGCTCCGGCGCTGCAACCCGCGAGGAGGCCGCCGCGACCGATCACGCTGGTGATCGCGGTCCACGCTCGGGTGTCATCCAGCGTGGACGCGAGGTATCCCGGCTTGCCGCCGGACAGGTAGACGAAGTCGGCGGCGGCGATCCGTTCGGCAAACGCTGGATCATTGGCAGTGGCGCGGTCCCAGACCCGCGCACCGTCGGCGTCGACACCCAACCCGGCGAAGTGCTCGACGCCGCGGTGCATCCAGTCGTCGATCATCGCGTCGCCTTCTTGGCCGGCGGCGGTTGGGAGGCACACCACGCGCGGCGGCGACTCGAAGAGTTCGATGAGCTGACGATCGACGTCGCTCATCGGCGGGAGGTACTCCCCACTTCCTACGAGTGCGAGCATGGCCGTCTGATGTGCGGTGCGCTGTCGTCAAGTGGTGTGAAGATTGGCACGTCGACAGCCAAGGTACCGCCCGTCCTTTCGTGGGTGAGCGCGCCCACGGTGCTGTCACGGTTCTTGGTCGGTGAGCACTCTTGTTGGGTGTGAGCTTCGAATCGTTCGCCGCCCGTGGGGGCGCACGCACGACGCCGGCATTGCCGCCGCCCGGTCCAGTTGAGGCGCCAGAAGTCGAGCGGGATCTCCTGCCTGCGCTCAACGACCTGAGTGAGTCGCAGCGACTGTGCGTGCTGCTGGTTGCCGCACTCGGTTTTGCGTTCGGACCCCCTGCCCGTGGTGGTCGAGCAACGCGGCGAGCGGTGGCTCCGGACGTCGGGAGGTGATGAGGAATCGCTGATGCGTCTGTTGGCTGACGTCGAGGTGACCGCCGTCTCCACACTCGACGTCGATGTCGCTCCACCACTCGAACTCGTCGACACCATCCGGCTGGACCAGGTCAATCCCGAGGGCGTGAGCTCGACCTCTGTCGGGGTCACGACGGCCGCCGGAGCGGACGTGCCGATCGAAACCTTCGAGTCACCATCGGCGCTGCTGCCGTTGGTACCCAGCGACCGGCTCGATCCGATCGACGTGCACGGCACCTCGGCGTGGGCGATCACCTCGTCGCCGTAGCTGGTCCGGGCGGCGAGCGTGCGTCAGTGGTCGTCGCGGCTGTGCTTCTCGGGGCCGACGGTTGTTTGGCGCTACTGAGCGCGCCGATAAGCGGTGGTCAGGTCGATGCGTGTTTGCCGGCGTCCCAGCCGCTCGCCGCGAGGTGCTGCGTGCCGAATGCCATCGCCTCGCCTTCGAGGTCGGTGGCCATGGTGTCGTTCCACCGGTTGAGCCAGCCGAAGAGCGAGATCACCGCCACGATTTCGATGATGTCGTTCTCCGAGAAGTACTGCGCGAGTTCGTCGAAGTGCGCGGGGGTGGTGGCATTCGGCACGCTGCCGGCATCGCGGGCCAAGCGCAGTGCAGCGCGTTCGGCGTCGGTGAAACGATCGTCGGTCTCGAAGCTCCACACCGCCTCGACTTTGGCTGGGTCGACTCCACTCCGTGCCGCCGACGATGCGGTGTGCGCCTGGCAGTAGCGACACCCAGCAGCGGTCGAGGCGACATGGCCGACGAGCTGCTTCAGGCCGGGGTCGACCTCTCCCTGCGCGATCACCGTGCCGGCCAGTTGCGCGAACGCTTCCAGGAGCGCGGGGTTGCGTCCCATGGTGAACATCGAGCGGGGCACGAAGCCCATCGCCGCTTCAGTGAGTTGGAAGACCACTTCGTACTCCGGAAGGTCCGATCGATCGAGCGGTGTGATGTGTGCCATTGCTACTCCGATGGGTTGATGTGCGGTCAGGTCGGGAGGTCGTTGCGAACGAGGAAGGCGCGGATCGCGGCCGAGGCGTCGTCGGGGACTTCCAGATGGAAGAAGTGTCCACCTTGGACGAACTGGAGGTGACCGTCGGCGACTTCGTCGGTGACGGTCTCGTACTCCGAAGGTTGTTGGCCGGGGTCGAGCGCGCCTTGGAGGAACAGGACGGGCATCGTCATGGCCCCGAACAGACCGTCCATACGGTCGTCGAGTTCGCGATCGAAACCGGCTGATACGAAGCTGGCCGACATCGACGCGCCAACCCCGGGTGCGGTGACTTCATCGAGGATGTAGCGGATATCGCGCTCGTCGATGGGGATGGCGACCAACGTGTGGCCCTCCGGGTTCGGTTCGAGCCCGTAGGCGATCTTCACCACGGTGCCGTCGCCGATCAGCTGCGCGCCGAGTTCGCTGCGGAACAGCTCGTGCGGAGGACGCGGCTCGGAGTGCGGACGATTCCCCGACTGCTGCATGCGCACGTAGCGACGGATCCGCGACGCCACTCCGTCGACGGCGCACAAATGATCGGCGATCACGGTGCCGCGATCGTGGCTGACGAGGAAAAACCGGTCGAGGCCGAGCGCGTCGAACAGTGCTGTCAGCTCGCGGGCCTGTGCGGCGTAGTCGTAGTCGGCGTCGAGCGTCGTGTCCGACTGGCCGTATCCCTTGAGGTCTATCGCGACGCAGTAGAAGCGATCGGCGAGTGCCGCCATCTGGTGATGCCAGGCGAACCACGTCTCGGGGAATCCGTGCAGGAACACGACGGCGTCGGGGTTGGTCGGGTCCCCAGCGGTCGCTGCGTGCCACCGCAGTCCGTCGACCTCGACGAATCGGTGGGTGACGGTCGCGCCGGTCCACAACTGTTCGACTTCGCCGTCGGCGTTGCGGACGTTCAGCGCGTGGTTCGCGGCGGCATGGTCGGTCATTGCGAGACGGGCTCCATTCGGGTGATGTCGTCGGCGCGCAGCATCTGTTCGCACAGGGCGTCGAGTGCTGCGACGCGTGCCGCCGGATCGCGATCGTCGACGGCCAGGTTGGTCAGCTCGTCGGCATCGTGTTCGAGGTCGTACAACACCTCGAACCCGTCGCTGTCACGCGTGTAGCGGTGGGTGTCGGTCACGGTCGTACGCGTCTTGAGTGGGAACGGCGCGCCGGTCGCCGCGTTCGGGAAGTCCTCCTCGACGAGCACCGCATCGCGGACGGTCGCGGATGCATCGTCGAGTAGGGGGGCGAGGCTGGTGCCCTGCATGCCTTGGAACTCGTCGAGGCCGCACAGGTCGAGCAGCGTGTGTGGAAGATCGATGCTGGCGGCGAGCGACGTCGATCTGCCGCCGGCCTTGCCCGGCGCGTTGACCACCATCGGGACGCGCAGGCAACCCTGGAAGTGCATCAACAGCTTCAGGATCAGCCCGTGATCGCCCATCATGTCGCCGTGGTCGCTGGTGAACACGATGATCGTGTCGTCGGTGGCGCCCAGCCGGTCGAGCGTGGCCATGATCCGCCCGACGGCGTCGTCGATGTACTCGATCATCCCGTAGGTGATGGCGATGGCCGCACGCGCTTGTTCCGGCGTCGGGCCGAACGGGGCGACCCACGCCCGTCGTGCTGGCTGGAGATCGTGGATCAGCTTGATGTGTGCGGGCCAGCCGTCGCCAGGGTCGTCGAAGGTCGACGGTAGGTCGATGTCGTTTGGATCGTGGCGGGCGAACCACGGCTCGGGTGGGGACATCGGATGGTGCGGATCGGGGAACGAGCACCACGCCATCCACGGCGAATCGTCGGCTTCGGCGCGCTCGATGAAATCGATCGTCTGCTCGGCGATGTAGTTCGTCGAGTGGATCTCCTCGGGGTACGGAGCGGCACGGAGTTGCCACCAGTTGGGTCCGTCGAGCACCCGATCGGCATCGGCGTCGGGGTCGAGGCCCCGATGGAGGACCTCGTGTGCGATGCCTCGTTCGTGCGCCCACTGATAGTGGTGAGCGCCGATCTTGGCCCCATGGCCGAGCGTGAGGTGGATCTCGTTGAAGCCGTAGAAGTCGTCGGGTGCGATGACCTCGCCGCGTTCGTATCGCTCGTCGTGTTCGAGCGTGTCCCACGCATCGGGGAACGGTGAGTGACGGCCGGCCGGCTGGCCGAGATCGGCCACGGCGTTGCGGCTCTCGCCGTGCTGCAAGTGTGACTTGCCGATCAGGCCGGTGTGCCAGCCGGCGTCGCGGAGCTGCGACACGAATGTGGTCTGGCTCGGCTCGAGCGAGCGGTCGTTGAAGATCACGCCGTGGGCGGACGGCATCCGGCCGGTCATGATCGTCGACCGATTGGGCATGCAGATCGGGTTGTTGACGTAGGCCCGATCGAAGATCGTCCCCCCGGCCGCGATGGCGTCGATGTTCGGGGTCTGCACGACCTGGTTGCCGGCGAAGCCGAGATGGTCGGCCCGCAGCTGATCGCAGATCACGAAGAGGATGTTCGGACGGCTCATCGGGCCATCTTCACCCGCCGGCGATCAGATCTGCGAGGTCAGCCGGCTCGACGAACTCCGGCGGCGGGGGAGGGCCGAACGAGTACAGGAACTCGTGGCCGTCCCACTCCTTGGGCTGGTACAGATCCTGCGCGGTGATGCGGTCGATGTCGGAGGTGTATTCGACGAACGTGCCGCTCGGGTCGCGCAGATACCAGTACCAGTTCGAGCCGATGGCGTGTCGCCCGACACCCCACATGTGGCGCTCGGGGTCGATGTCGACCATGTGCTGGCCGCCGCGCACCACGTCGTCGATGTCGTCGACCTCGAAGGCGATGTGATGCGGGAAGGCGACCGGTGCGGCTTGGATCGCCACGTTGTGGTGCACCTCGCCGCAGCGGGTGAAGGCGATGATGCCGGGGATCTCGTCACTGATCTCGAAGCCGAGCACGTCGGTGAAGAAGGCCAGCGTGGCCGGTTGATCGGGGGTGCCGTAGACGACGTGGGTGAGGTTCGATGGCTGCACCGGGTCGGTTGCGAGCACGCTCTCGGCGGGGACGTCGGTGCGTTCCGGGGTGGTGCCGGGACGGTTGAACGTGTGCATCGACTCGGGGGAGGTGTACGGGGTGGCCACGGTGACCTCGACGAGCAGATCGGTGGCGGCATCGCGGACCGCCACGCGTTCGTCGCTCACCTCGACCACGTTGGCCATCGGTGACTGCGCCGCCCGGTCGGCGATACGGGCGAGGTCGTCGGCCTGTTCGGCGCCGACCCCCAGCCGTGCGAGGGCACGGTGTGGCCCTTCGATGAGTTCGATCTGTTCGCCGCCGTCGCGTGTGGCCAGCCGAGCGGGATCATCGACAGAACGCTGCAGACCGAAGTCGGTGAAGAACCCCGTCGAGGCGTCGACGTCGGGCACGGCGAGCGTGATGGATGTCAGGCGGTGCAACCCCATGCTGGACAAATTAAATCAGATGATAGAGAATTGCAATGTGCCATCCACCACATCACGCGACACTGCACCACGCTCGGAGGGGCCAGGCGCGGAGGCGCAACGATCACCTCGACGGCAGGCGCGCTCGGAGGTCAGGCGCGCGGCGCTCGTGGAGGCGGCGCTCGTCGAGTTCGCCGCGCACGGGTTCGAGGCGGCCTCGACCCGCGCCATCGCGGCGGCCGCCAATACGCAACAACCGCAGATCAACTACCACTTCGAGTCGAAAGAGGCGTTGTGGAGGGCGGCACTCGATCACCTCTTCGAGCGGCTCGACGAGTCGATGCAGCGGCACGCCACGCTGCTCCCCGCACCGACGACCCCGCGTGAGCGACTCGCCATCGTCGTCCGCTCGTTCGTACACGCAGCCGCCGAGCTGCCCGAGCTGAACCGCATCATGGTGCACGAGTCGACCGTGCCCTCCGACCGGTTGCGGTGGATCGTCGATCGGCACACCCGCCCGCGATTCGAGCTCGTCATCACCGAGTGGCGGGCGGCGCAAGCCAGTGGCGTGGTGCCGCCGATCGACGAGAGCGTCTTGTACTACTCGCTCGTCGGCGCGGCCTCGCTGGCCTATGTGAACGCACCCGAGGCCGAGTTGCTGGGCTACGACACCCTCGACCCGGCTTTCATCCAGGCGCACGCCGACGCGTTGGTGTCGACGTTCCTGCCCGCACCGACCGTCGAGCCGGAATGGCACGACCACGAAGGGACAACCACATGACGATCGAATGGGATCCGCAACATCTTGACTACGCGCAAGCGCACATCTGGGCGGTGCTCGCCACAGGCCGCGGCGACGGCTCGCCGCAGCAGTCGATGATCGGCTACATGGTCGACGATGACGGCCGCATCGTGATCTCGGCGAAGTCGTACACAGCGAAGTGGAACAATGCCGTCCGCCAGCCGAAGGTCAGCCTGACGGTGCCCGACGGCCGCGTCCATCTCGTGGTGTACGGCGAAACCGAGACCATCACCGACGACCCGCTGCGCGCCGAGTTGACCGCCGACGTGTTCGCGGTGTTGTCGGGCAGCGACCGTCCCGATCCGGCCTCGATCGTGCCGATGCTCGACGAGCAACAGCGCACCGTGCTGCGGATCACGCCGACCAAGGTCATCTTCCACGAGTGATGCTCGGACGCTGAGCAGCGCGGACGCCGTTCGCTCGTGCGTCGGCGCGCGGTTGTGTCAGAGGTTCATTCCGCCCGAGACCTCGATGCGCTGCGCGGTGACCCATTGCGTGTCGCCGGTCAGGAGGCTGGCCACCGCACCACCGACATCGTCGGGGAGCCCGGCGCGGCCCATCGCCGTCACCGACGCGATCATGTCGTTGACCTCCTGCATGTCGCGCACCACGCCGCCACCGAAGTCGGTCTCGATCGCCCCCGGGGCGACCACGTTCACGGCGATGCGACGCGGTCCGAGTTCGGCGGCGAGATACCGGGTGAGCACCTCGATCGCCCCCTTCATCGAGCCGTACACGCTGTAGCCCGGCATCGAGAAGCGGGCCAGGCCGGTCGACATATTGACGATCCGTCCACCGTCTTCGAGCAGCGGGACGAGCTGTTGGGTGAGGAAGAACACACCTTTCAGGTGGATGTTCATCAGCTGGTCGAACTGTTCCTCGGTGGTCTCGAGGAACGGCGCGGCGATGCCGATGCCGGCGTTGTTGACGAGATAGTCGAACGTCGACCGCCCCCAGGTGGTGTCGAGTGCCTCCCGAAAGCGATCGACGAAGTCGGGGAACTGGGCGACGTCGCCAGTGTCGAGTTGGAGGGCCACGGCCGTGCTCCCGGCCGCCTCGATCAGGCCGACGACCTCGTTGGCGTCGTCGCTTCGTGAGAGGTAGGTGATCACCACGCCGACCCCGTCGGCAGCCAACTGCAGAGCCGTCGCTCGGCCGAGGCCGCGGCTACCGCCGGTGATCAGTGCAATCTTGGTCGTCATCGGTGTGCTCCTTCTGGTGCTGTGGGACGGTGTCGACGGTACGAACGAACGCCGGTGACGTCATGCCGATTCGTCCGGCTGTGCTGCCCAATATTCCCAGACTGTCGAGATCGGTGCTCGGGGGCGTGCGCTCCTCGCATAACGTGCGGCCATGGCGATGCGCGCGATGAACGAGTTGCGAGCGCGAGCGATCGCGTCCGCAGCTTCCCAGCCAAGGAGCGGTGTGGACCACATGGCTCCCACCGGGATCGAGGGCCTCGGCGTGGTGCGCGCCGACACGACGTCGGTGTTGACGCCGACCGTGTATCACCCCGTGATCTGCCTGATCCTGCAGGGCGCGAAGGAGCTCGCCCTCGGGCGCGAGCGGGTGCGCGCCGCTGCCGGGCAGTCGATCGTCGTCAGTCACGAGCTCCCGTTGCGGTCGCGCGTCACGGTGGCCTCGCTCGACGAGCCCTACGTGGCGCTGATTCTGCGGCTCGATCTCGAGCTGCTCGCGCGCGTGGTCACCGAGCTGCAACACGACGTTCCCGCCGACGACGCGCCGGGCGCCTTGCGGGTCGGTGACGCCGACGAGGACCTGATCGATGCGTTCTGCCGGTTGCTGTCGTTCCGCGGGTCAGCCGCCGAGACGGCTGCGCTGGCGCCACTGGTGATTCGTGAGGTGCACGTCCGGCTACTGCTGGCCGAGCACGGGGGCGCGCTCGCCAACATGCTCAACGGCAACAGTCACGCTGGCCGGATCGCCACGGCGACCGGCCACATCCGGGACCGACTGGCGGAGCCGCTCTCCGTCGCCGAGTTGGCCAAGGCGGTGGGTATGAGCCAGTCGTCGTTCCACGAACACTTCAAGTCGGTGACGTCGACGACGCCGTTGCAGTACCAGAAGGACCTCCGTCTACTGGAGGCGCGGGAGCAGCTCGGTGCGGGGGACCGGTCGATCACCGAGGTGGCGTTGGCCGTCGGTTATCGGAGCCCGACGCAGTTCAGCCGCGAGTACTCGCGCAAGTTCGGGGTGGCCCCGAGGGTCGATCGCGGGCGACCGGTTGCCGTGGCCTGATCACGCAGCGACGACGGTGGCCGATTGGCGTCCGAGGTCGATGGCGCCGTCGTCGGTGGCGATGCCGACGGCGATCTGGTCGCCGATGCGCAGACAGTGCTCGTTTCGTTCGGCGCTCTTGCGGACGAGCTGCTGGCGACGCTTCGGTGAGACGGCCTGCGCCAGTACACGTAGTGGGAGCGCAGGCGCTTGCAGCGCGCAGCCGCCGGGCGTTCCCGTGGCGAGGAGATCGCCGGGGGCCCAGTCCTGCACGCTCGACAGCTCGGTCAAGGTTGGCGCCGGCTGGTGGACCATCTCGCTGGCGTAGGCATCTTGCCGCGTCTGTCCGTTGACCGAGAGCCGGAGGCGGAGCTCGTCGAATCGGGCCAGATCGTCGGCATCGACCAGGGTGAGGTACGGGCCGGTCGGGCCGAACGTGCGATAACTCTTCGCCTTGTAGAACTGCCCTTCCCCGAGTTGCACGTCGCGCCCGCTCACGTCGTTGAGCGCAACGAGGGCGGCGACGTGCTCGCTCAGGTTGTCGGCGGTGACCTCGACCGGACCATCGACAGCGCTACCCATCACCAGGCCGACTTCGACCTCGTAGTCGAGGAACTCGACATGGGCAGGGCACACGATGTCGGTGTCGGCGGCGCTGATCGACGACGACGCTTTGCGGAAGAACACGTTGAACGGGCTGGTCTCGGGCGACAGGCCCGACTCGCTCAGGTGCGAGTGGTAGTTGACCGCCTGGCAGATGTACTGCTGGTTGCTCGTGATCGGACTCAACACTCGAATGTCGGCGAGCGGCACCGGAGGTTCGAGGTGGTGCTCGGCGAACGGGTCGCCAATCGCCACGTTGCTGAGGAACGCGCCGGTCGTGGGGTGGTCGCCGACGATCGGCCGCACGGTGTTGCCGACGAGCAGGCCCCATCGGATCTGCCCGGCGTGCTCGTAGCGGAGCGCGTTGACGGCCATCTCAGTGCGCACGCAGGATCCGCTCGAGCGCCGCGTGGACGCCGGCGGGCCCGGGCGACGCGATCGAGTCGGAGCGCCAAGCAACGTGTTGGTCGGGGCGGACGAGTAACGCTCCGTCCGCCCCGACGTCGCACTGGCCGGCCCACGCTCCGGTGGGCGCTGCGTCGACGCCGATCCGCACGTGGTCGACTGGCGTGTCGGCGTCGGCCAACGATGCAGCCCACTTGTCGTGTTCGCCGAAGCTCAGCAGGGTCATCGCGCCGGCGCCGACGAGGTCGAGGGTCGACCGACCGTCGTCGAGCCATGCGTGGGGGAGTCGGGCACCAACATCGCCACTCGGCGCGAACTCGCTCGGTTCGGAGATCGGCGGCGGCGGGTCGCCGTCACGGGCGAGGGCGCCCTCGGCGTAGCAGTAGCCGAGTTGCAGTCCGAGCATGTCGAAGTGCGTCTGTTGTTCCTGCACGGCGGCGGCGATCGACTCGGTGTGCTCGGGGTCGGCGAGTCGGCCGAGCACGCCCTCGGTGGTCGGATCGGTGGGGATCCCCAGCGCTTCGATCAACGTGGCCAGCTTGAAGGCGTTGGTCATGCTCTGCTCGCAGTTGACGCCCGCCACCGGCCGGCGCTCGACCTCGTAGGTGTCGAGAATCGATGCGTCGGCCCACCTGTCGGCGATCGCGCCGAGCCGCCACACCAACCCGTGCGCGTCGGCGACGCCGGTGTTCAAGCCGAGTCCACCGGTGGGCGGGAACCGATGCGCTGCGTCACCCATCAGGAAGATCCGCCCATCGCGCATCCGCTCCGAGACCTGTGCGCTCATGTGCCACGAACCGACGCTGACCACGTCGATATCGGCCTCGGTGTCGCCGATGGCCGTCCGCACGATGGCGCCGGCGCGCTCGTGGTCGTAGTCGTCGACCGACTCGTTCTCGGGATCGAACGAGGTCATGAAGACCCACTCACGGTCGAGGTCGTGGGCGATGAAGGTGCCGCTGGCGGCGGGGTCCATCACGAAGTGCAACACGCCGAGTCGGTCGGCGATCATCGGTCGCAGATCGGTGGCGGCGAAGTAGATGGCGATGAAGCTCTGCAGGCTCGGCGGACCGACCATGCCGATCCCCAGTGACTTGCGGACCCGGCTGCCCGCGCCGTCGGCGGCGAGCACATGGTCGGAACGCACCGTCAGCTCGTCGCCGGTCGTCCGGTCACGAATCGTCGACGTGACCCCGCGCTCGTCCTGATCGCTGGCGACCCACTCGTGGTCGTAGCGCAGGTCGATCATCGATGCGTCGTCGGCGGCCGCTGCCAGCAGCGGTTCGAGCCGGTGCTGGGAGATGTTGCGCAGCGGTGTCGGCGTCGCCTCGAGCACCTCCGGGCCCTGACGCTCGAAGGGCAGCCGACCGATCAGTTCGCCGTTCAAGCGGGTGACGAAGTTGACGTGACCCGCATCGGCAGGCGGGTTGGCGAGGTCGTGGATCGCCTCCATGTCGAGCCCGGCCTGCCTGAAGATCTCGAGCGTGCGCGCATTCACGACGTGGGCTGCCGGATGGCGCTGCGGTCCGTCGCGGCGCTCGACCACCAGGCATGGGCGGTTGTCGTTGGCCAGGAGGTGCGCGGCGGTGAGGCCGACCGGCCCGGCGCCGACAATGAGGTACGGGACGTCGATGGTCGACATTCAGATCAGTCCTTCGTAGCTACCGCCGTCGAGTTGCAGGTTCTGGCCTGAGATGAACCCGGCCTGCGCGCTGCACAGGAACGCACACGCGTCGCCGAACTCACTCGGTTCGCCGAGCCGTCCGGCGGCGATGGTGGCTTTCATGTGTTCGTAGGCCTTCTCGACGGTGATGCCGCCGAGTTGCGAGTGCAGCTCGGCCATCTGCTGCTGGCGGGCCGTATCGAAGCGTTCGGGGAGCAGGTTGTTGATCGTGACGTTGCTCGATGCGACGTCTTTCGACAGCGCCTTGCACACCGAGGTCAATCCGGCGCGCGCGCCGGTCGACAGCCCCATCGCCGACCTCGGCGACTTGACCATGGCGGAGGTGATGTTGACGATGCGTCCGAATCGCCGTTCGGCCATGCCGTCGAGCACGAGACGGACCATCGCCAGGGGGGCCAGCATGTTGGCGTCGACGGCCTCGATCCAGTCGTCGCGCTCCCATGCGGCGAACCGCCCTGGAGGTGGGCCGCTGTTGTTGTTCACCAAGATGTCGGGCTCGGGGCACGCGGCGAGGAGTGCGGCGTGCGTGTCGTCGTCGCCGATGTCGCCGACGATCGCGGTGACGGCGACGCTGTGTGTATCGGCGAGTCGTTGGCGTGCCGCTTCGAGCGTGTCGGGGTGGCGACCGTTGATGATCACGTCGGCGCCCTCCCGGGCGAGCGCGTCGGCGCACGCGAAGCCGAGACCCTGGCTCGACGCGCACACGATGGCTCGTCGACCGGCGATTCCGAGCTCCATCGGCTCAGTCCGCTTCCGGCTTGCTCAGGCGCTCGGTGAAGGTGGTCGCCCACTCGGCGAGCGATTGGAACTCGGGCTGGTCGACGAGCTGGGTGTGGGTCGACGCCTCGATCTCGTCGTCGGATGTCGACAGGTCGAGTTGGCCGGCGAATGGTTGGGCAACGTGGAACGGCGAGTCGACGAAGCACTCGAGTCCGTTGCCCTCCGGGTCGGTGAAGTACAGCGACCAGGCGTTGCCGTGGTTGATCGGGATCACGCCCTCGACGCCCGCCTCGTCGAGACGTGCGCCGATGTTGCGCAAGTCGTCGAGCGTCGGAGTGCGGAAGGCCAGGTGATCGGCCATGACGAACTGGTGCTCGCCAGTGGGCGACCCGCTGACGAACACGATCTGGTGGTGCTCGCTGGGGTCTTGGGAGATGAACGCCATCTCGCCGTCGGGGCCGACCGAGCCGCGGTTGGTGACGCGGAACCCGAGCACGCCGCAATAGAAGTCGAGCATCTGCTCGAGGTCGTCGACGGCGACCGTCGTGTGGCTGAGCGTCAGCGGCGGTGGGGTCGTGTTGGTGGACATCAAAGCTCCTTCAATCGGCACTGAATGAAGAAATACTCAATATTGAAACTGATGTCAATACTGAGTACGATCAATCTCGTGACATGCGCCGCAGCCTCGACCGACGACCAGACTCCGATCACCCGCGGGCACAAGAAGAAGGCGCGCACCCGACGCCAGCTGATCGACGCCGCGATCGAGGTGATCGCCGAGCGAGGAGAAGCGTTCACCGCCAGCGACGTCACCAACCGCGCCGAGATGTCGGCGGGCACCTTCTACAACTACTTCGACGATCGGGATCAGCTGATCCAGGCGGTGGTACCCGACGTGATCGACCACTTCGCGGCCGAGAGCGACATCGTCGTCGACGAACACGATCCGGCTCGGCGGTTTGCGGTGATCACGGCCCGCGCGTTGGGTCGCGCCATCGACGAGCCCGATCAGTTCCGGGCGCTGCTGCGGCTCGACGCGGCGCAACGACTGATCGTCGACGGTGCGCCGATGCGCTTCCTGCGTGCCGACATCGCCACCGGCGTGGCCGAAGGTCGGTTCTCCGTCGACATCGACGACGCGGCGGTCGATGTGGTCGTCGGTGCGATTCTGTTCGCGGCGCGGCGCATCGTCAGCGAACCCGTGCCGGATGGTTACGTGGGTCGCGTGCTGACGCAGTTGCTCCGCTCACTCGGCGTAGCCGAGACCGAGGCGGCGCAGATCGCCGCCACCGCCGTCACGGCGAGCTGAGCCGATAGCGGTCGGGGTCGGTCACGAAGTCGGCGTGCCCGTACGAATCGAGCAGGCGCGCCAGCTTGCGGTTGAGGCGCGCGTCGACGTAGTCGGCGGCATAGGGCACCTTCGGCCCGATGCGGTAGAACGCCGTCGTCGCCGCCACCGCTGCCGCCGCGCACCCGGCGGCCACCTTGTGGTTGGTGTCGAAATCGATGCCGACCGATTGGGCGAGTTCCTCGTCGCCTCCGAGGAACTGCTTGGTCAGGATCAAGCGCGAGAACCCGCCTTCGAGCCAGCTGTGCAGACGGCCGCGCATCGTGGAGCGGTCGAACAGCTCGGCAGCCAGGGCGCCGCGTACGAGTGATCCGCAGATCTCATCGTCGAACCCCTCACGCAGCGACACGTGCCTGGCCGTCATCAGGTCGACCACCTCCTGAGGCGTTTCGCCGAGCAACTCCGCCGGCAGGCCGAGCAGGAAACAGCGATACCGCGACAGCTCCACCACAGCGCGCTGCTCGTCGGTGAACTCGGTCTGGCCGTTGGTCAATGCGTCGGACGACAGGAAGTACACGCCGATCTGACCGGCGGGCATCTGGTCGATCTGTGGGATCGGGATGCCATACGTGGCCACGTCCCACTCGCCCGACTGCATCAGGTGGAAGCGCACCATCGAGTGCATCAGCCGCACCTTGGCGGCAGCGAGGAACCCCCGACCGTTGCGCCGCAACGCTCCGGGAAGCGTGGTGGCGGTGAAGAAGCTGGCCGTCTCGAAGACGCGCTTTGCTGCCGCCTCGTCGGACAACGTGCCGGTCATCGTCATCGGCAACGCCGCGTACTTGTTGAGGAACGTGGCGAGGAACGCGCCGCGGATGGCGAACGGGGTGGCGGTCGCCATCGGAATCCGTTCGGCAGCCGCCCCTCGTTCCACGAGTTCCATGTCGACCCAGTCGGGTGTCAACTCCATCGAGCCGATGAAGGCCGCCAACTCGGCAGGCGCATCGGGGACCGCCTCGACACCGTCGGCCCACGCGCGTTCGAGCATGTCGACGAGTTCGCGGAACCCGTACTCGGGAATCAGGGCGGCGTACGCGTCGGCGACCCGATCGCCCTTCATCGTGTAGTTGCGCACGAGGTCCATGAGCGCGGGGTCGTCGATCACCCGAGCAACGCGCCGGCGGATCGGCTCGAACCGTTCGTCGTCGACGGTGGCCTCTCGATCGAATCGCTCGGGCAACACGTCGAAGTCGACGTCGCCGTAGATCGTCGGGTTGTCGTCGGCCTGCCGGTGGATCTCGTCGGCGTACAGCTGCGTGATCATCGACCCTCCCCATGGGTGTGTCGACTCACTGGTTAGCACAGCGCGACGGCCGTCCCGCTGGCGCAACCGACCGCTGCGCAGCCGGCGGCGGCTACAGCGAATACAGCTCGGCGACGTTCGTGCGGGTGATCTTGTCGCGCGTCTCCGCGGAGATGTCTTCGAACATCTCGTCGAGCACTTGGGTCGAACACGGCCACGTCGAGTCGGTGTGCGGATAGTCCGAACCCCACAGCAACGTCTCTTCCCCGATCAGGTCGCGGGTGCGCAGCGCTGCGGTGTCGTCCTCGATGGTGGCGAAGAACTGTCGCTTCCAGATGTCGAGCACGTCGACCGGCGGAGTACTCGAAGCGTCCTTGGCGTACTCCCGGGCCCAGCCCTGTTGCACCTTCTCGATCCAGTGGGCGATCCAGCCGGCGTTGAACTCGGCGAGCACGAACTTGAGGTCGGGGTGCTTGGCACACACGCCGCGCACCATCAGCTCGATCAACGTGTCGTGGATGAGCGCCGGGGAACCGGCGTACTGCACGATCGGGTCGCGGTCCTTCATCGCCTTCAACCAGTCGGGAACGTGCGACATGCAAGCCACGTGGAACCCGACGGGGAGGCCGGCCTCTTCGGCGAGCGCCCACATCGGGTCGTACTCGTGGTCGCTGTAGCGACGACCGCGTGGAGCGTTCGAGGGGACGACGATGCCTTTGTAGCCGAGGTCGATCACCCGCTCGAGTTCGGCGACGGCTTCGTCGGGGCGTTGTACCGGCAGTGCGGCGAGGCCGACGAGGCGACCACCGGATGCCACCTGCTGGTCGTGCATCCAGTCGTTGTAGTTGCGCTGCAGCGCGACCATCAGGTCGAGGTTTTGCAGGCTGAACATCGGGAACCAACCGGGGTACAAGACCTCGGCCGAGATGCCGTCGATGTCCTGGTCGTCGGGGCGCCGTGCGCCGTCGGTGAGGCCCGGACGCATCGCCGCATAGCCGCCGGTGAAGTACGCCTGGATCTCGGGGTCGGTGATCGAGCCGGCGCTCGGCTTCGACGCGTGCTCGCGGGGGAGTGGCGTCTCGTAGTCCAGGCGCGTGCCGGCGAGCGCCATCACGGCGACGTTGCGCGAGCGCTTGGGCATGTTCGGCGTGACGATGGAGTCGCCTTGCCCGTCGGTGTGCACGACGCGTGGCGCATCGTCGCCGAAGTGGTCGGCCAAGCCCTCGAACACTTCCGGGCCTTCGAGCGCGTGCGAGTCGGCGGAGATGGGGCGGGGGTCGTCGAGCAGGGTCATCGAGTCTCCTTGCGGTGATCAGTCGTGTCGAGGTGGTCGACGGTGGTCGTGATGGTGTCGGTGGTCGTGATGGAGCGAACGAGGCTGGCGATCATCTCGCCGGCGATCGAGGGTCCGTCGGCGAGGTCGTAGGTGTCGATGTTGATGGGCAGGGCGAGGGCGCCGTGGACGCCGGACCACAGGGTCTGGGCCATCACTCGGGCCTCGCCGGCGCGGATCGTTCCGTCGGCTTGGCCGTCTTCGATCGCGCGGCGCAGCGAGGCGAACAGCATCAACTCGTCGGGGTCGTCGTTGCGGTCGGTGGTCGAGTTCGGTGGCCGCACCCACAGCAGCAGCCAGCGGTGCGTGTCGCTGTGCGTCGTGGTGAATGCGACGTAAGCATCGAGCAGCTGACCGATGCGCTCGACCGGCTCGGCGCCGTCGCGCTCGACCTCTGCCAGCGATCGTCCGAGTTCGGCGATCGGGCCCATCCATAACGACCGGTTGAGGTCGGACAGATTGGCGAAGTAGCTGTACAGCAGCCCGGTCGACACGCCGGCCCGCTTGGCGACCGCTCGGACGGACACCGCCGCCGGCCCGCCCTCGGCGTGCAGCTCGGCCGCGGCGCGCCGCAGCCGCCGTCGTTGGTCGGCGCGCTCTTCGTCGGTCGCGGTCGGTCGGGCCACGTCTGGCACCGTAGTCGGGTTATGTGAACATGTTCAAATAATTGTCGAGGTTCACGGATCGCCGGCAGCGCACATTGCCGCACGCTGTTCGCATCACGCGTAGGGTGGTGGTATGGGTGAGGGGACTGCGGCGAAAGTGATCGGCAAGGTGGCGCAGACTGTCGCCGCGCTCTGGATCATCAACGTGTGGTTTTTGCGGTTCAACAAGGACACCGGGTACCGCGGTGGCGACGCCACGAACATGAAAGAAGAGTTCGAGGTCTACGGGCTGTCCGAAACACAGATGTACGGCGTCGGGGCAGCCAAGGTCGGCCTCGCCGGGACGATGCTGGTCGGACTCGCCGTACCGCGTCTCGCTCGGCCGGCCTCGATCGGTCTTGCCGGCTTCATGGTCGGGGCCATCGCCATGCACGTGAAGGCCGGGGATCCGCCGAAGCGCTCCCTCCCAGCGATGTCGGTGCTCTCGCTCGCCACGACGTCGGCCGTATTGAACGAGTGAAGGGTCGCGCGCCAGTCGTGTCGAGCGACGAGACTGTCGGCATGGAGCACTCTGCGCCGAGGATCGAGGGTCCAATTCTTTCGGTGGCGCCGTTCCCGGAGCAACCGCCTCCGGGCTTCGTGCGGAACGTGTACGAGCACCGGTGGCACATCGGTCGGTCGCGAGCCGCCGTGTGGGCCTGGTTGTGCGACCCCGCAACGTTCGTCGACGGACAGATCCCACCGTTCCGCGTCGAGTTCCTGCGCAACGCCGCAGGCGACACGGGGTTCGCCGAAGGGGTCTACAACGCGCACGTGGGCCCGTTGATGTCGTTCTCGGGCGTGCTCGGCGCCATCGAACCGGAGCGCTATCGGGATCTCCAATACTGCTACGGCAGCTACGCCGTGAGCCATGCCCTCTTCCGCCCCACTCGCTTGCAGTTCTGGGTCGACGATGGGCCGATCGACGGCACCACCGTGATGCAGCTCCAGCTCGACACCGACGTTCGGCGACGGGCGGAGGGAGTGTGGGTCGCCGCGATGGGTGTCTTCTGGAAACGGTTCGGTAGCTGGTGTGAACGAGGAATCCCAAACGATTGGCGCCGATGACACATCGCAGCGGTCGCGCCCCGTGTCCGCCCGCGCCGAAGTGGGAATAGTCGACGGCTCGCTCCTGCTGAAGCGAGCATGGCCCGCTACGTCGTTCACGTTCGCACCTCGATGCCGCCCGCCGAGGCATTCGCGTACATGGCGGACCTCCGGAACTTCGCCGAGTGGGACCCCGGCGTGGTCGAGGTGGAGCAGCTGCGCGGCGACGGCGCCGGGGTGGAGAGCGCATTCGACGTGGTCGTCAAGCTGCCGGCCGGCACGTTGCCGCTGCGCTACGACACCGTCGCGTTCGATGCCGAATCCACCACGATGACTGCGTTCGCAGAGAACCTCTGGCTGACCTCGCAAGACTCGATCACGGTCGAGTCTGAAGCCGACGGCTCGATCGTCACCTACGACGCCGAATTGCGGCTGAAGGGTCTGCTCGGACTGTCCGACCCGCTGCTTGGCCTGACGTTCAAGCAGATCGGCGATCGCGCCGCCGCCGGGCTGATCGAGGCGCTCGCCGGCGAACGCGTGCCTGCGTGATGAACGTTCGGTCGATCGCTGACGGCCTGATCGAGGCGCCGATCGTCACCAGCTTCACCCGTCTCGGTTTCGAGGCTCGCCAGCGTCTTGCCGATTGGTCGTCGCTCGACGACTACGACCTCACCGGTCGGGTGATCGTGATCACCGGAGCGACGTCGGGGCTCGGCGCAGCCGCGGCGCGTCAGCTCGCCCATTGCGGGGCGACGCTCGTGGTGGTCGGGCGATCCGCGGCGCGTAACGAGCGCGCCGTCGCTGACCTCGTCGAGGCGACCGGCAACAACGCGATCACCCAGGTGCCTGCCGACATGGGTGACCTCGCTCAGGTCCAGGATCTCGCCGAGCGTGTGCTCGCGGACCACGATCGACTCGATGTGCTCGTGCACAACGCGGGCTCGCTCGATGCGGAGCGCAGTGTCGCTGCCGACGGCACCGAAGCCACGGTCGCCAGCCAAGTCGTCGGGCCGTTCCTGCTGACCACGTTGCTCCTCGACCGTCTGGCCGAATCGGCGCCGTCGAGGGTGCTGACGATGTCGTCGGGTGGGATGTACGCGTCCGGTGTCCACGTGTCCGATCTGGAGATGACCCCCGCTCGCTACAACGGCACCGAGCAATACGCCCGGGCCAAACGTGCGCAGGTGACGCTCAACGAGATGTGGGCCGAACGGTACGGCGATCGAGGGATCACCTTCCATGCGCTCCACCCGGGTTGGGCCGATACGCCTGGGGTCGATGCCGGATTGCCGACGTTCGCCACGGTGATGGGCCCGTTCCTGCGGACCCCCGAACAGGGTGCCGACACACTGGTGTGGCTGGCGTCCGACGACGTCGCCCTCGACACGAACGGTGGCTTCTGGCTCGATCGGGCCGAGCGGCCGATTCACAAACTGCCGACGACCAAGCGCACCGACACCGCCGAGCGCCGGGCCGAGCTGTGGGAGTGGGTTGCGAATCGCGCCGGCGTTCAGGCGAGGCCGTAGGTCGCGCGCATCCCCGCCAGGAACGCGGCGTCGTCGGCTGCCTTGCGTCGGGCGATGATCTCTTCGGCGTCGGCCCCGGCGGCATACCGCAGCTGGTCGGTGCCGTCGGTCGCCGCGGCAAAGATGATCTCGGCGACCAGCTCCGGCGACGATGTGGTCCGATCGGCCTGCGATGCGGCGATCAGCCCTTGCACCACCGGCCCGTACTCGGTGAGTTCGGGATCGACCGACAGGTCCATCGAGCGACCGGAGAAGTCGGTGGTGATGATGCCGGGCTCGACGATCTTCATCTTGATGCCGATCGCGCCGAGTTCGAAGCTCAGTGCCTCGGACAGCCCTTCCACGGCGAATTTCGTGCCGTGATACAGCGATCCCAGCGGCATTGTGATCTTCCCGCCCATCGACGACACGTTGACGATCGTGCCCGAACCGCGCTCGCGCATCTGCGGGAGGACCGCTTTGGTCACGTCGAAGAGACCGATCACGTTGGTGTCGAACTGGCGGACGATCTTCTCCCGTGGGGTCGACTCGAGGGGCCCATATGCGCCGTACCCGGCGTTGTTGACGAGCACGTCGACGGCTCCGAACCGCTCGGTGCCGAGCGTGATCGCCGCGTCGATGGACGCCAGGTCGGTGACGTCGAGCCGGGTGACCAACACGCCCTCGACATCGGTCAACGAATCGTCCAGGTCGGACTCGGCGTCGGGGTTGCGCATCGTGGCCACGACGTTCCATCCGTTGGCGGCGAAGTGTTTGGCGGTGGCCCGGCCGATCCCGGTGGATGTGCCAGTGATGAGGGCGGTCGACGTCATGTTCGGTCCTGTCTCTCGTAATCTATCTAACCAGTTAGTTAGAAACTAGACTCGTCCTCGTTCGTCGTCAACCACTAGGCAGGTTCCCATGGCCGCAATTCGAGATGCCGAGGCGACGCGGGCGCGCATCTTGGCTGCCGCCACCGCCGAGTTCGGCGGGCACGGGTTGGCGGGAGCCCGGATCGATCGCATCGCCGCGGCAGCCGCAGCCAACAAGGCATCGATCTATGCATACTTCGGAAACAAGGACGAGCTGTTCGATCGTGTAGTCGAGGCATCGTTCGAGGAGCTGCACGCTGTGGTGCCGTTCACCCCACACGACCTGCCCTCGTACGGCACAGCGCTGTTCGACTACCTCGCCGACCACCCCCACGTACTGCGCCTCGATGCCTGGAGGCGGCTCGAACGGCCGAGCGCCACCGATGCGGAGCGCGCCGCATACGTCGACATCGTCGATGACCTCACCGAGGTGCGATCGAGCTTCGGGTCGGACGATCAGTTCCTGCCCGGCGACGTACTGGCCATCGTGATTGCCGTCGCCGGAGCATGGGCCGGCACGCCTGATGCGCTGCGCCCGCACATCAGCGCCGACCGCAAGCGGCAACGAGCACTGGTCGGCGGCGTCATCGCGGTGCTCACCAAGTCGCAACGTCCATCGAGAAAGCGGGGCCGATGAGCGACGATCAGATCCCCGTCTTCGCCGCACTCGGTGCGGGGTACTCCGTCGACACCGAGGGCCGGCAACTACCGACCGTGGCGATCGACGCCAGCGACTCACCCGACATCGCTGATCTGGCGAGAGTGCACGCTGTCGAGGGCATCGGCAACATCCGGACCGAGGCCGTACGTGTCGACGGCACGATCGTGCTGGCGATCCGTATGACCACTCCCGTCGACGCGATGTTCGCGATCGCCTTCGACGCCGAGCGCTACCGGGCGCTGTTCGACGATGTGATCGAGCAGGGTGTGCTCGTGATCGCGCACACCGACCCCGAACGAGCTGCACCCGAGCAACCACAGTGGCTGGCGATCGACATCGACGGCCCGGCGCTGGCATCGCAGCTGGCGAAAGGAGCCTGACCATGGCCGACACCCCGACCGCACGACGACTCGGGTCGGTGCTCGAACCCGTGATCGGGCAGGTGTTCTTCTCGCCCGAAGCGCATGCGAACTACGTCGCGCTCGGATTCGGCCAGAGCCCAGGCGACGCGGGCGGTGTGGCGTTGCCGGACGGTCCCGCGTACTTCACCAGCCGCGGCAGCCTGCTCGGCCAAGTGCCCGGTGAAGTTGTCGCATCGGCCTTCGGTGTCTTCTCGCCCGCAGCCGTCGTGCCCGCCGTGGCGCTCGGGTGGTCGCGTACCGATGCTCCGACGATTCGGCAGGCTCGTCACGACGGCGCCGTCGCCCAGCTGCGCCGACTGCTCGGTTCGTCGCCGGACGGACTCGAGCGCGTCGTCGAACTGCTCACGCGTGCCGTGGAACCGTTGCGGGTCGAGGGCCGACCGCTGTTCGCCGGCATCCGGTCGGTGCCACTCGACGGCGATCCGGTGGGTGCGCTCTTCCAGTTGGGCGACGCGCTGCGCGAGTTTCGCGGCGACGCCCACGTGGCCGCGTGGACCACCGCGGGGTACGACGCCACCGAAATCGGCCTCGCCACCGAGTTGTACTGGGGGCTGCCGATGCGCAGCTACGCACGCACGCGTGCCTGGACTGACGAGGAGTTCGATGCCGCCGCCGACCGACTCCGTACACGAGGCCACATCGACGGTGACGGATTCACCGAGTCCGGTCGGGCGGCACGTGAGCGCGTCGAGAGCGACACCGACACGGCGATGGAGCCTGCCCTGGCCGCCCTGGGCGACGAGATCGGCACTGTTATTGCCGCGCTGCGGCCGTGGGGCGAGCGAATCCGCGCCGGTTATGGCTACCTGTCAGCCGGTCCTCATGATCTCGCCGCTGCAGCGAACTGATGGGATCGGCCGGCGTGGCTCGACCTAGAGCGTTGCATCCTGGTCGGCGAGCCCGGCGTACCAGCTGACGTCGACACCGGCGACGGTGCCGATCACCAGCACCGACGGCGTTGGTACGGGTTCGTCGCCGAGCTGGTCGAGTCGCCCGCGCCAGACCTCTTGGTGCTCGTAGGTGCCCCAATTCACCCAGGCTGACGGCGTCGCCGGATCGAGTCCGCCGTGCATCAGTCGGCTCGCGATCTTGGCCGCTCGTCCGGCACCCATCAACACCACGATCGTGCCGCCGGTGTGTGCGATCGACTCCCATGCGACGGTCTGCCCGCTGGATGGATCCTCGTGCCCGGTGACAATCGTGACCGACAACGCCTCGTGACGCAGCGTCACCGGTATTCCGGCGTATGCCGGGGCGGCAATCGCCGACGTGATGCCCGGAACGATCTCGAAGGGCACGCCGGCTGCCCCCAACGCCGCAGCCTCCTCCCCGCCACGGGCGAACACGCACGGATCGCCGCCCTTGAGCCGTACGACGACCTCGCCGCGCAGGCCGCGTTCGACCAGCAATGCGTTGATCTCTTCTTGTGTCAGCGTCGGCCGACGTGGCGCTTTGGCTGCGCTGATCAACTCACAGGTGTCCGGCGCCAGTGTGAGGATCTCGGGACTTACGAGTCGGTCGTGTACGACGACGTCGGCGCGACCGAGCAGCGCCGCGCCCTTCACGGTGATCAATCCGGGATCGCCTGGTCCTGCCCCCACCAGATACACCGTCATGCCTGGCCTCCGATGGTCGATGGACGCGCCCGGGTCACGTGTCGCTCCCGTCGGCTTCTGCGACGATCCGCACGATCGCATTCAGCGCGCCCGCCGCTGCTGGGCTCCCGCCGCGCTCGCCTTCGTTGGTGACGCTGATCGGAGCGAGCGCGCTCGACCACAACGCCGCCTTCGACTCGGCTGCGCCGACGAACCCCACTGGGAGGCCGATCACCGCTGCCGGCGCGACCAGCCCGGCGTCGTGCATGTGGAGCAACTCCATGAGCGCGGTCGGAGCGTTGCCGCAGACGAAGACAGCGCCGGTGGGGTGTTCCTCGGCAGCTAGTCGAAACGCCGCCGCCGACCGGGTGCTCCCGGCTGGGGCCACCGGTACTCGGTCGAGATAACACTCGGTCGGGTAGCGGGTGATTCCGGCAGCGACCATTGCGGCATCGACGATCACCGGGGCACCAGAGCGCAGCGCGGCGAGGAGCGCATCACCCGCGCTGTCCCCGACGAGCGCGGTGTCGGCGAACGACAGGTCGGCGGTTGCGTGGATCATCCGCTCGACCATGGCCCGGGCCAGTGGTTGCTCGGCCGACAAGTCGACGCGCTCGGCGAGGATCCGGTAGCTCTCGATCTCGATCGGATGGACCTTGCTCATCCGACCGGAACCTCGACGATCGCATCGACGGGACACACCTCGATGCACGCCCCACACGACGTGCACTGGGAGTCGATCACCAACGGCTTCTTCGGCGCCGGTCGGAGTGCTCGGGTGGGGCACGTGATGAGGCAACTGCCGCAGGCCGTACAGCGCTCGAGGATGCGAACGGTCCATGCGCTCGCCGCGAGCGACGAGGGATCAGGCGTCGTAGCCACGAGGAGTGACCATCCTTCCGTTGCGCAGTTCGGTCGTCGAGGAGCCGATGATCACGATCGAGAACATGTCGACGGTGTCCGGGTCGAGTTCGTCCAGCGTCGTGGCGATCACTGTCTCACCGGGTCGTGATGCGTTGACGATCACACCGACCGGTGTGGACGGCGGCCGAGCGGTCAACAGGATCTCTCTTGCCCGCTCGAGCTGCATCGTGCGTCGCTGCGACCGCGGGTTGTACAGCGCAACGGCCATGTCGGCCGTGGCGAGGGCCTCGAGCCGGCGTTCGATCGTTGGCCACGGGGTCAGGAGGTCCGAGAGACTCAGGAGCGCGTGGTCGTGGGCGAGCGGTGCGCCCAGTATCGCGGCCGCTGCGAGGCTCGCAGTCACCCCGGGCACGACGTGCACCGGGGGATTGCCGACCTCGCCGGCAACTTCGAACATGAGGGTGGCCATGGCGAACACCCCCGGGTCGCCAGAACACACGAGCGCCACACGCGACCCTGCCGCGGCGCGGCGGGCCGCTTCCCGACACCGGTCGACCTCGGCCCCGATCGGGCTGCGTACAGTCTCTTGGCGGGCACTGATCAGTTCGGTGCATTGGTCGATGTAGAAGCCGTATCCGATCACCACATCGGCCGACCTCACCGCGGCGACGGCCTCGGGGGTCCGATGGCGCGGATGGCCGGGACCGAGACCGACGACCAGGACTTCGCCTGGCGGGCGGGCGCGGCGGGCGATCGACACGGTGGCAGTGGCGCCCTTCTGTTTCTCCACCAGCAGTTCGGCATCGGGCCCTGCCGCGAGCAGCGCCGCAGCCTCGCTGACCGACGGGGTGCCGACCTCGTCGAGGACGACGTCGCTCGGGTTGGGCACGACCACCGCAGCCAGCTCGCTCGACTGGAACGACGTCGTCGGCAGCCCGATCGCCGTCACGACGGGGTCGGTGGCTCGTCGGTCGATGGTGGCAACGGTCGAGAGTGATGCCCGAGCGAGGCCTGCGTTTTCCAGCGCCCTAGCGAGGATCTCGGACGCAGCGGCTGCCGGGGCATCGGTCGATGCGCCGACACCGACGACCAACGACGGTGGATGTAGCACGACTTCGCCGGCACCCGCGGATCTCGATCGGTCGGTGACGACGATGCGATGCGTCGCGGTCGGCGTCGAGTCCGGGAGTGCGGCGGGGAGGGGCCAGTCGAGGTGGTTCTCGACGGCGACCGGTGCGCCATCGAGTAACGCCTTCGTCACTGCGGCGATGTCGCCGACTGCGGTGAAGCCGGGCAACGTGTCGAGTGCGACCTTGTCCGCCGCGTCGGTGGCGGTCGTGACGACGGCCTCGGCATCGAGGAGCTGGGCGATGTCGACCGCGACGTCGTTGGCGCCTCGATGACCTCCGCACACCGGCACCACGTAGCGCGCTGTGTCATCGACGGTGACGACGACCGGGTCCTGCTCCTTCGACGTCAGCAACGGCCCGATGACTCGGACGGCGATCCCGACCGCTCCGACTAACACGAACCGGTCGAAGGCCTCCCAGTGGGCGCGCACGGTGGCGGCAAGGTCGCCGTGGTGATGGGGGTAGGGGAGTTGCTGGGCGACCTTGCGCCCCGCTTCGGTGATCGAGACGACAAGTGTCGACGGTGATTCACTCACTGCGGCCCCACACCAGGAAGACCGGGTTGTCTGCGGCGAGTCGCAGCGTGGAGTCGGACCCGACCGGCACGCCGCGGTTCACGCTGATCTGCACCAACTCGCCGGTCACCCCGAGATCGCTGACCGCAGCGAAGGCGTTCTGGGGAGTGGCAAAGGTCGCCGCGATGAGGCCGTTGCGGGTCAGCCGTGAGCGCGCCGCCCGGAACACATCGATACCGCCACCGCCGACGAAGACGCGATCCGGATCCGGCAGCTGATCGAACGCCGCTGGAGCGGTGCCCTCGACGACGGTGACCGCAACTCGCCCGGCATTCGCTCTGATTCGATCACAGTCGTCTGCGTTGCGCTCGATGGCGTGGACCCGGCAGCCGGGCGCCAAGCGGGCGGCCTCGATGGCAATGCTGCCGCTCGCCGCCCCGACGTCCCACATCTCGGCGGCGCCGAACAGCTCGAGTTTGCTCAGTGCCGCTGCCCGGACCTCGGGTTTGGTGATCATGCC
>JBCDFR010000024.1:0-60713 GCA_039177505.1 Actinomycetota bacterium | reverse complement strand
GTCGTCGAGGTGGCTCGTCGCCTCGTCGAGGAGCAGCACCTGCGGATTGCCGATCAGCGCACGAGCGATCATGAGGCGCTGCACCTGTCCGCCTGACAACGTGCTGCCATCGGGGCTGACATAAGTGTGGATGTTCATCGGCATCGCCCGCACGTCGTCACCCAGACCAGCGGCGTCGAGCGCCGCCCAGGCATCGTCGACCGATACGGGTCGCGCGCCGATCACGTTGTGCAGGATCGGACCAGCGAGGGGCTGAGCGTCCTGGAGCACGACGCCGAGCTGCGAACGCACACCTGCGAGATCGACATCGTGCAGGTTGTGCTCGTCGTACAGCACCGATCCCGACGATGGCGTCTCGAACCCGAGGAGCAAGCGCAGCACGGTGGATTTACCGACGCCGGACGGACCCACGATGGCGATGAACTCTCGCGGCTCGGCGACGATCGACAACCCGTTGGCGACCCAGCGCGATGCTGACGAATAGCGGAACGAGACGTCGCTCAACTCGAGACGACCGTGTAGTGGGCCGGCACTCTTGCGCAATGCGGAGTACTCCGGTTCGGCAGTGAAGATCGGGCGCATGGCGGCGAGCGTCGCAGGGACCGTCGCCAAAGGTTGGATCAGTGCGCTGAGCGAGAACAAAGCACCAATCACGATCGTGAACGACGCGGTATAGGCGAGGTAGGTCGCCGCCGACACCTGACTCGTTCCGAGCGAGTCGTCCCACTGTGTCCACACGATCGCCAGAATGAACAACGCGGGGGTCAACGCTAGGACTGCAGTGAAGCACGCCTGCAACTGGATGCTCGTTCGTTGCTGTTGGGCCTGCAACACGGTCTTGCGCCTCACGAGTTCGGCGTGGAGCGCGAAGAAGCGGCGTTCGGCGGCCGCATTGCGGATCACCGAGAGGCCTTCGAGAGTGCTGGTGATGTGGGCGTTGTTGGCTCGCAACTGATCGATGATCTCGCTGGTTTCGGCGACCAGTTGCCGGGTGAAGTACGCGGTGGCGAGCACCGTGAGGAGGATCACCCCAGATCCGACGAGGCCGAGCGCGATGCTGTAGTGGAACATCAGCACGAGCTGGACCAGCGAGAACAGTGCCGAGAGAGCGATCGCCACGGTGGTCGTCGATACCGTCTTGCGAATGGCGTCGGCACCAAGCACTCGACCGGCCAGTTCTCCAGACGAGTAGTCGCGAAAAAACGACGCGGGGAGGGACAGCACACGAGCCCACACTGCGGGCTGGAGGCGTTGCTCGGCGCGCAAGGTCAGGCGGGTCACGGCGAAACCCTGCACCACTGTGAAACCCCATATCACCAGTGCCGCGAGTGCAAGGCCGGCACCGGCGAGCCACACCGAGGTCAGCTCGCGTTGCGGGACCAGAGTACTGAACACGTGGCTGGTGACGATCGGCGTCAGCAGCCCGATCACACCGACGCCGAGCGCCATCACCATCGCCGTGGAGAAGTCGCGGCGCGAGCCGCGGAAGGTGAACGCAGCGATGTCGCGCAAGCTGAGATCGCCGGATGGCTGCAATGGCGCATAGAACTCGTAGGCCTCCGACGCCAGCGACTGATCACCAAGGTCTTCGAGTTCTTCGGTGTCGGGATCCCAGATCTGCGCCTTCTTACGTCCTTGTCGTGGGATCAGAACGACCGGCCGCGGTGGTTCACCCTCGTGGGCCGGAAGGCGCTCACCGAGTAGCGTCGACACGGCATGGTCCATCCAGTCTCCGCTCAAGTGGACGACCCGTAAGCTGACGTTGACCGAGCGTGCAATCGCCGGCACGTCGGCCAGACCAACGTTGCGCATCGACTCAGCGGCCGGCATCTCGAAGCCCTCGCGGCGACCGATCTCGCTCATCGCCCGGACGACCGGCGCCACGTCGATGGCGGGTAAGTCGGGATCGAGGTCGCGCACCTCGCCGACTCGTCGGAGGCGTTCGAGCGAGCGCGTCAGCACCTCGTCATCGGCGCCCTCGCGGCTTGAGAAGCGGCGTGGCTTCGTCGTCTCGTCACTCACCGACGTCGCCGCCTTCCCCGACGAGTGCCGCATAGGCGCCCTTGGCCTCCATCAGCTCGGTGTGCGTACCGCTCTCGATGATCGCGCCGTGATCCAGCACGAGGATCTGATCGGCGTCGCGCACCGTGCTCACCCGGTGAGCGACGACGAGCGTGGTGATCCCACGTCGACGAATCGCCTGATCGAGGTCGCGTTCGGTGGTTGGATCGAGTGCGTTCGTGGCTTCGTCGAGCACGAGAATCTTGGGCTCGCGCGCCAACGCTCGTGCGATTTCCAGTCGTTGACGTTCGCCACCGGACCAATTGCGACCTGCCTCGTCCACCATCGCGTCGTAGCCATCAGGGCGCGACATGATCTCCTCGTGGATCTGGGCATCTCGGGCAGCCGAGACGAGTGCGGGCTCGCTGATGGCGTCGTCCCAGAGCGTCAGGTTTTGACGGATCGTGCCTTCGAACAGCATCCCCCGTTGTTCGACGACGGCGAATGATCTGGCAAACTTGGCACGCGGAATCTCGGCTCGGTCGACGCCGTCGAAGCGCACCGCCCCCGACCACGGGTCTAGGAGGCCCGCCGTCAAACTGATGAGGGTGGACTTTCCGGCTCCTGAGGCGCCAACCAGCGCGACGCGCGTGCCCCGAGCGACGTGCACGTTGAGGTTGGTAATCAACGGTGGATCGAGCAACGCATACCCGAACTCGACGTCGACGAGTTCGAAATCCCCGCTGAGCTGCGATCCGTCGTCGGCGGCGTGCGTGTCGGTGAACGCATTGTCGAGCGGCTCGTCGAGCGCGTCGTCGATGCGCTGGAGTTGAGTCATCACATCCTGCAGCGTCCCGGCGGTGTTGACGAGCCTCGTGATCGGAGTGGTGAAACCGATCGCCAGGCTTTGGAAGGCGATGAGGCCGCCAATCGTGAGTTCGCGCTCGATGACCTGCCACCCGCCGAGGGCGATCACTGCGGCGGCCGACAACGACGCGATCATCGCGGGAATCGCTCCGAGCACCACCGTCGGAACGGCGAGCCGGTTCTGTATGTTCACCACCGCCGCTTGCTGGCCGGCCCACGTGCTGAAGTAGTGGTTCTCGCCGCTGGTGGCTTTCAGCGTTTCGATCATCCGCAAGCCGCCGTACGTGGTCGACCACACCTTGGCCTGGTCCTGGTACAGCGCACGGTTGGCGGTCTCGCGCCGCCGCAAGATCGCCCGCAGCGCGACGAAGTTGATCGCCGCCAAAAAGAACACGGCAAGTGAGAGTTGCCAGCTGTAGACGAGCATTACGACGCCGTAGAGGCTTGCTGTCATCACGCTCAACCCGATCGTGGCCAGCTGGCTGGCGACCAGCTGGGCGAGCGTGTTGTTGGCATCCATGCGCAACCCGATGTCGGACACGCTGCGCACCCCGAAGAACGACAGAGGCAGCCGGAGAATGTGCCAGAGAAATCGAGATGCTCCGGTGACGGAGAGCGCGTTTTGGACGCGCAGCAACTGACGCTGCTCGATCACGGTGCTGACCACGCGGAATGCGGCAGCGGCGATGATGCCAACCGCGATCCACCATCCGGTCGAACGTTTCGCCCCGACCAGTACATCGTTGACGAACGCGCCGGTCAACGCTGGCGTCAGTATGCCCGGGAAGGTGGCCAACAGTCCTGCGAGCACAGCCACCACCAACCCGCTGCGCACGTTTCGGGCGCGTGCGAGCACGCTGCTCACGGTGCGTTGGCGGTGGCCGCTCGGTGTGAACTCCTGGGTCGTGGCGAACGTCAAAGCAATGCCCGTGTAGGCCTTGGCGAAGTCGTCAGGTTCGACCTCGACCCGACCGACCGCCGGGTCGTTCAGTACGGCCCGCCCGCTACGGAACCCCTCGAACACGACGAAGTGGTTGTAGTTCCACCACAGGATCGCCGGAACCTCAATCGTCGCAAGGTCGCCGACATCGGCGCGCAGCGGGTGCACCTCTAGCCCGTACGAGCGAGCTGCCCGCGCGACGTGTGGACCTTTCGATCCGTTGCGCGAGACCCCACAGGTGCGGCGGAGTTCGGTGAGTGGCACCCACTTTCCGAAGTACCCGAGCACCATGGCCAGCGAAGCGGCTCCACACTCGACGGCCTCCATCTGCAACACCGTCGGGGTGTTCACCACCTTGGTGGAGATCGACGTCGTGTCGACCCCCTCATCAGGGCGCGCTCGCCGCACTACGGCCCGCGAACGCCCGGCGATGACCTGTTCGAGTTCAGCGATCCGAGTTGCCATCAGTTAAACAACTTCGTCACCGGCGCCTCGCGCGAGGTGATGGCCGATACCTCGGCCAGCGTGCCCTCGGTGATCGCGAACGGCGGTGCCGTTTCGGTCCACACCGGCGGATCGTCGAAGTCGACCACGATCAGGTACGGGGTGCCGCCGGCTCGGTCGGACAAGGCCTGAGCAAGGGTGGCGTTGCCGATTTGCGCCGAGATGTCTTCGGTAGAGGCCGGCACCTGGGCGATGAACGACACCGTACCCTCCAGATTTCCGTACGTGCCCGAATCAGCGGTGATCGGGGAAACGTCGACGCTGTCGACCGCGGAGAAGGCGATTGCCTCCTCGGCTGTGACGTAGCTGACCGCGCTGAGCGAGCCATCGTCGGTGTCGGAGATGATGGTCACGACACGCATTCCCGCTACCACCTCGGTTCCGACTTCGACACTGACCGCTTGCACCACGCCGTCGACAGCACTCGTGATGCTCTGCATGTTGCCATCGGTGTCGGTGACCGACACCAGGTCCTGACCGGAGGTGACGGTGTCGCCCGCGCCGACCGACACGTCATCGACATTGCCGGTGGTGGGTGCGACGGCTCGTGAGATCGCGCCTTCTCGCACCATTACCGCACCGACGCTCGTGCGATCGGGGATCGAGCCCAGGAACCCCCATGCGATCAGTCCCGCCACGGCGATCAGTCCGACAACGACGGCGATCCAGGTTCGGCTGTCGGTCACGAGGACGACCGAGTCGAGATTGTCTGGAGACACTCGGGTCGCAGCACTTGCCGGTCCGGCGACTGGTTGGGACCCGGTATCGGTCATCCAAACGCAGAGTAGCGCACCGCTCGGACGGCTATTCTGCGGCCGCAAACGAGGAGCTGATCGCACCGGCCGTCGAGAGTTTCATCGATGAGCGCGTCGAACACACCCGCGGTCCACCACTCGGTCCGTCGGCGGTGAAGTGTGGTTTCAGCACCCTTGCCGAGCCTGCCGGCGGATCTATCCGGCGTCGACGACCGTGACCGAGAACGGCTCGATCGCGATCGAGCGGCTCGCCAGCTTGAGGCTTCCCTCGTTCTCATCGTGGTAGCTGATCACTGTGCGAGGACCGTCGACAGCGAGGGAGGTGTGGGAGCCGACATTGCCGTCGTCGACCTCGATGATCTCATGAGTCCGGCACATTGGGCTCGTGCATCGGGCGACGAGGAGGCTGCCGTTGTCGGCATCGTGGAAGCTGATCACCGGATGGTTGTCGTGGTCGACGGCAACCGAGGTGTAGGTGCCCGCCGCATCGCCGGTGTCGAATGCCACGATGCGTGCATTGTCGCACGCCGCGTCGGTGCACATCGCCAGTCGCAGCTCGCGTGCGTCGGTGTCGTAGTAGCTGATGACCGGGTGGCCGTCTTGATCGAGTGCGAGCGAAGTGAACCACCCGTGCTCACCGGCCTTCTCGATCGTGTTGATCGTCGGATGCGCGCACGTCGCGTCGTCGCAGGTGGCCACCTTGAGACCCGCGTCGGTGTCGAAGTAGGCGACGATCGGAGCCGAAGATCCCATCGCGATCGATGGGTCCGCTCCCAAGGCATGGTCGATCGTGGTGAGCGACGCATGGTCGCAGAACTTGTCGTCGCACGCTGCGACCTTGACCGCGCTGCTGGTGAAGCTGTGATACGCGATCATCGGGACGTTGCCGTCGAGGGTCACCGACGAGTACCAACCGACCCATCCTCCGTCGATGTACGAATCGATCGTCGTGATCGTCGGATTCCCGCAGTGGCGTGTGTCGCACACCGCAAGCTTGAGCGCTCCAACGTCGTAATCGAAGTAGCTGATCACTGGGTAGCCCTCTAGACCGAGAGTCATGGAGGTGTACTGTCCGGTCGCGCCGTTGTCGTCGACGGTGACGATCGTGGGTTCGCTGCACTGCTCGTCGTTGCACACCGCGAGCTTCAGATCGTGGTTCGTCGAGTCGTAGTAGCTGATCGACGCCCGACCGAGATGGTCGAGGGCGACCGAGGAGTACTTCCCGACGACGGCGGGGCCGTCGTCGTCGTCCAGCGGCAGCACAGCTGCGTTCTCCCAAGGCTCCGCATCGGTGGCGGTGGCTGACGACGACAGCGTTCCCAATAGCGCGGTCGAAGCGACCAACCCTCCGAGAATTCCCAGCTTCATGACGTTCATGACCGGATCATGAACCTCAACGCTTACGCGGGACCTGAAACGAGACTTCGAGTTCAGCAAACTCCAAGGCGACCGGGTTTTGAATGAGATGCGGGGGCAGGAGGCCGGGAGTTCGGACTTCCCAGGCCGACCGTGCCTCCGATCGTTGTCATGAAGCGGGCGACGACGGCCCGAAGTCAGTAGTCTGCGCAGGCCGATCCAGGCCGTCGTCGGCCGGGCACTGGCCACACGCGAGATGAGCACCGCCTCGGACGACATCGTCTACCGTCTCGAAGACCGTCCGTCGCTCGGTCATGCATTGCTCGCCGCCATCCAGCATTTGTTGGCTGTCTTCATAGCGATTGTCACCCCGACGCTGGTGCTCGCCGCGCCGCTCGAGCTGGACCGCGAGACGACCAACTACCTGGTGAGCATGGCACTGATCGTCTCCGGTGTGTCGACGTTCATCCAGATCCGACGGGTCGGGCCCGTCGGGTCCGGTCTGTTGAACGTGCAAGGCACCAGCTTCTCGTTCATCGATCCGATGATCTCGGCGGGCACGAGTGCCGGCCTCGGGACCGCTGGGCTGGCGATGATCTATGGCCTCACGCTCGCTGGATCGACGATCGAGATGGTGCTCAGCCGGTTCCTCCATCGCCTGCGGCGTGTGCTGACCCCGGTCGTGACCGGGACGGTCGTCACGCTGATCGGTCTCAGCCTGATCCAGGTCGGCTTCACCGACATGGCCGGCGGGTCGCAGGCGGAGGACTTCGGGAGCCTCCAGAACCTGGGCTTGGCGGGACTCACGCTCGTGGTGATCATCGTCTTGAACCGCGTCGGAAACACCGTCGTCCGGATGGGCGCGATCGCCATCGGCTTGGCCGTGGGTTATGCGGTTGCGGCGATCATCGGTCGGGTCTCGTTCGGTGACTTCTCCGATGTTCCCGCCGTGACCGTACCGATTCCGTTCCGCTTCGGGCTCGATTTCGACTTCGGGTTGTTCATCCCGATCGCTGTGATCTACGTGGTCACCACGATCGAGTCGGTCGGCGACATCACTGCGACCTCGGAGGTGTCCGGTGAGCCGGTCGAGGGCGAGACCTATGTCCGCCGGATCAAGGGCGGTGTCCTCGGCGACGGGGTGAATTCGGCGATTGCTGCGGTCTTCAACACGTTCCCCAACGTGACGTTCGGTCAGAACAACGGCGTCATTCAGATCACCGGCGTGGCCAGCCGATTCGTCGGCTACTTCGTGGCGCTGTTCCTCGTCTTGTTCGGCTTGATCCCGATCGTCGGAGAGGTCGTCACGTCGATCCCGCGCCCCGTGCTCGGAGGGGCGACCATCGTGATGTTCGGGACGGTCGCCGCCACGGGGATCAAGATCATCGCCTCCGCCGGTGAGATCGGCCGCCGCGAACTGCTGATCCTGGCGGTGTCGCTCGGCCTCGGCCTGGGCGTGCAACTCGTACCCGAGGCGTTGCAGGAGTTCCCTGACACCGTCCAGACCGTCCTCGGATCGGCGATCACCGTAGGTGGGCTGACTGCGCTGTTGCTCAACGTGATCCTCCCCGCCGACCCTGAGCCCATCGCACGCGATGCGGGGCGCTCTCAGTAGCCGGCAGCGTCAGACCGTTCGGGCAACGACGAGGCTCGTCGGTGCTTGCGTCGGCACGACTCGTTCGATTTCGAAGCCGGTCTCGGCCAGCAGGGCCGCGTATTCGTCCTGTGTGCGCTCAGCTCCGTTGAGGATCGTCATCATCACGACGTCGAGCACCTTGCCGAGGTGTGGCTCGTTGCCGGACGGGATGACGTTCTCCAGGATCAGCAGCCGACCATGATCGGGAAGAGCGTTGCGCACGGATTGCAGGATGCGCACGCAGTCAGCGTCGCTCCAGTCGTGGAGAATGAACGAGAGCAGGTAGAGATCTCCCGCCGACGGAACTTCGTCGAAGAAGTCGCCGCCGACGCACTCGACGCGATCGGCCACACCGGTCGAGTCGAGGAACGGTGCGGCCGATGCCACCACGTGGGGCAGGTCGAATACGACGCCGCGCGAGGACGTGCTCTGTGCCAAGGCCGCGGCGACGAACGCACCGTGCGCCCCGCCGACGTCGACAATTCGTTGGTAGGGCGTGAAGTCGAAGGCCTCCACTGCAGCCGACTGCGTTTGGGCGCCCATACTCGTCATCGCCCGACTGAACAGCTCGGCCAACTCTGGCCGCTGTTCGATCCACGGCCAAAAGCCCTCGCCCATCACGGTGTCGAAGCCCGGTCGACCCGACGTCAGCGCCTGCGGCAGGCCGGCGAACGCCTCGTAGTGCGTCTCCATCCACATCGCGGTCATGTCGGCGAGTGAGCCGGGTTCGTTGCAGAAGAGTTGGCCTACCTCGGTCAGCTGGTACGTGTCGGGCGCAACCTCGTCGACGACGCCGAAGCCGGCGAGCGAGCGCAACAGTCGACGGAGACGATCCGGGTCGGCGCCGACGCGGGTCGCTACAGCGTCGGCCGGTCGTGGCCCGCCGGACAATGCGTCGGCGATGCCGAGCTTGGCGAAGGCGTACACCGCCTGGCTGGCGATGAACCCGCCGGCGAGTTGGAGGGCGATCGCCGGCGGCGGTGGGCCTTCGGGCACCTGATCGCCGGTCGGAGCATTTGGGGTGTCGAGTGTGGTCATGTTCGGTGTCCTCTCGTGTGTGGGCGTCGTTGCGTCGACGCCGCACGTACCTTCGAGGACTCACCGTTTTCGTACCGTTAGCGCACCGTCGGTGGCTCGCCATTCGGCTGATCTATGGTTGGCCCCTCGTGGGGGAGGGCCCTGAATTCGATGTGCCGGCGATTCGTACGCTCGGTGGGCTCGAACTCAGCTGGGGTCCCGACTCACCGACCCGCACGCTGCCCGACAAGGCCAAGCTGCTGTTGGTGTACCTCGCCGATTCGGCTCGGTCGGTGCCACGCAGCGAGGCTGCAGGCCTGTTGTGGTCCGACCTGAGCGAGGAGCGGGCCAGAGCCAACTTGCGACTCGTTTTGACGAAGATTCGGCAGGTGCTGCCCGATGTGATCGAAGCCGATCGGCGATCGCTGCGACTCGTATCGCCGCTGAGCTACGACGTCGATCTTGTCGAAGGCGGCGACCTCGACGCGACCCTTCATCACTACCGCGGCGACTTTCTTGTCGGAATCGACCCCGACGGTGCCGAATTGTTCGACGATTGGGTGCGCGCTCGTCGCCACGCGCTGCGGGCGACGGCCGTACGGACCATGTCGGCAGCCGCAGAAGCGGCAGTGGTGGGAGGGGAGTGGTCGCGGGCGATCGAGTACGCCGCGCGGGTGGTCGAGGTCGAACCGTGGAACGAGGTGGCCCATCGGCATCTGATGCGCTCACTGGCCCACAGCGGCGGCACGTCGGCGGCACTGGCCCAGTACGCACATTGCGAGCGCGTGTTGGCCGACGAACTGGGTCTACGGCCCGATCCAGAGACATCGGCGCTCGCCGCGCGTATCGACCGCGGCGAGTACCAAGAGGCTGGGTCTGCCGAGACCCGGATCGTGGGTGTCCCCCGAGTGCTGACGACGCTGATCGGACGCGACGACGACATCGATCTCATCGTCGGGCGCATCGTCGATCGCCGAGAGCGACTGGTGTCGCTCGTTGGTCCGGGCGGCGTCGGGAAGAGTCGAGTCGCCATCGAAGTCGCCGACCGCGTCGCCGAACACTACGAACTCGTGGCCTTCGTCGCGCTGGCCAGTGCAGGCTCGGGTTCCGAGGCGGCGACCATGGCGGACTCCCTCGTCAGCGGTGCGGCCGGCTCCACGCTCGAACCCACCAGCAGGTTGATCCAGTCACTGGGAGTACGACGGACGCTGCTGGTCCTCGACAACATCGAACACCTGGTCGCCGACATGGCCGAGATCGTGCGCCGCGTGCTCGAAGAGTGCCCGGGAACCACCCTGCTCATCACGTCGCGCGCGCCGCTCGACCTCGCGGTCGAGGATCTCTGTGAGCTCCGTGGCCTCGCGGCCGAGAGCGCGGTCGGTGACGTCGATGCGGCGCATGCGGTCCGCTTGTTCGTCGACCGCGCCTATCGCAGCGACAAAACGTTCTCGTTGACGGGTGACAACGCCGCATCCGTGGTGTCGTTGTGCACGCTGCTCGAAGGCGTACCGCTCCATCTCGAACTCGCCGCCAGTCGAGTCCGCAGTTCATCGCTCACCGAGATTCTCTCGGAGCTGGAGGCCTCGGCGGAACTTCCGGGAGCGACGGCCCGCGACGTGCCGGAGCGACATGCGTCGTTCCAGGCGGTGTTCGATCAGTCGTGGAACCTGCTGAACCCCACCGAGCAACGAGCATTGACGCAACTGAGCGCGATGCGCGGTGGATTCGATCGCGTCACGGCGGCCGCCTTCACCGGTGATCGCATCGCTACGTCATCGCTCGCCCGCAAGTCGATGCTCGTCGACGAGAGTGGCGGGCGGTATCGCATCCACGAGTTGATCCGCCAGATGGCCGCCGCTCAGCTCGAGCCGGGTGGCATCCGCCGCACCGAGCTCGAGCACGCCCGTTGCTATCTCACTCGCGTCGAGGAGATTGCGCCAGCTCTCGCCACCTGGGGCGCAGCCGACGTCGTCGACTCGATGATCCCCGACCTCGACAACATCCGCGTCGGGTGGGAGCGGGCTATCGACGCCGAGATGTTCGACGAGATCGCCGAAGCGCTCGACGGGCTCTGCAAGCTCTTCGAGTCGGCCGGCCTGATCTTCGAGTTGGTGCAGTTGCTCGACGCCACTGCGGACGCCCTCGGAGGTTCGCCGGAGGCAGAGGGCGAGGTCCGCGTTCGACAGATCGAGCAGCTCTCGTCGGTCGTCTTCGACGACACGATCGATGCGCTCTGCGAACGGGCGCTGGGCCTCCACGGAGACCGGCCCGATCATGCCGCCGATCGTGGGTGGGTGCAGCTGCATTGGGGGTCGACGTGTCTGGCCCGCCATGACAACGCCGACGCCGAGCGACGGTGCGCTGCGGCCGCCGAGGAAGCCGCCGCCGCCGGGGACCGGCGCCTGCTCGCATGGGTCGCCCGGTTGCGTGGCCGCATTCACACGATGACCGGTCGCTTCGAGGAGGCGACGGCGGTCCTCGAGGCGGCGCTGCGCGACTTCGAGGAGCTCGACGACCTCGTCGGCCAGTGCCACGTCCACGTCTGTCTGGCCCCGGCCTACGCCGAGCAATATCGGGCCTGGGATGCGCTGCAGTCGGACCGCCGTTCGGTGGAACTCGCTGAGACGATCGGACACGGCCGCAACGCGGCGGTGCAACACGCCAACGTGGGTGCATCACTGATCCTGCTTGGCGACTACGAAGGTGGGCAGCAGAGCACCGAACGGGCGATGGAGATCGTCGATCGTGCGGGCGACGAGCACCTCGACGGCTACCTGCTCGTCCAGTACGCCGAGTGTCGGGCGTACGACGACCCGGAGGAGGCAGTGGCGTTGATGGAGCGTGGGATCGCTCTCGAGCGCGAGCATCACGACGAGCACGGGATGATCTACAGCCTCCCTCCGTTCTCACGACTGCTCCTCCAATTGGGACGTCGTGCCGAAGCGAAGCTGGCGGCCGACGAACTCGCCGAGGTGGCTGGCCGGCGGGACGCGCCGCACTTCGTGCTCACGGCCCGCCTGATCGGCGCCGTTGCCGATGCCGCGATCGGCGACCGCGATGCGGCAACGGCCGAAGCGCTCCGCGGCGCCGACCTGCTCCTCGGTGACGACCCACCGCTCATGCCCTGGCCGGTCGACTCGCGACTGGACATCGTCGCTGTGCTGACGCCGGATCATCCCCGTGGCCGCCAAGCACTCGACCAGGCCCGCGAGATCCATCGCGCCGCCGCCCTGTCGATCGAAGAACCGCGCTTGAGACAGCGATACCTCGATCAACTGCCGGCCAGCCGAACGCTCACGGAGCTCGCTGGAGCCTGAGTCCCGCGAGATCGGGTCGATCGATCCGGCTCGAGTGTTCGCCCATGCCGGCATGCTGGCACGGGTGGGCGGAATGCCCGTCGGCCAGCCAGGCTGTCGGAGGTGACACATCGGCTGCTCCAACTCTCCGTGGCGCTCGCCGCAGTGCTGACCGCTTGTGGCGGTGGCGACGCGGCCGAGCCCGAGGTCGCAGCCTCGCTCGAGTTGGCATCGTCGACGGTGCCAGCGGCGTCAACTGTGGTCGGCACCGACCGGTCGCCGCCCACGACATTGGCACCGTCGACGACATCGTCGCCGTCGACGACATTGCCACCCTCGACTGTGTCGCCCACGACGGCGGCAACCGACGTGCCAGCCACTGCAGCCGGCGATGAGGCCGACTGTGTACGAATTGCCGACTTCGATGACCTCGATAGCTGGGTCATCGTGAATGACGGCGTGATGGGCGGCCGTTCCGCCGGGCAGGCTGCGGTTGACGACTCGGTGCTCCGGTTCAGCGGTTCGGTCGTCACCGCTGGTGGCGGGTTCACCTCGATCCGCCTCGGTCTCGCCGGCGGGGAGCTCGCCGGATCCGATCGGCTCCGGATGCGGCTCCGACCTGACACGCGTACGTACGGGCTGACGCTGGCCGACGATCAGACGATCAACGGTCGTCGGATCGCGCACGGCGCCGACCTGCCGGGTGCCGACGAGCTCGACGACGACGGCTTTGCGATCGTCGAGCTGCCCTACTCGGAGTTGGAGCCGACGGTGTTCGGCCAGCTCGTCCTCGCCGAACCGTTCCGACCCGACGCCGCGTCGGAGATCGGGATCATCATCGCCGACGGCGTCGACGGCCCGTTCGCGCTCGACGTCGATTGGATCGACGCCTGCGGCTGAGCGCGCGCACTCGGCCGAGCGTGGTCGTCGGCCGTCCGAGTCACGTGTCGATCGAGTCGCGGCACGCTTCGGGCCCACCTGGACCATCTGCAATCGACGCAGCGGTGCGAGCCAGATAAGCAGCCGCAGCGTCGCGATCGTCGGCCGCGTCCAGACCGCGTGCGACCATCGCTCCGAGCCACTTGTTCGTGTCCATGGCGGTTGCCTCGGCGCCGGGCATGGTGTCGAGCGCCGGACCGACGTGTCGCCGTACCGGGACATCGAGCGCCAAGCGCTCGCGGCGGGGCAGTCGACACACCTGGTCGTCGCATGCCTGATATGCCACCTCGACCTCGATCGTGACCTGCTCCGGTGCGTCGTCGCGCACCAAACTGGTGATCTCGTCGGTGGCCCACACCGGCATGATGAAGTCGACCCGTCCGCTCCACACCTGCAGTTCGCCCACACCGGGCAGCTCGAGTGGCTGGGTCGGCGGTGCCTCCACCGGTCGGTGACGCATGCCCTCCGGAGAGACGAGCGTGAACGTGGTAGCGATCATTCCGTCGGGGACCGGCTCGTCGTAGATGTGCAGACCGTCGGGGAGGTCGACACGAATCACCAGCGATCGCAGCGCACCGCTGCGAATCACGCCGCTGCCACCGTGATACGACATCGAGAACTCGATGCCCGCGTCGCCGGTGAGCCCCGTCGATGGCTCCTCGGGACGCAACAGGATCTCACCGAGCGACGCGTCGATCAGTCCGTCGGCTCCGATCCGTTGCGTCAGCCCGGCGTTGAACGATTTCGCCGCCACGTTGCCGGCTGCATCCACGAGATACGTACCCGGAAACGGGATGCCGTGAAACGGCACCTGCTCGGCGGTGACGTGGTGGTTGAGAATCCCGAACTCGCGGATCACCTGCGAGCCGGCGTCGGACAACAGGTCGTAGGTGATGCCGTGGTGTTCGGCAAAGTCTTCGAGTGCGCCGAGTTCGTCGTAGGAGATCGCATAGAGCTTGATCCCTGCGTCAGTGAGTCTCGATGTTGCCTCTTGCAGCTCGACCAGCTGCGACATGCAGTGTGGTCACCACACCGCCGACCGGAAGAACACCACCGCCGCCATGCTGTGGCCGCGGTCTTCGTGGAACGACACCGTGCGCCCAGCGGAGCTCGGCAACGTGAAGTCGGGGAGTCGCGTGCCGACCTCGGGGCCGGTCGGAGTATCGGTGTCGAGCGGCTGGCGTTGGCCGTCGTTCGCCGGCAGCGGGCCGACCTGGCCGAACTCGTCGACCCAATCGGGGTGCGTGTCACGTGCGCTCACGAGCTAGCGATTCTTCCAGGCGACCGAGCGGCGTTCCAGTGCCGCGTGCATCGCTTCCACCGAGTCCTCGGTCATCGATGTCATGATCTGATTGCGGTTCTCGATGTCGATGCCCGCCGCCAGACTTGGGATTTCGAGATTCGACCACAGCACCTCCTTGGTCATCCACGTACCGAACGGACTGTTGGCGACGATCTCGGCGGCGACCTCGAGACACCTGTTCATCAGCTCGTCGTCGGGCAATGACCTGGTCACGATGCCGATGCGCTCGGCCTCGGCGGCGTCGATGACCCGCCCGGTCAAAATCAGCTCCCAAGCGTGAGACGCACCGATCAGGCGGGGGAGCAGCCAGCTCACCCCCATGTCGCAGCCGGACAACCCGAGGGTGATGAAGGCAGTGCCGAACTTCGCCGAGGCGGAGCAGTAGCGGATATCGCACGCCAGCGACCACGCCATGCCACCGCCTGCCGCTGCGCCGTTGATCGCTGCGATCACCGGTTGTCGCACAGCGCGCAGATGGTGGATGACGTCGGCGATGTGTTGTTGCACGGCCATGCCTTGCTGCGCACGGCCGAGCGATTCGGTACCGGGAATCGCGCCGTAGCCGTTCAGATCGAGACCGGCGCAGAATCCCTTCCCGGCCCCGGTCAGGATCACCGCTCGGCACTCGTGGTCGGCGTCGATCTCGTCGAGCGCCCGGTGCATTTCATCCACGAGCTCGCGGGTGAGCGCGTTCAATCGATCGGGTCGGTTTAGCGTGAGCCGGGTCACGCCTTCAGCCGGCTGGTCAACCTCGACGAGTTGCTCTGTCACACCGATCGATCGTGGCATACGCCGGCCGGTACGGTTGCAGTCCCGATCAACTGGTGAGAGCGCGACGGTCCGCGACACCTGGCAGCGGCGTCGTTGCGGGACGCCTGCAGCTCCGGGTGGCGCGCGGTCCCGGGGTACGGTCCGAGATGTGGACCGCATCGAGATCGAGATCAAGCTGAATCGTGACCGCGCGTGGCTGCTCGAGCGATTGGGCGAGATGCCAGACGAGGAGCTCAACGCGCCACGCACGTTTAGCGAACACGATCCCGACAGTCGATGGTCGTTCGCCGACCACTTCGTCCACACCACGCTCATCGAACGGAACTGGAACGAGATGTTCCGGCGTCACGTAGCGGGTGACCGCGGCCTCGAACCGCGTGCGCGCGACGACGGATCGCCACAGTCGATGGAGGAGATCATGGCCTCGATCCACTCGTGGACCGAGGAGTGGAAGGCCGAGCACAACGGCAAGCCGTTCATCGAACTCGTGCGCATCGGTCAAGAAGTGCGGGCTGACACGCTGGCGCTGCTGGCGTCGCTCAGCGACGACGATCTGCAGTCCACGATTCCGGGCGCGCCGTGGGCCGACGGCACCGTCGGAGGCATCATGGCGGCCAACGCCGACCACGGTCGGATGCACTACGCATGGGCCAAAGAGGACCCCGTCGCAGCAGCTGGATAACAAATCGCGGCTTCCCGCAGCGTGTGGACGCCGTCCCTGGTGGCGTGTTCTGTTCGCGGATTCATGCGCCAGGCGCACGAAATCCCCGGTATTTCGGTTTCCGGTTCGATGTGGTGCTCGAGGTCCGGCGCATAGAGATGCCTTCTTGACTTCAATCTGACTTGAAGTCGTACGGTCGCCGTATGGCACGCGCATCGACGATCGCTGGCGCACCGGTCCGAGGCATCGAACTCGACGACCTGGCGGATTCGTACGCTCAACGGCGGCTGGACCGGCTCTCCGACACGCAACTCGCAGCCGCGGTTGCCGATGTTGTGCGTGTTCCACGTTGCGACCCCGCGGACTCGTTCGTGCTCCACGCACCGCTGGAGTTGGAGGCACGGCTCGCGCTGTTGCCGCTCGTTGCGCCAGACCGGCGCCACCTGGCGCGATTGCACATCGTGGCCATCGCTGCGCAGTACGAGGCGTTCGGTCCACCGATCGACGATCTCCTGTCGGCTCCCCGCGAGCTGCGGCGGACCGTTGACCCACTCGACTGGCTGCTCGACGCGACGACGGCCGGAGACCTCGATGAGGTCGATCGTGCCGCCGCTGGTCTTGCGTCCAAACCTCGACCGGAGGTGCTCGCCGCCGCGCTGATCGACGATGTTGCGCCGCGCACCGCGGCCGCGGGCCATGCTCCGATCTTCCTGTACCACCTCCGCCGCGTCAGCCCGAGGGGAGAACTGACCGCCGAGCTGCTGCGGCCGCTGGCGCGTTCGCTGGCGACCGCGCCGGAGTGGCGAGTGCGCTGGTTCGACGACTTCTCACCAGCATCGGCAGCTGACCCGTCATCGCTCGACGAGTGTCTGCGCACCGTCCCGATGCGCGGCGTACCCGGAAGCGACTTCATCCATCCACTGCTGATGCAGATCGACCACGACGCCGAGATGACCGCGCAGCTCGCCGCATCGGTCGGCAGCTACACCGACGATGCTGCACGGTCGGTGCTGCGCGTCGCCGCAGCCTCGATGCTCGTCGAACCACCCGACCATGCGCCGTATGGCTGGACGCATTGCCTCACGCTTCCGCAGGCGCTCCTCGGTCTGGCCGGCGTGAGCAGTGCCCCGGACCGGCTCTTGGCGATGGCGGCGACCCACGTCGCCGCGTTCCGCGCTGCGCTCGGCACCCAATCGCTCGGCCCGATCCAGCTGGTCGACCCTGATCGCCCCGCCGTCGACCCGCACGAGTTGGCTACGGCCGCCGCCGTGAGTCACGACGCACACATCGCCAAGTACGTGCTGTCGTGCCTCGATGCCGCCAGCTTCGACCCCGGCGCGGCAGGCCTGTATCTGGCTGCCGCGCAGCGGCTACTCGACGTGTGGGCCACACGCGACGATCCATCCGATCCGATCGGTCGTGCCGATATCCCGATCGCGATCGCCGGATCGAGGCCAGCTCAGGTCAACTGAGGTCAGCTCAGGTCAACTGAGGTCAGCTCAGGTGAGCTGACCTCAGCGGTGGCCGACGGGTACGTCTTCGTCGACCCACGGCCCGACACCGCTGATGCGGTCGACGCTGACCCGTACGACCACGCTCGTCGGTGAGTCACGCAGCGCAAGAGGATGACGCTGGAGCCCCAGGTACTTGTTCGCCAATCGGTCCATCAGCGCCGGGTCCGGGCCGGCTTCGACCGTTGCCCGCCCGCGGATCACGAGGTGGCGTTGGAACCCGCGCTCGTTGCGTTCGGTGTCCTCGATCGACATCACCACCCGGTCGTCGTGGGCCAGGTTCTTGGCCTTCTGACTGGCGGCGTCGGTGCCGAACACGATCTCGTCGCCGTGTGCGATCACCCACACCACCGACACCTGCGGCGTGCCGTCGGCGTTGTTGGTCCACACGTGCGCGACCGCATCGGAGCCGAGCAGGACGTCGGCCTGCGTAGAGAACTCGACCATGTCGTCCTCCTTTCCCCGCCGCCCAACATAGTTCACTTGTGAAGCGACGTGGGAACGGAGGGCGATCCGGTCACTCGGTCGGCGGGCAGAACAGTCCGAACATGCTGCCGTCGGGGTCGGCGACATACGCGAACTGCAGTCCGATCGGTGTCGTCTGCGTCGGGACGACGACCGATCCGCCCGCCGCGGTGACGGCAGCACACGACGCGTCCACGTCGGGGACCTCGACGTGGAAGATTGCGCCCGAAGGCGACTCGCCCTTGGTGTCGGCGATACCTCCGCCGTGGGGAGCGCTCTGGTCGAGGTCGATCATCGAGTAGTCGGGCATCGAGTGGTCGAAGTTCCATCCGAACAGCTCGCCGTAGAACCGCTCGGCGCGGGACCGATCGGCGGTGTGGATCTCGAACCACGTGACCGGCGCCGGTCGGTTGGTCGAGGGCAGGTTGGTGGTGGTGTTGGTTGTGGTGTTGGTGGTGGTGGTGCTGGTGGTCATGGCGCCATGATCTGGAGGCGTGGCGACAACGTGCTGTCGGTGTTTCGCGATGATCTGGAATTGTTCAGTCGTTGCCGAGCAGCGCGCGGCTCGAGGCCTGCGGGAAGTTGTCAGTCGCTGGATCGAGGTCTCGCATCGGGGCGATCTCGTCGTGCATCACGGCGCCTTGGATCCGATCGAGCCGAAACGCCCTAGGGGCGTCGCGTAGTCGGCACCACGCCCAGAGGTACCAATTCGGGGCAACACCGACGACGCCGAGGGGCTCCACGACGCGGTCGGTCGGCGAGCCGTTGCGATCGGTGTAGTCGAGCGTGAGGACCCGCCGGTGGACGATGGCGTGCTCGACAACCGACGGCGGCCGGGGTCGCTCGGGAGCCAAGTCGTACAGGTGGACTCGTTCCGCGAGTTCGCGGGCGCGGTGCGCGTCGACATCGCCGAGTACCGCGAGGATCTTGCGCAACGCTGACCGCCCTGACGCCATGAAGGGCGTGGAGTCCTGTGATGCGAGCGCAACGGCGATGGCGGTGACTTCACCCGCAGAGAAGTTGAGTGGCGGCAGGGTGTGCGCAGTGTCGAGCGCATAACCGCCGCGTCGACCGGTCACGGCATAGATCGGCACGCCGGACTGTTGCAGCGCCGACAGGTCACGTTCGATGGTGCGGGTCGACACTTCGAAGTGCTCGGCGAGTTGGCTGGCGCTGCGATGACCGGGAGCCGCACCGCGCAGCTCCTCGACCAGCGCGTAGAGCCGATCGGTCCGGTTCACGCGGCCGACCGTACCGCAAGGCCGTTACAGCGTCTCGGAGACGACCGTTACAGGGTGGTCAGTCAGCGTCGATCTTGGGGGCGCGGCGACGGGTGAGGAAGCCACCGAGATCGCCGATCACTTCCTCGCTGGCTTCGAGGGTGCCTCGGGTGCTCCCAGCGAGGATGCGCCGGCGAACTGCGCCCGACGCGGTGTCGATCACGAGAACCATCACGATCACCATGATCAGCACCGCCGACACGTTCTGCCAGTTGCGGAACTGGACCTGCGAGGAGATCTCGCCGCCGATGCCGCCCGCTCCGATCAGCCCGAAGATCGCGGATGCGCGCACGTTGATCTCGAAGCGGAACAACCAGTGCGCGACGATCGTCGGGAACGCCTGGGGGAACAGCCCCCAACGGACCCCCGACAGCTGCCCTCCGCCGGCGGCGGCGATCGCCTCCACCGGCCCGCCGTCGACCTCCTCGATCGTCTCGCTCGACCACTTCCCGAGCGTTCCGACCGACGAGATCCCGATGGCGAGCGCACCGGCCCACGGGCCGAGGCCCACCACGGCGAGGAAGATCGTCGCCAGTACCAGTTCGGGGAACGCCCTGATCACGATGAAGAGCTGACGGATCGTCACGCGTAGCCAGGTCGGCGCGACGTTGTTCGAGGCTAAGAACGCGAGCGGTAGTGAGAGCGCGGCCGCGATCACGGTGCCGGTCCAGGCGATGTACACCGACTCGAACACCTTGCCGAACGCACCTCGATCGAGCACGGTCCGGAAATCGGGCGGCCACGACAGCCGGATGATCGTCCACACGTTTCCGGGTGCGCGGCGCAACGCGTCAAGACCGATGTCGAGCCCGTTGACACCCCAGATGAAGGCGATGCCCACGCCCAGCGCGGCGAGGGCCCACCACCACCGGGCCCGTGGTGGACTCGGCCGCTCGACGGTCGTCGGTTCCGGCGTCAGTGTGGCGGTCATCGACGCCTCTCGCCATGCATCACAGCACGCGTCTCCGGATGGCGTCGCTGATCTGCTCGATGATCACGACGACGATGAAGATCACGATGAGGATCCCGAGAATCCGGTCGTAGCGGAAGAACTGCCGCTGCGCTTCGATCACTCGGCCAATGCCGCCGCCACCGACGAGGCCGATCACCACCGAAGCGCGGACGTTGAGCTCGAACACATACGCGGAGTAGGCGACGTAGGCCGGGAACACCTCGGGCAGCACACCGGTGCGCACCGCAGCGGTGTGCCGGCCGCCGGCCGCCAACGCAGCCTCGAGCGGACGCTCGTCGGCAGCGTCGATCGACTCGCTGAACAACTTCACCAGCACAGCGGTGGAGAACAGCGTCAACGCGATGGCGCCGCCAAATGCGCCGATGCTCACAGCGGCGACGAGGATCACCGCGAGGAGTAGGTCGGGGATCGCCCGCAGCACGTTCATCAACGAGCGCACGACGATGAAGACCACCCGGTTGGGGGCGGTCAGTGACGACATCATGAAAGCGATCGGCAACGAGATGAGGCAGCCGATCACCGTCGCGACCACGGCGATCTGGAACGTTTCGATCAGCGGATCGATCACGTTCCGGCGGCTGAAGACCCATTCCCAATCGATGGGCCAAAAACGGCCCCACAACGGGTCGGTCCACACCGTGATGAACGACCCCCATTCCCATCCCGAATCGCGAGCGGCGTAGACGGTGAAAGCAGCGACGGCCAGCCCGATGAGCACAGTCCGAACACGCAGCCGCGGCTTGCGGGGACGCACCGACGAGTGTGTCGATGCACTGTCGGGAGTGACCGTGTCAGTCATCGGCCCCGGCGGACGCCTCCATCGACAGCAAGTCGTCCGGGGTGATCGCTCGTCCGTAGATCTCGCGGAACGTGTCGTCGTCGACGTCGGCGATGTCGCCGTCGAACACGACCTCGCCGCCGCGCAACCCGATCAGTCGGCGCCCGTAGGTGCGCGCCAGGTCGAGGAAGTGCAGGTTGATCAGCGTGGTGATTCCCAGCTCGCGGTTGATCCGCTGGAGATCGCCCATCACCTGATGGCTCGTCACGGGATCGAGCGCCGCGGTCGGCTCGTCGGCGAGCATCACCGACGGCTCCTGTGCCAGGGCCCGCGCGATGCCGACCCGTTGCTGCTGGCCGCCCGAGAGGTTCGATGCACGGACATACGCCTTGTCGACGATGCTCACTCGTTCGAGCGCCTCGAACGCGATGTCCTTGTCGGCGTGGGGCCACAACCCGAGGGTCGATCGCCATGTCGGCACGCTCGCCAGCCGCCCCATCAAGACGTTGTTCAGCACCGTGGTCCGAGTCGCCAGGTTGAACGTCTGGAAGATCATTCCGATCTGGCGGCGCACGGCGCGTAGCTCGCGGCCCTTCGCTCCGACGACCTCGGCACCGTTCACCGTGATCGACCCCGAGGTCGCTGGGACCAGGCCGTTCATGGCGCGCAACAGGGTCGACTTCCCTGCGCCCGACAGCCCCACGACGACGACGAACTCGCCGTCGTCGATCGTGAGGCTGACGTTGCGCAGCGCCTTGACGCCGCCTCGGTACTCCACCGAGACGTCGTCGAACTCGATCACGTCAGGATGAACCCAGGTCGTGTCGAGCGGTCATCACCCCGGCGGTTTGCTGATACCGAGCGTGGCCGCTGCCTCGCGCACGATGTCGAAGTCGGATTCGTCGGCCGGGCGGACGTCGGTCCAACCGTAGATGTTGTCGAAGATCTCCTGGCCTTCCTCGGTCTCCAAGTACGCCTCGACGGTTGAGTAGACCGCCTCTTTGAGACTCTCTGGCAGATCGCTGCGGACGGCCACGACGTCGTTGGGCACTTCTTCGGTGATCGAGAACACGATCACCTGCTCGCCGACGTCGGGCGACACGTCACGGATGTTGCGACGGGCGTCGTCGAACGACAGGCCGAACTTGTTGTCGCCGTTGTACACAGCGGTCACCGTGGCGTCGTGGCTACCGGCGAAGACCGGCGTGATGTCGGACTGCGGGTCGATTCCGGCGTTCGACAGTTCGAGTGCCGGGAAGAGGTAGCCCGAAGTCGAGCTCTCGGCCACGAAGGCCACTTCCTCGCCCGCCACCTGCGTGATGTCGCCGATACAGGAGCTCCCCGGTGAGATCGGCGTGCCGTCCTCGTTGACGTCGCTGAACTCCTTGTCGCCGTCGTCGTTGAAGGCCACACCGACCTGCAGTGCGACCGAGTCGAGTGCGTCGACCTGCACGATTTCGCCGTCCTGGTTGATCAGGGCGGTGCCTTCGACCGGAGCCTCGGTGCAGATCGACGGATCGTTGGTGAACCACTGGCCGTGGAACGTCGCCGAACCGAACCGGATCGACTGGATCAAAGCTTCGATGTTGCCGAAGTTGTCCTTGCCGAGTACGTAGCCGAAGGGACCGAACGCACCGAGATCGGCCTCGTTGGCGCCCATCGCGGTGACGAGGCCGGTGTAGTCCGTGGTGACGACACCTTCGACGTCGATCCCGAGCCCCGCTTCGAGCACATCGATGAACGGTTGGATGTCGTCTTGCAGCTCTGCTTGCTCTTGGCTCGGCACGAACCCGAACACGAGCGAATCCGGCCAATCCTCTGGGACACCCGACGTATCGTCTTCGGACATGTCGTCGTCTTCGGACATGTCGTCGTCTTCGTCGGTCGAGTCCGGGGCCTCGGTGGCCTCCGTTTGTGCGGTGGTGGCGTCGGTCGCGTCGGTGGCGCCGTCGTCGTCGTCACCGCATGCGGCGGCGACCAGTCCGAGCGCGCAACACGCAGCGATCACACTGCGAGCCTTCATGTTTCCTCCCCTTTGTGTGGCTGCTGACGGTCAGCAGTTGTCCGGACCGTAGCTCACCCGCGAGGTTCGCTCGAACGGATCGATCGCCCAGTTCACGCGCCGTTCACACGGTGGTGAACGAGGTCGGCGAAGTCCTCCCATCCGGACACGTCGACGACCCCGGCGTGTGGCTCGTTCCACGGTCTGACGTAGCGGCAGACCACCGCGTCTGGATGCGCGGCGGCGAGGGCGCTCAGGTTGTGATCGGCGTCGTCGAGGTACACGTCGCACTCGACGGTGGTCTTGTCGTCGACGATGTGCACTTCGCTCGTCGGAATGCGGTGTTCGGCGAGCCAGGCGTAGGTGTCGTGGATGGCGAACGTCGGTTTGGTGGTGATGATCACCACTCGGTACCGCTCGGCCAGCCGATCGAGCGCGTCGACTGCGCCTTGGTAGGTCGGCAGAATTCGGAAGATGCTCGCGCCGTCACCGCTGGTGCGAGCCCACGCCCAGAACTGGCGCATCGAGTCGAAGTGCGTGAGGCCGAGTGGCGCATTCCATTCGGTGACGTGGTCAGGGTGCAGCTCGGCCCCGAACTCGGTGTTGTAACGAGAGGTCCAACCGGCGTTGAAGTCGGCGACAACGCCGTCGAGATCGATGCCAAGTCGTAGTCGCGGTCGTCGTCGGGCCGTCGCCATGCGGCGTCACTCTGGCAGTCTGGACGACGTGCAGGGAAACCGCGGCCAGCGATGACCGGGACGTCGTTCACGCTTGGTGTCGATCTCGACGGCGTCGTCGCCGACCACACGCGGCGCTTCCGCGACATCCTGGCCGAGATCCGCGGCATCGACCCCGAGACCCTCACGCTCGAGCGTTCGTGGGACTTTGGCGAGTGGGGCCTCGGTCCCGATGAATACGCCGAACTACACCGCGTTGCGGTGATGGAGTACGACATGTTTCGGACGATGGAGGTGATCGACGGCGCCGCTGATGCACTGTGGCGGCTGTCCGACGCCGGCGTCTGGATTCGCATCATCACACACCGCCTGTACGTCAACTGGGGACACGAGAAGGCCGTCGCCGACACTGCGGCGTGGCTCGATGCGAATCGAATCCCGTACCGCGATCTGTGCTTCCTCGGCGCCAAGCCCGAGGCGGAAGCCAATGCATACATCGACGATGCGCCACACAACGTCGAGCAGCTGCGCGCCCACGGCAACGTGACGATCGTGTTCGACCAGCCGTACAACCGATCGCTCCCGGGTCCGCGAGCGTCCACGTGGGTCGAAGTCGAGGCGATGGTGGCCGATCTCGTCGCTCGACACGGCGGCGGCTTCGAGTCGCAGCTGCCGGGATTCGACGCTGGCGCCCGCCGCCTCGACGAACGCGCCGGTCCGCGCTGAGGATTCACCGTCAGGATTGGGAGACTCAGACCAGCGATGTGACATTCTGCAGAATCTCGTCTCGACCGACCCCCCCTGCTGCAACGAGTGCTCGCCGTGGGCGAGTGCCCCTGCTCGTCGGCGCGATTTGCGTCCTCCTGATCAGTGCGGCGTGCTCGAGCGACAGCGACCCACTCGCCGAGCAACGGGCCAGCGAGCTGGTCGACCGCGCTGCGGAGGCGGGTGTGGCGCCCGGGCTCACGGTCGAGACGGCCGAAGCGCTCTATGGCACTGATGCGCCGGCGTTCTGTGAGGCCCACCGCGGTGACCTCGACGGCGTGGCCGGGCTCGTCGTGGTCGGCAACACTGCACAGGGTCGCCGACCGGTGATCACCGATGAAGCGATCACGTTCGGGCGGCTCGTCGCCGAGGTCTACTGCCCCGACGTACTCGACGACTACGACGCCTTCGTGGGCGACGTCGACCCGTTCGAGCGCACCGATCGGGGCGGTGCGTGAGCGACGCCGCCTCATCGTCCAGCGGTGAGACCTTGAAGGAGGGCCTGCAGGGCGAGCTGAAAGCCGTGGGGCTGGTCGCGTGGCCATCCCTGGCGATGCTGATGGTGGCGAGCGTCGGCAGCATCGCCCAACTCTCGGACTCGGCGAGCTTCGGTCTCGGTGCCGTCACGGTGTACCTACTGCCCGCGGTGCTGTTCCTGCTGCCGGTGGGTTTGGTGTCGGCCGAGCTAGCCACGAGCCATCCGGGTGGCATCTTCGTCTGGGTGCGCGATGCGTTCGGTCCGCGCCTTGGCTTTCAGGCGACGTGGTTCTCGTTCATGAACAGTGTCACGCTGTATCCCTCGCTGCTGTCGTTCGGTGCCGCCTCGCTCGCCCATGCGCTCGGAGCGCAAGGCCTCTCCAACAACGGGCTGTACATGGGTGCGGTCGTGCTCGTCGTGTTCTGGATCGCGACATGGACCGTGAGCCGGGGGATGCAGTCGACCACGTGGGTCAGCAACCTGGGCTTGGGCCTCGGGACGATTCTCCCCGCCGTCACCCTGATCACGTTGATGTTCATCTGGCTCGGTGAGGGCCGCGCATCGCAGATCGCGCTCGAGGTCGCCGACGTCGTGCCGCCGTTCGACGGGCTGTCGAGTGTGGCACTGGTGGTCGGGACCTTCGTCGCCTTCGCCGGTCTCGAGGTCAACGCTGTGCACATCGCCCATATGAAAGGACCACCGACGGCCTACCTCAAGGCGGTGCTGTTGGCGGCGGGCACCGTGTTCACGCTCTATCTCCTCGGATCGTTGGCGATCTCGGTCGTGGTCCCCGACAGCAGTCTCGAGCTGACCTCCGGCGCTTCTCAGGCGTTCGGCGTCTACGCGGAGGGATTCGGGGTCCCCGCTCTGGCCAATGTGCTATCGGCCCTCCTCGTCGGCGGGGCGTTTGCTGCGTCGATCGCCTGGATCGCCGGCCCGAGTCGCAGCATGTGGCTGGTCGGTCGCGCTGGCTATCTCCCACCGGTATTGCAACGTACGAATCGCAACGACGTTCAGATGCCGTTGTTGCTGCTGCAGGGTGTGATCGTCACGATCCTGGCGTTGGTTTTTGTGGTGTCGCCGTCGACGTCGCAAGCCTTCGCCATTCTGCAGGACATCTCGATCGCGTTGTACATGTTGATGTACCTGTGCCTGTTCTCGAGCGCGATCAAGCTCCGGCGCCAGGATCCCGACCGGTACCGTCCGATCCGGATCCGCGGCCTGGTCCCGATCTCCGTGGTCGGCATGCTCGCCGCGTCGGCCGCGTTGCTGCTCAGCGTCACACCACCTGCTGGGTACTCGTCCACGCCACCGTTGGTGTACGCCGGCCTGGTGATCGGTGGCGTGATCGTTTTGTCGCTTCCACCGTCGATCATTCGCCGGTACCGCGCTCAGCGGTGGATAGATCCCACCGACCCGATCGCGGTGATGACCGAGGAAGAGTCCGACGACGGGTTGTAGCCGGTCGGCTCGTGGACGCACACTCTTGCGCAAACCGGTGGCACACTGAGTCGATGAGCACGAAGCACACGGTTCGGCTGACCTACTGCGTCCCTTGAGACTATTCGTCCCGCGCCGTGAGCGCGGTGAGCGACCTGCTCTCGAACTATCAACACCGGATCACAACAGTGGAGATCATCACCGGCGGGAGCGGTGTGTTCGACGTCGAGGTCGACGGGGAGATGCTCTACTCCAAACACGGCACCGGCCGCCACGCCGAGCCGGGTGAGGTGCTGGGGCTGTTCGAGCAGCGGTACGCGCCCGACCTCGGCCGCTACGGCACCTGAGGCCGAGTGGCGACGTCGAGGTCGACCATCATTTCGTCGCCGAGCTGCTCGAGCGCATCCTGAACGTCGCCCGGGTCGGCGTCGTCCGGCACGCGCAGGCTCGCCGCCGCGTGAAAGAGATGCTCGCCCGACATCGATGCCGATTCGGTTCGAGTCTCGAGTTCGTCGATGCTCACGCCGCGGGCGGCGAGTGCACGGGCGATCTCGTGCACGATGCCCGGGCGGTCCTGGCCGACCAGTTGGACGTGCAGCTCCTGCGAGCCGCGTGCTTGATCGTCGGTCCCGGCGATGGCGACCCGCGCGTCGAGTAGACCCCGCGATGTGATCGCCTCGATGTCGGCGACCAATGCGCCGACCTGGTCGTCGGGCACGTCGACGACCACGATGCCGGCGAACTTTCCGGCGAGGCGGGCGAGGTGGCTACGTTGCCAGCTGCCTTGGTGGGCGGCGATTGGACTGGCCAGCGTGTCGACGAGACCGGCTCGATCGTCGCCGATCACCGTGAGGACGAGTGTGGTCACTGGGGCAGTCTTTCAGAGCGACAGTGCCCGGTGTCAGCGATCGGCCATCTCGAAGCCGTTGGCAACGGCCGTCCTGGCGATCACCAGGGCAGCGGCGCGCCAGGGCGTGAGATCAGCGGTTGGCCTTGGCTTCGGCTTTAGCGATGCGCTTGGCCGCTCGACCGATCGCTTCGATGTTGCGGTGGTCGAGGTCGCCGACCTCGGCGCCGTTGTTGAACAGCACCCGATAGCGCCTCCAGTTGAAACCGTTCGACAAGATCACCTTGCCCTCGGTGCCCTCTGGCACTCCGTGCAGCGCCTCGGTCGCGCGCACCTTGTCGCCCATCCGCAACTCGATCTGTCCAGCGTGCGGCGAGGCCAGCTTGTGCGGCTTCCACATCTCCATCGGGTCCATCATGGCCGATGGGAGAGGTGTCCCCACAGCCCATCTTCTCGGGCGGTCCAACCGCAGGGCGCCAGCGAGGATCCGTGACCCCACCGGTACACTGCCCGGCCTGTGAAAAGTTCGGTCGAGCCACTCGAGGGCAACAAGGTCAAGCTGTACGTCGAGGTCGAAGAAGACGAGTTCGAACGCGACATTGATCGGGCCTTCAAAGAGATCGCCAAGGAGGTGCGGCTTCCCGGGTTTCGGAACGGCAAGGTGCCGCGCAAGGTCCTTGAGGCACGGGTTGGACTTGCTCCCGCGCGGGAGCAGGCGCTGCGCAATGCAGTCCCGGAATACCTAGCCAAGGCAGTCCGCGAGCACGACGTCGACCTCATCGCCACCCCGGAGGTCGAAATCACCGACGGCGAAGAAGAGGGACCAGTCGAGTTCGATGCCACCTGTGAGGTCCGCCCGACGGTCACCGTTGCCGGATACGGCGGGTTGCGTGTCGAGGTTCCGACGCTCGACGTCGACGACGACGCGCTGAGCGAGGCCCGTGACGAAGAACTCGCCCGTTCCGCGGCGCTGGTCGATGTCGATCGTGCGGCCGAGCACGGGGACTTCGTCGACCTTGACATCGCCGCTGAGCGAGACGGCGAGGAGCTGGCAGGACTCAACGTCGACGGCTGGTCGTACGAGATCGGGCAGGGTTGGGTGAGTGACGACTTCGATGAGCACATCACCGGCGTGTCCGTCGGCGACGAGCTCAGCTTCGAAACGACGCCCAAGGGCACCGAGGAACCGGCCCAGTTCACCATCACCGTCAACGCCGTGCAGACCCGCGAGCTGCCCCAAGCCACCGACGAATGGGTGGCCGAAAACACCGGGGAGTTCGAGACGGTGAACGAGTGGGAGGCGAGCATCCGCGAGCGGCTCGGCGATCAGCGGCTGGGCGCCGCCCGCCAACAGCTGGTGCCCGGAGTGCGCGCAGCGCTTGCGGAGCTGGTCGAGATCGACGTGCCCGAGCCGATGATCGACAGCGCACTCAATCGGCGGATGCAAGGCGTTGTTCAACAGTTCGCTGCCCAGGGGGTCGACCTGCAGCAGTGGCTCGAGATGACCGGCCAGGAGCCCGAGCAGTTCGTCGATCAGATGCGTACTCCTGCCGAAGAGGACGTGCGAGTCGACCTTGCATTGCGCGCCGTTGCCGACGCCGAGAGCCTTGAGGTCGAAGGCGACGAACTCGACGCCGAGTACGAGCGGCTCGCGGTGCAGTACCAGCAGAAACCCAAAGAGATCCGCAAGGTCTACGAACAGAACGATGCGGTGCCCGAACTCATCGCTCAGATTCGCACCGGCAAAGCAATGGACTGGCTGATGCGTCACACCGAGTTCGTCGACGACGCTGGCACCGTCCTCGATCGCGACCACCTGCTGGGTCTCGACCAAGACGCAGACGACGACAGCGACGACGACCCGTCGTCGAACGCCGCCGATCAACCCGAGAGCACGACCGACACGGAGGACCCCTCATGAACCTCGATGCCGTCAACTACCTCGTTCCCAACGTCGTCGAGCAGACGAGTCGCGGCGAGCGGGCGTACGACCTGTACAGCCGTCTCCTCAAGGACAACATCATCTTCTTGCAGACGCCGGTCGACGACCAGATCGCCAGCCTGATGTGTGCCCAGATGATCCATCTCGAGTCGGAGAATCCCGACAAGGACATCAACATCTACATCAACAGCCCGGGTGGAGACATCACGGCGCTGTTCGCGATCTACGACACGATGCAGTTCATCAAGAACGACATCGCCACGATCTGCCTCGGCCAGGCGGCATCGGCCGCCGCTGTGCTGCTCGCCGCCGGCACCAAGGGCAAGCGTCTGGCGCTGCCGCACAGCCGCGTGCTGCTGCACCAGCCGTCCGGCCAGGTGGGTTACGGGCAGGTCACCGATCTCGAACTCGCGGCGGCTGAGATCTTGCGGATGCGCGAATTGCTCGACCAGATTCTCGCCGAGCACACGGGGCAGCCGATCGAGCGAATCAACGCCGACACCGACCGTGACTTCGTTATGGAGGCCGACGATGCGCTGGAATATGGCATTATCGATCGCGTGATCTCCGCGCGCGAGGCGGTCGACCGGACTGGTCCGATCCGCTGAGCTCAAGGAGTCACCGGGGGTCAGACTGGGAACGGTCCACGCCGTGACCGGGCCGATCAGCCAAACTGACCGTCCGGATTCCAGGGCTTGCCCCGATCCGGTGATCGCAACAGGGTGATAACGACATATGAGCACCAGCGGAGGGAGTGAGTACCAGTGGCCAAGTTCGGCGACACCGGCGAGCTGTTGAAGTGCTCGTTCTGTGGCAAGTCACAAAAGCAGGTCAAGAAGCTCATCGCCGGCCCCGGCGTGTACATCTGTGATGAGTGCATCGATCTGTGTAACGAGATCATCGAGGAGGAGCTCACCGAGACCGCCGAGCTGAGCTTCGAGAACCTGCCGAATCCTCGTGAGGTCCGGTCGTTCCTCGATGACTACGTCGTCGGTCAAGACGATGCGAAGAAGATCCTCGCCGTGGCGGTGTACAACCACTACCGCCGCATCCAGTATCAGAACCAGGCCACCACCGTCGGTCGCCGCGACGAGGTCGAGCTGGCCAAGTCGAACATCTTGCTGCTTGGCCCGACGGGCTGCGGCAAAACCCATCTGGCGCAGACGCTTGCCCGTCAATTGAACGTGCCCTTTGCTGTCGCCGACGCCACCGCTCTCACCGAAGCGGGCTACGTCGGCGAAGACGTCGAGAACATCTTGCTCAAGTTGATCCAGGCGGCTGACTTCGACGTAAAACGCGCCGAAACGGGCATCGTCTACATCGACGAGATCGACAAGGTGGCGCGCAAGAGCGAGAACCCGTCGATCACCCGCGACGTATCGGGAGAGGGCGTGCAACAAGCCCTGCTGAAGATCCTTGAGGGCACCCAGGCCTCGGTACCGCCTCAAGGTGGTCGCAAACACCCGCACCAAGAGTTCATCCAGATCGATACGACCAACGTGTTGTTCATCCTCGGCGGTGCATTCGCAGGTCTCGATGAGATCATCGAATCACGTATCGGGCACAAGGGTGTTGGATTCCACGGCACGGTGCGCAGCCATGTCGAACGCGACCCGGGCGACCTCTTCGCTCAGGTGCTGCCAGAAGACCTGGTCAAGTACGGAATGATTCCAGAGTTCATCGGGCGTCTCCCCATGGTCGGAGCGGTGCGTAGCCTTGACCGTGAGGCGCTCGTGAAGATTCTCGTCGAACCGAAGAACAGTCTGGTCAAGCAGTACGAGAAGGTGTTCAGCTTCGAAGACGTCGAGCTCGACTTTCAACAGGACGGGCTCGAGGCCGTCGCCGACCAGGCGCTGTTGCGAGGTACCGGCGCCCGTGGATTGCGGGCGATCATGGAAGAAGTGCTGCTCAACACGATGTACGACCTGCCCGGACGAACTGACATCGGCAAGGTCGTGATCGACGCCGAGACGGTCAACGACAAGGTCAACCCCACTCTCGTGCCGCGCACGACCGCCCGGCAGCGCAAAGCCGCTTCCTGACCGCACCCGTCCCGCCGACCGCACCAGCACCATGGACATCGACGCGGCGCTGGCCTATCTCGACGGGCGTGCGTCGTACGCCAAGACGGGCCGGATCGACGCTCCCTCGCTCGACCACATCTCGGCGCTCTGTGCGGCGATGGGCGATCCGCAGCACGCGGCTCCGGTGATCCACGTCACGGGCACCAACGGCAAAGGTTCCACGGTCAAGATGGTCGCCGCCTTGCTGCAGGCCCAAGGATTGACGGTGGGCACGTACACCAGTCCTCATCTCGAGCGAATCAACGAGCGCATCACGCGCAACGGCGAGGAGATCAGCGACGACGATCTTGCCGAGCAGATCGCAGCGATCGCCGATCTCGAAGTGGTCCTCGGGATTGAGCCGAGCTATTTCGAGATCGTCACCGCCGCAGCGTTTCGTTGGTTCGCCGACGTCGCCGTCGATGCGCTCGTCGTCGAGGTCGGCCTGCTCGGCCGGTGGGACGCCACCAACGTCGTCGATGCCACGGTGGCGGTCGTCACCAACATCGGACTCGATCACACCGAGTTCGCCGGACCGACCCTCGAACACATCGCCATCGAGAAGTCGGGCATCATCAAGCCGCGCAGCGCGGCGATCATCGGTGAGACGCGCCCGGAGCTGGTCGACATCTTCCGCGACGCCGGCGGCGCCACGACGCTCGTGCGCGGCGACGACTTCGACGTGACCGCCAACTCGCTGGCTGTTGGCGGGCGTCTGGTCGACCTGCGCACGCCGACCACGATCTACCCTGACGTGTTCGTGCCGCTCAACGGCTGGCATCAGGGGCAGAATGCCGCAATAGCGCTCGCCGCGGCCGAGACGTTCTTCGCGGCGCCGCTCGCCGAGGACGTCGTGACCGAGGGATTCGCCGAGGTCAGCGTTCCGGGACGCTTCGAGATCCTCGGTCGACAGCCGCTTGTCGTGATCGACGGAGCCCATAATCCCGCGGGCGCCGACGTCGCTGCCCAGGTCTTCTTCGACGACTTTCAACCGGAGGGTCGACGCCTCTTGGTCGTGGGTACCTTGCGCGCTCCCGACGAGATGTTGGCCGCGCTACGCGCCGACGAGTTCGATGTGGTGTTCGCCGCCACGGCGCCCTCGCCACGTGGGATTCCTGCGGCAGATGTGGCTGCGGCGGCTCATCGGCTCGGCTGCGACAACGTCGTGTCGTTCGACTCCGTGGAGGACGCCTGTCGCCGAGCGGTGGACTACGCCGACGGCGACGACGCAATTCTTGCCACGGGCAGCCTGTACACCGCCGGTGTCGCCCGCCCCGTGCTGCAGTCGCTGACGACGTGAGCGTTCCGATTCGTCAGGAGTGTCAATCGAGTGTCAGCGACGGAACACCGCAACGGTGGTGCCGTTCCGGACTTCGTACGTGTCGTCGACGTTGGAGACGCGCACTGGAAGCAGCCATTGAGAAGGAAGCCCCGGGTAGCTGACAACTCCATTGTCGAGCTGCAGCTCTATCGATTGGCCGGGAGCGGGAGGGACGAAGTTGGACGACCTGGCGTCGACTTCCGTGCAGTCGAGAACCGCGGTCGCAGCTGATCGCCGGTGTCAATCGGCCGTCAAGCGGGGCGGAAGACCGCAACGGTGTCGGTGCCCACAAAGACCATGTAGGTGCCGTCGACGTTGGCCACGTTCGCTGAACGGAACCCTGGAGTTAGGCCGCTCGGGTAAGTGACACCCCCACCGTCGAGCCACAGTGGCCCAAACGATATGCCGGGAGGGGGAGGGTCGAAGCCGAACAACCTGGCGTCGGCTTGCGTGAAGTCCCCGGCGCCGTTGGCCTCGGTGCGCATCGTGAAGTTGAATGCCGCTGTGCCGTCGTCAATCTGGAAGTACCCGTTTCCGGACGCGGCGTCCACGCCCTGGATCTTGGACGATGTCGGGTCGAGTTCGTAGACGAGCGCGTTTGCTGCGTTGCCGGTTGTTGCGTTGTTGTCTGTTTGCTGCTCGTTGGCGTGCACGGTCGCACCGACTGAGAGCACGGCGGCGGCTGCGAGGATGCTGGCGCGTGCCAGCATGCGGGGTCGGAACGATGGGCGCGTTGGTGGAGTCATGCGAGTTCGAACGTACGAGCGTCGATCTGAGCGTCACCTGTGCGCACGCTTGGAAACAGTCGAGCACCGCGGTCGCGGCTGATCGCTGGTGTCAATCGGCCATCAAGCCGGGCGGAACACTGCGACGGTGTCGGTGCCCGCCCGGACTTCGTAGGTGCCGTCGACGTTGGACACGTTCAGTGCACTGACCGGCTGGAACCCGCCGTCCAGGAATGCGATGAGTCCCTGGTCCGTCGGTACCTGTATCGACTCGCCCGCAGCGGGCGGGGCGAAGTTGGACGCCTCGGCGATGAGGCGGGCGGGCGTGCGGACGCTGCTGGCGGTGCGTATCTCAAAGTCGAACGTTGCCGTGTCGTCGTGAATCTGGAAGGTGCCACTTCCTGCTGTGACGGCTTGGCCGAGCATCTTCGACGATGTCAGGTCGAGTTCGTAGACGAGCACGTTTGCTGCGCTGCCGGTTGTCGCGTTGTTGTCTGTTCCCTGCACGTTGGCGTGCACGGTCGCTCCGACTGAGAGCACGGCGGCGGCTGCGAGGATGCTGGTGCGTGCCAGCATGCGGGGTCGAAACGATGGGCGCGTCGGTGAAGTCATGCGAGTTCGAACGTACGAGCGTCAGTCTGAGCGTCACCTGTGCGCACGCTTGGCAGCAGTCGAGAACTACGACCGCTGCCCGCCGATTTCACTGGCGGGTCGGACGGTGCGGCTGATCGCTGGTGTCAATCGGCCATCAAACGGGGCGGAACACAGCAACGTTTCCCGGGCCCGTGCTGACTTCGTAGGTGCCGTCGACGTTGGAGACGCGCAGCTCAGTTATCCCTTCATCAGGGAACCCCAGGTAACTGACAACTCCATAGTCGGGCCGCAGCTCTATCGATTGGCCGGGAGCGGGAGGGACGAAGTTGAACAACCTGGCGTCGATTTCCGTAATGTCCGCGGCGCCATTGGCCGCGGCGCGCGTCACGAAGTTGAATGCCGCTGTGCCGTCGTCAATCTGGAAGTACCCGTTTCCGGACTCGACGTCCTCGCCCCGTATCTTGGACGATGTCAGGTCGAGTTCGTAGACGAGCACGTTTGCTGCGTTGCCGGTGGTCGTGTTGTTGTCTGTTTGCTGCTCGTTGGCGTGCACGGTCGCACCAACTGAGAGCACGGCGGCGGCTGCGAGGATGCTGGTGCGTGCCAGCATGCGGGGTCGGAACGATGGGCGCGTTGGTGGAGTCATGCGAGTTCGAACGTACGAGAGTCAGCCTGAGCGTCACCTGTGCGCACGCTTGGAAACAGTCGAGCACCGCGGTCGCGGCTGATCGCTGGTGTCAATCGGCCATCAAGCGGGGCCGAACACAGCAACGGTGTCGGTGCCGTTCTGGACTTCGTAGGTGCCGTCGACGTTGAACACCTCCACGCTACGGATCCAAAGCGCATAATCCGGTGGTTCGCCGCCGTACTTCTCCCTGGCTCCGCGGTCGACATAGACCCTCTTCCACTCGCCTGGAGCCGGGGGAACGAAGTTGGACGCATCGAGGAACAGCCTGTACCATTCTCCGTCGTTGTTGGGCGCGGTGCGCATGTCGATTGTGAGCGTCGCCAAGCCGTCTTCGATCTCGATTGAGCCGTTTCCGGACTCGACGGTGTTGCCCTCGATGCTTGACGAGGTCGTGTCGAGTTCGTAGTCCTGCACGTTTGTTGCGTTGCTGGTTGTCGTGTTGTTGTCTGTTTGCTGCTCGTTGGCGTGCACGGTCGCGCCAACTGAGAGCACGGCGGCGGCTGCGAGGATGGTGGTGCGTGCCAGCATGCGGGGTCGGAACGATGGGCGCGTTGGTGGAGTCATGCGAGTTCGAACGTACGAGCGTCAGTCTGAGCGTCACCTGTGCGCACGCTTGGAAACAGTCGAGCACCGCGGTCGCGGCTGATCGCTGGTGTCAATCGGCCATCAAGCGGGGCGGAGCACCGCAACGGTGTTGCCGTCCCGGACTTCGTACGTGCCGTCGACGTTGGTGATCGTCATGCTCATGGACGCGCTCATCCCGCGGTCGACGCCACCGTCGCCGTGGTGACCAACATCGGACTCGATCACACGGCTGTCGGCGGTCGTCTGGTCGACCTGCGCGCGCCGACCACGATCTGCTCTGACGTGTTCGTGCCGCTCAACGGCTGGCATCAGGGGCACAACGCCGCCGTCGCTCTCGCTGCGGCCGAGACGTTCTTCGCCGCGCCGCTCGTAGAGGATGTCGTGGCCGTCCTGCAGTCGCTGACGGCGTGAGCGTTTCACACCCCTAGCAGGGTCAAACGAGCGTCAGACGGGAGCGAAGACCGCAACGGTGTTGCCGCCGGCGCGGACTTCGTAGGCGCCATCGACGTTGACGACGTTCACCCAGACGAGCGCGATCCCGCCACCCGGTCCGTTGGGGGTATGGTGGTTGATGCCCCCGCGGGAGACCGCGACCTGCTTCGACTCGCCTGGAGCAGGGGGGACGAAGTTGTACGCCTCGACGAACATCCTGGTGTACGTGCCCAGGTCGTTGGCCGCGGTGCGCATCTCGAAGTCGATCGTCGCCGTGCCGTCGCGAACCTTGAGTGAGCCGTCTCCGGACTCGACGTGCCTGCCCTGCAGCTGGGACGACGCCGTGTCGATCTCGTACACGAGCACACTGGCCGCGCCGTCGGCCGTCGTAGCGGTGTGTGTTCCCTGCTCGTGGGCGTGCGCTGTTGCGCCGAGTGACAGCGCAGCGGCAGCGGCCAGCGCGATGGTGCGGGCCAGCGTGCGGGGTCGTAGGAGTGAGCGCGTCGAGGAAGCCATATGTGGCGAACGTACGGGAACTGACCCGAGCGCAACCTGTACGCACATTGCGAGACAGCCGAATATCGCGACCGCCGATAGGTTGCCTCGCCATGTCTGATCGCACCCTTGTGCTGCTCAAACCCGACGCTGTCGAGCGCAAGCTCGCTGGCACGATCATCGCCCGACTCGAGGCCAAGAACCTCGACATCGTCGCAATGGAGCTGCGCACCCTCGACCACGAGCTCCTCGCCCGCCACTACGAAGAGCATGTCGACAAGCCGTTCTACCCAGACCTGGTCGAGTTCATGAGCCGCGGTCCTGTCGTTGCCATGGTGGTCGAGGGCCCCGAAGACACTTGGGAAGTCGTGCGCGCGATGATGGGCGCAACCAACCCACGTTCGGCTGCGCCGGGCACGATTCGCGGCGACCTCGGGATCTTGTTCACCGAGAATCTCGTTCACGGCAGCGATTCTTTGGCGTCCGCCGAGCGCGAGATCGGGATCTTCTTCCCCGATCTGTAACATTTCTCATCTCCCGTTCCTGGCACCGTTGGGAGTGTCGGACGGATTCGAACGAAGCTCGCGAAAGGTGGCCAGGAATGGCCCGCAACAACCCGCTCAGCCTGGGTCGTGACCTAGCCATCGACTTGGGCACGGCGAATACGTTGATCTACGTGCGCGGTCAAGGTGTCGTGCTCGACGAGCCGTCGGTCGTGGCGATCAATGCCAACGACGGTCGCCCGGTCGCGGTTGGTCTCGAAGCCAAACGCATGATGGGGCGCACTCCGAACCACATCAAGGCGATCCGGCCGCTGAAAGATGGTGTGATCGCCGACTTCGAGGTGTGCGAGAAGATGTTGCGCTACTTCATTCAGAAGGTACACGGTTCCCGCTGGAACAAGCCGCGCATGGTGATCTGCGTTCCCTCCGGGATCACCGGAGTGGAGCAACGTGCGGTGCAGGACGCCGCGGAGTACGCCGGGGCCCGCAAGCCGGTGCACATCATCGAAGAGCCGATGGCGGCCGCGATCGGTGCCGACCTCCCGGTGCACGAGCCGTCGGGCAACATGATCGTCGACATCGGTGGCGGGACCACCGAGGTCGCAGTGATTTCGCTCGGCGGGATCGTGACCGCCCAGTCGGTGCGTGTCGCCGGCGACGAACTCGACGATGCCGTGCTGCAGTACGTGAAGAAGGAGTTCTCGTTGGCCATCGGCAGCCGCACCGCCGAAGAGATCAAGATTCAGATGGGTTCGGCGTGGCCGCCCGAGGCCGAGATCACCGCCGACATCCGCGGTCGTGATCTGATTTCCGGACTGCCGCGCACAATCGAGTTGACCACCGAGCACGTTCGCGAGGCCCTTGCCGAGCCGATTTCTGCAATCGTCGATGCGGTGAAGACGACTCTCGACAAGACGCCGCCCGAGCTGGCGGCCGACATCATGGAGGACGGCATCACCGTCACCGGCGGCGGCGCGCTGCTCGGCGGCCTCGAGCATCGCCTGAACCACGAAACCGGGATGCCGATCCGCATCGCCTCCGAGCCGCTGTACAGCGTGGTCATCGGATCCGGGCGAGCCCTCGAGAACATCGATGCGATGCGCAGCCTGATGTCGCTCGGCGGCGAGGACTGAGCCGCTTCCGAGGCTCGTGGCCATCTACTCGGTCGGTCGGCGACGCGTTGTCATCGCCCTCCTCCTCACCTCTGCACTGCTCCTGACACTCGACTTGCGTGGGAGCCCGATCATCGATCGGTCGCGCGATATCGCGGCGCGTGCGCTCGACCCGGTCGAGACCGCCATCGGCGTCGTAACCACGCCCGTGTCTCGGGCGTGGAACGGAATCGTGCGGTACGACGACGTTCGATCTGAGAACGAAGCGCTCCAAGAGCAGATCGATCGATTGATCGGAACGCAGGCCGCTGCCGAGGCAGCGGTGATTCGCAGTCAAGAGCTCCAGGCACTGAACAACCTCCCGGCGCTCGCCGACATCGACACCGTGGTCGCCACGGTGATCGGTGAAGGAGCATCGAACTTCGATCAGGTCGTCGAGATCGACAAGGGTCGCTCCGCCGGGATTGCCGTCGGTATGCCCGTGGTCAACCAAGCGGGGCTGATCGGCAAGGTCACCTCGGTCACCGACAACTCGGCGCGGGTGATGCTCGTGACCGATCGGCAGTACGCAGTCGGCGTCAGTGTCACGTCGTCGAGTGAACCCTTCGACGTCGGTGCGACCGAGAACACGACGCCGTCGGGGATCACACCGGAAGACGCGACCAACGCGGTCACCACCACCACGTCGACGACCACCACGATTCCCGAACAGGGCACCGCCGGTGGACAGCTCCCGGTGCCCGACACGACGTTGCCCGGCGGGCTCCCGGGGGCGACGACGACCACGCTGTCGCCGCTCGAGCTGGCCGCGCTCGAGGATCTGAGCAACTTGCCGGAACAAGAGCGGGCCGATCTCGAAGCGGAACTCGAAGAACTTGAAGCACAGCTGTCGACCACGACGACCACCACCGAGCCCGAGCCGGTCGTGGAGAAAGAGACGGGCGCCCTCGAAGGCCGGGGCGCACGGCTGCTGCCACAGATTCGCTTCGTGCAGGACGCGCCGCAGTTCGCCGTGCTCGCTGCTGGAGACCTGGTCGAGACCGCTGGCGGCTCCGAGAGCCTTGCGCCACCGGGTATCCCGGTCGGACGGGTCGCCAACCGCGCTGATCGCGCCGGCTCGGGTGGTCCGCTGCTCGATGTCGAGTTGCACGCTGACCTCGACCGCCTGAACTTCGTGCGTGTCGTGCTCTACCGCCCGCTCGTGGAAGTCGAGCAATGAGAGAGGTCGAGCAATGAGGCTGGCCGTGCCCGGGCGCCGCTGATGTTCGCGGCACTCGTGCAGGGTCCGATCGTTCGTCTCGTTCCGGTCGGCGTACTCCTCCTTGCACTGCAACGGACGATCTTCGTCGACGTGCGCATCGACGGCGTGATCATCCCGATCATGACCATCGCAGCAGCCGCCACCGGAGTGGCCGGCGGAAGCGAGGGGGGCGCCATCGCCGGCTTCGTGTTCGGTCTGATGTTCGATCTCGTCGAGGGCACGCCGCTCGGTTCGACAGCAGCGGCGCTCACCGTCGGCGGCGCGGTCGCCGGTCTGCTGGCCCTGATCGCCGCCGACCCCCAATGGTGGCTGGCTGCGCTGTTCACCGCTGCAGGAACCGCCGCCGGCGTGGTGATGGTGCCGGTCGTGCGTATCTTCATCGGCGCGTCCGAACCGTTCGAGACGCGTCTCGGCGACATCGTCGCGATCTCCGCCGCGGCAGGAGCGATCCTCAGCCCCCTGTTGGTACCCGTCGGACGGTGGTGTCTGCGGATCAAGAAGACCGAGTGGAAGGGTGCCGCCAACGAGTCGGCGCCGACGGTGTGATGGCGGCCGGGTCCGTGAGTTTCCGGGTGCCGACGGTCACAGGATTTCCGACACGTTCCGTGTGGGGTGACCGGTCATCGTCGCAACGCGTTTGTAACATGGCTCAGCCGTGATGCCCGTTCCCACCGTTGTTGTGTGCCCTTGTTATGGCCGTTGATCGGCGCGGCGCGCGCCTCGGCGTGCTGGCCATCGTCGGGGTGTTGCTGTTCAGTCTGATCGGCGCGCGGTTGTGGTTCCTGCAAACCGTCGAGCAGGAGTCACTGCAGGAACAGGTGGATTCCACCAAGCTGCGCACGGTGCCGCTCCTGCCCGAGCGGGGTCGGATCTTTGACGCCGACGGTCGGATCCTCGCCGACAACGCTCCGTTTCTGACGGTGGCGGTCGACCGTGAGGTGATCCGTCGCGAAAGCGACCGGACCGAGCTGTTCCGGCGTTTGTCGGGGTGGATCGACGAACCGATCGAGGCGATGGAAGAGCGGTGGGAGAGCGTGCTGTACAGCCAGCTGCTCCCGTTGCCGCTCGTCGAGGACATCGACGAGCCGACTGCGACGGCACTGCAGGAGCGCGTTGAGGATCTGCCAGGTGTGATGATCGTCGAGGAGTCGCGCCGTGTGTATCCGTATGCGCCGCTGGCCTCCCATGTTGTCGGCTACATGGGCCGCATCACCGCCGAGACCAAAGATACCTACCTCGAGGCGGGATACCAGCTCAACGAACGTGTCGGACAGTTCGGTATCGAGTTGTCGATGGAACGCGAGTTGCACGGCCAATGGGGAGAGGTCGTCTACGAGGTCGACAACGCCGGGCGCATCGTGCGCGAGGTCTCGCGGATACCGCCCATCAACGGCCAAGACGTCCAGCTGACGATCGACCTCGACCAGCAGCAGTACGCCGAACAGGCGTTGCAAAGCCAGCTCCGCTACCGGCAGACGCAAACGGCGAACAACCCCCTCGACCGCGAGACCCAATTCACCGAGCGGGTGTTCCCTGAGTACCCCGAAGAGGTGCCCTACAAGGCGCCCGCCGGTTCGGTCGTGGTGATGAACTACGAAACCGGTCATGTGATCGCGCTGGCTAGCTACCCGACCTTCGACAATCGGTGGTTCGAGTCCGACCTGTCTGGCGGCCGATTCGAAGAATTGTTCCCCGCTGTCGACGAGTTCGGCGAACCGATCAGCCCAGACGAATCGATCCTCGTCAACCGTGCCATTCAGGGTCAGTACAACCTCGGTTCGACGTTCAAAGTGTTCCCCGCGTACGGGGCCATGAACACCGGCCTGATGGGGACCAACGACTATCACATCGACGAAGGCACCTATCGGATGACGTCGGTCGACAACGACCTCTGCGCCGCCGGCCTCGTGCGTTGTGTGTACCGCAATGCACTGTGTGGCAACGGGCTGCCGTGTGTCTACGGCCCAGTCGACATGGAAACGTCGCTGGCCGTGTCGAGCGACACGTTCTACTACAGCCTCGGCGAGCGGTTCATGGAAGAGAACGAGCCCGGCGCCGCGGTCCTCCAAGAGCAGGTGCGTCAGTTCGGGTTCGACGAGCCGACCGGCATTGATCTGCCGTTCGAATTCGGTGGCACGGTGCCCGACGAGGAACTCAAGGCGCGGTACGCCGAGCTCGGCGTGATCTCAGAGGACGAGGGCGCTGGCTACTTCACCGGCGACAACGTCCAGATGGCCATCGGCCAGGGCCTGCTGTCGGCGACACCGCTGCAGTTGGCCGTCGGCTACGGCACGATCGGCAATTATGGGTTCGTCATGAAGCCCGAGATCATCAAGGCGATCTACGAACCGGGTGTACCCGATGCGGTCGAGCCGGGCTACGCCGACGTGTCGCAGGGTCGGCTCGCCGAGGAGCCGAACCTCAACGGCGAGGTCGTGCGCCAGCTCCCGATGCCCGAGGACATCCACGGCGAGATCGAACGTGGTTTGCGGCGCGTGATCACGGGCCCGGGGCAGGTCAACCCACAGGGGGCCTACCGTTCGACCACCGGCGAGAAGCTGTTCGAGACCTATCCGAGCAGCGGCATCCCGCTTGCCGGCAAGACCGGCACCGCCCAGGGTGCCGGGAACTACCCGTGGAACGACTCGTCGGCGTTTGCCGCGTACAGCATCGATCGCGACACCCCGTACGTGGCCACCGCCTATCTCGAGAAGGCTGGCTACGGCGGTCTTGCCGCCGCGCCGGTGGTGAAGTGTGTGTTCACCCAGTTGTCGGGCGCCACTACCGCCGACCCGGTCGTGCTGTCCGATCCGCTCGACACCGACGACCTCACGCCCGCCGGGCAACAGTCGTTGCGCGACACGTCGTGTTTCGAGGGTCAGTTCACCAGTTTCATCCCGGCTGACTGACCCGTGACGTCATCGCTGCTCTCGCGCAAGCCCGATTCGGGTCTGGGGAACATCCGCTCGAGTCCGGCCGATCCGAGCCGCAACATCGATTGGGTGCTGATGACGGCGCAGTTTGCGCTGACGATCATCGGTTTTTTCATCGTCTTTTCCTCCTCGCGCACCCGTGTCATCGAAGACCCGTATGCGTTCGCCACCCGTCAGGTGGTCTTCGCCATCGTCGCCACCGTGGTGATGTTCGGTGTGATGGCCATCGATTACGAGTGGTGGAAGGACCGCGCTCGCTTCCTCTACGGGTTGACGCTGGTGATGCTGACGTTGCTCTTTCTGCTCGGAGTGGCGTCGGGCGAAGACCTGATCGCGTTCGACCTCGGCCTGATCAACGTCCAGCCAGCCGAGCTGGCCAAGTTCACCACGCTGCTCATGCTTGCCGCCTACCTCGCGGAGGAGCGCAGCGACGAGGTGTCGTACGCGCGCTTCCTCGGCGGGTTGATGATCGTCGGAGCGCCGGCGGTGTTGGTGATCATCCAACCAGACCTCGGCGGAGGGTCGGTCATCGTGTCGATTGCGATGGGCGTGCTGCTCGTGGCGGGTGCCAAGGCTCGCTACATCGGGCTGATCACGTTTCTCTCGATCGTCACGGTGTTCGCCGCGTTTCTAGGCCGGCTGGTCAACGACTATCAAGCGGCGCGTCTTCGCGCCTTACTCAATCCCGGAGCTGCCAGCGCCGACGACACCTATCAGGCCGAAAACGCGATGCGCGCGATCGGCACCGGTGGGCTGACCGGCAAAGGTTGGCTCGAGGGCCCGCTGACCAACGGCCGCGACATCCCCGTGATGTGGGCCGACTTCCCCTTTGCCGCAATCGGCGAGCAGTTCGGCCTGCTGGGGTGCGCGGTGGTGTTGGGTCTGCTCGCGGTGGTGCTGATGCGTGTGTGGCGGATCGCTCACCTGTCGCGCGATCGGCTCGGCACGTATCTGTGTGCTGGTGTGTTCACGATGATGCTGTGGCAGATCTTCCAGAACGTGGCGATGACGCTGAAGATCATGCCGGTGACCGGGCTTCCCTTGCCGTTTATCTCGTATGGCGGGTCAGGGCTGATCGTGTACTTCGCAATGCTCGGGCTCGTGCAGAGCGTGCACATGCGGCGCATGCGCTGACCTCTTGTTGTTGCGGTCGCAGATAACCTGGTCGGGTCATGACAACGGTGTGGCCGGAGCTCGAGCGGATCCTGCCGCGGGTGCGCAAGCCGGGTCGGTATGTCGGTGGTGAGGACGGAGCCGTCGAGGCATCGTACGGTCCGGGCATCGTCTCATGGCTGCTCGCCTACCCGGACGTGTACGAGGTTGGGTTGCCGAACCAGGGCTTGCAGATCCTCTACGAGATTCTCAACGAGCGCGACGACGCCGGTGCCGAGCGGACCTATGCACCATGGACCGATCTCGAAGCCGAAATGCGCGAGCGCGGCATCCCTCTGTTCTCGGTCGACTCGCATCGCCCGGCAGACGACTTCGATGTATTGGCGTTCAACCTCTCGTCGGAACTGGTCGTGACCAACGTGGTCAACATGATCGACCTTGCGGGTCTGCCGATTCATGCCATGGCGCGTGCAGCCCACGACGCACTTGTTGTCATCGGCGGTCACGCCGCGTTCAACCCCGAGCCGCTCGCCGACTTCATCGACGCCGCAGTCCTTGGCGACGGTGAGGAGGTCGTCGGTGAAGTCACCGCAGCGATCGCCACATGGCGCCAACCCGGCGGTAACGACCGACCGGCGTTGCTGCGCGCGCTGGCCCAGATCGAAGGCGTGTACGTGCCGAGTCTGTACGACGTCGGATTTGCTCGCACGGAGTTCGACGACAGGGGTCGGCCCGTGCCCGGGGGGATCATCAGCCTGACTCCCCGCTTCGCCGATGTTCCCGCGGTGATCGACAAGCGGACCGTCGCCGATCTCGCCGACTGGCCGTATCCGAAGCAGCAGCTGCAACCACTGATCGAAGTCGTCCACGACCGACTCAACGTCGAGGTGTTCCGCGGGTGCACGCGGGGATGCCGGTTCTGCCAAGCGGGGATGATCACCCGACCCGTGCGCGAGCGGCCGCCCGAGCAGATCCGCACGATGGTCGCCGAAGGCCTCCGCCGTACCGGCCACGATGAGGTGAGCTTGACGTCGCTGTCGACCGCCGACCTCTCCGACATCGGACCGGTGCTCGACGGGATCCTCGATGATCAACAGAGCCGAACCGGCGACTCCACTGAACCGGCCGACTGCGGTGTCTCGATCAGCCTGCCGTCGCTGCGCGTCGACGCGTTCACCGTCGGCCTTGCCGAGCAGGTCACGTCCGGTCGCCGTAACGGGCTGACGTTCGCGCCCGAGGCCGGTACGTGGCGCCTGCGTCAGGTGATCAACAAACTGATCACCGACGACGACCTGGAAGCAGCCGTCGACTCCGCGTTTGCTGCGGGGTGGCGGCGTCTGAAGCTGTACTTCCTGATCGGGCTGCCGTCCGAGACCGACGACGACATCGTCGCGATCGCCGACCTTGCCGGACGCTGCGTCGAGGTCGGGCGCCGATCACACGACCGCGCGTCGGTGACTGTGAGCGTGGGTGGGTTCGTCCCCAAGGCGCACACCCCGTTCCAGTGGTTCGGCCAGAACACCGACGACGAGTTGCGCCGCAAGGTCGATCTCCTCCGCCGGTCGGCCAAGGCCCACCGAGGGGTGCAGATCAAGTGGCACGACCCCGCAGCGTCCACCGCCGAGGGGATCCTGAGCAGGGGCGATCGCCGCCTCGGTGCGGTGATCGAGCGGGTGTGGCGCGCGGGTGGAGTGTTCCAGGAATGGAGCGAACACCTCGATCTGCAGCGCTGGGTCGACGCGGTCGAGGCCGAGGGACTGTCGATCGAGCATCTCGTGTATCGGCACCGCACAGCCAGTGAAGTGTTCCCCTGGACACACCTGTCGGCAGGGCTCTTCCACGACTTCTTGTGGGACGACTGGCAGGCCGCGCTTGCCGAGTCGGGCCTCGACGATTGTCGGTGGACGCACTGTTACGACTGCGGTGTGTGCACCGGGTACGACATCGATCACGTGGTTGCCTCGTCGACGCCACCTGGTCCCGACGGTGATCTCAGTCCGGCTCCCGAGGCGCCGCGTGCGGTGCCGGTCTCGCTGATGGCATCACCCCGTGAGGTGCCTCCGATCGGAGTCGGGCTCTCATGAGTAGTGCCGCACTGCGCATGCGTTATGCGATCGTCGGCAAGGTGCGATTCGTCAGTAGTCGTGACCTGTCCCGGATCTGGGAGCGCACGCTGCGTAGAGTCGGGGTCCCAGTGGCGTACTCGCAAGGTTTCACCCCTCGCCCCCGACTGAGCTTCGGCCTGGCGCTCCCGACCTGTGCGGCCTCATCAGCGGAATACGTCGACGCTCGTCTCGTCGGGGAATCCGCGACACGGCGTCGCACTGACGCTGAGTCGCTCGGCACGGCGGTCGATGCGGCGCTTCCGGTGGGTCTGACCGTGCACGCCGCGGCGTTCGTCGACGCCAGCGGTGCGTCCCTACAAGAAGTCGTCACGTCCGTCACATGGGAGCTCACTGGATTCGAGCAATCGCTCGACGAGCTGAGCGAGAGCGCCGAGACGGCGCTGGCGGCCGACGAGCTTCCGCTCGAACGTGAGCGGAAAGGCGCGGTCACCGTCGACGACATTCGGCCGCTGATCATCGATCTCGCCGTCGAGGCGGCCGACGATCGACCTGGCACACCGACCACGCGAGTGACCGCCGACATCGCGTCGGTCGGGCGCTCTCTCCGGCCAGCGGAGCTGGCCCGCGCCGTCTTCGGCGTCGACGACGCCGCCAGCGTGCACGTCCATCGAGTCGCCCAGTGGACCGATGGCCCGCATGGCCGGAGCGAGTTGCTCCCGCCGCCCGAACACGCACGGAGCATGAGCCCGTGCTGACCGGAATCACCACCACGACCGGTGTCGACGGCCACGAGGGCCCGACGCCGAAACGGGCGAGCGCCCTTTGCGCCGCCTCCGGAAGGAACCACCATGGACACCCCCGATACGAGCGATACCGGCACCGAAACTGCCGATGCCAGCACGACCAAGCCCGCCGGATCCAGCCGCAATGGCTCCACTGGTCGCTCCGGCCAACAAGCGAGCCGCCGGCGGCGAAGCCCGAAGTCACCGGAGTCGTCCAATGGCGACCAGGCGGCTCGTAACGACATCGAGATCCCTGAGCGCATCAGGGAAGGCAAACCATCGCGCGACGCTGCCGAGAAGGCGCTCGTGCGCAAGCCCCAGATCGGCGACACGATGCCGGTGCCGAGCGCCCCACCGCCGGGTCCGGCGAAGTCGACCGACGACGAACCGTCACCGGAGCGTTCGGGTCAACGCAAGCGCCGGCGTGGCGGCCGCGGTGGTCGCGGGCGCAGTGGCGGCAATCGAGACGGTGGCAACCCTGATGGCCGCGAGAACACAGGAGCAAAGCAGCAGCCCGCCGACGACAGGGCCCGTGAACCGAAGAAGCGCAACCGACGCGGACGCGGCAAGGGTCGGGGGAGTGGCGGTGGAGGCGAGCCCGATGCCTTCGCCCTTGAGCAGCGCCGCGGCAAGGAGCGCAACGGCAAGCCGATCGGTCGGTACTTCATGGCTGTGCAGGTCCGTCCCGGGATGGCGCAGGTCGGGGTACTCGAAGGACGCAGCCTGATCGAGCACTACGTCAGCCGGCCAGCCGACGACATCAGTCAGATTCACGGCAACATCTATGTGGGCAAGGTGCAGAACGTGCTCCCGGGCATGGAGGCCGCCTTTGTCGACATCGCCACACCGAAGAACGCTGTGCTGTACCGCGGCGACGTGCAGTACGAACCCGAGGACATCGAGGAAAAGGGCAAGAACCCGCGCATCGAGGACATCCTCAAGAACAAGCAGCTGATCATCTGTCAGGTCACCAAGAACCCGATCGGCCACAAGGGTGCTCGATTGACTCAGGAGGTCTCGCTGCCGGGTCGCTTTGTCGTGCTCATTCCCAACTCCAAGACGTACGGCATTTCGAAGCGTCTGCCCGATGATCAGCGCAAGCGGCTTCGTTCAATCCTCGATCGGGTCAAGCCCGCCGAACACGGTCTGATCGTGCGCACGGCGGCCGAGACGGCCACCGAGGAGGAGCTCTCGGCTGATATGCAGATGCTGCTCGGGCAGTGGGCCGAAATCGAGCGCAAGGCGGCGAAGGTGCAGCGTCCGACGCTGCTGTACCGCGAGCCGGAGCTCGCCGTGCGCGTGATCCGCGAAGAGTTCAACGCCGACTACCGCGGGGTGATCATCGACGACCACCGGTTGCACGAGGAGGTACGCGACTATGTCGCCGCGTTCAGCCCGGAGTTGGCCAGCCGGATCGAGTACTACGACGGCGAGTCCGCAGGGTTGTCACTCTTTGAGCGGTACCACGTACACGAACAGGTGCACAAAGCGCTCGACCGCAAGGTGTGGCTGCCGTCGGGCGGCTCGCTGATCATCGAACACACCGAAGCGTTGTCGGTGATCGACGTGAACACGGGCAAAAATGTCGGCAAATCGAACCTCGAAGAGACGGTGTTCCACAACAACATGGAGGCCGCCGAGGAGATCGCCAAGCAGCTGCGCCTACGCGACATCGGCGGGATCATCGTGATCGACTTCATCGACATGGAGATCAAAGGCAATCGGGCCAAGGTGGTCGAGGCGCTGCGTAATGCGCTCGCTCGCGACAAGACCCGCTCGCAAGTGTTCGACATATCCGAACTGGGCCTCGTCGAGATGACCCGGAAACGCATCGGCGAGGGGTTGCTCAACGAATACTCCGAGGAGTGCCCCGACTGTCACGGTCGAGGCGTGCTGGTCGACTACGGCATGCTCGAGTAGCGGCGCCTTCTGGCACAGCCCGGCCGCACTACGGTCCGGGCGTCACGAGGGCGATTGCGCGGCCGATATGGGCGCCTGCGTCTCTCTGGGCGACGCTTCGTCGGACAAGGCCGACATCCGTGAGCTGATGAATGCCACCGAAGAGGCGTGCGGCGCGGTAGATCAGTCTCCTCACCTACGATCGGTGCCCAGCGTCGCAATGGCGGCGGGAAGTTGTGCGGGCGACCCGTTGCGTGGTCCTGTTGGTGTGGTTGAAACCGCACCAATCCGCAACAACGTGGGCGACGAACTCGGGGCGGTTGTCGAACCGAACAAACGCTGGCACCACCACGCTCGGCGGCGAGTCGGTCAAGGACGCGGACGACGCAACTCACAACGCAGCGAGCGGACCGTTCGCCAACAGGTCGACTGGCCGAGCGTAGGGAGCGAGCCCGGCGCTCGCGGTGTGCTGACTGACGCAACGGATGAGCGATTTTAAGAATGCTACGGTTTGCGCACGTTTGGTTGCGTCGTTCAACGGCTCTGCGTTAGGAGTTGCGAGAGCCGGGCTTCGTAGAGAGTAGGGTTGATGCCATGGATAGAAGGAGAGCATTGGCCAAGCTTTCGGCTGCTGGCGCAGCGGCGGCAGCGGCAACGACGATCACATCGCGCCCAGCGTTCGCCGCTTACGATCCACCGAACCTACAACTGAGTGTCACCACGCAGGGCCAATTCTTCTGCACCGCCAATTTTGTCGTGGTTGAACCGGTCTGCGCGGCGTCTGCTATCGACCAAAACGCTGTCGTTGATTATCTCAGCATCAGCATCTCCCAGCAGGTCGGCACACCAACTATCACCAACAGAACTCCAAGCTCCGCAACGGTCTTCACTAACAATCTCTTCGATACTTGGGTCCTGAACTTTCCGATTTCCGGATTCTGCGAGTACAACGGGAACACGACCCCGGGAAGCGTGACTCGCTCTTTCTCCTTCTCCTTTGACGAAGGGTCGGGGCAATGGGATGCGCAGCCGATCGCCTAGATGTGATGACCGGAGAGGTTGTCGCTGGCGCGATGGGATTGGTGGTCCGCTAACGGCATGAGCCCCCCGATGAGGTCTGTGTGCTTGTTCACTCGTATCGGCCCTCGACTCGCCGGGTCGTAGCCTGGCGTGATGCAGATCGAAATCACCGAGGACGCCCAGTCGCTGCTCGAACGCAAGGGTGGCACCATGGCGATCGACTTCATCCGGCCCACCGGTTGAGGCAAAGTCGCTGAGGTGTCGGTCGACACCAATACGAAGGGCAAGAACACCGGGGTGTATCGCAAGATCCGCCACGGTGGGGTACAGATCCTGATCACGCCGAGCCTGGTCGGCATGGCGAGATCGATGCGCGTCGTCACTTCCGGCATGCGCGGCCGCAAGCTCGCTGTCGAGTTCAAAGCGGCCGAGGATGCGCCGGGTGGCGACGGTGAAGGGTGTTGCACCTGATCGGTTGACGCACCGTTCTTTCCGCGGATCTGTGCGGAAATCGCACGGAATCCCTGATATTTCGGCGAGGGTCCTACGATCTGGCGATGGCTGATCTGCTCGAGATCTCGTCGCGCATCATCGACTCCGGTGACCTGAGCGAACCGACCAACCGCGTGACCAACGAATTGTCGGAGGTCGCCGACGGGTTGGCGATGGTCGAGAGTTTCAGCCACAGCGTCGTGGTCGACACCGGCGACGGCCTCCTCGCAGTCGACGCGTCGCACGATCGCACCGGCGCCGCCGTCGTCGACGCCATCAAGCACTGGTCGACGACGCCAGTTCGCCACCTCGTGTACACCCACGGGCACGCCGACCACGTCGGCGGGTACCGGCACTTCGCAGCCGAGTACGGCGAGTTGCCGGTCCTTGGTCATCACAACGTCGCCGCACGCTTCGACCGCTACCGCGACATGAACGACTGGAACCTGTTGATCAACGCCCGTCAGTTCGGCGGCGTGCGCCAGGACTTCGGTATGGGCAACGAGGGTGCCGCAGCGACCACGGCCAGGTTCATCCCCGACGACACGAAATCACCCGACACCCTGGTCGACGAGACCGCGACGCAGCGCGTCGGCGACGTCGAGATCGTGTGGCACCACGCCAACGCCGAAACCGACGATCACGTCTGGGGATGGGAACCGAACCGGCGGTGGCTGTTCACCGGCGATCTGATGACGTGGCTGTTTCCCAACGCCGGTAACCCCCAGAAGGTGCAGCGCTATCCCGTCGAGTGGGCGGCAGCGCTGCGGGCGATGGCGTCGCTCGGCCCGGAGTTGCTGTTGCCCGCCCACGGGCTCCCGATCGAGGGGCGCGAACGAATCGATACCGTGCTGACCGACGTGGCCTCGGCACTCGAGCAGCTCGTCGGCGACGTGGTCGCCATGATGAACGCAGGGGAGACCCTCGACACGATCATCCACTCCGCCACGGTGCCCGCCGAGACCTTGGCCAAGCCGTACCTGGTCCCGTTGTACGACGAACCCGAGTTCATGGTGCGAGCGGTGTGGCGGCAGAACGGCGGCTGGTGGGACGGCGCGGCCAGCCGGTTGAAGCCCGCGCCGGACGCCCAACTCGCGGAAGAGCTCGCCGCGCTCGCCGGCGGAGCCGGGACACTGGCCGAGCGTGCACGTCACATCGCCGACACCGGCGACTTCCGACTGGCGTCGCACCTCGCCGACCTGGCCGGCTGGGCCGCTCCGGACGATCCGGGAGTACACCGGTTGCGAGCGGGGGTGTATCGCGACCGGCGCGCCGCCGAGTCGTCGCTGATGGCCAAGGGGATTTTCGCCGGAGCAGCACGCGAGTCCGAAGCAGTTGCAGGCATCGACGGCGAGTAGTCCCGTGATCGCCGTTCGCAACGAGAACGCCCGGCGATCGCCGGTGGCGACGCGGCAAACTCCCGTTAGCATCGTTGAACGCTATGTACGCAGTGATTGCTTCGGGCGGCAAGCAGGAAAAGGTCGCCGAGGGTCAGCAGGTGCGCGTCGAGTTGCTCGACGCCGACGACGGTGCCGACGTGTCGCTCACGCCGGTCATGATCGTCGACGGCGACACCGTGCGGGCCACCCCCGACCAGCTCGAAGGCACCTCGGTCACCGGCCGAGTCGTCGGCCGTGAGTTGGGCGACAAGATCAACGGATTCACCTACAAGCGGCGCACCAACAACCGTCGCCGCTTCGGGCACCGTCAGCAGTACCACGTCGTCGAGATCACCTCGATCTCAGTCTGACCTCGAGCTCAACGGAGAACCACCATGTCGAAGACCAAGGGCGGCGGCTCAACTCGAAACGGGCGCGACTCCAACGCGCAGCGCCTCGGAGTGAAGGTGTTCGCCGGCACTGAAATCACCGCCGGAACGATTCTCGTACGCCAACGCGGCACCAAGTTCCACCCCGGCAAGAACGTCGGCAAGGGCAAAGACGACACGCTGTTCAGTCTCGTCGACGGCTCGGTGCACTTCGCCCAGCGCAAGGGCCGCAAGACGGTCGACGTCGTCCCCGCCGACTGATCAATTGTTGCGCCGCTAGCGGCACATCCTGACAAAACGACAAACGCCGCTCGGACCATCACCTCGACTGAGGCGACCGCCCGAGCGGCGATGTTTCGATTTGGTCAGGCGTCGGCGAGCGCCGCTTCCAGGCTGTCGACGGCCACGTTGAGTGTCGCCGGCAGCCGGTCGCCGAAGCGGGCGTAGTGCTCGCGGATCTGTGGAATCGCCTCGACCCATCCGGCGGTGTCCACGCTGAGGATCGCGTCGAGGTCGGCCTCATCGATGTCGAGGCCGTTGGTGTCGAGCGCATCCTTCGTCGGCAGCTTGCCGATCGGCGTACCGACCGCGTTGGCCTTGCCGTTCACCCGCTCGAAGATCCACTTCAGTACGCGGCTGTTTTCGCCGAAGCCCGGCCACAGGAAGCGGCCTTCGTCGTCGCGCCGGAACCAGTTGACGTAGAAGATCTTCGGCAGGTTTGCCGGGTCGGTGTTCTTCTCCATCGACAGCCAGTGGGCGAAGTAGTCGGCGTAGTTGTAGCCACAGAACGGCAGCATCGCCATCGGGTCGAAGCGCAGCTTGCCCACCGCGCCCTGCTGAGCGGCGGTGGTCTCCGAGGCCATGATCGAACCGAGGAACACGCCGTGCTCCCAGTCGTTGGCCTCTGTCACGAGCGGCACCGTGGTGCGACGTCGGCCGCCGAACATGATCGCGGAGATCGGTACACCGGCGGGGTCTTCCCACTCGGCGGCCATCGACGGGCACTGCGACGCCGGTGTGGTGAACCGGGCGTTGGGGTGTGCCGCGGGTGTGTCGATTTCGGGGTTCCAGGGGTTCCCCTTCCAATCGGTGGCCCGGGCCGGAGCGTCCTCGGTCATCTCCTCCCACCACACGTCACCGTCGGGGGTGAGCGCGGTGTTGGTGAAGATCGAGTTGCCCCACAACGTCTCCATCGCGTTGTGGTTCGTCTGCTCGCCGGTGCCCGGGGCGACGCCGAAGAAGCCGGCCTCGGGATTGATCGCGTAGAGCCGGCCGTCGTCGCCGAACTTCATCCAGCAGATGTCGTCGCCGACGGTTTCGGCGGTCCAGCCGGGGATGGTCGGTACGAGCATGGCCAAGTTGGTCTTCCCGCACGCCGACGGGAACGCGCCGGCGATGTACTTGGTCTCGCCCTCGGGGTTGGTCAGCTTGAGAATCAACATGTGCTCGGCGAGCCACCCGTCGTCGCGGGCCATCACCGAGGCGATGCGCAGCGCAAAGCACTTCTTGCCGAGCAGCGCGTTGCCGCCGTATCCCGAACCGTACGACCAGATCTCGCGGGTCTCGGGGAAGTGCACGATGTACTTGTTCTCGGCGTCGCAGGGCCACGGCACGTCGGCCTGGCCGGGCTCGAGCGGTGCGCCCACCGAGTGCAGGCACGGCACCCAGTCGTCGTTGCCGAGCACGTCGAGGGCGCCTTGGCCCATGCGCGTCATGATGCGCATGTTGGTGGCCACGTAGGCCGAGTCGCTGAGCTGCACACCGATGTGCGCGATCGGCGAACCGAGTGGGCCCATCGAGAAGGGAATCACGTACATCGTGCGGCCCTTCATCGCACCGCTGTATAGCTCGCGCATCGTGGCCCGCATCTCGGTCGGGTCGGTCCAGTTGTTGTTCGGGCCCGCCTCGTCTTCGGTCGGCGTGCAGATGAACGTGCGGTCCTCGACACGTGCGACGTCGCCGGGATCCGAGTGCGCCCAGTAGCTGTTGGGCCGCTTGGCCTCGTCGAGCTTGGTGAAGGTGCCGGAGTCGACGAGCGCTTGGCACAGCTGCTCGTACTCTTCGGCCGATCCGTCACACCAATAGATGTCGTCGGGCTGCATCACCTCCGCCCACTCGGCGACCCAGTCTTTCAGACGCTGGTTACTCGTCGTTCCGCTCATGGTGCTCCTCGTTGAGTCCGCGGGAAAAGTCCTCTACTTGATGGTACGACGGCAAGCAACGAAAGAGAAAACGGCAGCCACGCGCGTTTGTGAACGTCGCTATCGCAAAAACAGATGGAAGCGCGCGGATTGATCGCCGCAAGCGGGGCGTGGTGGCCGGTTTATTCGGCGTCGGGTGTGCCCATGTCGACCTCGGACCCGAGGCGCAGCGTGGTGGCCCGTCCGGCGTCGTCGAGCTGGAACACGACACGTTGGCCCTGCCGCAGCATCCGGAAGATCGAACCGGCCAGGGCACCTGGGGCGAGCTCGTAGTCCGCCATGTCGGTGTCGCACATCACGACACCTTGCCCGCTGATCGGGTCGTAGGCCTTGACGACGCCTTGCATGGCAGCGTGGTCAGCCGGCCTTGACGACTTTGCCCGACTTGATGCAGCTGGTGCAGACGTCGACGCGCTTCGTGCTCGCTCCGACCTTGGCGCGCACTCGCTGGATGTTCGGGTTCCAGCGACGCTTGGTGCGGCGGTGCGAGTGCGACACCGACATACCCCACGCGGGGCCTTTGCCACACACTTCACACTTCGATGCCATGGGAGTCTCCGGAATCAGAACGATGGGATCGAGCCCGAATCGGTCCGGCTCGACGACAGCCACGAAAGGCTATCGGCCCGGATGCTGCCGCCCACCTCCTCGCGTCCCGCCTCATCGCGTGCGGTGCCGCCGCATGTGGAGCTGCCGCACGCGGAGGTGACAACAGACGACCGAGACGGTGGCGGCCCTAGGATGTTGCGCCGTGTTGACTCCCGAGCGGTTGTCTGCGGCGGGGCTGCGCACCCTGCTCGGCGCCTACCGCGACCTCCTTCACCAACACGCCGCGAGGCTAAACCGGCTGAACGTCTATCCCGTGCCCGACGGCGACACCGGCACCAATATGTCGCGAACGCTGGACGCCGCCATCAACGCACTCGAGGGCGTCGATGCTGCCGACATGGCGGCGACCTGCGACGCCGTTGCGCACGGCTCGCTCATGGGCGCACGCGGCAACAGTGGTGTCATCTTGAGCCAAATTCTGCGGGGCATCGCTACCACGATGAAGGCGCAACCCGACGGAGACGGTGGAACCTTCGCCGGCGCGCTGCGAGCTGCGTCCGATAGCGCCGACCGTGCGGTGTTGAAACCGGTCGAGGGCACGATCCTGTCGGTGGCGCGGTCGGCAGCCGACGCTGCGCAGCGCGTTGCAGGCGGGCAGCACGCGTCGCTTGCAACGGTCATCGAGGCCGCGCATGAGGCAGCCGAGGTGGCACTCGCGGCGACACCGGAGCAATTGTCCGTGCTGGCCGAGGCCGGTGTGGTCGATGCCGGCGGGGCGGGTTATCTCCTGTTGCTCGACGCGGCCCGGCACGTGGTGAATGGCGTCGAGTTGCCGGTCGCCGGCGAGGCCGACGATGGCGATCACGCACTCGCGCAGCTCGACGTTGTCACCCGCCAGCGCAGCGACGATCGCGGACTCGACGTGAGCGAGTTCCGGTACGAAGTGATGTATCTGTGTGACCTCGCCGACACTCGCATCGACGAGTTCAAGGCGGCATGGGGCGAGATCGGCGACTCGATCGTGGTGGTCGGTGGCGACGGCCTGTGGAACTGCCACATTCACACGAACGAGATCGGCGGCTCCATCGAGGCCGTACTCGACCTGGACGGTCGCCCTCGCGAGATCCGCGTCACCGACCTCTTCGAAGAGGTCGACGAAGAGCACGCCAAGCGTGAGGCCGAGCTGCTCGATTCCAGCCCGACGCGCACCAACGCCGACCGCAGACAGGCGGGAGCCGGCTTGCCGCCTGTGACGACGGCAGTGGTTGCGGTATGTCTCGGCGACGGCCTCATCGAGTTGTTCGGGCAACTCGGCGTACAGGGCGTGGTCACCGGTGGCCAGACGATGAACCCGTCCACGCAAGAACTGCTCGACACCGTCGAGCGCGTCAATGCCGACCAGGTGGTGATTCTGCCCAACAACGGCAACATCATCCCGGTCGCCGAGCAGATGGACGCGCTCACGGCCAAGCGAGTAGCGGTCGTCCCGACGCGCACCATTCCCCAAGCGCTTGCGGCGCTTGTGGTGTACGACCCCGAGGCGACGCTCGACGCCAACGAAGCCAGGATGGTCGAGTCGATCGACGGTGTTCGCAGCGGCGAGATCACACAGGCCGTGCGTAGCACGAGCACGCCGGTCGGCGATGTCTCCACCGGCGACTGGATCGGCCTGATCGATCGCCAAGGTGTGGTCGCCATTGCCGTCGACCTCTCGGCGGCCGTGGTCGATCTACTCGATCGCGTCGTCGACGAGGAGGTCGAGCTGGTCACGGTCATCACCGGCGCCGACGCAGATGCTGCGACGACCACGTTGATCACGGACTGGCTCGATGACCGCCGTGCGGACGTGGCTGTCGAGGTGCAACACGGCGGACAACCGCTCTACCCGTATCTCGTCGGAGCCGAATAGAGCTCATGGCCGACGTTGCGCCGATCACGCTGCGCGACCTGGCAGCGATTGACGTCGGTCGACTCAACGGCGTCGGCGACAAGCGCCGAAAGTCGTTGGCCGATGTCGGGATCGACTCCCTGCTCGACTTGCTGACGACCTACCCCCGACGTTGGGTCGATCGTTCGAACGAGGCGCGGATCGGCGACCTCGTGGTAGGCGAAGAAGCGTTGGTGCTAGCGACGATTCGTACGGTGCGCAAACGCACGATGCGCAATCGCCGCACGATGGTGACCGCCAACGTTGGTGACGGCAGCGGCCGGATGGACGTGGTGTTTTTCAACCAGCCGTGGCGCACGAAGCAGCTCACCGAGGGGCTGCAGGTCGCGCTGTTCGGAAAGGCCGACACGTATCGCGGCGGTCTGCAGATGACCAACCCCGTCGTCGATCTGATCGGCGACCGCACCGGTCGTATCGTGCCGATTTACCCGCAGAGCGAAAAGGCGCAACTCAACACGTGGGAGATCGCTGGCTGGGTGGAAGAGGCGCTTCGCCGCTGCGCCGACCGAGGGATCGCCGATCCGTTGTCGGCGGCACTCCGCCAGCGGCTCGGCCTGATCGATCGATATGAGGCGTTGCGCGGGATTCACTTGCCCGACTCGATGCGGGCCAAGGACGCATCGCGTCGTCGCCTCGCGTTCGACGAGCTGTTGCGGGTGCAGCTCGTGCTGGTCGTGCGCAAGCGTGCGATGGAACGCCTGGCGCGAGCGGTCCAGCACGACACCGACGGGGCCCTCGTGCAGCGATTCGTCGATGCGCTGCCCTACCCGCTCACCGCCGCGCAAGCTCGCACCATCGATGAGATCGCAGCAGATCTGGCCTCGAGTGCGTCGATGCACCGTTTGCTGCAGGGCGATGTTGGCGCCGGAAAGACGGTCGTCGCCGTGGCCGCCATGCTCACGGCGGTGCAAGGCGGCCATCAGGGGGCACTGATGGCGCCGACCGAGGTGCTCGCGGAACAGCATTCGGCTGGTGTCGCCGAGTTGCTCGACGGATTCGTCGTGCCGGACTCGAACCTCTTCGGCGAGCGGCCGCTGCGCGTCGAGCTGCTGACCAACCGGGTAACGGGCGCCGAGCGCAAAGAAGTTCTCGCAGCGCTCGCCGACGGGTCGGTCGACGTTGCGATTGGTACCCATGCACTGATCCAGGACGCCGTCGAATTCGCCAGCCTGGGTGTCGTGGTCGTTGACGAGCAGCATCGCTTCGGGGTGGAGCAGCGAGCCGCGCTGCGCGACAAGAGTGCCGGCGAGGCCGTTCCCGACACCTTGGTGATGACTGCAACGCCGATTCCGCGCACCGCAGCGATGACCGTGTACGGCGACCTGGATGTGAGCGTGCTCGACGAGCTACCGCCCGGCCGCACGCCCATCGTCACCCACTGGGCGAATGGTCCGCTCGAGGAGCAGGCGGTTTGGGCCGAAGTGCGTGACGAGGTGGCCGCCGGCCGCCAGGCGTACGTGGTGTGCCCGTTGATCGACGAAAGCGAGAAGCTCGAAGTGGCGTCAGCTGAAGAGACCTTCCAACGTCTCGCCGGTCACGAGCTCGAGGGTCTACGGCTCGGCTTGTTGCATGGTCGGATGACCTCGTCGGAGAAAGACGACACGATGAGCGCGTTCCGGGCTCGCGAGCTCGATGTGCTCGTCGCCACGACCGTGATCGAGGTGGGTGTCGACGTGCCGAACGCAACGGTGATGGTCATCCTCGATGCCGACCGTTTCGGCATCGCTCAGCTCCACCAGTTGCGAGGTCGCGTCGGGCGTGGCGCACACGCCTCGACGTGCTGGCTCGTCACACAGCAACTCGACGAGCCGAACCCGCGGGTCGACGCACTCGTCGCCACCACCGATGGATTCGAGCTGGCCGAGGTCGACCTCGAGCTGCGCGGCGAGGGCACCTTGATGTCCGGAGCGCAGAAGGGGAGGAGTGACCTCAAGCTCGCGTCGCTGCGACGCGACCGGTCGATGGTCGAGACCGCCCGGGAGGTGGCGTTCGAGATCGTCGACGACGATCCAGAGCTCGCCGGCCAACCCGTCCTGGCCGACGAGCTCGATCTGTTGTTCAGCGACCGCGACGAAGCGTTTCTGTCGCGGGGCTGAGCGCACCGCGCCGGCGGCATGAGCCGCCGCTGCGGTGAACACCAAGGGAGGAGCGCACGCGAGCGTTGTCGCACGCGGTCGTCAACTCGGCGTCAACTGAGCCGTTGGGGTCACCGGCGCGCAGCTACTCGCCGCGTGCGACGTCGTCGTCTTCTTCGAGCACCAGATCCCACCGGTCGAGGCAGTCCTCACACCGATAGGCGACCACGTCGCCCGGCTCCCAGATCCCGTCCTCGGTGGGCTGGGTCAACAGGAAACACCGGCCGCCACAATCGATGCACACGATCTCGTTGGCCGGCACCAGCACGCCACCCATCGTGACACGGCGGCCGCTGCGGTGAGCGAATGCGCCGACATGGGGCCGTGTGCCTCACCGGCGTTGGAGTGCCAGTGCTGCGGTGAGCGAATGCGCCCACTGTGGGCCCGCTCGCTCACCGGCGGGGCCGATCGCCTGGATTAACGACCGGATTCTTCCCGAATGCGCTTCTTGGTCGCCGCCCACCCGCAGATTGGGCAGGCGGCGAGATCGTGGCGGCGCGCCGGGCAGTACTCGCGGCCGAAGAAGATGATCTGCAGGTGGCGCCGATTCCATGTCTCGATGGGGAAGACCTTCTTCAGGTCTGCCTCGGTCCGCTCGACCGTCGTGCCGTTCGATAGGCCCCACCGGTCGGCGAGGCGGTGAATGTGTGTGTCGACGGGAAACGCCGGCACGTCGAAGGCCTGCGCCATCACGACGCTCGCTGTCTTGTGGCCGACTCCGGCGAGTGATTCCAGGAATTCCCAGTCGGCGATCACTTCGCCACCGCCGTCGATGATCTGGTTGGCCATCAGCCACAGATTCTTGGCCTTCGTGGGCGCCAGCCCGATCTGGCGGATCAGCTCCAGGATGCGGTCGGGGTCGAGCGCAGCCATCTTCTCGGGCGTGTCGGCGACGGCGAACAGCGAGGGCGTGACCTCGTTGACCTTCTTGTCGGTGGTCTGAGCCGACAGCGCCACGGCCACGAGCAGCGTGTACGGGTCGACGTGGTCGAGCGGAACCGGGGGCTGGGGGTACAGATCGTCGAGGATCTCGCCGATGCGGTCAGCCTTGTCCTGTCGACGCACGGTCGTCGACGTTAACGATCGCGCTCCAAGAACGTGACCCAGGTGCGGCTGTACCGCTTTGATCGCCACGCGGTCCAGCCGTGCACGTCCGGCAGCGGTTCACCCGACTCGGCGATCACGGCGTCTCCACGTACCGATGCGATGAGTTCGATCCAGCCGTCGAAGTCGTATGGAGGGTCGGCGAGCACCAGGTCGACGTCGAGGCTGGCAGCGGCCGTTCGGGCGTCACCGGCGATCACCCGGGCACGGTCGTCGAGGTCGAGTCCGTCGAGGTTGTCACGTAGCGCGTCGAGCGCCGCTCGGTCGCGCTCGACGAACGTGCAGTGCTCGGCGCCTCGCGACAGCGCCTCGATACCGAGCCCACCGCTTCCGGCGAACAGGTCGGCGACCAGGGCGCCCTCGACCATCCCGCGGCTGCCGAGCGCATTGAAGATCGCCTCACGCGCCCGATCCGTCGTGGGCCGGGTCGAGGTGCCCTCCGGAGCCACGATCCGTCGCCCGCCGAGTTCGCCAGCCACCACGCGCATCGCAGCGACGATACGCGAGCGGTGAGCGAGATGGCTCACAGGGAGCCGTTTGCCTCACCGTTGGCGGGCTGCCCGGGTGGAGTGTTGCGAGCAACTACCGTGCCGGGCGATGCCGGCACCCGACCCACCTCTGCGCGTGCTCTACCCAGGGAGCTTCGACCCACTGCACCTGGGGCACATCGATGTCATCGAGCAGGCCCACGAGTTGTTCGGAGCGGTGGTGGTGATGGTGATGCACAACCACGAGAAGTCGAGCGGGATGTTCTCTGTCGCCGAGCGCATCGACCTCGCCCGTGCGGCGCTCAGCCACCTCGATGGTGTCACGGTCGCGGCCAGTTCGGGCCTCGCCGTGCAGGCCGCTGCCCGCGCCGACGTCGACTTCATCGTCAAAGGTCTGCGCACCACCGGCGACTTCGAAATTGAACAGCAAATGGCCCACAACAACGAGCGCGTGACGGGTATTCGCACGGTGTATCTGCCGTGTTCACCAGCCCTCGGATATGTCAGCAGCCGCTTCGTCCGGGAAATCGCCCAGTACGGTGGAGCGATCGACCACCTCGTGCCCGACGTCGTTGCTGCTGCACTACGCCAACGTTTCGCCGACGGGTCCGACGGATCGCGATGAGCCGAACACCATGAGCAGCGACGATCAGTACCCACCGACCGCCTACGACGAGGCCGCCGACGACAGCCTGGCGCACGGCTACGGCGCCGAGGGCGGCCCTGACGATTACTCCGACATCGACGACGAGTATCCCGAGCCGGGTCTGCCGGGCGGATACGTGGGGGATGCCGAAACCCTCCTGCGGCGGGCCATCGACATTGTCGCCACGGCCCCGACGATGCCGTTGTCGTCGTCACCGCGCATCGATCGCGACGAGATCATCGAACTGCTCGAGGAATCGCTGCACCGACTTCCCGACGAGCTGCGCCAGGCTCGCTGGATGCTCAAGGAGCGGCAGGAATTCGTCGCCAAAACTCGCCGCGAGGCCGACGAGCTGCTCGAGGTGGCGCGAGTCAAGGCCGAGCGAATGGTGCAGCGCACCGAGGTGGTGCGCGCCGCTGAGCAACGAGCCCGCCAGGTGATGGAGACCGCCGAGACCGATGCCCGCCGGCTCCGCCACGAGACCGAGGACTTCCTCGATCAACGGCTCGGTTCGTTCGAGATCTTGCTCGACAAGTTGCAGAAGACGGTTGGCGCCGGTCGCCAGCGGTTGTCGATCGGGGCGGTG
>JBCDFR010000023.1:0-62040 GCA_039177505.1 Actinomycetota bacterium | reverse complement strand
CGCTTTTCGCGGGTTTAGTCGCCTGTGTCACTGGGTGGCACTGTTTCGGGGGGGCTCGCCCGCCGGTGGCCACATGTTCCCGTTGGCGTCGCCCCCCGCTTGTGTGGCGACGTCGGGCTCGCCGCGGTCGGCGTCGGCGTCCGTGCTGGTTGTCGTGCTCGCTGTCGTGCTCGTGGCTTGTGTCGTCAGCGCCTGGCGGTGACGACGATCCAGGCGGTCGGTGTTCCATCGATGCATGCCCCAACCGATGAGCGCTCCGAGGCCGAACGCCAACAATCCGCCCACGCCATCGATCCAGAAGTGGTTGGCGGTCACGACGATGCAGAACAAGGTCGTCGCCGGATACAACAACAGCAGCGCCTTGGCCCAGCGGCGGCGAAGCAGCGGCCAGACAGCGATCGCACACCACGTTGCCCAGCCGATGTGCATGCTCGGCATCGCTGCGTACTGATTGGAGATTGCCGCGACGGTCTCGGAGTCGAACGACCACGGACCGCCGTACTCGGCCAACGTATCGACGTATCCGAAACCGTCGACCGGGCGGATGTTGCTCGGAACGCACGCGCCGCCCCAGCTGCCTTCTACTTGTGCGGGACAGGGCACGTCGAGCAGGCGTGGAGGCATCAACGGGAACCAGGCGAAGCCGATGATCGCCAGGGCCGTCATCGCGGCGAGGGTGTTGCGCCATTGCGGGAACACGTCTTTGCGCTTCACGAACAGCAGCACGAACACGCCGAGCGTGACGATGAAGTGCGCAGTGCCGTAGTACACGTTCCAGAACTGGATGAACCCGCGATACGGCAAGAACCAGGACTGCACCGTCTCTTCGTGATAGAGCCCGATCCACGACTCGAAGCGAATCACCCGTTCGGCGTTGGTGAATGCCGCGGCGGGGATTCCGCTGTCGGCGATGGCGTTCGATCCGAACTGGTTGCGGATCCAGGAATAGATGACGTAGAAGACCAGCACGATCGACGCCTCTTTCCACCAGAACAGTCGGTGTTCGCGTTCTGGTGCGGGCGCGCGGTCGATCGCCTGCATCGTCAACTCATCGTAGGCGCGGATTACGGTCGTTCGACATGGGTCGAGTCGAGGGTCACGCAGGCGAGCAGGCGGTGGCGGCAATGGCCGCATTCGGCACCGATGTGATGTTCACGTTGAACGGCGGCCACATCTGGCCGCTCTACGATGCGGCCCGCAACCAGGACATGCGCGTCGTCGATACACGCCATGAGCAGTCGGCCACCTTCGCTGCTGAGGCCTACGCCAAGTTGACCCGCCAACCGGGGTTCGCGGCGCTCACCGCTGGGCCGGGTATCACCAACGGTGTGTCCGCGATCACTTCCGCCAAGTTCAACGGGGCGCCGTTGGTCGTGCTCGGTGGCCGCGCGCCACAGGGGCGCTGGGGATCGGGGTCGTTGCAGGAGTTGGACCATGTTCCGATCGTCGACTCGATCACCAAGTCGGCGACCACCGTGACCGATCCCGAGTCGGCCGGTGCAGTGGTCCACGACGCTGCGGCGACTGCGTTGACCCCACATCGAGGACCGACGTTCGTCGACTTCCCGCTCGATGTGTTCGGCCCGTCGTCGGGCGACGTGCCACCTGGCGAGGTGCCCGCAGGGGCCGACCCCGACGGTGATGCGCTCGCCGCGCTGGCCGAGCTGATCGCCGGTGCAGAGCGACCGGCGTTCGTCGTAGGGTCCGACGTCTATTGGGCCGGCGCAGAAGCAGAGCTGCGCGCCGCCGCCGAGTCGCTCGGTGTTCCTTGCTTCTTCAACGGGATGGGTCGGGGCATGTTGCCCGCTGACGATCCGCTCTCGTTCCTCCGCACCCGCGGCGTGCTCAAGGCGCGCGCCGACGTGGTCGTCGTGCTTGGAACACCGCTCGACTTCCGTCTCGGGTTCGGTGTGTTCGGCGAGGCTGCGGTGGCCCACGTCGTCGATGCCGCCTCCGGTGTTGCCGACCACGTCGACGTGCTCACGGTCGCCGGCGACATCGCGGTGGTCCTCGGCACACTCGCGGAGTGGATGGGTGCGCGCGTCGATCACACAGTATGGATCGCCGAGTTGCGGGCAGCCGAGGAGGCCGCGGCCGAAAGGGATATGGCGCTGCTCGACGCCGATACCGATCCGATCAAGCCCGGTCGGATCTACGGGGAGTTGCGTCGACGTCTCGACCGCGACGGCGTGGTGATCTGCGACGGCGGCGACTTCGCGTCGTATGCCGGCAAGTTCATCGAGGTGTATGAGCCCGGTTGTTGGCTCGACACCGGTCCGTATGGATGCCTCGGAAACGGCCTGGGATATGCGGTCGCGGCTCGGGTCGCCCGGCCGGAGTCGCAGGTTGTTCTGCTGCTCGGCGATGGTGCCGCCGGGTTCAGTTTGATGGACGTCGACACGCTCGTGCGTCACGAGCTGCCGGTCGTGATGATCGTGGGCAACAACGGCATGTGGGGCCTCGAGAAGCACCCGATGCAGGCGATCTACGGCTGGGACATGGCCTGCGATCTACAACCAGAGACCCGCTACGACGACGTCGTGCGCGCCCTTGGCGGCGCGGGCGAGACGGTCCGCACTCCGAGCGAACTGGGCCCCGCGCTCGATCGGGCCTTCTCATCGGGTGTGCCGTATCTCGTCAACGTGCTCACCGACCCCGACGACATCTATCCCCGGTCGAGCAACCTCGCATGAGCGCCTCATCAGAGCGCCTGGCCGGGTTCGTCCACCCGACGCATGATCGGGCCGGTGTCTGACGTCGTAGGGGCAGCCGGCTGCCCGACTCAGCCGCGAGTTGCTAGTCAGCAGCGCTGCACTTGGACATGAAGCGCTCGACGTCGACCACAACGCGAGTGATCTTTCCGGCGGCGACGAGACCGCCCGGATCGCTCGCGGAGACGGTGAACTTGAGGCGGCGGCCGTCAATCTTCTCAAGCACCGCTTCGGCGACGACTTCGGCGCCGATCTGGGTCGGTTGTAGATGATCGAACTGGATGCGCATGCCCACGCTGGACATCCCCGGCTCGAGCGCACCGGCGAGGGCGTTGCACGACGCCTCCTCACATAGAGCGACCAGTCGGGGTGATCCCAGAACATCTACGTCGCCGGATCCCAGGGCACGTGCGGTGTCGGCCTCGCTGACGACGAGCTTGGCATCGCCGCGCAGACCCGTTTCGAGCGTCACGTTGCGTAACGCTACTGCCGCGCCGCCCCACCGCGTCATCATCTGGCCCGCCACTTGTGGTGAGGGAAGTGGCTCTCTGTGGGCCGGCTCGCTCACCGGTAGTCGTGTGACCCCGTGCGCCCTGGCGTTGCGGTGAGGGAAGTGGCTTCCTGTAGGCCCTTTCGCTCACCGGTAGTCGTGTCGACGGCACGGCAGGGCAGAACGCGTCGCGGTGCTCGTAGGCTCGAGGTGTGACGATCGTCGAGGAAACGTCCAGTCCGCTGATCGCATCCGATGTGCTCGAACGGGTGTTGTCGGGAGCTACTAAGTCCGGCGCCGAGTTCGCCGAGGTCTACGTCGAAGACAAACGCTCGACGTCGGCCGGTCTCGACGACGGGCGTGTCGAGCAGGTCACCAGCGGACGCGACCGCGGTGCTGGGATTCGTGTGGTGGCGGGCGACACCACCGGCTTCGCCCACACCTCCGATCTGTCCGAGCGCGGTCTTGCCGTCGCCGCCGAGGCCGCTTCCGCGGCGGCGATCGGCGGTGGTGGAGGCGTCAAGACGGTGGCGCTCACGCCGTCTGCGCCGCACCGGCCCAACACGGTCGAGATCGAGCCCGACTCCGTGGCCAAGTCGCGCAAGGTCGAGTTGCTGCAGCGCGTCGACGATGCAGCGCGCTCGGTCGGAGCCGAGATCGTTCAGGTGTCCGCCGGCTATGGCGACAGCCGCAAACGTGTGCTCGTCGCCAATACCGACGGCGTGCTCGCGGGCGACGATGTGGTGCGCACCCTGTTCCGGGTGAGCGCAGTCGCTGACGGCGACACCGGAATGCAGACCGGATACCAAACGATGGGTCACACGATCGGCTTCGAGGTCTTCGATGCAGTCGACGTCGAGCAGATGGGTCGCGAAGCGGCGCGCCAGGCGATCACCAAGCTCGCCGCTCGCCCCGCTCCGTCGGGTGCGCTCCCGGTCGTGATCAAGCACGGAACCGGCGGCGTCTTGTTCCACGAGGCGTGCGGGCACGGGCTCGAGGCCGATCACATCCAGAAGGGCGCCAGTGTGTACGCCGGCAAGGTCGGCGAACTCGTTGCCAACCCGCTCGTCACGCTCGTCGACGACGGAACCATGGCGGGGGAGTGGGGCACGCTCGGCATCGACGACGAGGGCCATGTCACCCAGCGCAACGTGTTGATCGAAGACGGCATCCTCACCGACTACATGTGGGACTTCCTGCGTGCTCGTAAAGAGGGCCGTCCGCAGTCCGGCAACGGGCGCCGACAGAGTTACCAGCACCTGCCGATGGTGCGGATGACCAACACGTTCGTCCTCGACGGTCCGGACGACCCCGACGACATCATCTCGTCCACTGAGCACGGCGTGTACGTCGCCAAGCTCGGTGGTGGCAGTGTCAACACGGCGTCGGGCGACTTCGTGTTCGGGATGACCGAGGCGTACCTCATCGAGAACGGTCAGATCACCGAGCCGCTGCGTGACGGCAATCTCATCGGCAATGGTCCGAAGGTGCTCACCGATATCGACATGCTCGGCAACGACTTTGCGATGGGTAGCCCCGGAACGTGCGGCAAGGACGGACAAGGAGTGCCGGTCGGCGACGGCCAGCCGACGCTGCGCGTCAAGTCGCTCACCGTCGGCGGCACGGCGTAGGGGTCGGCGACGTGTCATCGTTCGAATCCGAGTTGCAGGCGATTGCCGACCGCGTGATCGACCAGGCTGCGTCGGGCGAACAGGTCGAAGCGTTCGTCTCGCGTGGCGGCGAGACCGAAGTGCGCGTCTACGAGGGCGATGTCGAGCACTTCGTGTCCGCACGGTCCGAAGGCATCGGGATCCGCGTGATCCGCGATGGTCGCACCGGGTTCGCCTACGCCGGAACGCTCGACGAGCCGGCGATCGCCGAGGTGCTCGCAGAGGCTCGCGACAACGTCGAGTTCGGCACCGTCGACGAGTGGGCCGGCCTGGCCGAACCCGACGGGGTCGAGCCGACCGACCAGGTGTTGTGGAACGACGAACTCGCCGACTTCCCTGCCGATCGCAAGATCGACCTGGCCAAAGAACTCGAGAAGCTCGCCGCAGGTGGCGACGCCCGGGTACGCGTCGACGAGGCCAACTACGCCGACGCCCATGCCGAAGCGGCGGTGGCCACGACGACAGGAATTCGCCGGTCGGGTCGCGAGAACGGCTGCTACGTATCGGTGTCGACGCTGGCCGATGAAGGCGAGGGCGACGACGCTGAGACACAGACCGGGTTCGGCTTCTCGGTCGGTCGGTCGCCGACCGAGTTCGACCTCGAGCGTGCGGGCCGCGAAGCCGTCGAGCGGGCTACTCGATTGCTCGGCGCCACCCAGCCTTCGAGTGAACGACTCACCGTCGTGCTCGATCCATTCGTGACGGCGCAGTTCCTGTCGGTGATCTCATCGACGCTGAACGGCGAAGCCGTCGTGAAGGGACGGTCGTTATTTCGAAATCGACTCGGCGAGCAGGTCGCGGCGCCCGGTGTCACTCTGGTCGACGATCCGACGAACCCGCTCGCCTACACGGCGACCGACGTCGACGGCGAAGGCCTTGCAGCACGTCGCAACGTGCTGATCGAGGACGGCGTGCTGCAACAGTTCGTGCACAGCTCCTATTCGGCTCGCCGCGCCCACGTCTCTTCGACCGGTAACGCCACCCGAGGCGGGTTCGCTGGCACGCCGGGCGTCGGCTGTCTGGCGCTCTCGCTCGTTCCTGGCACCAAGACCCAAGACGAGCTGATCGCCGGTATCGACCGAGGCTTACTCGTTCAGCAGATGCAGGGCTTGCACTCCGGTGTCAACCCGATCAGCGGGGACTTCTCGACCGGCGCCGCTGGCTTGTTGATCGACAACGGGACTGTCGGCGCTCCGGTCCGCGAGGTCACCATTGCGTCGACGTTGCAGAAGATGTTGCTCGACATCGCCGAGATCGGCGGTGACATCGACTGGTTGCCGATGCGATCGGCCGGGATGAGTCTGGTGATCACCGACGTCGCGATGTCGGGAACCTGACCTGTAACGATCGTCTCTGAGACGACCGATAAGGGTCGCTGCGTCAGCGGGTGTAGCCGGTCGCGTCGAGGATCGGGTCCATCTGGCGGTGGTGATAGACACAGATAGCGCTCTCCTCCGACAGCTGGATCGTTGCGGCCGGCGCCGAGACCGACGGCCGGCACGTGGTTGCCCATATCGCTCGCTTGATTGCCGCGATCCATGGTGTCGCCGTAGCCCAGCTCGCCGGAGAAGTTGTTGCCCTAACAGAACACCTTCCCCGGGCGCTCAGGGCACACGTGTGATCTCGGCCGGCGGCGACGTCGATCCAGTCACCGCCGGGATGCACCCCGGGTGTTGCGCTGGCGGGAGCGGCGGAGACGGTGAGTAGGGCGATGGCGACGGCAAGCGTCACCAATAGCGCCGTGAGCCGATGAGTAGTCCGGATCGTGCGTTGGTACCCCATGGCGGAGTTCTTTCGGTTGCGTGCCCGGCCGCTCTGGGCGTCACCGATCCCGACGTCCGCCCGGCGATCGCCCTACGGGGTCGTACGAGTTTCTTTCATCAGATCGTGCGGCCCGTGTCGTCCCAGTACTTGGCTCGCAGTTCGCGCTTGGGCAGTTTGCCGGTTGCGGTGCGCGGCAGGTCGATGAAGTCGAACGATCGGGGCACCTTGAATCCGGCGAGCTTGTCCCGACACAGCGCTTTGAGCTCGGCCTCGACCCGCTCGGGGTCGGCGTCGTCGACGAGCTGTACCGCTGCTTTCACCTCTTCACCGAAATCGTCGTTGGGGACACCGAAGACACCGACGTCTGCGACGTCCGGGTGAGTGATGATCGCCGCTTCGATCTCGGCCGGATAGATGTTCACTCCACCGGAAATGATCATGTCGATCTTGCGGTCGGACAGGAACAGGAACCCGTCCTCGTCGAGATAGCCGACATCGCCGAAGGAGAACACGCCGGGTTCGAGGTGGGCGGCTTTCGTTTTCTCCTCGTCGCCGAGGTATTCGAAGTCGATGCCGAGGAGGCTCTTGAGATAGATCTGCCCGATCTCGCCGGGCGGGAGCCGCTCGCCATCATCGCCGATGATCATGATCTCGGTCACGGCGGTGGCTTTGCCGACGGTGCCGGGTTTGGCCAGCCACTCTTCAGATCTGACGATCGCCCCGGTGCCGGCACCTTCCGACGCGCCGTACAGCTCGTTGATCACCGGACCCCACCACTCGATCATCTGTTGCTTCACCGGCGGAGGACACGGTGCTGCTGTGTGCAGAACGAACTTCAGGCTGTCACCGGAGAAGGTGGCTTTGAGCTCGTCTGGCAGCTTGAGCATGCGGGTGAAGAAGGTGGGCACCGCGTAGTAGTGGCTTACGTGGTAGCGGTCGATGAGCTGGAGCGTTTCGGCGGCGTCCCACTTGCGACGCATGACCAACGCTGCGCCGAGTAGGAACGGAACCCCGCAAAACGCCAGCGGACCTGCGTGGTACAGCGGCGCGTTGCACAACACGACGCTGCTGTCGTCGATCGGGTTGCCGTAGAGCGTCATCAGCATCGACAGTTGCTCGGTGGCCGCCCCGGGGTCGCCGCCAACGGCCTGCAACGTCGACCTCACGCCCTTCGGTCGGCCCGTGGTACCCGACGTGTAGAACATCGTCGCCCCGCCGAACTCCTCGGCGGGTTCGTCAGGCGACGCTGATGCGAGGAGCTCGTCGTAGTCGGTGAACCCGTCGATCGGTCCGCCGTATGCGATACGTACGGCGACTCCTGCCTGCTCTGCGGCCGCAAGCGCGACCTCGGCGAACTCGGCGTCGGCGACCAGCGCATCAGCACCCGAGTTCTCGAGGATGTAGGCCACCTCGTCGATCGAGAAGTGCCAGTTGATCGGCACGCTGATCGCCCCGATGCCGCCGCCGGCACCGAGCACCTCGACCCATTCGCGGCGGTTGTTGCCGAGCAATGCGATCGTCGAGCCCACGCCGAGCCCGAGCGTGCGTGCGCCAGCGATCAGTCGGTTCTCCCGTTCGTTGAACTCTCGCCATGTGAGATCACCGACCTCGTCAGCGATCGCCAAGTCGTCGCCGCGCGCAGCGACCCGTTCCAACAGCGTCGAGACCATCGGCGCCCCCTTTCCCCACAGCCCATCCTAAACCGCACCCGCAACCCGAAAAACCGGGGATTCCGTGCGCTCTTTGCACGTATTCGCGACAAGAAACGGATCGCGAGCGTCTGATCGGTCGACTGGATCGGCTCGGCGATACGGTGACGCTTGTGGCTCCCCCCGCCGCCGCGGCGATCGAACGGCATCCGCATCTCGCCGAGCGGGTCACCGCCGGTCATCTACGCGTCGACCTTCACAGCCACACGATGTGGAGCGGCGACTCGACCACGACGCCCGACGAACTGCACGACGCCGTCGTCGCATCGGGGATCGACGTGTTGTGCATCACCGATCACAACGCCGTCGCCGGCGCACTCGAGCTCGCCGATCAGCTGCCGTGTCGCGTCGTGGTCGGCGAAGAGCTGCGCACTGCGATGGGCGAGATCATCGGTCTGTTTCTCAGCGAGCGCGTGCCGATGGGTATCGGGCACGTCGAAGCGGCGCGCCAAATCCGCGCCCAGGGCGGCGTGGTGTACATCCCTCACCCGTTCGACCCGATGCGTCGCAATCTCGCCGAGCCGGCGCTGTACGAATTGGCGGCTGAGGGCCTGATCGACGCGGTCGAGGTGCACAACTCGAAGACCTCGCTGTCGAGTCTCAACCGGCGGGCGGCTGCGTTCGCCGACGAGCACGATCTGTTGGCGGGAGCAGGAAGTGATGCGCACGTTCCCGATGCGCTCGGCGCCGCATACGTCGAGATGCCCGACTTCGATGATGCGGCATCGTTCCTCGAGGCTCTCGCTGAGGGGCGTGTCGTGGGACATCACTGGGACAAGGCGCGGCCGTGGACGCCGCGCATCATCCCGTCGACCAGCCCGACCTGAACGCATCGGTAGCGCCCGCAACCGCTAGACAAGGCGGGCGTGCCGATCTACCAGGCGATCATTCTCGGGATCGTGCAGGGACTCACCGAGTTCCTGCCGATCTCCTCGAGCGGTCACCTGTTGCTCGTCCCCTGGTTGTTCGGCTGGGAGGAACTCGAGTCCGACTCGCTGAAGAAGTCGTTCGACGTGGCGTTACACCTGGGGACGTTGGTCGCGGTCGTGGCCTATTTCCGACGCGACGTCACGACGTACGTCGTCGAGGGAACCAAGCTGGTGTTCCAGCGCAAGCGTCCCACGACGACCGAGGGGCGGCTGGCTTGGCTGTTCGTGCTGGCGACGCTCCCAGCGGCGGCGGTGGGTGCACTGTTCGAGGACCAGATCGACTCCGCTCTCGGCACGCCCGCGATCATCGCCATCTCGTTGATCGGGTTCGGTCTGCTGCTCGGCTGGGCCGACCGCCGCGCCGGCATGCGCCAGGTCGACGGATTCTCCGCCAAGGACGCGCTCGCCGTCGGCGCGGCGCAGGCGATGGCGCTCAATCCGGGGACGTCGCGCTCGGGAATCACCATGACCGCCGCCCGATTCTTGAAATTCGATCGCGATGCCGCCGTGCGGATCAGCTTCTTGATGTCGATCCCGGTGATCTTTGGCGCGGTCGTCTTCAAGGGCGCCGGCCTCTTGAGCGAAGGGATCCCAGAGGACCTGATCGTTCCCACCATCGTCGGGATCATCACCTCGGCGATCGCCGGTTGGATCGCCGTCTGGGGCACGGTGACCCTCGTGCGGACACACAGTCTGATGCCGTTCGTGATCTATCGCGTCGGCCTCGGCATTCTCGTTCTCGTCCTCATCGCCACAGGGGTGCGCTGACACCGCCCACACTTCCCCCGAAAAACCGGGGATTCCGTGCGATATTCGCACGTTCCCGCGACAATTTCGGTGGAGGGATCGACTCCCGCTCGTTCTGTTCGCGGAAACGTGCGCCAAACGCACGGAATCCCCGGTTTTTGGGAGAGCGATCTATGGGGCGACCGCGATGGTGGCGGTGCCGTTGTTGGAGGCGAGGGCGACCGCTGGCGCATCGCGCTCTGGCACCGCCACGTGGACGACGGCGTCTGTCACTTCGACGACCACCCCCGCCGAGGACAGTGAGCGACCCTCGGCAAGGATGTGCACGCTGTCGCCGACCCGTGCGGTCGAGGGGTCGTAGGAGCGGATGGCGATCGTCAGGCTGCCGGCCGCTGCAACGCCAGCGGTGTCGGCGGCGATGTCGATGGTCGTGAGGACCTCGCCCGCCATGATCGGTTGCCGGGCGAACTCGTCACCGGTGAGCATCTGCAAGGCACCAGCCGGGACCGCCACCATTGGCAACTCGACGCTGTCGTAGTCGATCGGTTCGCCGGCATCATGATCGCGGGCGGCGGTGAGCACGACCGTGGTGGTCGTCCATGCATCGCGGGCGTGCTCGGCGTCGGTGATCACCGACCGCACCGATGCCGCGACGATCGTGGCGATCGTTGCCACGACCAGCCAGTACACCCACCGATGTCGTGAGAGCAGCCGGCGAACTGCAAGACCCATGTGTCCTCCTGGCGCGCTGACGCGCACGTTGACGTGTGGCGAGGCGCGAGGCGCAAGCGGGCCGGTGAGGCCTAGGAGGAGGACGACGACGTCGAGGAGGAACTCGCTGATGAGTTCCCCGACGAATTCGAAGACGAACTCGAGTTGGAGTTCGTCTTCGAGTCGCTCGACGACCCTGACGACGAGTCGGTCTTCGATTCACTCTTGGTATCGGACTTCGAGCCGTCGTTGCTGCTCTTGGAGGAGCCCGACGAGCCGTTCTGCGACGATCGATTGTCGGTCTTGAAGAACCCGGAGCCCTTGAAGGTGACGCCCACCGGCTGAAACACCTTCTTGACGGGCAGCGTTTCCCCCGTTTCGGGGTGCGCGTACTCGGTCAACGTCGGATCACTGAAGGCCTGTTGGACCTCGATCGTCTCGCCGGAGTCGACGAACTTGTAGACGTAGGTGGGCATCGGGGGCCACACGATATCGACCGATTGGGCGACTCCCGAAGATCGGCTGCGATGTCACCGCGGTCGATCGGGTGTGTGAGTAGGGTCGCCCGCATGCAGGTGCGAAGTGCAGTGATTCCCGCGGCCGGACTGGGCACGCGGTTCCTTCCGGCGACCAAGGCGGTGCCCAAAGAACTCTTCCCGATCGGCGACCGCCCGGCGCTGCAAGTCGTCATCGACGAGGCGCTCGGCGCTGGCATCGAGCACATCGTCGTCGTCTCGAGCCGCGCCAAGCCGGCCGTCGAGGCCTACCTGTCGCCAGCTCCCGAGATGGTGGAGGCGTTACGTGCTGCGGGCAAGGACGACGCCGCTGAGCGGGTCGAGTCGATCGGCCGAGACTGGAAGGCGACCGTCGTGTACCAAGATGTTCCGAAAGGGCTGGGCCATGCCGTGGGATGCGCCCGCGAGGCCGTCGGCGACGAGCCGTTTGCCGTACTCCTTCCCGATGAGCTGATGGGCGACTCTTCCTTGCTGGCGCAGATGAACGGCGTATGCACCTCCACCGGCGGGAGTGTGGTCGCAGTGCTCGAGGTCGATCGCTCCAAGGTCAGCTCGTACGGTGTCATCGACCCGTCGGGGGAGCGGTCGTCTGACGGCGTGATCCCGGTGCGCGATCTTGTCGAGAAGCCGCCGGCCGACGAAGCGCCGAGCAACTTCATCCTCACCGGCCGGTACGTCCTGACCGCCGACGCCTGGGAGGAGATCGCCGCCCTTCAGCCAGGCCGCGGCGGGGAGCTGCAACTGACAGACGCATTGCGGGCCCAATCCGCTCGTTCGCCGTTTCACGCCGTCGTCGCCGACGTCGAGCGCTATGACACGGGCAACCCCCTGGGCTTTCTCACTGCGTCTGTCAGCCTGGGCTTGTCGCATCCCGAACTGGCCGCGCCGCTGCGCGAGCACCTCTCCGACCTCTAGCGCCGGTGTTCAATGCGCCGGGCTCAGGTGCGGCGGAAGAGGTCGGGGTAGTCACGTACGAGGCCGTACTCGTCGACGTCGAAGCGCGTGACGAAGCCGGAGTCGAGGTTGGTGTACTCGAATCGGCGCGGTTCCACATGGTGATACCGCTGTCGTGTGGGCTCGACCGCAAGCGATTCGACGTCGATCATTGCCACGTTGATGTCGCCGGCATCGCCCACGTCGAGCTGCATCCGCCGGATCGGCAGTGTGTTGGTGAACGGCGTGCACCCGAGGTCGATGTCGATGCAGCCGTCGAGTTCGACTCGATGGGCGCCGTTGATCTCGCCCCATCGACCGCCCCCGTCGGTGCCGAGCCAGAGGTCGGGGTCGGCGAGATCGCGGAACAGCAGGAACTGGCGGACCTGCCAGGTCGGCGACAGCCGAATCACATAGGTCACCGCTTCCCGACCCACTTCGCCCGTCGCCGTCCATCCCTCGTTCTCCCATCGCAGTGAGAGCGTCTCGTCGGCGTCGTGCTCCCACCGACGCCAGCGAGCGATGTACCCATCAGCAGGAAAGGCGGCGAGTGGCGTGGTCACGCTGTCACCATACGGCCGAGCAGGGCGGCCTGAACCGACGGCGGGAACCACCGGCCGGTACCGTGACGGCGTGACGCCATTGGAAGATGCCCAAGCGTTCGTTCTCGGCTCGTGCCCCCCGCTCGCTCCGATCGAGATCAGCTTCCGCGACGCGGTTGGACTGGTGCTCGCCGAGCCTGTGATATCGACTGAGCAGGTGCCTCCCTTCGCCAACACTGCGGTCGACGGATTCGCGGTGCACGCCGCCGACGTGGCGCACGCACCGGTCGACATGGTGGTCGCCGACGAAGTCGCTGCAGGTGCTGCGTCCGATCACGAGCTGCAGCCCGGCGAGTGCATCCGCATCATGACGGGCGCACCTGTGCCGTCGGGTGCCGACGCTGTGGTGATGGTCGAGGACTCCGAGCGGCTCGGCGATGCCGACGGACACGAGCGCGTTCGCCTGTCGCGCGCCGTGCCAGTCGGCGCAGCGGTGCGCGCGGCGGGTGAGGACGTCGAGCCAGGCGGCGAGCTGTTCGTCGCCGGGACCGTGGTCGCTCCGCCCGTGGCGGCGGTGCTGGCCAGTGTGAACGCGGCCACCGTGGTTGCGCATCCACGGCTCCGGGTGGCGGTGATGTCGACGGGCGACGAGTTGGTCTCCGACGGCTCGCCACTCGAGCCCGGTCAGATTCGGGAGAGCAACAAGACGATGCTCGCCGCGCTCGTCGCCGAAGCAGGTTGTGATGTGATCGACTTCGGAGTGGTGCCCGACGACGAAGCCACCTTCGAGCGCGCGATTCGTGAGGCCGCGACGACGTGTGACGCGATCGTGTCGAGCGGCGGCGTGTCGATGGGCGACTACGACGTCGTGAAGGCGGTGCTCGGCCGCATTGCCGACATGACTTGGATGCAGATCGCCATCAAGCCGGCCAAGCCCTTCGCCTTCGGTCGGCTCGACGATGTGCCGATCTTCGGCCTGCCGGGGAATCCGGTGAGCTCGCTCGTGAGCTTCGAGTTGCTGGCCCGACCGGCGCTACGGCGGATGATGGGTCATCGCGAGCTCACGCGCCCGAGTGTTGTCGCCATCGCCGACGAACCGCTGCAGCGGCGCGCCGATGGCAAGGTGCAGTTCATGCGGGTCCGCGCCGAGTTCGGCGACGACGGGCGCCTGCACGTTCGCCCCGTCGGCGCACAAGGCAGCCACCAGCTGGCAGCCACGGCGCTGGCGGATGCGTTGGCGGTGGTCCCTGACGGTGACGGCATCGCCGCTGGCGGCGAGGTGGCCACCCTCTCGTTGCGCGGCGATCGCTGAGCACCAGAACCTCCGGTGAGCGAACGCGCCGAGGGGGAGCCGCTTCGCTCACCGCTGGGGAGTCGTGACGCCTGCGTCGATACGCTGGTTCCATGGAGTCGCAGCCGCTGGTCGACCCGTTCAACCGGGTGATCGAAGACCTGCGCATCTCGATCACCGATCGCTGCAACTTCCGCTGCACGTACTGCATGCCCGAAGAGGGCATGACCTGGCTGCCGCGGTCTGGCGTGATGACGTTCGAGGAGATCGAGCGACTCGCTAGCTTGTTCGTCACGCGCTACGAAGTACGCGGTATCCGCCTCACCGGGGGCGAGCCCACGGTGAGGGCGCATCTGACCGGCCTGGTCGAACGGTTGGCGGCAATCGAGGGACCGCACGGTCCGGTGGATCTGGCGATGACGACCAACGGGGCCACGTTGCGCCAGCACGCTGCGCCGCTACGTGCGGCGGGTCTGCGTCGCGTGAACATCAGCCTCGACAGCCTCGACCGCACCAAGTTCGCCGAGATGACGCGCCGCGATGAGCTGCCCCGCGTGCTCGACGGCGTTGCCGCGGCGCAAGAAGCAGGGTTCGACCCGGTCAAGATCAATGCGGTCATCGAGCGCGGCGTCAACGACGACGAGATCGTCGATCTTGCTCGCTTTGGTCGCGACGAGGGCGTCGAGATGCGGTTCATCGAGTTCATGCCGCTCGATGCCGACGGTCATTGGGTCGACGATCGAGTCGTCGGCCAGGACGAGATCGTTGAGATGATCGCCGCGGTGTTCCCGCTTGAGCAGCTCCCTGCCCGCGGCGCGGCGCCGGCGGACCGATTCCGATTTCTCGACGGGCGGGGCACGATCGGCGTGATCCCGACGGTGACCAAACCGTTCTGCGGCGACTGCGATCGCGTGCGGCTCACGGCCGAGGGTCAGTTCCGCACCTGCCTGTTCGCCACCAAGGAGTTCGATCTGATGACGGCGATGCGCTCCGGAGAGACCGACGATCAGCTCGCCGAGCGGATCGAGGCGGCGGTCGCCACGAAGTGGGCGGGACACCGGATCAACCAGGTCAACTTCGTCCGCCCGGCGAAGTCGATGAGCCAGATCGGCGGCTGATCTCTCAGCGTTCCAGCGCAGCGCGGAACCGCTCGGCCACGCTGCGGTCGCCGAAGTAGTCGAGCTGACCGGCTTCCCGGCCCCACAACCAGAGCAACACGTCGGCCGCCTTGCCACGTATGGCCACATCGCCCTTGGCGTGTTCGCGGGTGAAGGTGGCACCGGCGGCATCCAGATCCGTGATCATCCATTCGCCGTCGACCAACGAGCGGTCGTCGGTGCCCTCGGCGACATCGGCATCGGTATCGGTGCAATGGATGTGGACCGTTGCGCCGACGGGGGCGGCGCCGTCGGCCAGGCGAGCGTGCCACATCAGGAACTCGTCGATGCCGTCGGCCGCGACGGCGGTGGGAATCGTGTACGGACGTCCGACCGTGCTGGCCGCATCCCATCGATGGACGGCGGTTTCTTGGGTCATCCGACGGCGGACCCACTCGACGTCGTGCTGGCCGGCCCACGTCCACACCGGTCGGCCGGTGCGGCTGTCGACGAGCGCGGAGTACAGCGCCGTGTGCGCCGCAGTGATCCAGTCGATGAGTGCGTCGTCATCTGGTCGTGCAGGCTCGCTGTAGGTCGAGCCGTCGAACTCGGTGACGTGCTCGGCGACGATCGTGCCCCAGAACTCCCACACCTTGCCGATGTGCCAACCGAGATCACCCAGCGTCCAGCCCGGACACGACGGCACGTCGGCGGTGAGTCCGTAGTCGACGAGGATGTCGATGAGTCGCACTCCGTCGGTGCGGATGTGCGAAATCGCGTCGTACGGCAACTCGTCGGACATGGCCGGAACGGTACCCGCCCGATCGGCCGACTAGCGTCGGGATGCACATGAGTGATCTGTCGTTCACCCACCTCGACCCACTCGGCCGCGCGCGGATGGTCGACGTCACCCCCAAAGAGCCCACGCATCGGCGAGCAGTAGCCCGGTGCAAGGTGTTCATGCAACCAGAGACCACCACGGCAATCGCCAACCGCGAAGTGAAGAAGGGCGACGTGCTCGCCGTCGCGAGGGTCGCGGGCATTCAGGCCGCCAAGCGGACCGCCGACATGATCCCGTTGTGCCATCCGTTGCTCGTCGGCGCGGTGTCGGTCAACTTCGAAATCGGCGACGACTTTGTCGCGATCGAGGCCCACGTCGACACCGTCGATCGGACCGGTGTCGAGATGGAGGCGCTCCACGCCTGCAGCACGGCCGCACTCACTGTCTACGACATGTGCAAGTCAGCCGATCGCGGCATGGTGATCGGCGAGCTCGCGCTGTGGGAGAAGACCGGAGGGCGGTCCGGAACGTTTCGCCGAGATCAGGTCGACTGAACACGGCCGAACGCCGCAGGGTGCCGCGCAGCAGCGTCCGTGGCCGCCGCGGGACCAGGCGAACTGGTCACCGCAGAGCGTGACCGGGTCACCACTGTGACAGACTTCCTATTGGTCATTGCCCGCTCTGTCACAATCGTCGTAGAATCGTTACAAAGCGATGCCCGGCGTTACCGTCGCGTTACTCGCAGGTCACCTCCGTCGACCTCCCGTCACCACCTCACGATCACGCTTCGCATATGGCTCAACTCGTTCTCCTCGTCGTCGCCGCCGCATGGGCTGCTGTGCTCATCCCACCGATGCTGCGTTCCCGGGTGGATAACCGACCGAATTCATCGGTCACCGACTTCCGGCGTCAGTTGAAGACGCTGCAGACCACCTCGACACCGCCGCGCGGCGCGATTCGCCCAATCGGTCGGCCGCTCGCCCCGGCGAGCCGTGCTGGCCAGCGCACCGCCCGCACGCACGACAGTGCTCCCCATCATCGCCAGGCGTCGCTGCGTTCGTCGACTCCGACGAACCGGGGCGGAATGCCGCGTCCACATCCCGCCCGTCGCCAGACGGCGAATGCGCAGAGTGGGTATCGCACCCATGGAGACCCGACCGGCGAGCAGCACTGGGACCACCGAACCACCCAAATGGAGCGCGGTCGCGACCGGGGGCAAGCCGCTCGAGCGCAGGTCGATCCTCGTCAGGATTCTCGCCGTCGTCGGACGAACGTCCTGTTCCTCCTCGTCATCTCCACGGCGTGCACGTTGTTCCTCGCCGCGACCACCTCGTCGACGGTGATGTTGTACGTGTTCGCCCTGTCGTTCCTGGCGCTGTGCGGCTACGTGTATCTGCTCGCGCAGATCCGCCAGCGCGAGCAGTCCGGCTGGCACGACGGCTGGCTTGAACAGCGCTGATCCGGACGCCGCCCGGGTGACGCTGCACGGCTGACGATCACGGCGTCGATTGGCGACCTGACCGCTACACTTCCTCCGCCGTACGGGGCTATAGCTCAGTTGGTAGAGCGCGACAATCGCACTGTCGAGGTCAGGAGTTCGATTCTCCTTAGCTCCACTCCAGGGCCGGTACAAGGTGTCGGTGCCGAATGAATCCCCTGGGCGTCGGGGAGCTACGCCAGGGCGGTCCAGCTGAGCTGGTCGTCGTCGAGCAACCGAGCGCTGCTGTGACAGCACGATTTTGACACGAACGGCTCGACCTCGGACGCACGGGCGCGTGACAGCGCTGCCTTGAGCGAGCGAGCTTCGGTGCTGTACTCATCGTCGGTCGGGTCGAGGGCGAGGACGTCGATGACGTGGAGTGCCAGTTGCGTCTCGCCGGCATCGGCCAGCTCACGCGCCCGGGCGATGACCGCTGCGGGGTCGGTGATCGCCGAGCGAACAGCTGCCGCCGCGGCGTGGGGGCAGCCGGGTGCAGTGTGGTTGGGTTGCGATCCCACCAACCGTTCTCTTCGCGGTACAGATCGCGCACGATGTAGTCCGGGGCTCCGTATGTCGGCTGCATCCACGGCTGGTCGGAGAGCTCGGCGGGGTACGACATGTCGGCGAGGATCTCGTGTTCGTTCATGCCGGCATTCATCCGTTGACGACCTCAGCGCGCAGCCAACGCAGGGCGCGCGCGGTGGCGGTGAGCTGGTGGCGAACCGCGTCGCCCTCGACGACGGTCATCGAATCGGAGAACGTCTCGGTGAGGTCGTGCAGCGCCAGGCCCTTGGCCAGCATCGCCAGCGGAACGTGTTGGCGGGAGCCGAATTGGATCGCCAGCATGCGCGTCTGGAGCCCGGCGGTCTAGCGATATCGGGCCATTCGGTGCACCAGCCGCTCATGGCCGATCAGTCGGGCAGGGGGATCGCCGCGCTCGGCGTTGTGCTCCTGCCACATGTCGACTGCTGCGTTGTAGCCGTGGTGGCCGTGGCTGTACACGATGGCGTGCACCGGGGCGGCGGTTCGCCGGCGCAGTTCAGCAATCATGTGTGGTGCGCGGCGCGCCGCTGGCATCGACGACCACGACACCCGCATCGGTCTCGATTGCCAACGAGTTGCCCTGACCAGGCAGCACGTAGATCCCGTCGGCGAGTTCTTGCCCGGACAGCTCGCCGGTCAAGATGTCTGCGCCGCGCGTCGCCGCGTCGTCAGCTGCACGTGTTGCATCCTTGGTCTCGGTCACCTCGGCCTCCTCGGTCACCCCCCGATCGGCCCCTACTTTCGCGAACGCTCGACAATCCCCAGCTCGATCATCGTTGCGCCCGACTACCGTCCCGGCCATGAGCGACCTGCCGGAACACGTCGTCGAGAACCGGCGCTACTGGGACGCCGAAGCCCCAAAGTGGGTCGAGGGTGGTCGTCGAGCGTGGGCCAGTGATCCGACGTGGGGCATGTGGCAGATCCCCGACAGCGAGGTGTCGCTCCTCCCGCGTGATCTCTCAGGTCAGCGGGTGATCGAGCTCGGTTGCGGCACCGGATACGTGTCGGCCTGGGCGCACCGCCGCGGCGCTGAGGTCTATGCGATCGACAACTCCGAACAACAGCTGGCGACGGCCCGCCGACTGGCCGACGAACATGGAGTGGTCGGCATCACATGGGTGCACGGCAACGCGGAACATGTCGATCAACCCGACGAGTCGTTCGACTTCGCGGTCAGCGAGTACGGAGCGGCGATCTGGTGCGATCCCGATGTGTGGCTCCCCGAAGCCCATCGACTGCTGCGCACTGGTGGTGAGTTGGCATTTCTCGGCAACCATCCGCTGGCGACGATCTGCGCTGAGCCCACCGGTGCCGAACCGGTCGGATACACCCTTGAGCGGACGTACTTCGGACTCGACTCGGTGGATTGGACGGAGGCCGCCGATGATCCTGGCGGCATCGAATTCAACCGCACGATCTCCGATTGGCTAGCGCTGTTCCGTCGAGTCGGATTCGATGTGCTCGATTACTGCGAGCTGCGTGCTCCCGATGACGCCGCAGGTGTGCTGTTCTGGACGCCTGCGGAGTGGGCCAAGCGCTTCCCGTCTGAACAGGTGTGGTGGCTGCGGAAACGGTGACCAGCGGTGGCGTTCAGGCCACGGGCACGGCGTACACCACGATGTTCTCGCGGTAGCGCCGCAGATCCGGGTTGAAGTCGCCGCCACAGGTGATCAATACGAGTTCCTCGTCACCGGTGTTGCGCCACAGGCGCTCGCGGGGGAGCTCGAGCTTGCCGTAGGTGGCGCGTTCGGTCACTTGGTAGTACCGGGTCGTGCCGTCGTCGAGGGCGACGGCAATGCGGTTGCCGGGCTCGACCGAGCCGAGCCGGGCGAACGGGCCGATGGTGCCGTTCCACGACACGTGCGCGGCCAGCACGGTGGCGCCTGGGCGACCGGCGGTGGCGCCGTAGCGGTACCACCCGATTTCGGTTTCGTCGGGGATCTCCATCTGGCCGTCGGGCTCGAGGCCGATGTCGCGGATGGCGAATCGGGAGACATCGATCGTGTCGATCTCGATGCCCACCGGCTGCGGCCGCGGCTCGACATCGGTAGGAATGGCCGAGAAGCGCTCGCCGAGCTGAGCGCGTAGCGGATTCGACGTTCCTGGTGTGTTGTCCCCCTCGGCGACGGGAGGGTCCACCGAGGGGGACGGACGGCCGGCGGTAGGAGCGGTCCCTTCGCCGGCCGCGGGCCGCTGGGCGGGAACCTCGAGCGGCGGCACAGTGGTGGGGGGCGCCTCGCTGACGACATCAGGAGCATCGAGCACAACGCTCTCAGCGCTGCTGTCGGCGTTGTTGATCCCCGCCACGACCAATGCCGCTCCGGTGATCACCGCCCCGGCGGCGACCACGCCGAGCCAGCGCGTGCGGCGCGGCGCGGAGCGGTCAGCCGGAGCAGTGGCCGGAGCGGACATCGGTCGTTCTGAATGGTCGGGCAGTGCGGGCTGGTCAGCTCTCGATCGTGCGACGACGCAGGGCGACGGCGCCACCGGCGAGCATGAACAGGCCAGCAGCGGCAGCGAACAGGACGAGCGAGTTGCTCGACGACGAGAGCTCGCCACCGGTGTTCACAGCCGTGGGCTGCGGCGTGCCGTCGCCACCCTCATCCTCGAGCCCGGTTGCGTTAACGGCGCTCACCTCGGCGAGTGAGTACTCCTGGGTGTAGAACGTGAACGTTCCACCGTCGAGCGAGCCGACGGCGTAGACGACCAGACCAGTGCCGGACTCGAGCGTCACGGTCGGAACGTCGGCGATCGGGTCGCCACCGGTCGGAGCGATCTCGGCACCGGAAATCTCACCAGCGGGCAGGTCGAGCGCGGCTTCGTCAGGGTTCGACAGATCGCTGATCACGACCTCGCCGCCAACCAGAATGTCGACCGCAGGTGCTGCGGCATCGTGGCGGACGACCAAGCGTCCTTCGCCGGACACAGCGGCGGTGGTGTCGTTCTCGTACGGCGTGATGGTCGGGTTGCCATCGGCATCGAGGTGGGCGACCACCGTCCAATTACCGGACGCGGGCACGGCCAGCTCGGCAACTTCGATCACGGCGTCGCTCAGGTCACCACCGGCAGGGACAACAGCGACGTCGGTCAGCGTCTGGCCACCGAAGGCGCTGATGTCTTGCATGTCGCCGGGTTGGAAGTCGGGGATCACTTCGGCACCAGCGACGTACACGTCGACCGGCACGTCGGGGATGCCGTGCAGCAGCATCACGGAGACGTCGTCTTGGGCGCTGGCCGCACCGGCGGGCGCGGTCAGGAGTGCAGCGGCAGCGGCCGCCGCAGCTACGAGGAGCTTCTTCATCGGGTTCGTCCTTTCGGCGTTGTCGACCGTGGACCATCCCCGGTCGACAACATCTACGGAGCCCGGGAGCAATTGGATGACGAAATCAGTCGTGACGTCGGGAATTTCGAAGCCAGACGTTACGACTCAGCCGGCGGCGAGTGCCGTGGTCAGCCGTTTTCCGTCGCGAGCGCGGAGCGCCGCGTTGACCTGTTGGCGTTCGAGGATCTGCCGCTGGGTGTTGATCGATTGTTCGATCGGGTGCTCGGCGAAGAACGATTGCACGTCGTGTACGTCGTCGGTCGATGTGAGCAGGGCCACCGAGTCGATCATTCGCACGATCGTGTTCTTCGGAAAGCGGGTGTTGGCCTCGGGCCAGCGCTCCCGGACAAACTGCCACGCCGTTGTGCCGTGGTGCCGGTTGGCGATCGCCTGGCGCAACAGGAGCGGGGCATTCTGTGTCTTCACGTCGTCGCTGAACGCCAGTTCGCACGTACGGCGGATCAGGTCGGCATCGTCGAACTCGGCCAACGCGTACAGGTGGCGGAGTTGGTCCTGTGGCGTGGCGCCGGTGCGGAACCCCTCGAGCATTCGCTCGTACGTTGCGGCGTCGCCGGATGCTGCGACGACGGTGGTCGCAGCGGCGACCAGCTCCGGGTCGAGATCGGTGGCTCCGCCGTCGACCGCTGCCAACAAGTCACGGCAGCGGTCGATCGTCGCGACGTCGTTACCGAGCACGCCCATCGTCGAGGTCAACAAGCCGCGAAGTTTGCCCGCGAGGTCGGCCTCATCAGCGACGGGCTCGCCGAGCGCCGCGAGCGCTGGTCCGGCCATCGCTCGCGTTCGTTGTTGGAGTGCGGCGAGCGCGTCATCGTCGACTAGACGACTCAGGCCGCGCAGTGCGCCGACGATTGCCTGCCACACCGCGAGCTCGGTCTCGTCGCTCAACGCATCGAGCCAGTCGAGCAATTCGACCGAGGTCATCCGACCGGCGATCGTCGCTGCCCATGCGTCGTCGACGAGATTGAATCGTTCCAGGGTGGACGTGGTCGACAGCACTTCGGACGTGAACCGCCGTCGTAGCTGGCCGTCGTAGGCGACACGGAAGAAGCCGTCGCCTCCGGCGTTGACCACGATCGGGGCCCCGACATTGCTCACCGCTACCTCGGCCCGTCGCCCATCGAGCAACAACGTTGTGGTGGCATCACCCACCCGGACAGTCACGGGAATCACCCAGGTGTCGCCGTCTCCTGGTTCGGGGTCGGGATCGGCGCTGGCAAAGTGAAAGCGCTGCTGCTCGAGCGTCAGAATGGTGCCGTCGTCGGACAGGCTCGCCGACACGAGCGGGTAGCCGGGCTGCCAGATCCAGGAGTCCATGATCCGCCGCACCGGGTCACCCGAGGTGGTCTCGATAGCGTCCCACAGATCGTTCGTTTCAGTGTTCCCGTACGAGTGGGTGCGTAGGTAGTGGCTGACGCCTTCGCGGAAACGTTGCTCGCCGAGGTACTGCTCGAGCATTCGGAGTAGCGCTCCGCCCTTTTGGTAGGTGAGCACGTCGAACATGCCCTCGCAGTCCTGCGGCGACCGCACCTCGTACTCGACCGAACGCGTCGATGCCAACGAGTCGGTGTTGTAGGCCACGCTGCGCTCGAGTCCGAAGCTGGTCCACCGTTCCCAGTCGGGTCGATATGCCGCGCAGGCGGCGATCTCCATGAACGTGGCGAACGCCTCGTTGAGCCAGATGCCGTTCCACCAGCGCATCGTGACCAGATCGCCGAACCACATGTGAGCGAGCTCGTGCGCGACGACATCGGCGACGAGCTGCTGTTCGTTTTGGGTACTGCGCTCCGGGTCGACGAGCAACAGACTCTCTCGGAAGGTGATGCAGCCGAGGTTCTCCATCGCACCTGCGGCGAAGTCGGGGAGTGCCACGAGATCGACCTTGTCGCTCGGGTAGGCGATGCCGTAGTACTCCTGATACCACCGCAAGCAGAACGCGCCCACGTCGAGTCCGAACCCCGTGAGGTGTCCCTTCCCGGGTACATAGACGACCCGCAACGGAATGCCGTCGACGTCGACGGTGTCGGTCATCTCGAGATCACCCACCACGAAGGCGACGAGGTAGCTGCTCATCACCATCGTGTCGGCGAAGCGGATCACCGTGCGTCCGTCCGCACTGGAGCGCTCGACCTCCGGGCCGTTGGAGATTGCGGTCAACCCGTCGGTGACGTCGAGCGTGATGCCGAACACGGCTTTGTATTCGGGCTCGTCCCAGCACGGAAACGCACGGCGACAGTCGGTCGACTGCATCTGGGTGGTGGCGATCACGTGCTCGCCACCGTCGTCGTCGAGGTATGTGCTGCGGTAGAAGCCGCGCAGCTGATCGTTGAGGATGCCGCTGAATTCGATACGTAGCCGAACTCGTTCGCGAGTGATTGGTTCGGCGGGGAACACGATCAATCGTTCGTTGGCCTCGTCGAGTTCCCACCGGGCGATGTCGTCGTCGATCGCACAGTGAGTGATGTCGAGCTCGGCGGCATTCAAGACGAGCGCTTCGGCAGGCGCATCGAGATCCAGCTGAATGCCGACCGACCCAAGGAACGTCGCTTCATCGAGCGACGGTCGCAAGCGCACGTCGTAGCGCACCGGAAGGGCCCACGTGGGTAGGCGGTAGGGGTCGAGGTCCTCGGGGGCAAACGTCAGCGCCATCGTGAGCGATGGTACCGGCGCTAGCGTTCGCCCTCGTGCCCGACTCGCCCGTATCTGCGCGTCCTCCTGCCCGCCTGCACGTCGTCGGTATCGGTAACGCTCTTGTCGACGTCCTCGCGCCGGCGCCCGACACGTTCATCGCCGCGCACGACCTCGCCAAAGGCGCGATGACACTGGTCGACCTCGAGCGCTCTGCTGAGCTGTACGACGCACTCGACGGAGCGGTGGAGATGAGCGGCGGGTCAGCCGCCAACACCGTGTGCGGTATCTCCAGCTTTGGCGGCCAGGCCGCGTACATCGGCAAGGTCAACGAGGACGATCTTGGCGACGTATTCGGCCACGACATGCGCGCCGTCGGTGTGGAGTTCGCGCGGCCGCCGGGCGTGCGCACCGCGTTCCCCGAGATCCCCACTGGGCGGTGTGTCATCGTCGTGACGCCCGACGCCGAACGCACGATGAACACGTACCTCGGTGTGTCGAGCTTTCTGGCGCCGACCGACCTCGATGAGTCCGTCATCGCCGACGCTGCCGTGTTGTACATGGAGGGCTACCTGTACGACCGCAACGACGCCAAAGCCGCGTTTCGGCGGGCTGCGAAAGTGGCCCATCGTCACGATCGAGTCGTCTCGCTCACGCTCTCAGATTCGTTCTGCGTCGATCGGCATCGTGACGACTTCCGGGCGCTCGTTGCCGACGAGGTTGACCTGCTGTTCGGCAACGCCGACGAATTGCGCTCCCTCTATCTCACCGAGTCGCTCGACGAAGCGATCGCCAAGGTGCGTGCCGAATGTCAGCTCGCAGCGATCACCGTGGGCCCGGACGGATGCGTGATCGTGACGCCCGAGGAGGTGCTCGAAGTGCCGGCCGTCGATGTCGACGAGGTGATCGACACCACCGGCGCCGGCGATTTGTTCGCTGCTGGCTTTCTGCATGGCCTGACAATCGGTGCTGATCTGCGCGACTGCGGTCGTCTGGGCTCGATCGCCGCAGCCGAGGTGATCAGCCACGTCGGGCCGCGCCCGCTCGTCGAGCTGCGTACGCTCAAGCCGCATGGCTGACGGTGCGCCGGACGACTCGCTCGACTCGCTGCTAGCGACCGCTCGCGCGTGGCGCGCCACCGAGCCCGACGCTGACATCGGCGACGAGCTCGACGCGCTGATCGGGGCCGCTGAGACGGGCGACGCCGACGAGTTGCGCGCCCGATTTGCCGGACGGTTGCAGTTCGGTACCGCCGGCCTGCGCGCAGCCGTGGCCGCGGGTTCGATGCGGATGAACCGCCTCGTCGTGCGCCAGGCCGCTGCTGGACTGGGACAGTGGCTGCTCGACCAGGAAACCGCAGGTGCGCTCGAGCGCGTGCGCGAACGAGGCGTGGTGATCGGTCACGATGCCCGACGCAAGAGCGACGCGTTCGCCGAAGACTCTGCACGCGTGCTCGCCGCGATGGGCATCCGGGCCATGCTGCATCCGGGTCTCACGCCAACACCGGTGCTGGCATGGTCGATCACCGGGTTGGAGGCCGCTGCCGGGGTGGTCGTCACGGCGTCGCACAACCCCCCGGCCGACAACGGGTACAAGGTGTACCTCTCGACCGGCTCACAGATCGTTGCGCCCACCGACGCTGAGATCTCAGCGCGGATCGCGGCGATCGACCCGCTCACCGTGCCGCTCGCCGCGGCTGACGACCCGCGAGTCGTCCGGCTCGACACGACCTGGACCGACGCGTACGTCGACTGGGTGCCGTCGGTCCGTCTGTGTCCCGACGTCGATGGCGTTCCCGTGGCCTACACCGCGCTGCATGGCGTCGGTGGCGCGGCGGTGGCTCGGGCCTTCGAGGCGGCCGGATTCGACGCGCCGATTCCGACCGCCGCACAGCAGGTGCCCGACGGCTCGTTTCCGACCGTGTCGTTCCCCAACCCCGAAGAGCCTGGCGCGATGGACCTGTTGATCGACACGGCGCAGTCGCATGGGGCTGCCGTCGCGATCGCCAACGATCCCGACGCCGATCGGCTCGGTGTTGCGATTCCGGAGCCGGATGGCTCATGGAGGCGCCTGCGCGGCGACGAGATCGGTTGGTTGTTCGCCGACCACATCTTGAGCCACACGTCGGGCGACGATCGATTGGTGGTGACCACGCTCGTGTCGTCGTCGCTGCTCGCCGATCTCGCGACAGAAGCTGGGGTGCACAGCGAGGAGACGTTCACCGGATTCAAGTGGATCGGCAAGATCGTCACGGACCGCCCCGATCAGCGGCTGGTGTTCGGGTACGAGCAGGCGCTCGGGTATCTCGTCGCCGATCGGCCCCTCGATAAGGACGGCATCTCGGCAGCGGTGATGATGGCCGAGATCGCCGCGCTGGCTGCGCACGACGGGGTCACGCTGCAAGATCGACTGGATGCGATCGCCGCCCGCCACGGCCAGCACGTGACCGCCGAGCGGGCGGTGCGCATCCCGCCCGCAGTCGGCGCACAGTGGGTGGCTGCGATCGAGGCCGATCCACCGGGCGAGATTCATGGACGCCCGGTGTCCAGCGTGGTCTCGTATCCGCAAGCGAACTTGGTCCGTCTGTCGCTCGAGGGGGGAGTACGCCTGCAGGTGCGCCCGAGCGGCACGGAGCCCAAGGTCAAGTTGTACGCGGAAGGTGTCGACGTCACTGCCGGCGACCTCGACGCGCTCCTCGATGCGCTCGCCGCCCTCGCCCCGATGGGCGAGTAGTGCGACATCAGGTGCCAGGCACCAGATGTCCTCGTGACTCGCCTGCTCTATGCCGATCGCGACGTTTCGTGCCTGGCACCTGATGTCGCACTGACCAGCGCAACGAGCGACGCGGTGCGTGCGACCGCAGCGGACATCAGCGGATCGTCTCGCACGGCGGCTTGAGCTCGCTGGGTGGCTCGGCGAATTGCTCCGGATGATGTGATCCCCAACGCATGAGCGACGAGTTCGGTGTCCCGTCGCGTCGCACATTGACTGAGGGCGAGCGCACGAGCGACTGAACGCGCCCGTGACCCAGTGTCGAGGCAGAGTTCGTCGACGACGAGTTGGGCGGCTGCGATGATCGCCTCGACGCTGCCTGGAGTGCTCGTGGCTTGGGGATCCAGATCGCTTTGGACGAACCGATCGAACAACGCTGTGTCGCCGTCGAAGTAAGAGAGAACGTGTGTCGTGCGGAGCCACGCCGGTGCGGGGCGGTGCCCCAGGTACGTTCGGTGGCTCGACCATCGATAGCGGTCCACGCTGGAGCAATCCGGCAGATCGAGAGCGTTGCGATGCACGTATCTGACCGCTGTGAGCAGATACCGATCGTCACCGATCAGTCGTGAATTGAATCTGCCTCTGAAGAGCGGCCCGTCGCGCCCAACTCTGTCGTTCACGTGTCGCGCATAGACGGCACCAAGCTGTTTCATGCCAGCCGAGAGACCGCCGGTCGGGCAGTGGAGAATCAGGTGGTAGTGGTTCGTCATCAGGCAGTACGCGTGAATCTCGATGCCGAACTGCTCGTGGATGTCGGCGAGCCGCTGGCCGAACTCGACTCGACAGTTGTCGTCGAAGAAGATGGTCTGCCGGTTGACACCTCGGTTCATGACGTGGTGCCAGCCGGCTTCCGGATCCGTACGCAGTGGTCGCGGCATGCCTTCACGATGAAGCAGGGTGTGACATCCGAAGCGACAACAGGTGCCTGGCACCTGTTGTCGCAGCCGTTGTTGCGGTGGTGATGAGTGGTTACGGGTGGGTGCCGAATTGGCGGTCGCCGGCGTCGCCGAGGCCGGGGACGATGAACGCGTCATCGTTGAGTCGTTCGTCGACGGCAGCCGTGACGAGGTGGATGTCGAGTCCGGCCGCTTCGAGCGCGGCGATGCCTTCCGGTGCGGCGAGCGCGCACACTGCGTACAGCGGAGCAGGCGCACCGCGTTCGACGAGGAGCTGAGCGGTGAACGCCAGTGAGCCGCCGGTCGCCAGCATTGGATCGACGATGATCGTCGGCCGGCCGGCGAGCGAATCCGGCAGCTTGTTGACGTACGGCTCGGGCTCATGGGTCTGTTCGTTGCGGGCGATCCCGATGAACCCGATGTCGGCGTTGGGTAGGAGCTCCTGCGCGGGCGCGAGGAACCCGAGCCCGGCGCGCAAGATCGGCACGATCACCGGTTGTACGGCGATACGCCGCGCTGCGGTGGTCGTCAGCGGCGTCTCGACGGTGCCGTCGACCGTCGGCAGCTCGCGGGTTGCCTCGGCGAGGAGGAGCGAACCGATGCGTGCCAGGTTCTGCCGAAACAACGCATCGGGGGTGTCGGTGTCGCGGATGCGGGCGAGTGCGTCCGAGCACACCGGGTGGTCGACGATGGTGGTGGTCACTGCCATGGGAGCCTCCCGAGATGAGCCGGAACTATGCGTCGCCGAGTGTCAGTTCGGCTTTGAGCATCGAGTAGCGCGGCTTGATGATTCCGTTGATCAGCTTGAGTCGTTCGGGGAACGGAGCGAATGCCGACTTCATCGCGTTGACGGTGAGCCACTCGAAGTCGTCGAGATTCCAGCTGAACGCTTCGGCCAGCTTGGTCATCTCTTTGGTCATCGTCGTGTTGCTCATCAGCCGGTTGTCGGTGTTGACGGTGACCCTGAAGCGCAACCGGCCGAGGAGTCCGATCGGATGGTCGGCGATCGTCTGCACCACGCCGGTGTTGACGTTCGACGTTGGGCACAGTTCGAGCGGGATGCGGGCATCGCGCACGTAGCTCGCGAGGCGTCCGAGTTTCTCCGGACCGTCGCCGCCGGCCTCGATGTCGTCGACGACGCGCACGCCGTGACCGAGCCGCGCGGCGCCACAGAACTGCACCGCCTCCCAGATCGAGGGCAGGCCGAACGCTTCGCCAGCGTGAATGGTCGAGTGGAAGTTCTCGCGATTGACGTACTGAAACGCATCGAGGTGGCGAGTCGGCGGATACCCGGCTTCGGCACCAGCGATGTCGAAACCGACCACGCCGGCGTCGCGATAGCGCACAGCCAACTCGGCGATTTCCAGGCTGCGCGCCGCGGTGCGCATCGCCGAGCAGATCGCATAGATCGTGAGGCCGGTGTCGGCCGCCCCGCGACGGAACCCGTCGAGCACCGCATCGACCACCTCGTCGAGAGTGAGACCGGCTTCTGTGTGCAGCTCGGGAGCGAACCGCACTTCGGCGTACACCACGCCGTCGTTGCTCAAGTCCTGCGCGCACTCGAACGCCACTCGTTCGATGGCGTCGCGGTGTTGCATCACACCGACGGTGTGGGCGAACGTCTCCAGATACAGCACCAGGTCGTTGCGCTTGGCCCCGCGGTTGAACCAGGTCGCCAGGTCGTCAACGTCGTTCGTCGGCAGCCCGTTGTACCCGAACTCGTTGGCCAACTCGAGCACGGTCGACGGGCGGACTCCACCGTCGAGATGGTCGTGGAGGAGAGCTTTGGGGGCCCGCAGTAGTACGTCGGCGCTCGTCATGGTCGTGCGAGATTACCGAGCGGCCGCAGCGGCATGTCGTCCGGCCGTCGGAGCCAGTTCCATGCCGGATACTCAGCAGCGCCCGAAATGCAGTGCAGTGTGTAGGCGTGCCGACTGTCGGCCGAGCGGTTGACGTCGCTCCAGTGCGGCAGCAGCCCGTCCAACACCACCATCGTGCCTGCCGGGACCTCGAGCGGCACGAGCGTGTCCCCCGTCGGAGGCGGCTCGGGGAGCGGCGTCGTGTCGAGTTGCTCGAACTCGGTGCCATCGGCGTCGAGATAGTCGTTGGCCGCCGTGCCGGTGCGCTTGAACAACTGCCGCAGTGCCGTGCGATGTCCACCGGGCGCCGCCCACAAGCACCCGTTGTCCAGGGTGGCGTCCTCGATGGCGAACCAGAACCCGGTGACGCTGATCGGGTCGGTGTACAGGAACGCCGCGTCCTGGTGACATCCGACCTCGCCGCCAATGTGTGGCTGCTTGAAGATGTACATCGATTGCAAGGCCAGCGGGTCGTCCATACCGATGTCGTCGGCGACCTCGGCGATCAGCGGCTGATAGGCGAACCGCTCGAACTCGTCGTCGAGGTCGTGCTGGGCGTGGCCGATCTTGTTGATGCTGAGCTCTTTGGGTCGGGTCAGCTCGCCATCGAGTGTGAATGCGCCCTCTTCGAAGAAGCACCAGGTGAGCGAACCGCTGTCGAGGAACTCCTTGTTCGACACGCGGTCTTGTTCGTTCGTGGTGAACACCGCACGTTCCTCGCCCGGCTCCCAGGCATCGACGATGTCGAGGGCGCGAGTGCGGAGCCGCTGTCGCTGCTCGGCGGAGATCGCATCGGGAATCGCGACGAAGCCGTCCCGCTGGAACGAAGCGAGCTGGTCGGCGGCGAGCACGTTGCCCACCGTACCCGGGCGAACTGGCGTTACGTCTGGGTCAGTCGACGGTGACGTTGGCGACCATGTCGGGGTGCAGCGTACAGAACAGTGAGTACACGCCGGGCTCGTCGAAGGTCAGTGAGTAGTTGCTGCCCGGATTGAGAAGCCCGGAGTCGAATTCATCGAGATCGGGGTCGCTCGGCGTCCCCGCGGTGACCGTGTGGGGCACTGCATCGACGTTGTTGAAGAACAACGGCTGGCCCACACCGACCTGTAGCTCGCCGGAATAGATGAAGTCGGTGATCAACGACTGTTCGGCTCCTGCCGGAAAATCGGTGCCCTGCACCTCCCGCTGGTCGCGGATGGTCGATGCGTCGAGGGCCGGAGCGATCGTCGAGTTCCACATGGAGAACACTCCGAGTTGGTTGTCGTGCAGCGGGTCGACCCAGGCGTGCAGCATCCAGCCGAGCGCTTCGGAGTAGCTCCCACCGCTCGCCTCGCATTCGCTGCGAGGGCCGAACGAGTCTCGGCCGGTATCGCGCCCGCGACACAAGTTGTAGTGGATGTGCCAGTTGTCGAGTGGTCCGGCGAACGTCTCGGGGTGCTCGACGCCGATCACCGAGGGCGGGATGACGAACGAGGTGCCGACCAGCTTCATCGGCTCGCCGGTCCACACGCCGTCCCGGCATTGGCCGACCGGGCCGGTTGGCAACTGATCGTCGGCCCGCGCGTAGAGCAGAATCTCCGGACGGGCCGGGTCGAAGCCGTCGTTGATCCAGTCGGGCTTGTAGAAGTGCGAGCCCATGTTGGCGGTTTGAATGCGATCGCTGATGAAGCCCGCCGCGCAGGCCGCGTTGACGTCGCGGTGTTGGTCGGCGAACGCAGCGAGCGTGTCGAGTTGACCGACGAGTTCGGCGAGCTCGTTGGCGGTCATCGCCAGTTCGGACGGGATCGGTGTGCCAGCGTCGTGCAATGCCTTGAGCTCGAGATACGAGCACGGCAGCGCCTCGTCCTGGCAGCGGATCGGCTCTGCCAGCGGCCCCTCGACGAGTGTGGGCACGACGCCTGCCGACGTTTCGCGGAACACGTACCGTGAGTACCCGGGTGCGCCGCCCGCTGCGAACGTCAGTCCCTGCGGGAACTGTGCATCGGCACCCGCCTGGTCGAACGCTGCGGCCTCGGCCACGTAGTCGTTGATCTGCTCGGCGGTGCGCACCGCTTCCGCATCGATCGCCATCGTCGGCCCGGTGGATGGAACGCCCGAGGTCGTCGGCGCCACAGTCGCCGGGGCGGTCTCGGTGGTCGATGTGGTGCTCGGCGGCAGCGTCGAGGTCGGCGAGACCGTGATCGTTGCCGACGGCGCGGCGGATCGGTCGTCGCCACTCCCGCCACCACCGGTACCGGCACACGCCGCGCACGCAAGTGCGCTCGCTGCCACGACAGCTCCACGCAATCGAATCGTTCCCACCGCCCGGTACGCTACTTGTTCTCCCGCAGCGATACGAAGGTCGGGCGGATCACTTCATCGATGAGTCGATGTCGTGCCGCGTGCGGCATGAACGACGCAGATGCCGCATTGACGACGAGGCGCTCGACGTCGTACCAGTCGAGATCGTGGCCGGCGACGACGGCTGCAAGTTCGGTCGACGGGAGGACACGGCTCATGAGACGGTTGTCGGTGTTGACGCCGACGGACAGTCCGGCTCGAAGGAATGGTCCGATCGGGTGCTCGGGAACGGACTCGACGGCGCCGATCTGCACGTTGCACGTCGGTGCCATCTCGAGGTGCACCTGGTGGTCGAGCACGTACTGCGCCAGCGGCCCGAGCTGCAGTTCGCCATCGGGTCTACGTGTCGTATCGGCGGCGAGGCGCACTCCGTGCCCGATGCGGTGCGCGCCGTGTGCGAGGGCGTCCGAGATCAGCTCGAGGTCAGGTGGCTCGCTGGCATGAATGGTGATGTTGAGGTGGGCCGATCGAGCAAAGCGCAGCGCATCGGCGTGGAGCGACGGCGGGAACCCGGTCTCGGCACCCGCCAGATCGAAGCCGACGACCTTGTCGTCGTGCTCACGTTGCCGGTCGACGAGTTGGGCGATCTCGAGCGAGCGAGATTCGGTGCGCATCGCGCAGCAGATCGCGTTCACCTCGATGGAGCGGCCTGTCGCCACCGCATCACGCTCGCCCCGACGGAATCCGCTGGTGACGGCCTCGACGACCGCCTCGAGCGGCAGCGGTACCGGCCCGTCCTGGTGGAGTTCGGGAGCGAAGCGCACCTCGGCGTACACCACGCCGTCGGCGGCGAGATCGACTGCCGCCTCGTAGGCCACGCGCTCGATGGATTCGGCGCGTTGCATGACGGCCAGCGTGTGTTCGAACGTCGCGAGGTACCGGAGGATGTCTCCGGTGTCGGCGCCGGCGGTGAACCAGTCCTGGAGCTGTGCCTCGTCGGCGGCCGGCAACGTCCACCCGATGTCGTCGGCCAGCTCGAGCACGGTGGCCGGCCGGATCCCTCCGTCGAGGTGGTCGTGCAGCAGCACCTTCGGGATGCGCGTCGCCAGCTCCCGATCGAGCGTTGCCGGCTCGGTCGCTACTGCATTCCCTTGAACCATGGGATGCCTTCCTCGGCGGGCGGTCGCAGGCGCTGCGCGCCGACCGACACGGCGATCAGCGTCACGACGTACGGGGTCACGAACACGAGCTGGTTGTTCGGCTCCGTTGCCGCGAAGTAGGCCCAGAACGTCACCAACGTGATGGCCGTCATCGGCACGACCGCTCGCCAGTTCTGGGTGTAGACGATCCATGCCAACACCACGAGCAGCCCGAGTGCCGCTGCGAGCACGAGTGCACGCACGAGTTCTCCGGGATTGGTGCGCAGCGTGATGCCCTGGGCGTAGCCGAACAGCCCGGCGCCGGCTGCCGTGCCGAGTGGCATCCAGTTGCCGAAGATCATCGTCGCCAACCCGAGGAATCCCCGGCCGGCGACCTGGTCCTCCTGGTATCGGTTGGCGAACAGGACGAGGACCGCCCCACCCATCCCGGCGAGGCCGCCGGAGATCGCCATGCCCGTGTATCGCATCAGGTGCACGTTGACGCCGAGCGAGTCGGCCGCCGATGGACGCTCGCCGGCGAACCGCAGCCGGAGGCCGAGCGGGGTCGACCACAGCAGATAGGCGATGCCGAAGAACAGGCCGACCGTCAAGATCACGTCCCAGGACACCTCTGAGGTGACACCGAGTACGAATCCCGCGACGTCGGCGATCATGAACCACCCGGTGTCTTCGAGCCACTCCATGATGTTCGGCGTCGTCCAGCCGAACAATTCGCCACCGGACAGGAAGGGGACGGTGAATTCACCGATGTCTCCGCTGTTTCCCGGCGACGACGTGACCGAGCCGCCCTGCACGTCGGTGAACAGCTCGTTCGCCATGAATCTCGCCACGCCCGGCGCCAGCAGGTTGATCGCCACGCCGGCCACGATGTGATTGACCCCGAAGGTGGTGGTGGCAAGGCTCATCAGCAGGCCGCCGAGGATCCCGCCGAAGATGCCACCCACGATGGCCATCCACGGCCCGAACTCCCAGCCCCACCAACCGGCGAAGATGGTGCCCATCACCATCATTCCTTCGATGCCGATGTTGATCGTGCCGCTGCGTTCGGCCACGAGCCCCGACAGCCCGGCCAGAGCGACCGGTGCCGCAGTGCGCAGCGCCACGCCGAACGTACCGCTCGAGGTGAGGTCGTCGTTGCCAGACAAGAGCCGTGCGGTGGACATCACGGCGACGCCGACCACGGTCCACAAGAAGATGCGCCAATGTGGTCGCTCGTGCCATGCGCGCACGACCGGGTCAGCGTTGGCCTCTTCTTCGTTCGGGATGATCACGCTCATCGCTCACCTCCCGCAGGAGTCGCCGTGGGAGTCGGGCCGTCAGGCGAGCCGCGACCGGTGTCGTCATCGTCTCCGGCCGCGAGTCGTTCGTCGTGGGTCGCTTGTGCTGCTGCTGCTGTAGCCGCGGCGTCGTTGCGGCGCTTGGCCACCTCGTAGGCGATCACCGCAACGAGCAGGAACGAACCGGCCAGGATGCGGCCGATCTCGGGCGGCACGCCGATCGGACCGAGCCGCTGCGTCGCTCGTTCGATGGTCGCCCAGACGATCGCCGCGGCGGCGATACCTGCCGGATTGTTGCGGCCGAGCAACGCGATACCGAGGCCGGTGAACCCGAGCCCGGTAGGGAACGCGTCGCCGTACTTGTGGAAGTCGGGGTCGGCCATCAGGTACGGCAGCCCGATCATGCCGGCCACCGCACCGGACATGAACAGCGTGATCAGCACCATCTTCTTCGGGTTGACGCCGGATGACAGCGCCGCTTCTGGGTTGGACCCGGACAAGCGGAGGTCGTAGCCGAACCGGCTGCGGTTGAGCAGGATGTAGTAGCCGATGCCGAGAGCGATCGCGAACGGCAAGAAGCCGTACAGCTCGACGCCTTCGCCGAAGTTGAATCCGAACCACTCGAACAGCGCGTTGAGCGGTGGGAGCTGCGCGGAGGCCGGCATCTCTTTGGTTTGGGCGACGAGGCCGCCGTTCTCCTCGTCGCGGAACAGCTCGGACAATAAGAACGCGCTCAGTCCGATCGCGATGTAGTTCAACATGATCGTCGAGATGACGACGTTGACGTTGCGGGTCACGTTGAGGATCGCGGCGATCAACGCCCAGCTGCCGCCGACGACCATGGCGACGAGGAACACGAAGGGCACGTGGAGAAGCGGCGGCAGGCTGACCTCAGCGCCTGCCCACCCTGCGATCAGTGCAGCGAGCAGGTATTGGCCGTTCGATCCGATGTTGAACAGGTTCATCTTGAACCCGATGGCGACCGCAACGCCGGAGATGTACAGCGGAACCGCGTTGTTGATGATGATCGTGACCGACTGCGTCGAGTCGATCGTCTTCCACATCTCGCGGAAGGCCTCGATGGGGTCTTTGCCGGCGATGAGCAGTGCGATCGATGAGATCACGACCGCCGCAACGGCAGCGGAGACCGGAGCGATCAGCGCGCGGAGAAACTTGCGGCTCATGTAGTGCCCGCCCGCGCTCCAGTCATGTACGACCCAAGGTCTTGCGGTGTCACCGTGGTGGGATCGAGTTCAGCGACGATGCCGCCACGCAACATCACGAGGAGTCGGTCGGACAGACCGATCAGTTCTTCGAGGTCGGCCGAGATCAACAGCGTGGCCAACCCTTCGGCGCGAGCATTGCGCAGGATGTCCCAGATGACGGCCTGGGCGCCGACGTCGACGCCGCGTGTCGGGTGCGCGGCGAGCAACGCCGTCGGCTCCGATGTCATCTCCCGCCCGACCACCAGTTTCTGCTGGTTACCACCCGACAGTGTGAACACGGGCACGTCGATTCCGGGCGTGCGCACATCGAACTGATCGACGATCTCGGCGGTCTGGGACCGGGCACCGCTGCGATCGATCCACGGGCCCTTCGAGTACGGCTCCTGACGTTGGTGGCCGAGAGCCGCGTTCTCCCACAGAGAAAACGGCATGACGAGGCCGTCCTTGCCGCGATCCTCTGCGATGTAGCCGATGCCTCGGCCACGGCGCTCCGCCGTCGACCACCCGCTGACGTCGGTGCCGTCGAGCAGGATCTCGCCGGTGGCGTGATGGAGACCGACGATCGCGTTGACGAGCTCACTCTGCCCGTTGCCCTCGACGCCTGCGATGCCCACGATTTCACCGCGGTGCACCGTGAGCGACACGTCGTCGAGCACGTCCCGCCCGTCGTCGCCGCGGGCGGTCACGTGGCGCAGCTCGAGCGCCGGCGTATCGGTCACCGTGCTCTCGCGGGTCTCGGGTGTGGGCAACTCGCTCCCGACCATCAGCTCGGCCAGTTCGCTCGGCGTGACCGTGCTCGGATCGGGAACCTCACCGACCGTCTTGCCTCGCCGGATCACCGTGATCGCGTCGGCGTGCTTGAGCACTTCGTCGAGCTTGTGCGAGATGAAGATGACGGTTGCGTCGTTGCTGACCAGGTCGCGCAGCGAGGCGAACAGTTCGTCGACTTCTTGGGGCACGAGCACGGCCGTCGGCTCATCGAGAATGAGGATGCTCGCGCCCCGGTACAGCACCTTCAGGATCTCGACTCGCTGTTTCTCGCCGACTCCGAGCGAGCCAATCAGCGCGTCTGGGTCGACACGTAGTCCGAACGACTCGCCCAGCGCTTCGAGCCGCTGGTGTGCCTCGGCGACGTCGAGTCGAAACCGTCGTCCAGGTTCGTCGCCGAGCACGATGTTCTCCCACACGCTGAGGTTGTCGGCGAGCATGAAGTGCTGGAAGACCATGCCGATGCCGACGGCGATGGCGTCTTTCGGCGAGCTGAACTCGCGGTGCTCCCCATCGACGGTGATCGTGCCCTCGTTCGGCTTGTGCGCGCCATACAGCGTCTTCATCAACGTCGACTTGCCGGCGCCGTTCTCGCCGACGATGGCGTGAATCGTCCCTTTGCGCACGGTGAGATTCACGCCGTCGTTGGCGATCACTCCTGGAAAGCGTTTGACGATGTCGGTGAGCTGGATGGCGACTGGGTGCTCGCGACCCGCTTCCCCCGGCGGCTCGTTCCCCGTCGCCTCGCTCGAAACCATCGGCAACGTTCTAGTCCATTGCTGCCAATCCCCGTGAACGCACGCGTTTCCATCGCGTGAACCGCGCCCGTGCAACGCGAACGTGCGCCGCCCGCATGAAGCGAGCGACGCACGTTGCGCGTGTTCAGGTTGTCGATGCTCCGTGTCTCGCTGACCTCACCGGCCGTCCCGCACCACGTTTGCAGCGGGCGAGCGCCACGGGCGCAAGCACGGAGGCGGCGGGAAGCCCGCTGGGGCGTCGCCGCACCATCATCATGGAGTCGTCGGGACCTCGATCTCGCCGCTCTCGATCTGGACGATGAACTCATCGAGCTGCGGCACGATGTCGTCGACGAAGCCACCCGAGGTTGAGTAGCCCACGCCCTGCGACGCAAGGTCGAACTCCTGGACGCCGCCTTCGAACGTGCCGTTCACGAACGACGAGATCGTGTTGAACGTGGCGACATCGACGCGCTTGAGCATCGAGGTCAGGATGTACGGCTGGATCTCTGCCGACACCAACTCGTACTGGTCGGAGTCGACGCCGATGGCCCACACATCGCCGGGCTCACCAGCCTCGACGGCCGCCTCGAAGGCCCCGAGGCCCGACGAACCTGCCGCCGAGTAGACGATGTCAGCGCCCTCTTCGTACTGCGCCGCAGCGATCTCGCGGCCACGTGCCGGATCGTTGAAGCCGTCGAAGTCCGGCGGCTGGGTGATGTAGTTGACCAGCACCTCGATGTCCGGGTCGACCGCAGCCACACCAGCTTCGTATCCGGCCTGGAACTTCTGGATGAGGTCGTTCTCGACGCCGCCGATGAAGCCGACCGTGCCGGTCTGAGTCTTGAGTGCGGCGGCAGCACCGACGAGGAACGAGCCCTCTTCTTCGGCGAACACGAGTGATGCGACGTTGTCGGCCTCGACGACCGAGTCGACGATGGCGAAGCTCGCGTCGGGGTTGTTCTCGGCGGCCGCAGTGATTGCGTCGAAGAACAGGAAGCCGACGCCGATGACGAGTTCGTTGCCGTCGTCGACCAAGCCCTGCACGCGCTCGGCGCGGTCACCGTCACCGGTCGGCGTGGACTCGGCCGGAGTGATGCCGAGTTCGCCGGCGGCCTGGTCGAGGCCAGCGCCCGCTGCGTCGTTGAACGAGCGGTCGCCTCGGCCGGTGATGTCGAACACGACGCCGACGCCAGCGCCGTCCCCGTCGGCCACCACCTCGGAGGTGTCCCCTGTGGTGGCCTCGGTGTCGTCCGTCGCGGCCTCAGTGGTGTCGCTCGATGTCTCGGCGGTCGTGTCGCTGCTGTCGTCGTCGTCGCCGCAGGCGGCAATCACCAGACCTGCAGCGAGACCGAGCGCAAGCAGCTTCTTGCTCTTGATCATGTATCTCCCCTTCAGAGGTACGAGACCGGGCGAGGGTCGCGCCGGTCGTTCACGTTGCGTGCGGAGACGCTACCAATAGGTAGGTAGCGCGCGCCGAACGCCTGCGGCAACGCTGTGTTGCGGCCCCGTTTCCACTTGGTGACCATCCGATCGGGGTCGTGGCTGCGTATCGTCGTATGACATGGCTTCTCGCGACGACCGGCCCGCCGCGCCGTCGCCCACAGTGTCGGCAGAGCGCTATCGGGCGCGGCGGCTGGGGGCTGTGTTCGTCGTGTTGCTGGTCGGCGGCGTCGTTGCGTACAGCGCGGCTCGCGCGGCATCGGAGTTCTTTGGCGAAGACGGCGGTTCGGCCGGGGCAGTGGTCGAGCCGACGCTGGCGACCGATGGGTCGAACGACGATGCCGAGGACGGCGACGAAGGTCCGACGTCGACCGATGCCGGGAGCGAGATATCCGTTGCGTCGACGGTCGAGCCGGTCGACGACGGTGCGCCGGTCAGCCAGAGCAACCCTGCGTCGGTGCTGATCATCGGCGACAGCGACGCCGGAACGTTCGGGCCATACCTGCAAACGCTGCTCGATGGCACACAGCACGCCGACACCACGCTCGATTACAAGGTGTCGAGCGGGCTGGCTCGTCCCGACTTCTTCGATTGGCCGACCGAAGCGGAGACCAAACTCGCCGAGGTGAATCCCGACATCGTCGTCGCCACCTTCGGCGGCAACGACTCCCAGGCACTCACCGATCTCAGCGGTGACGTCGTCGTCGGACTCCCCGAGAACAACGAGGCCGAATGGACCGCCGAATACGTGCAGCGTGCTGGCGACATGATGGATCAGTTGACGGCCGGCGGGCGCACGTTGATCTGGGTGGGAATCCCCAATGACGACAACCCCGACGTGTCCGCTCGTCTGGCGATCCAAGACGATGCAGTGCGTGTGGCCGCAGCAGAACGGCCCGAGGTGATCTTCGTCGACACCTGGGCGCGCTTCTCGGGTCGCGATGGCAACTGGGCCCAGTTCGTCATCGACCCCCGCGACGGGCAGGGCAAAGACGTGCGCGCCGACGACGGCTTCCATCTCAATACGACCGGTGCCGAGATTCTCGCTCTTGACATCGCCCAAGAGGTGCGTGACGTCCTGCGCGACCTCGGCGCGCAAATCTGACCCAGCCCCACCGAAAAACCGGTGAATTTGTGCGAATCCCGCACGTTTCGGCACACAGAAACGTTGGCCCGTCGCGCCGTCGAATTGTTCGCGGTGTCATTGCTCGCGGTGTCGTGCGCCTTGCGCACGGAATCCCCGGTATTTCGGCTACTGCTGTTGACCGCGGGCCTGGATCGCCGAGCGCCGCGCCGCGACCACCTCGGGGCGGAAGTGGGTTCGCCGCCACGCCCGCCCGTCGCGGGCTTCGATCTCCCATGCGTCGTCGTCGGTGGCCACCGCGGCGTAGGTGGCACGGATCTGGCGGACCGCGGGTTGCTCGTTGCCGACGATGTCGGTGGCCAGCTGGTACGTGAACGGCAACAGCTGGTCGTGGGTGACGACGTGGTTCACCAGCCCGAACGCCAGCGCCTCATCGGCGTCCATGAAGTTGCCGGTGAAGCTCATCTCGCGTGCCCGCCGCACGCCGATTGCCTGGGGTAGCAACACCGTGAGCCCCCAACCCGGCATCACACCGACACGGGTGTGGGTGTCACCGAACTTGGCGTGCTCGCTGGCGATCAGGAAGTCACAGCTCAACGCAAGTTCGAATCCACCGGTGACGGCGACGCCGTTGATGGCGCCGATCAGTGGCTTGGACAGTCTGGGGAACGGGCCGCGCACGCCGTCGCGGTTGCGGCTGCCGTCGGCGCCGGAGCCGCCCCCGAGGTTGCCGCCCGTCGAACCGAGCTCTTTCAAGTCCAGCCCTGCGCAGAACGCAGGGTCGGTGCCGGTGAGCACGATCACGTCGACGTCGTCGTCGGCCTCGGCCACGCCGAGCCGCTCTGGTAGGAGGCCGAGCACTTCGCTCGAGAGCGCGTTACGCGCACTGGGTCGGTTGAGGGTGATCGTGGCGATGCGCTCGTCGACGGCGTAGCGCACCGGGCTGTCGTCACTCATCGGCACAGTCTCGCGCCAGGCGACGCTGCCACCAGCGGTCGAAGGTGCCGCGTCAGGTTGAGCGGGTCAGGGGGTCTCCTCGGCTGGAAGGAAGGCCAGCTGCAGATCGCCGAGCTTCACCAGCGTCGACGCGATCCACCCACCGAGTGCGCCGAAGTGCTCGTCGAGCAGTGTGCTCGTGCCATCGGCCACGGTCTCCTCGGCCAACTCGTACAGGCCCTCGTAGGTGATCTCGACTGCGTACTCGGGCACGACTGTGTCCTCGTCCCCAGGATCGGGGTGGGCGATCTCGGTGGTCAACCCGGCGCGTTCGAGTCGGTCGTCGCCCACCAGCGGGCTCAGCTCGGGTACCACGGCGTACAGGCGCGCGGGATCGGCTGGATCGGCCAGCCGCTGCACCCGCAGCACGATCTCCATCTCGATCGCCGGGCGTCGTTCGAGTTCCTCTTCGACATACCACTGGCGGTACGCCGCCTGGCTCCACGCCGGCCAGTCGAAGGTGATGTGGGCGACGACGCGTGGCGGCTCGCCTTCGCCGGGCAAGCCGTAGCTCGTCTCCCACGTCAGGTCGCCCAGGAGCACGTCGCTCTGGAAGTGCTCCTCGAACGCCTGCCGTTCGAGAAAGGCCGACTCGAACGCATCGCGCAGCGCGCTGATCGCATCGGTGAAGACATGATCCAACATCGGCGCCGGGGAGACTAACGCCCGCTCATGCCAGACTGACGAGATGTCGCTCGTCCTCACCGCCGTCGCCGACCGAGTTGCCACCCTCACGCTCAACAATCCCGAGGAGCGCAACACGCTGACCGCGCCGATGGTCGCCGAGATCGTCGCCGCCATGGATGCGTTCGAAGCCGACGACGAGGTCGGCGCGGTGGTCGTGTCCGGCACCCCGCCCGCGTTTTGCGCCGGGGCGAACCTCGGCAACTTGTCGGAAGCAACTGGAGAGAGCCTTGGCAACATCTACGAGGGCTTCTTGCGCATCGCCCGCAGCCCGCTCCCGACGGTGGCGGCGGTCAACGGATCGGCGGTCGGCGCGGGGATGAACCTGGCACTGGGATGTGACGTGCGGATCGTTGCCGACCGCGCCAAGCTCGACACCCGATTCTTGCAACTCGGTATTCACCCGGGTGGCGGCCACACCTGGATGCTGCGGCGGATCGTAGGCCCGCAGGCGGCGATGGCGGCCGTCGTGTTCGGTCAGGTGCTCGACGGGCCCGAGGCCGAGCGCATTGGGTTGGCTTGGCGCAGCGTGCCAGGGGAGGAACTGCTGGCAACCGCCCAGGAGTTCGCCGCCCGTGCGGCGTCTGCACCGCGCGATCTGGCGATCACCACAAAGGCGACCATTCAGGCAATGGCCGACGTCGAGACGCACGAGGCCGCGGTCGCGGCGGAACTGGAACCCCAGCTGTGGAGCACGCAACAGCCGTGGTTCGCCGAGCGGCTCGCTCGTCTGCAAGCGAAGTTGTCGGCCAAGACCGGCCGCCGCTGAGCGACGGCCGGTCTCGACCCGACCGCTAGCTTGGACGGCGACGCACGAAGACCATCGCCCCACCGGCGGCGATGAACAATGCGCCGAGTGCTGCGATCCAGCCCGTCGAGGTCGACGACGATCCGGTTGCCGGGAGGATGCTCACCGGTGCCGGCGCTGGTGGTGCCGGGGTCGACGGTGCCGGTGTTGGTGGCGGTGGCGTCGTGGGCGCCGCTGACGTTGGCGGCGGCGGCTCGGTCGTCGTGGTCGGGGTCGTGGTCGTCGTCGTGGTCGTGGTCGGTGGTGGCATGTAGGTGTTGGTCACCACGCAGTACGTGTCGCCATCGTCGTGATCGAAGCCGTCGTCGCCGATCGGTTGCAACGCTCCCGCCGGCGGCTGCGTGAAGCCGATGTACTGAGCGCACTCCACGCTGGTGAGCTCGTAGTTGTCCACCGGCTGCTCGCGGATCGTGTAGTCGATGCCAGGCGCGAGCGCGATCAGGCCGCACTTGGCGGTGTCGAAGTCTGCCTCGCATGTCGCGTCGGCCACGTCGCTCCCGCTGGCAACCACCGTGTCGCCGTCGAGCACCTCGACGGTGAAGTCGTCAGCGTCGTTCGGTCCCCCGCCCACAACGACCTTGTCGATCAACAGCACCGACGCATCGAGGTAGAGCTCACACGTTGCGGCGCCTTGAAACAGGACGAACTCCTCGCCTCCCCCCAGATCCAACCGTTCGAACTGAGCTTCTCCGAGGACTCTGGCGCAGCCCCCGCGGACCGACCAGCCATCGGGTACGCCGTCGAGGCCGATCGCGTACGTCGCCTCGCCGAGCGGGAGTTCGCACGTTGCGGTGCCCGTCATGGAGGCGGCTTGGCTTGTGTTGATGACGCCGGTGGCGACCACTTTGTTGCAGTTGACGTTGAGCTGCGACCCGCTCGATTGCAGGTCGTCTTCGGTGTACACCTCCACGATCAGCCCGGCGAACACCTCAGGGGCATCGGGCCCGTCGACGTTGAGGATGACGTCGACCTCTCCGATGAATACCGGTCCGCCTCCGTCTGATGCTCCGGCCTCGACCGAACCCCCACCCATCAGGCTCATCGCCATGACGATTCCCACCGCCGTCGCCATCGCGGCGCGGCGCTTTCCGTCCAAACCCATGATTGTCTCTTTCCCGTCCCGGTGGCGCTGTACCCCCGTTGGACACCATCGTAGACCATTCGCAGGTCGCGCAGTTCCGTCGGGGCAGCGCCGGCAGATCGAACGTCATCACAAACGCGCAGAACTGTTACAGAAGACCCTGTTCCCGGTGAACGGCGGTGAACTACGGTGTGAACGCAACACAGAAGGCACATCCGCTGACGTGTTGGGGTCGTCGGTGGCTGGGTCCGACGTGTGTCCACAAATCATGCACCCGACCAACGTGGAGATCCACGCCAGGAGGTAGCCCATGAGTCAGCGTCACCGCACCGACGAGGTGCCTCTGCAGCCCAAGCAAGAGGTTCGAGCGCACGCTCACAGCGAGCGCCACCGGATCCATGTCGAGCTGCAGAATGTGGCCCAGGACGTCAGTGCCGGGATCGACCCCGCAGACGTCCACGAGCCGGGTTCGGCATGGAAGCCCGAACACCACCACGACGCGGAAAAGGCCAGGAAGAAGCTGGCCAAGCGGTCACGCACGAAGCGGCACTGGAAGACCAAGATGTGGAAGCGCCGCACTCTGCTCCGCCAGGAGAGGGCTCGCGAGCTCGAACGAGCCCGCGACCGGTCAGGCCTCGAATTCAGCTGAGCCGGCCGCGCTGACTGCGTCTGCGGTCAGCGTTCCAACCAGGTGGCGACGATGTCGTTGCGTCGCGCGTCCCACTCTTCGGCGGTGATGCCGTAGCGCACGTGGTCTTCCCACACACCGTTGATCTCGAGGTAGCGCAGCGCGATGCCCTCGTCGCGAATCTCCAACTTCTCCATCACGCGGCGACTGCGTTGATTGCGCGGCACGATACAGATCTCCACGCGGTGCAGCTCGATGTCGTCGAAGGCGAACCGCATTACTGCAGCGACGCCCTCGCCGATGTAGTTGTTGCCAGCCTCCTGCTGGTCGATCCAGTAGCCGATCGTCGCCGACTGCATCGCACCGCGGATGACGTTGTTGACGTTGACTTCGCCGGCGACACGGTCTTCGACGAACAGCCCGAATTGATAGGCGGTGCCCGCGGCTCGGTCGCGATCGCGTTGGAGGCAGCGTGAGGCGAACGCGCTGCGGTCGGTGGTCGGGTCGGGTTGGTTCGGGTGGCGACTCGGTTCCCACACCGTGAGCCACTCTTCGTTGCGCGTCCGCACCTCGCTCCACTGCGCAAAGTCACTCGCGGTGAGCGGGCGCAACATCACCCGCTGACCGTGCAGGTGCGCGGGGCTCGATCCTCTCGACGGATGCCGCAATGCGAGTCGGGGTCGTTGCCTCACGCGGCTCCCCGATCGTGGTGCTGGTCGATGAGGACGGCGACGTCATCGAGTTCGAGGCGACGGATGATGGCTAACACGACGCAACAGGTTCCCACGATTGCATCGACGTAGTCGGCGTCGAGGCCAGGGTTGTGGCAGCGATCGGCGCGCGCCTCGGTGGCGACGGTGCGGAACACCTCGTCGATCTCTTCGCGGCGAAGGCGCACCGCCGACCCGAGGTCGATCGATCCCCGCTCGACGCGTGCGAGCTGAACAGCGTGCTCGCCCGTGATCGCTACGTCGGTGGGCGCGATCAGGCTGGGCGTCGCGATGAGGATGTCGTCGAGATGGTCGGCGACCAATCCCAACGCGTTGGTCAGGTCGGCAGCGTGTGGCGGATCGTGCGCCACGGTGATGTCGTCGGCAAGCGATCTCGCACCGACGGGCAGCTCGTGCCGTTGCCCGCCGGCGTGATCGAGCACTGTGGTCCGGTCGCCAACCTCCACGGTCATGCCCCCGGGGCTCATCGCACCTCTTCGAGGTGGTCGAGCGTCCACTGGCCCACTCGGTCGTCGCCGCCGGCCAGGAGGTGGGCGAGATGGGCGTGGAGGCACTTCACGCCGGTGCGGGTACCGCCGACTCCTCCCGATGGGACCGGTCCGGCATGCCCGGCTGGGAGCGCAGCGTCGCGCTCGATGGCGTAGCGGCGGTGGATGTCGGCAACGAGCTCGGCATCGATGTCGGCTTCCGCACGACGAACCCCGCCCGCAGCTTCGAGGCGGCTGACATCGCGGACGAGCGAAGGCGACACGAGGTAGTAACGCGTCGGCATCGGTGTGCCGTCGTCGAGGAGCGGTTCGTTACGCACCACCATGGGATCGCCGTCATCGTCGCGGACGACGACGGCGAAGTCGCCGCGGGGCACCCTGCCGAGTTGCTCGGTGACCCGGGCTACGTCGGTCTCGTCGGCGGGCATCGGGCTGGGGTACAAAGTGTTGAGCGTGAGGGCGGAGTGCGGGTGCCCAGTGCGCAGATGGCGAGTACGAGTGGTGGCCGTCACCTGCGCCGGCGGAGCAGCACGACGAGGACGAGCACGGCAACCAACGCGGGGAGCGCTCGTTTGAGCACCGAGGTTCCCCCGACCTCCATGAGGTCGATTGGTTCGGTGGCAGGCCCGTCGATCACGCGCGGACCGGTGGCTGCCTCGGCCGGCGCCGGCGCAGCAGCCTCAGGTGCGGCCGGCTCGTCACTCTCGGTCGACGTCTCGCTCACCCCCTGCTCGTCGAGCATCTCGTTCAGGTTGAGCGCGAACTGGGCCATCAGCTTCGCGCTGACGTCGCCCATAATGCCGCGCCCGAACTGAGCCACTTTGCCGGTGATGTGCAGATCGGTGGTGACGACCACCTTCGTGCTGGTCGGTGAGAGGGCTTCGGCTTGGGCACTGATCTCGGCCGTGGCATTGCCCCGTCCGCCCGTGTCACGGCCGGCACCCTTGATCACTGCCCGGTAGTTGTCGTTGTCGAGTTCGACGAAGTGCGCGTCGCCTTTGAACTGGCTCTGGATCGCACCCAACTTGACCTTGACGACACCGCGGTAGTCGTCGCCGTCGATCTCTTTGAGCTGTGCCCCGGGGAGACACGGGGCGATGCGCTCGACGTCGGTGAGCACTGGCCACGCTTCGTCGATCGGGCGGTTGACCGTGAACTCGTTGATCAACTGTTCTGCCATCGCGCGAGGTCCTCCAAGGTGTCGATGTCGAACGCTGAGCCATCGCACGCTACTTCACCGACCAGATCGGGATGAAGATGCATCAGCGAGCGGGCACCCTCGTCGCCCTCGGTTGGCAGCAGCGGCCACACGTCGCTGGCCAGGCGGACCGGATTGCCCCGGCGATCGTCGTAGGTAGCCACGGCGATCGGGGAAGCCGCTGACGCGACCCGTCTCCACGCATCGGGAGTGATGCCAGGTTGATCGCCCAAGCCCACCACGACGGAGGTTGCGCCCAGATCGATCGCCGCCCGGACGCCAACGGCGAGTGAGGTCGCTTGGCCGGCCGCCCATCCGTCGTGCTCGATAGCGGTGATCGATCGCCCGACGTCGTCGGCCGTGACCCGTGCGAGCGTGGGCGAGAGATCGACGGCGCCCGAGACCACGACCACCGGGCCAATGTCGGAGGCGATGACCGCACGAAGCGCGTGCTCGACGACCGAGCACCGGGCACCACCTGGGCCGATCAGCGGCGCGAGCAACTTGTGCGTGGTTCCTTGAAATCGGCGACCGCCGCCAGCGGCGAGGAGGATCGCCACGGGTCGTGCATCGAGTGAAGGCACGCCAACAGTCTGGTCCAGGTTGATGGTGCCTCCGCCAGGGTCGATTGGTGCTGGTTCAGCGTCCATGGTGACGGTTATGTGACGACGCAGCGACGAGATCGTTGCATTGGAGGTTGTTTGTTGCGATTTGATGACGATAGTGTCGGCCGCCGTCATCCGCCAGGGTTCCGCGTACCCGGTCTGACGCTCTCCACACCCTCTCCACACCATGTCTATCTCCTCCACCATGACCCCATCCCCCTGCGCTGTCGCCTCGGCGACAACGCCTCGCCGCTTCGGCGTTCGGCCCCTGATCGGAGCGCTGGCGATTGCCGGCGCTTCGTTCGTCGGCGCTTCGTTCGTCGACGGGCCCACGGCTGCAGCGATGGTTGCTGAACCGTTGCCCCGCAACGAGTTGGCCGAAGAAACCTCCGGTGCCGCCAAGATGGCGCTTGCCGCGCTGGATCAGTACCAGGCCAGCGACGACTACGACGCTCTTGTCGAGTACTTGAGCTGGCGCTCGGCGACGGCGATCTTCGCCGCCCAACAGCTGGGCTACGACGCCGACGAAATGCAGCGCGCATGGGCGGTCACGCCGATGGCGCACCAGCGTGCGGTGATCGCCGCAATGACCCAGGTCGGGGTGCCGTATCGCACACACTCCAGCGTCGAGGGCGTCGGTTTCGACTGTTCTGGCCTGACCTCGTACGCCTGGGGCCTCGCCGGCCAAGAGTTGTATCGCCAAAGCGGAACGCAGATCCGCGAGGCGGCACCGCTCGATCGTTTTACGGCCCGCGCCGGTGACCTCGTGCACTATCCGGGTCACGTGATGATCTACCTCGGGGTCGGCGACGCCATCGTGCATGCGGTGCAGTCCGGTCGGACCGTTGAAGTCGACACGATCTCCGAACGTCGCCGCGACACGGTCAGCTTCGGCGACCCGACGAGCTGATCAGCTCGGCCTCACTGCAGGCCCGGGCACCTCACTCTTGGAGGACCTCGCACCAAGCTCGGTCGCTGGCGTTCCTAGCGCCGCGAGCAATGGAGGCGGGGCAGAGCCCGCCAGGGCGACCGAGGCCGTTTAGTCATGAATGGGCCCGTCGCTGTCTCTCAGCGACGGAACGGCTCGACCGGTGCGGCGGGCAATGATCTCGGCGCATATCGACACGGCGGTCTCCTCTGGAGTTCGTGCGCCGAGGTCGAGACCGATCGGCGACATCAGCCGATCGAGATCGGCCGGGGCATCGACGCCGGCTTCGGCGAGGCGCGCCAGGCGGGTGTCGTGGGTGCGACGACTGCCCATGACGCCGATGTAGCCGACCCTGGTCTCGAGTGCGCCGCGCACCGCAGGGATGTCGAACTTCGGGTCGTGGGTCAGGATGCACACTGCATCGCGCGGGCCCAGCTCGCCGCCGTGCTCGTCGAATACCGGAGTCGGCCACGACACGACGACCTGGTCGGCCATTGGAAAGCGGCGTCGGGTGGCGAAGACTTCTCGGGCGTCGCACACCGTCACTCGGTAACCGAGCACCTTGGCGACCCGCGCCAACGCAGCGGTGAAGTCGACTGCGCCGAAGATCCACATCTCGGGCGGTGGCGCGTGCACATCGACGAATACCTGAACGATCGGCGCGTCGATGAGGTCCTCCGGGGTGGTTTGGCCCCGCGGACCGTAGTGACGAACCCCTGATCGGGCAGCTTCCAGTTCGGCGAGTGCGTCGCGGGCGGCGACGCGGTCGAGCTCGCTGTCACCCAACGTGCCCTGCGCCGCGACTCCGGGTTCGACGAGTAGTTTCGACCCGGTGCCGGGGCCGTCGATCACCGTGATGAGCGCAATCGGCTCGCCGGCGCGCACGGCTTCGGACCACCGCTCGTACATGCTCACCAATCGAGCTCCTCGATGAACAGGTGAATCGTGCCGCCGCAGGTCAGCCCGACCGCGAATGCCTCGTCGTCGGAGTAACCGAAGGTGACCACGCCAGCGTCACGGGCGCCGTCGAGGACTGCCAGCGCTTCACAGACGACGGCTCCTTCCACACATCCGCCGCTGACTGATCCGGATACCTCTCCGTCATCAGCGACGGCCATCGTCGCGCCGATTTCGCGCGGGCCGGAACCATCGGTGTCGACCACCCGGGCGACGGCCACCCGGTGGCCGGCGGCGCGCCAGCGGTCGATGTCGTCGAGTACGTCGATCATGATCGTATTGCTCCTTGAGGTGAGTGGGCTGTGCCGGCAACGATCGCGGCGAGCTGTGCGAGGGCGTCGATGGAGTGCCCTTCGACGAAGTCGTCGACGAATGGCAGCGCCGCAGCCATACCGCGGGCCAGCGGGGCATAACCCGGCGTCGTCTTCAATGGGTTGACCCACACCACACGATGGGCCACTCGTTGGAGTCGTTGCATCTCCTCGGCGAGCTGTTCGGGATCGCCGCGATCCCATCCGTCGGAGAGGACCACGATCGTCGCACCGCGAGCCATGCCACGAATGCCCCACTCGTCGTTGAACGCTCGTAGGCAGGGCCCGAGTCGCGTGCCTCCACTCCAGTCGTAGACGCGATCGGTCGCGGCCGCGAGCGCGGCATCAGGGTCGCGTGCGCCGAGCTCGCGTGTGACCCGGGTCAATCGGGTGCCGATGGCAAAAGCTTCGACTCGCTGCCGGCCCGCGACGGCGGCTTGTACAAATCGCAGTAGCGCTCGGGCATACGGCTCCATCGAGCCGCTCACGTCGAGCAACAGCACGAGCCGTCGAAGTCGTGTCGTCCGTCGCCGATGGTGGCGGCTGATCGGCTCACCGCCCGAGCGCATCGCGGCACGCACGGTACGCCGTACATCGGGGACGGTGGTCGGTCGTCGGCTCGCGGTGCGGCGCAACGATCGGTGACGGTCGCCGGTGAAACGAAGCTCGGCCATCAGGCGGTGAGCGTGGTGGAGCTCGTCGCGGCTGTACTCGGCGAAGTCTTTGTGGCGCAGTACTTCTGCGTTCGACCAGCGCAACGTGATCGTCTGGTCGGCGCCGTCACCCTCGCCGTTCTCGGCCGCGTCGTCGCCTTCGTCTTGGTCGGTGACCAACTCGACGCGTAGCACGTCCGCCGCGTCGGGGTCGGCGCGCCGGTTCGAATGGAAATAGAGATCGAAGATCTCGTCGTACAGCTCGATGTCTTCAGGGCGGTGCACGAGCGTGGTGCGTCCGGCCCAGTACACGCCGTGACGCGTTCCCATCCCGATGGTGCCCAGTGCTTCGGCGTAGGTGTGTGTGCAGCGCGTCGGGACGGTCAGTCCTGCGTGACGCAGGGCGTGGGTGAACCCGACGGCAATCGCCGCAGGTGTCCCTGTGCTCATTCGTCGGCCGCCGGTGGAGGGAGCGGGGGGTCGAACAGCGTTGCAGCATCGGCGCCTGCACGGCGCACAGCGGCGGCGACGACCTCGTCGAGGCCGTGTTCGATCACGCGCCGCTCGTCTTCGCGGTACTTGACGACGGTGCCGAGCGTGACGGCGGCGAGGTGTTCGTCGATCGAGTTGGCGCCCAGGCGAAACACAGCGGCCGCCCAATCGATGGTTTCGGCCACGCCGGGTGGCTTGTAGAGATCGAGGTCGCGCAGCGCTCCGGCGGCTGCAGCGATCTCGCGTGCGAGGGTCGCATCGATGTCGGGAACCCGCAGTTGGACGATTGCGACCTCGCGGTCGAACGCCGGATGTTCCACCCAGTGGTACAGACAGCGCCGCTTGAGCGCGTCGTGGACGTCGCGGGTGCGGTTCGACGTGAGCACCACCAATGGTGGTCGCTCGGCCCGTACGACGCCGATCTCCGGGATGGTCACCTGGTAGTCGGACAGCACCTCCAACAGGTAGGCCTCGAACTCGTCGTCGGCGCGGTCGATCTCGTCGATCAACAGCACCGGCGGTGGCCCTTCGATCGGTTCGATCGCCTCGAGGATCGCCCGCTTGACGAGGAACCGCTCGCCGTACAACTCCGCTTCGAGCGCGTCGGCCGAACGATGGTCGGTCTCGCCGGTCGCCTCGGCCGCACGGAGGTGCAGGAGCTGGCGGGAGTAGTCCCAGTCGTACACAGCTTGGGCGACGTCGATGCCTTCGTAGCACTGCAATCGGATCAGCCGACCGCCGGTGAGTTGGGCCAGCGCCTTGGCGAGTTCGGTCTTGCCGACACCGGCTTCGCCTTCGAGTAGGAGTGGTCGCTGCAGTTCGAGGGCGAGGAACACCGCGGTGGCGATGCCGTCGTCGGGGAGGTAGCCCGTCGCGCTCAGCGCCGTGGAGACCTCGCTCGGCGTCATTCGTCGAACGATACTGGCGACCGACGCGAGACCCCGCAGCTGGAACACTGGGGCCGATGTCTGGTGAGGCGGCGCGGATCGAGGTTCGGGTGCATGCCCCGGCCGCGCAGTCGGTGACCCTACTTGTCGCCGCGGAAGCCGCGGCTCCGCAGTGGCGGCGGACACCGCTGCGTCGGGTTGGCGACGCATGGGTCGGCTCGGTCGCGGACGGTGATGTGTACGGATTGCAGGCCGTCGGCGAGCCCGCTCTGGGCTTCGATCCGAGGCGGCTGCTCGTCGACCCGGACGCAACCGAGGTGTGGTTCCCACCGGCGCACTCCCGTGCGACGGCCGAAGAGTCGTCGGTCGACAACATCGATATCGCCCCGCGTGCTGTTGCTCGTCGCTGGCCGTCGCCGAGTCGTCCTCGCCGCTCGGCGCGCCCGCGCCTCGTGTACGAAGCACATGTTCGTGGAACGACGATGCGACGTGACCGTTCCGACGCCGGCACGTTTGCCGCGCTCATCGACGAGCTGCCGCGCATTGCCGATCTCGGCGTGAGCGTGCTCGAGCTGCTGCCGGTGCATCAGTACGACCCCGACGAGGGCAACTATTGGGGATACATGCCGCTCGTGTTCGGCGCCGTTCATCGCGGCTATGCCGCAGGACCTGACGCGGCTGTCGAACTCGCGGCGCTCGTGGCTGCGGCGCATGCTCTCGACATCGAGGTATGGCTCGATGTAGTGGTCAACCACACCACCGAGGCCGGCCGAGACGGCCCGACGTACAACCTGCGCGGCCTCGGCGAAGGCGAGTACTACGTATTGCACCCCGACGGCTCGTACGTGAACGATGCCGGGACCGGCAACATCATCGACGCCACATCCGAAGCGGCTCGCGGTCTCGTGATGGCCGGTCTCGATCGACTCGCCGACCTCGGCGTCGACGGATTTCGCTTCGATCTCGCAGCGGTGTTGGCCCGAAGTCCGGAGTTCGTTCGCTCGATCGGTGACTGGGCGCAGCGACGCGGCGTGGCGCTGGTGGCCGAGCCGTGGGACCTCGCCCGGTACCTGTTGGGTCGTGACTTCCCCGATCGTCGATGGGCGCAGTGGAACGGGCGGTTTCGCGACGACATGCGCAGTTTCTTGCGAGGCGAGCCCGGGGTCGTGGCGGCGATGATGCACCGCGTCGAGGGCAGCCCTGACCTCTTCGACACACCGGCAACGTCGATCAACTTCCTCACCGCTCACGACGGGTTCACGATGTACGACCTCGTGGCCTACGACCGCAAGCACAATGACGCCAACGGTTGGGACAACACGGACGGCCACGACGACAACCGTTCGTGGAACTGCGGGTGGGAGGGCGACGACGGGGTCCCCGACCGAGTGATGTCGCTCCGTCGCCGGCAGCTGCGCAATGCCGCGTGCCTGCTCCTGCTCAGTCACGGCACGCCGATGTTCGTCGCCGGCGACGAGTTCGCCAGGACGCAGCATGGCAACAACAACCCCTACAACCAGGACAACGAGATCAGTTGGATCGACTGGAATCGACGAACGGCGTGGGTCGATCACGAGCGCTTCGTGCGGCGACTGATCGCCGAACGCGCGGCGCGTCCGATCTTCGCCGACGGCGACTGGTGGGGGAGCCGGATCGAGTGGTTCGGGACCGACGGTCCGCCCGACGTCTCCGGCGCGTCGCGTGCGGTGGCGTGGCATGTCGGCGATCTGTACGTGATGGCGAACATGTGGTGGGAAGAGTTGACCTTCGTCGTGCAGGCCCCCGGGCCGTGGCGGGTGTTCATCGATACAGCTGACGAGGGCGGCTCGATCCCCGGATTCGTCGGCGACACCATCAACAACCATCTCGACGACCATCTCGACAACCATGCCACCGACGATTCCGGCGACCATTCCGACGAAGCCGGCAGCGGTCGCCGTGAGCCGATCGCAGAGTCGGTACGGGTCGACGGTCGGTCGATCGTCGTGCTCACGTCGTCGGCGCCGGGTTGACGCGCCGTAACGTGCGGGGGATGGACCTCGGAATCTCCGGTCGCCGAGCGGCCGTCGCTGCAGCAACCTCGGGCCTCGGACTGGAGTCGGCTCGGGCCTTGGCGGCAGAAGGCGTCCAGGTGGCGATATGCGGTCGGACCATCGAACGCGTCGAGGCGGCAGCAGCTGACATCGGCAATGGCTGCGTCCCGATCGTCGCCGACGTGTCGAGTCCGGCGGGCGCCGCCGGCTTTGTCGACGATGCCGTTGCGGCGCTGGGCGGTGTGGACATTCTCGTTCCGAATGCGGGCGGTCCGCCGCCCGGCACGTTCGAATCGACGCCGGTCGAGGCCTACCCCGACGCGCTCGACCTGAACCTGATGTCGGTCGTGGCGATGTGTAAGGCCGCCGTTCCTGCGATGCGTGACCGCGGTTGGGGGCGCGTCGTGGCGATCACCTCGGTGTCCGTTCGCCAACCGATCGGCACCTTGATCTTGTCGAATACGGCACGTGCCGGGGCGACCGCGTTCTTGAAGACGCTGGCCCTGGAACTCGCCGACGACGGCGTGACCGTCAACAGCGTGCAACCGGGATTGCATGCCACGGGTCGTACCGAGGCCCTCTACGGCGATGCGTTGGCCGAGATGCGCACGGGAGCGGCGAGCGACTTCGGGGCGATCGTGGCGTTCTTGTGTAGCGAGTACGCGAGATTCACCACCGGTGTCCACCTACCGGTCGACGGCGGGTCGTACCTCGGCCTGCAGTAGGCGTCACAGCTGGGGTCGGACCGCGGATCTGACGCCGCGCGATCGCTAGCTCGATGCGGTGTCGAGGGCCCGCTTGGTGAGGGCCCGGGCGAGATGCTGGCGATACTCGATGCTGGCGTTCAGGTCGGGTTGCGGGTCGGCGCCGTCTGCGGCCAGTTGGGCGGCATCGGCGACCGATGCACCGTCGGCGAGCGCCGAGACGACTCCGGTCGCCAACACCGGTGTCGAGCTCATGTTCACCAATGCCACACCGGCATCGCCGTTGCGGCGCCACGCAGCAACTCCGACGATCGCCCAGTCCTGGGCGCGCCGATTGAACTTCTCGAACCCCCAGCCGGCGCCGTTCATTTTCGGCACCCGGATTTCGGTGAGCAGCTCGTCGTCGGCGAGCGCCGACTCGAGGTACGACGTGGCGAAATCGGCAGCGGCGATCTCGCGGGTGCCGTTCGGGCCCTGAGCGACGTAGGTGGCGCCCAATGCGAGGGCGACGGCGGGAAGATCAGACGCCGGATCGGCGTGCGCGATCGAGCCGCCGATCGTGCCGCGGTGGCGCACCTGTGGGTCACCGACGTGGCTCGTGGCGTGGGCCAGCAGCGGCGCATGCTCGCGTAGCACGTCGGAGGTTTCAACGTCCATGTGCCGCGTGAGGGCGCCGATGGCCACGTGGTCGCCTGCGTCGCGGATGTACGACAGATCGGTGATGCGGCCGATGTCGATCAACACGCTCGGCTGCGCCAGGCGCAGTTTCATCAACGGCAACAGGCTGTGCCCGCCGGCGATTACCTTGGATTCGTCGCCGTGTTGGCCGACGAGCGCAATCGCCTCTTCGGCCGACTCGGCCCGGACGTAGTCGAACGGTGCGGGGATCACTGGTTCGCCCCCGATGCGGCGAGTACGGCTTTGACGATGTTGTGGTAGCCGGTGCAGCGGCACAGGTTGCCCTCGAGGCCGATGCGCACTTCCTCGTCAGTGGGGTTGGGATTCTCCGCCAGCAGGCTCGAGGCCGCCATCACCATCCCCGGCGTGCAGAAACCGCACTGCAGCCCGTGCTCGTCCATGAACGCCTGCTGCATGGGGTGCATCGTGCCGTCGGCCGACGCCATGCCTTCGATCGTGGTGACGTCGGCGCCGTCGGCTTGCACGGCGAGCAACGTGCAGCTCTTCACCGCTTCGCCGTCGAGGTGGACCGAGCAGGCCCCGCACGACGACGTGTCGCATCCGATGTTTGTGCCGGTGAGCCCAGCGTGCTCACGGATCAGCTGCACCAACAGCGTCCGCGGCTCGAGATCGTATGTATGTGCTGTGCCGTTGATCGTGAGTGTGACGTTCACGAAACCCCCCAGTGGTCGACGAACACCCACATCATGCCCGATTGGCGCGCTGCGCGTTACATCCGGGCGTCAGGTCAGCAGCGTGACGATGTCTTTGACCGAGAGGTAGACCAGGAACCCGATGATGACCGTGCCGAAAACGGTGTAGTGCCATCGCTTGGAGTGGTTTGCTTTCCAGAATCTGCGGATCGAGTAGACGATCGACACGATCGCAATGACCCCGATCGCCAACCCGATCGCCGGTCCCACCCCACGGGCGATTCCCACCGCGGGCAATACGAACGGCAAGACGATGTACATCAACAGACATCGGCAGGTGGTGACGAGCAACGACTTCTGGAAGGCCGAGCGGGCTTCGGCCGCTGTCGAGGTGGTACCTGCTGGCAGCCGCAGTAAGCGGCGCATGACGCGGTCGGCGGGCCGGTCGCTGAGCGGTGGAGCTGGTGTCGGTGCACCCGTACCCGGCCGGGTGGCAGCTACCGACGGCTCGGCGTCGTCTGGCGACACGTTCGGCTCGAAGGCGGTACTCATCGTCGCCCCGAACGGTAGGTCGCTGACACCGCCGGTGCAACGTCGCTCGGTCGATCGACGACCGCGATGGCTCCTGCGTCGAGCAGCTCAACGGGTGAGCCGAATCCCCACGTGACCCCGATGCAGTCGATGCCGTGCGCGGTCGCACCTTCGACGTCGTGGTCGCGGTCGCCGAGCATCACCACGTGTCCGCCGGCATCGATGCCGAGCTGATCGAACGCGTGGCCGATGACGTCGGCTTTGGTACGCCGGCCCGACGCCACCTCCGCGCTGGCTCCGGCTTGGTATGCGAAGTGGTCGGTGAGGCCGAAGTGCTCAGTGATCCGCACAGCGGAGTGTTGGGGCTTCGCGGTGGCCAGCGCCAACGTGTACAGCTCTCCGAGCTCGGTGAGCATGGGGCCGATGCCGTCGTACATTTCGTTCTCGAACAGGCCGACGTCCTCGTAGCGCTCGCGATACGCCCTGATGACCCGCTCGATGTCGCGCTCGGGGATACCCATCTGTGGAAACGTGATCTCGAACGGAGGCCCGATCACGGCGCGCACCTCATCGTCGTTCGGTGGGCGATATCCGCACGTGCTGAAGGCGTGCTGCAGCGATCGAGCGATGCCGACCGACGAGTCCGAGATCGTGCCGTCGAGATCGACGAGGACGTGGGTGCGCATCAGTCGCGGAGTCGGTTCAGGCTGGACGCAGCGAACCACAAGGTCACCGCACAGATGGCGGCAATCGCTACGAGACCGCCCCACGTGTCGGCCCACGTGACGTCGCCGAGGAATCCTTGCCGACCGAGTCGCAAGATGTTGGTGAACGGGTTGACTCGGGCGACCCCGTGCAGCCATCCCTCCATGACCGACAGTGGTGTCTGCGCATCGGTGAGGAACAGCGCGAGGAAGAACGTGAGCTGCATGATCGCTGCGCCGCGCATGTCGCGGAAGCGATACGCGAGTGCGAGGCCCCAGAACGTGCCGAGTGCGGCCACGCCCAGGCCGGCGATGTACAACGTCAACAGCCCGATGACGCCGTCGGTCAGGCGAGCGCCGATGAGCAGGCCCACCAAGAACACTGCGGTGATCACCACCATCGCTCTGGCCAACGCTCCGAGCGTGGGTCCTGTGATGAGCGCAAGGCGGGGCATCGGCGTCATTCGCAGTCGGTCGTAGAAACCGGATTCGATGTCGCGTACGGTCGTCAGTCCGACGCCGATGCCAGCGAACCCGCACCCCATCATCACGCCCAAGGGTAGGAACCAGTTGATCGAGCGGTCGGTGGGGAAACCGGGGATTTGCGTGACGGCGTAGAACGTCCCCGAGAACGCCACGGCCTGGATGATCGGCATCAGCAGCGAGGGCAAGAACGCGCTGGGCAGTCGACGGATGTTGCGCACGTTGCGCACACCGAGGCCGACCGAGGCTGGCCACAGTGCGGTGAATGCCACCGAGCGCGGCTTGCTCTCGCTGCCAGCGGCGGTCGAACGGGTGGTGGAGTCGATACTCATCCGCGAGCGATCCTGTTGTTCAGCGACCGCATCGCCAGCAAGACGGTCAGTACCGCGAGCGCAGCGGGGATCACGACGGCTCGGACGACCGCCCAGGCGCTGACTCCCTCGATGACGAGATCGCGCATGCCCTCGATGATGTAAGACACCGGGTTGTAGCCGGCGAGATCCTTATAGATGCCGCTCATCGTCTGGCGGGGGAAGAACGCCGACGAGAAGAACAACAGGATGAACAAGAGCGGGAACGCTCCCTGAACCGCCTCGGACGATCCGGTGCGCAAGGCCATCATCGACATCAGCGCCCCGACGCACAGAGCGATCAATGTTCCGGACACCGTGAGCATCAGCGCGCCGATCAGTCCGCCGTCGACGTCGAGACCGAACGGCAACAGCACGATCAGAAAGAACACGGTCTGTGTTGCGCCGAACGCCATCGCACCGGCCAGTCGACCAACGATGATGCTCGGCCGGGCGACCGGCGATGCGATGAGCCGGTCGAAGAAGCCGTTCTCGATGTCGGTGGCCAACGCGGTGGCGCCGGTGATCGAGCCGAACAGGACGCCCTGCATGATCGCTCCGGCGACCCCGAAATCGAGATACGAGTTGACTGCGGGAAATCCGGGCAGATCGATCGCCCTGGCGAACGACGACGAGCCGAGCGCCAGGAAGAACAAGGGGAACACGATCGACGGGATGATCAATGCCGGTTGGCGGGCGAGTGCGATGATCGCCCGCTTTGACATCTCCCAGGTCTGTGCCCCGATCGACGGCTTGAAGTCGACGTCACGCCCGGGTGCGACGATGGTGGTCACTCGTCGCTCATCTCGTGCGGAGCTGTTGCGGCGCCATCGGGTGATTCCTCCGCTCCTTCGAGGCGGTACCCGGTGGCTTCGGCGAACACGTCGTCGAGGCTCGGTTCGTGCAGCTCCAGGTTGCTCACGGCGACGCCAGCCTCGTCGAGTCGGCGTACGACGTTGGAGACCTCGCCAGGACCTTGGAGCAGACCGACGCCGAGCGTGCCTTCGTTGCTCGGGCGCAGGTCGCCAAAGCGGCCGAGCACCTGAGTGGCGGCGTCCACTTCGTCGGGGCCGACCGAGACGAACAGTGTCGGGCAGCCGACGCCGGCCTTCAATGCTTCCGGCTCGCCTTCGCGCACGATGACACCTTGGTCAATGATGGCGATCCGTTCGGCGAGTTGGTCGGCTTCCTCGAGGTACTGCGTGGTCAGGAGGACGGTGGTGCCGTCGTTGTTCAGCCGGCGAATCTCCTCCCACAGGTTCATCCGACTCAGCGGATCGAGACCCGTGGTCGGCTCGTCGAGGAACAACACCGACGGTTCGTGGATCAGCGAGAGGGCCAGGTCGAGGCGCCGGCGCATGCCGCCCGAGTACGTCCCGACGCGGCGATCGGCGGCGGCGGTGAGGCCGACGCGTTCGAGCAATTCGGACGCCTTGGCCTGGTGCTGGCTGCGCGGCAGGCCGTAGAGCACCGCTTGCAGCTGGAGGAGCTCGGCGCCGGTCATGAGCGGGTCGATGGCCGCATCCTGCAATGCGACGCCGATGTTGCGACGGACCTGGTTGGGCTGGTCGACGATGTCGTAGCCGGCGACGGCGGCGCTGCCGCCGGTAGGGCGCAGCAGCGTGGTCAGCATGCGGACCGTGGTGGACTTCCCCGCCCCGTTTGGGCCGAGGAACCCGAACACCTCGCCGGACTTGACCTCGAGGTCGACACCGTCGACCGCCTTGACGAGATCGTCGCCGGAGCCGAAGTAACGCTGCAGCCCGTCGGTGACGATGGGTGCGGAGGGTGGCATGCCCTTCAGCATGCCAGATCGAATGGCGATTCACCCTGTGACGAGGACTGTCCCGTCGGACGTGCGACAGCAGGGACAGCAGGTGCCAGGCACCAGATGTCGTGTGTGACGAGGGTTGCCCGCCGCGCGGCGTCAAACCACTGCTGCGTGCGACAACTGGTGCCTGGCACCTGCTGTCGCACATAGATGTCGCAGAGACCGCCGCTGTCACGTCAGGACTGCGGTGAGAGACGTTCCCGAATCAGCGGCTCGTAGTGTTCGAGCGGGTTCGAGCGGTAGTCCGCATCGAAGGCCGTCTGGTCGTACTTGGCGCAGAACTCTTCGACGTACTCGAAATACGGCGAGTCGCGGTGGCGGTCGCGCGTGTTGGGGTCCATACCGATGTGCTGCCAGAAGTAGTAGCCCTGGAATTCACCGTGGTTCTTGACCATGAAGTAGTTGGCCTCCGACACGAACGGCTTGAGGATGCCCGCCGCGATGTCGGGATGGTTGTACGGGCTCAGCGTGTCGCCGATGTCGTGCAGCAGCGCGCAGAGCACGTACTCGTCGTCTTTCCCGTCGCGTTCGGCGCGGGTCGCGGTTTGCAGGCTGTGTTCGAGCCGATCGACTGGGAACCCGCCGTGATCGGTCTGCAGCGCCCGCAGCAACTCGATCACTCGCTCGGGGACGAACGACTGCGTCACCGCGAGCTGCGGGGCGATGATCGCCCAATCGTCGGCGGTCGATTCTTCGAAGCTCGTGAACGTTGCTCGACGTTGTTCTAGATCGGTCATGGAGATCTCCTCGTGGCGATGGCCGTCAGGCCGACGCGGTCTCGATTGCCCGCCACACCTTCTCGGCCGTCGCTGGCATATCGAGGTGGCGGACACCGAGATGGCGCAACGCGTCGACGACTGCTGACTGTACTGCCGGGGTCGAGCCGATGGTCCCCGACTCGCCGATTCCCTTGACGCCGAGCGGGTTGACGAAGGTGGGCGTCTCCATGTGGATGACCTCGAAGCTCGGCAGCTCGGCCGCCGAGATCATGCCGTAATCGGCGAGGTTCGAGGTGATCGGGTTGCCGTCTTCGTCGTACCGCACCTCCTCGAGCAACGCCTGCGCGACGCCCTGGGCGATGCCGCCATGGATCTGGCCGTCGAGGAGCAGCGGGTTGACCACCTTACCGGCGTCGTCACAGGCCACCTGTCGGAGGTGGCGGACCTCGCCGGTGATCGTGTCGACCTCGACCACTGCAACGTGCGCCCCGAACGGGAACGTCGGGCGGCCCGCTTCGAAGCGGGTCTCGACATCGAGTGCGTTACCAGACGTGCGTGCATCGGTCGCCAGTTCGGCCCAGGTGGTCGCCACTGCCGGGGTGCCGGCGACGTGGAATGCGCCCGAGTCGGTGTCGAGCACGATGTCGGCCGGATCGGCTTCGAGTTTGCTGGCCGCAAGCTCCTTGGCCTTCTCGACCAGCTCGATCGCCGCCTGGTTCACCGCCATGCCGCCCTGTTGGAGCGAACGCGATCCCATCGTGCCACCACCGATCGGAACGGCGTCGGTGTCGCCCCACACGAGGGTGATGTTGTCCATCGGGATGCCGGTCTGTTCGCTGGCGATCATCGACCACGCGGTGTCGTGGCCCTGCCCCTGCGGCGACGTACCGGTGTAGACCGACGCAGTGCCGTCGTTGTTGACCTCGATGCGTCCCGCCTCCCCCATCGGGTCGACCCCACCGGTGACCTCGACGTAGATGCTCACGCCGATGCCGAGTTGTTTGTCGGAGTTCGAGTTGAGGCGGTTGGCCTGCTCGGCGCGCAGGCCGGTGTAGTCGGCGGCTGCGAGCACGGCGTCGAGCGAGCCTTCGTAGTCGCCCACGTCGTAGGTCTGACCGACGGCAGTGGTGAACCCGTCGTCGAACTTGGCGATGAGGTTCTTGCGGCGCACCTCGACCGGGTCCATCTCGAGTTCGTAAGCGAAGAGGTCCATTGCGCGTTCGATGGCGGCCGTCGCTTCGGGTCGTCCGGCGCCTCGATAGGCGGTGGTCGGTGTGGTGTTGGTGACGACCGACACGGCCTGGGCCTCGGCGTTGGCGATGTCGTACACACCGCACGCCATCGGGCGGGTGAACACGGGCCCGAGCACCGTACCCATGGCCACGTAGGCGCCGCAGTCCTGAATCGCGTGGAGTTGGTAGTGGGTGACGCGGCCATCACGCGTGCCGCCGATGGTGATGTACTGCAGCTGGGACCGCCCGTGGCGCATCGCCATCATCGACTCGCTGCGCGTCTCACGCCACTTCACCGGGCGACCGACCTCTTTGCTTAGGCGGCCGAGGAGGATCTCTTCGGCGTTGGCGTCGATCTTGGCTCCGAATCCTCCACCGACATCGGGAGTGATCACCCTGACGGTGTTCTCGTCCCCGCCGTTGGCGAACGTGATTGGGTTCTTCGCACCTTGCGCATGCTGGGTCGACATCCACTGATACAAGCGACCGTCGATCCACGTGGCGGCCGCGCCGCGCACTTCCATCGGACACGGCGCGACGCGCTGGTTGAGGAACCGCCCCTTGACGACCACTTCGCAATCGGCGAAGTACTCGTCGGTATCGCTGTTGTCTGGCATGCCCAGCGCTGACGTACTGAACACCGCGTTCGAGCCGACCTCATCGAAGATCAAGGTGTCGCTGGCGAGCGCTTCTTCGAGGTCGATCAGCGTCGGGAGCGGGTCGATGTCGGCGAAGATCGTCTCTGCGGCGTCGACGGCCTGGGCTTGTGTTTCGGCGACAACGGCGGCGATCGGCTCGCCGACGAACCGCACCTTGTCCTTCGCCAACAGAGCAGTAGCGGCTACCGGGTTGAACGAGGAAGGAATCGGCTCGAGGTGCAGCGACTCCGCGGTGAACACACCGATCACGCCGGGCATCGACGCCGCCTCGTCGATGTCGATCGAACCGATGGTGCCGTGGGCGATGGGTGAGCGGGCATACGCGACGTGCGCCGCGTGCGCCAACCGCTCGTCGACGATGTCGTCGACGTACTCGCCTCCGGTGGTGAGGAGCTTGGGATCTTCTTTGCGCTGAACCCGAGTACCGAGAATGCTGCCTGCCACGTCGTAACCCCCAATGGTGTGGTCGTCCGGCTCAGCCGGATGACTGCAAACTACTCGGCTGGCTCATGATCGCCCGCAGTCGTGCGAGCGGGCGTGGGGGGGGGGGGGGGGGGGGGGGGGGGGGGGGGGGGGGGGGGGGGGGGGGGGGGGGGGGGGGGGGGGGGGGGGGGGGGGGGGGGGGGGGGGGGG
>JBCDFR010000022.1:0-62605 GCA_039177505.1 Actinomycetota bacterium | reverse complement strand
GCGACTGCGGTGTGCTCGTCGCTGGGGCGATCGAACGTCGAGGCGATCACTTCACCGCGCACGGTGCGCTTCATGTCGGTGACCTCTTCGGGGCGCTCGTCGATGAGCAGCACGATGAGTTCGGTCTCGGGATTGTTCAGTTCGATCGACTTGGCGATCGTCTTCATGATCGTCGTCTTGCCGGCCTTGGGCGGCGACACGATGAGGCCGCGCTGACCCTTGCCGACAGGTGAGACGAGGTCGATGATGCGAGCGGTCATGTTGGTGGGATCGCTCGGATCTTCCAAGGCCAGCTTCTGGTCGGGGAACAGCGCCGTGAGGTCTTCGAACTTGGGGCGCTTCTTGGCCGCCTCGGGGTCGCCACCGTTGACGGTGTGCACCTCGATGAGGCCTGGATTCTTCTCGTTGCGCTGCGCCGGGCGGGCGAGCCCGGTGACCTGGTCGCCCTTGCGCAGCCCGAACTGGCGGGCGAGGCGCAGTGGAATGTACGCGTCGGACTTGTGCGGGAGGTAGCCGTTGACCCGCAAGAAGCCGTAGCCCTCGTCGCGGATGTCGAGATAACCCGACACTTCGGTCGGCTCGTTGCTCTGCGGCTGACCATCACCGTCGAGCAACTCGAGGTCTTCGCCCTGCGGTCCGTCGTTGTTGTTGCGGTTCTTCCGCCGCCGCCGCCGGCGGCGATTGCCGCCGCCCTCTCCGTCGTTGCGCTGCTGGTTGTTGTTGCGCTGACCGTCGTTGCGCTGCTGGTTGTTGCGCTGGCCGTTGTTGCGCTGCTTGCCGTCGGTGCGCTCGCCGTTGTTGCGCTGCTTGCCGTCGGTGCGCTCGCCGTCGTTGCGTTGTTTTCCCTCGGTGCGCTCGCCGTCGCTCGATCGCGACTCGGCAGGTGTGGTCGTGGTATCGACACCTTGGTCGGCGAGCGCGATCTCCCAGTCGGCGAGCGGCTCGCCGTCGGCACCAACTGTGGCGCCGCTCGAACTGTCGGCCGGCTGATCGGCGGACGGTGCGGTCGGTGTCGGCACACCGTCCGATTCGCGGCCACCGGGCGTGTTGCCCTGCGCTGATTGGACGCTCGACTCGCTGGTGCTCGACTCGCTCGGATCGCTGGTCGTCGACTCAGACGCGGCATCGGCTCTCTGGTTGTTGCTACCCGGAACAGCCGGGGCGCTGCCATTCCCGGCCGACGGGGTGTCGTCGCCGGGTCCGGTCGTATCGAGAATGCGGGAAATGATGTCGGCCTTCTTCAGGCGCGTGTTGGCCTTGACGCCAAGCGCTTTGGCCATTTCGAGCAAGGTGTCTTTGTCCTTGGACTCGAGGACGGACTGTTCGAGAGCGGCTGCTGGCACGTGTACCTCTCTTGGTCGGGGCTCGGGATGAGCGCCGGGTGATGGAGCCCCGGGGAGAAGGGGGGTTGAGCGCACGGCGCGCTCGAAGCATCATCCCCGGAACAAGGAGTTCGTCCACTGCGGACGCACTCGCAACCTCGATGTGGTTCGGGGTCACGAGCCAGTGTTCGCTCGTGGAGCGGTCCGGAAACACCGGACGCCTCCACGATAGCCACTCGAACACGCGTGCTGCAACGTTCTCGCCGCAACATCCAACCGTGACGCGGCGCGTGACACCGTGTTGGACACCGTGTCAAACAGCGGGCAACGGGCTTGTTCAGTGATCGGTGAGCTGCTCGACGAGCGCTTCGACCGCGGGGAGTTCGGCAGCGACCGTTGTCGTCCGTTCCGGACGTTCGAGCAAGTCGGCGAGGTGCTCGGGAAGCGCTGGGTGTACGCCGGTTGCTCGTTCGACGGCATCGGGAAACTTCGCCGGGTGGGCGGTGGCCATGGTCACCACTGGTCGGGCGTGATCGTCGAGCGCGGCCAACATCCGTGCTGCGGCGGTGCCGGTTGCGGTGTGCGGGTCGACCAGCATTCCGCAACTGCGATGGAGACGAGCGATCTCGCCAAGCGTCGCTGCGTCGTCGATCGCCGCCGATCGGAAGGCCCCGTCGAGCACGGCGGCGCGTTGGTCGGGTTCGATCGACAGTCGTCCGGTGGCCCGAAAACGCGTCACCTGCTCGGCAGTCAGGCCGCCGTCTCGTCCGTTCATCTCGAACAAGAGTCGCTCGACGTTGGACGACACCTGGATATCCATCGACGGACTCAGCGACGGAACGACGTCGCGCACCGACATGTCGTCGTGCCCGATCCAGCGGTCGAGGATGTCGTTGGTGTTGGTGGCGACGATGAAGCCGTCGATCGGCGCGCCCATTCGCTGCGCGATCCAGCCGGCGAGCACGTTGCCGAAGTTGCCCGTCGGCACCGACACGGTGATCGGGCGCGCGAACGTTTCGGCGGCGACGACGTAATACACGGTTTGGGCCATCACCCGGGCCCAGTTGATCGAGTTCACCGCAGCGAGGCGATTGCGCTGCCGGAACGGGGCATCGTTGAACATCGCTTTGACGAGGTCTTGGCACTCATCGAAGGTGCCCTCGACAGCCACGGCGTGCACGTTTGGGGCCGTGACCGTTGTCATCTGCCGACGCTGCACCTCGCTGACCCGACCAAGCGGGTAGAGGATCACGATGTCGACCGAGGCGCACCCGGCCACGCCGTCGATCGCAGCCGAGCCCGTGTCGCCGCTCGTGGCACCAACGATCGTCACTCGTTCACCACGCTGCGCCAACACATGGTCGAACATGCGCCCGACGAGCTGCAACGCAACATCTTTGAATGCCAGCGTCGGCCCGTGGAACAGCTCCATTGCGTAGTTGCGATGGTCGAGCTGCACAAGCGGGGCGACGGCATCGTGACGGAACGACGCATAGGCCTCATCGCACAGGTTGGTGAGGGTGATCTCGTCGATGTCGGGTTCGACGAACGGCAACATCACCTCGACGGCGCGTTCGACGTAGGTGCGAGCGGTGGACGGACCGAGCGTGGGGAACTCAGCGGGAACGTACAGTCCGCCGTCGGTGGCCAGCCCGCAGAGCAGTGCGTCGGCAAATCCCAACTCGGGAGCCTGACCACGAGTCGAGACGTAACGCATCTGCTCAGTCTCCGATGACGCGCAGCAATCCACCGACGTTGCGTACGACGTCGAGATCGCGCAACTGGCGAACCGTGGCCTGCACATCGGACTCGCGAGCGACGTGGGTGATGAACACGAGTCGAGCATCGGGGCCGTTGCCCTCTTGCTCAGCGACACGGATGCTGACGCCGTGCTCGGCGAAGACCCCGGTGACCGCATGGAGCACGCCAGGGCGGTCGGCGACGTCGAGGCCGAGCAAGTACTCGGCGGTCGATTCGTCGATCGGTCGGATCTCTGCTGGGGACAGCGTTCCGAGCGTCCGGTGCGTACCACCCTGGAGATTGAGCGCAGCATCGACCAGATCGCCGAACACCGCGCTCGCCGTCGGCGCGCCACCTGCGCCGCGGCCGTAGAACATCAGCGAGTCGACGAAACGGCCCTCGACAAATACCGCGTTGAAGCTGTCCCGCACGGCCGCTAAGGGATGGTCGACCGGGACCATCGCCGGATGGACACGGACGCTGATCTCGCCGTTGTCGCGCTCGACGATCGCCAGCGGCTTGACGACGTAGCCGAGGCGCCGAGCGATGGCGATCTCCGCTGCGGTGATCGCACCGATGCCCTCGTGGTACACGTCGCCGGCTACCACTTTGGCGCCGAAGGCAACGGTGGCGATGATCGCCGCCTTGGCACCGGCATCGAATCCCTCGACATCTGCGGTGGGATCGCGTTCGGCGTACCCGAGCCGCTGGGCATCCGAGAGCGCTGCTGCGTAGTCGGCGTCGCCCCCGAAGTCGACCGCGTCGGTCATCTTCGTGAGGATGTAGTTGGTGGTGCCATTGATGATGCCGAGTACTCGATCGATCGGTTCACCGTGCAAGCTCTCGCGCAGCGCCCGCATGATCGGAATCCCGCCGGCGACCGCGGCCTCAAAGAGAAGATCGCGCCCAGCGGTCTCGGCTGCGGTGTACAGCTCGGCGCCGACGTTGGCCAGGAGCTCCTTGTTGGCGGTCACGACCGACTTGCCGTTGGCCAGCGCTTCGAGGATGAGTTCGCGGGCGGGCTCGATCCCACCGATGGCCTCGACGACGATGTCGACGTTCGGATCGGTGACGACGCTGTGCGTGTCGCGGGTGAGCACGCCATCGGCCAGCTCGACCTCACGGGGAGCCGAGAGGTTGCGCACCGCGACCCTGCCGATCCGCAGGCGGATGCCCGTGCGCTGCTCGACATCGTCGGCTTGGGCCTCGACGAGCTGCACGAGAGCCGCCCCGACGTTCCCGCACCCGAGCAGTCCAATCGTCAACTCGCTGGTCACGTTGCGCAGGCTACGGGATCGCTCATCGGAGTCGTCGGAACGATTGTGCCGTCCGGCCGCCTGACACCGCGGCGGAGGGCCTGCGCCTAACGAATCACCGTGTGATAGCGGCCGACACCGGCCACGACGTCGTCGAAGTACTGACGGTCGAGCACCGAGCCCTCGCGTCGCACATCGCCGGGGTTGATGGTGACAAGTCGATCGACCTTGGCCCAACTCGGGCGACGCTTCGGATCCCATCCCCCGGTTCCAACCGCGACCGCGTCGTCGCGCTGTTTGTTCTTGGATGTCAGGGCGACACCAGCCAGCTGACGACCGGTGTGGCCGATGATGACCACGGGGCGATCTTTGCCCTGGTTCGGATCGTCTTCATAGGGCACCCAAGTCCAGACCACTTCGCCCGGGTCGGCGTGGCCGTCGAGCTCGGGGTCGTACTCGATCCTTACCGGAACCTCGGCGTGCCGCGCCGTCGGCGTTGCCTGCTTTCTCGGACGGCCCGATAGGCGATCGCGTTCGCGCTGCACAGCGCGTGCGGTGGCGAGCGCGGCGCCGAGCGTGGCGCCGAGGCGGCGGAGGGTGGCCATTGTGCCCGTTCTAGCCGACGTCGGTCGCCAGGAGATCGTCGACAGTCTCGCGCCGCACGACGAGGCGGGCCCGACCGTCGGCGGCGAACACCACCGGTGGACGTGCGATCTTGTTGTAGTTCGAGCCCATCGAGTGCCCATACGCCCCGGTGACGGGCATCGCCAGCAGGTCGCCGACCGCGACGTCGTCGGGCAACGAGGCCGCAAAGGCCAGAACGTCGCCCGATTCGCAGTGCTTCCCGACCACGCGAGCCCCGAGCGGCCTCCTGGCGTCGACGGCGCGCGTCAAGAAGGTCTCGTAGCCAGAGCCGTACAACACCGGGCGCGGGTTGTCGCTCATTCCCCCGTCGACGGCGACGTACGTGCGCACGCCGGGGATTCGCTTGACCGTGCCGACGCTGTACACCGTGATGGCCGCCGCCGCCGCGATGGCTCGACCCGGTTCCACGCTCACCGCCGAACGCACGCCGAGCGCAGCGCAGGCGTCGAGGAGCACCGCGCCCCACTGGGAGATCGTCGGGGCTTCCTCGCCGTCGACATAGGCGACGCCGAGTCCGCCTCCGAGGACCAGCTCGGGGAGATCCAGCGGCACGGCGAAGCCGGCCATGACCTCAGCCGCTTTGGCGAACGACGACGCCTCGAACACGTTCGACCCGATGTGGCAGTGGAGACCGACGAGCTTGACCGATGGCGAGTCGGTCGCACGGCCGACGGCGCGCAACGCGTCGCCGTTGCCGAGGTTGAAGCCGAACTTCGAGTCGTCCTGTCCAGTGGCGATGAACTCGTGGGTGTGGGCATGCACCCCCGGCGTGATGCGCAACAGCACGGGAGGAGACGCGCCGGCTGGGGTGCGCACCCCCTCGGCGTAGAGCGCGTCGAGACGGTCGAGTTCGTCGAACGAGTCGACGACGATGCGACGCACACCCACCGTGATCGCCGTGCGAAGTTCGTCGAGCGACTTGTTGTTGCCATGCATTACACATGCGTCGGCCGGCACGTCGGCCGCCAACGCCACGGCGAGTTCACCACCGGACGCAACATCGAGCAGCATCCCCTCGTCGTGCGCGATTCGGGCCATCGCCCGACAGAGGAACGCCTTGGTGGCGTAGATCGCCCGACCGCTGCCGAACGTCTCGGTGGCGGAGCGGCACCGCTCCCGCAGCTGGGCTTCGTCGTAGACGAACAACGGCGTGCCGAACTCCGCGGCGAGGTCATCGATACGGCAACCGCCGATCGCCAGCGAACCGTCCGGTTCGACCGTGGCGTGATCGGGCAACAGGGCGCGCGTGACGGCACGCATCACATGCGCTCCGGCGCCTCGATGCCCAGCAAGCCCAGCCCATGGGCGAGCACGCGCGCCGTGAGATCGCAGAGCGCCAACCGGCTGGTGCGCGTCGGCTCGTCGGCCTTGAGGACGGGGCACCGCTCGTAGAACGACGTGAAGTCGGTGGACAGTTCGTACAGATAGGTGCACAACTTGTGCGGGGAGTAGTTCTCGAGGGTGGTGTCGATCGCCGTCGGGTAGCCGAGCAGGCGTAGGGCGAGCGCGTGTTCCTCCGGTTCGCCGAGCTCGATCGACGACGACCGCACGGAGGCCCGATCGACCTCGGCGCGGCGGAACAACGAACAGATCCGGGCGTGTGCGTACTGCAGGTAGGGCCCGGTGTTGCCGTCGAACGACAACATCCGGTCCCAGTCGAACACGTAGTCCTTCACCCGGTCGCTCGACAGCTCTGCGTATTTCAGGGCACCGATGCCGATCGCCTGAGCGACGACGACGCGCTCCGCCGCATCGAGATCGGGGCTCTTCTCGGCCATCGCGGCGTCGGCGCGTTCGACTGCCTCGTCGATCAGCTCGACGAGCCTGATCGGCTCGCCGCTCCGGCTACGCAGTCGCTTGCGGTCTTCGCCGAGCACGACACCGAACGGCACATGGACCGCTTCGGTGGTGTCGTCCAGCCATCCCGCCATTCGTGCGACCTCGAAGACCATCTGGAAGTGTTGCGACTGGCCGGCGTCGACGACGTACAACATCAGATCGGCGTGCAGCCGTTCGACGCGGTCGATCACACAGGCGAGATCGCTGGTGGCGTAGTTGAAGCCGCCGGTGCGCGCCTGGATGATCAGCGGCAGCGGGTCGCCGTCGCGATTGGTGAAACCCGGTGGGAACACCACGCGAGCGCCGTCGTCGTCGACGAGCAATCCCGACGCCTCCAATCGGGCCAATGTGTCCGGCATCAACGCCTGATACTGACTCTCCCCCGCCAGATCGTCGTCGGTCAGCAGCACCCCGAGCTTGTCGTACACCGTGTTGAAGTACTGCGTCGACAGATCGACGAGCCGCTGCCAGAGCACGAGCGTGTCGGAGTCACCGGACTGGAGGAGCACCACCCGATGACGCGAGCGCTCGGCGAACTCCGGGTCGGCGTCGAACTTTCGGTTGGCCGCGCGGTAGAAGCCGTCGAGGTCTCCCTGAGTGAGCCCATCCGCAGCGGCGTCTTCGCCTAGATCGAGGAGGTGCTCGATGAGCATCCCGAATGGCCGACCCCAGTCGCCGATGTGGTTCTCGCGAATCACGTCGTGACCCGCGAACCCGAGAATCCGGGTCAACGCGTCGCCGATGATCGTCGTTCGCAAGTGGCCGACGTGCATCTCCTTGGCGACGTTGGGATGGGAGTAGTCGATAACGACAGTCTTGGAGGGATCTGCGTCCGGCACGCCGAGTCGCTCGTCGTCGGCGACGTCTGAGAGCTGCTCGGCGAGAAACGAACCGGCGAAGTTCACGTTGATGAATCCCGGCCCGGCAACATCGGCCGTTGAGGCAACCCCCTCCAGCGCACCAGCCTCGAGGACTCGCTGGGCCAGCTCGCGCGGGTTCGCGCCAACGCGCTTGGCGAGCGGCAGCGCGCCGTTGATCTGCACATCGGCGTGATCTGACGGTCGGACCGTCGGGTCCGCCTCGTTGCCGTCGGCGAGCGCGTCGAACACCGGCTGGAGAAGCGACGAGAGAGTCAGAACAGGATCGGCCATGCGCCCGCCATTCTGCCCGTCCCACCGCCGATCGCCTCACTGTGATTCGGGCCGCTCTGCACAGTGCCGGATCGCCACCAGGCGGGCGGCGCCGACGGCACGCACGCCTCCCGTTGCCGCGATCGCACGCGACAACCGTTTGCAACTCGCGGAGCGATCCATCATCGGGTCGACGACAGCACCCGTCAGAGACACCGGTTCCCCAGCCGACGACGACAACCGCGCACTCGCAGCGTTCGGCATCGTCGGGTTCGTCGTTCCTGTGGCCGTCGCGGCATGGTGAATGGCGCGGCGCGGTGACACCGACGGCCGCGCACTACCGACCAGACCAACGCGTGCCATCCAATTCTCCGAACACGGCGACGTCGCCGTGTTGCACGTCGCCGACGTTCCCGATCCGGTGTGCGGACCAGGCGACGTCGTCATCGAAGTCGGCGCTGTGTCGCTCAACGGCTTCGACCCGATGATCCTCAGCGGATCGACGGGCCTGAAAACGCCGCTCCCGATGACCCCGGGCGGAGACTTCGCAGGACACATCGTGGAGGTCGGCGCGGACGTCGACGGCTGGGCCGTTGGCGATCGCGTGTGCCCGCACCCGTTCGTGCTCGGCGAAGGGATGACCGGCGAGACGCGCATCGGCGCAGCGAGCGAGTACGTGCGCATCCCCGCCACCAACCTGATCGCAGTCCCCGACACCGTGTCCGACGTCAACGCCGCCGCGCTGCCGATCGCCTACGGCACGGCGTACCGGATGATGACCACGCGAGGCAAGGTGCAAGCGGGCGAGAAGATCCTCATCCTCGGAGCAACCGGTGGTGTCGGCACGTGCTGTGTGCAGCTGGCCAAAGCGGCCGGAGCAGAGGTGATCGTGACCGGAAGCGCCGACTGGAAGCTCGACAAGCTGCGCGAGATCGGCGCCGATCATGTGATCAACACGAGCGAGGTCGAGCTGGTCGCAGCGGTCCATGAGATCTGCGGCCGGCCACGGATGCTCGGTCCCGGCGGTGCCGACGTGATCATCAACTACATCGGCGGCGACGCGTGGGCACAGTCGCTGCGCTGCCTGCGCAGCGACGGGCGGATGCTCACGTGCGGAGCGACCGCCGGCTTCGAGCCGCCGACCGACATCCGTTTCATCTGGACGTTCGAACAGAACATCATCGGGTCCAACGGCTGGACACCCGACGAACAACGAATCGTGCTCGACATGGTCGCCGCGGACAAGCTGATTCCGCTCATCCATTCGGTTCGGCCACTCGACGAGATCGCTCCCGCGATGACTGAGCTGATCGATCGACAAGTGGTCGGCAAGTCGATCCTGACACCCGGCGAGCCGGGCCGGTGACCGAGTCCGCCGACCGTCTCGCGGCACTGCAGTCGTTTCTCGAAGCTGTGCCCTTCGCGGACCTGTTCGGGATGCGCATCACCGAGATCGACGAAGGCGCGCAACCATGCGCATCGACATGCCGCTCGCCGACCAGCTCACGCGGGCCGGCAACCGCGGCCAGCTCCACGGCGGTGCGATCGCTTCGTTGATCGACACGGCGGGCACGTTCGTGTCATGCCTGCGGAGCGTTGACAAACGGTGCCGTCACATTGGCGCCCTCGGCAGGATTCGAACCTGCGCACACGGCTCCGGAGGCCGATGCTCTATCCCCTGAGCTACGAGGGCGGGACACGGCAGACTACCGGGGTCGAAGCTCCCGCACGCAGGCCTCAAAACAGCTGCGATGGGCCTCGAGGAGTCCCCGGGTGATCTCGGTGCCGCCGACCTCGATCAGGATCGTTCATGTCCGAGCGGACCGACGACTCGCACGTCGCCGTGGATCGCCGACACGACCACGAACCGCCGGCGCCCGCGCCACGGTGCGGTCGAGTGCCACACTTCGATCGGCAGCCGTTGACCGATCGGCCGATCGATGCAGTGGTCCACCCACGTGCGGGACCTGCCATTGGCCACGACGGACAGCGCCGGACCGGTGTTGCAGCCGCCACTCAGGGCACCGCGGGTGCCGGTTCGGACCCCGGCGCAGACGTGGTCGTCGCGGGTGGCGCGGTCGTCGTGGTCGTCGTGCTCGTCGTGGTGGTGCTGGTGGTGGTCGTAGTGGTGTTGTTGGTGGTCGTCGTGGTCGTGGTCGAACTGGTGCTGGTTGTCGACGGTGTCGTGGTGGTGGTCGTCGATGGAGCAGTGGACGGCGTGGTCGTCGAGACGGCCGGAGGCACAACGGTGGTCGGAGGCGGCGCAGGTGGCGGCGCAGGTCGAGGCGGGGCCTCGACCCATGGCCACGCGAACGCCATCGGGCGGTACCGATCGGGCCGAGGCCAGGCGTGCGCCAGCATGTTGCGCGCGTTGTTCGAGACCGTCACGACCAAGTTGCCCGCCGCGTCGCGCCAGGGCGCCAAGTGAGCGTGATAGGTGTTCATGAGCGGATCGGCACCACGCGGCAGCAGCTGACCGGTCGCCACGGTGGTCCACGGCCCCCACGGGTCTCGAGCGACGTCGACCGTGAGGGCATCTCCCCAATAGCCATCGTCGGCCGACACAGCGACCCATTGCCCGTCGATGAACCTCGGCTGGAACGGGAATTCCACCCAGTGCCGCTGCAAGATCGGAGCGGCATCTCGCGGGTCGCTCGACCAACCCGAGCTCGACTTGTACATCGGCGCGGCGAACAGTTGGCCGCGCGGCACGCGGGCGAGATACACCTCGGTCGCCGAGTGGGGACCACTCCAGTAGCCGCCTTCGCGCAAGAGGTTCTGCTCGAACGTGTTGCCGAAGAGGTAGGTGTGGGTCGCGTCGCTGGCCACGACGTATCCGTAGATGGGCACCACGTCGGAGTTCGGCGCAGGCGCGAAGCCCGTGCGCACCAACGTCACCGGGTCGTAGGTACCGATCCAGGTACGCCGCGGGTGCCACCCGAGTCCGTCCGGCGGCGTCGGGTCGACTGCATCTTTAACCATCTCGGCCCACACGATGTGCAGCTCGCCGTCGTGGAGTTCGCCGCCCATCGGCCAGAACCACGTCGACAGCGTCCGCGTCCCCGTGCCGACCTCGAACGGTTCAGGAGCGAAGATCGAGCCGCGATGGAGCAGTCGAAAACACATCCCCTCCTGCAGCAACGCGGCGTTGTGCACGAAGCCTGACCGGTCGAGGGTGGTGGCTGTTCCGGAGTGCTCGACGAAGGTGTCCTGGAAGATCCAGACGAAGCGGTCGCCACCCAGGGGGTAGACGTGCTGGTAGTCCCATCCGAGAACCGGGCCGACCCGCTCGGCGAAAAACACATCGAGGGCCGCGCCGTCGGTACCCGCAGCGCAGCCGACGTCGACCGAGACGTATCCGGCATCGGTGAAGACCGTCGATGCCGCCCAGGGGGGCGCTGGCGCATCGGGCGGCGGCGGGGGTGGTGACTCCTGAGGAATCGGGCGCGCCACTACCGCCGGATTGTCGGCATCCGGCACCGGAGCGTCCGCCTGGGTCGTCGGCTCGATCGCCGCGCCCGCAGCAGCCACATCGCGCGGGACAGTCGTCGACGACGGCGTCGGGTCAGTGCGCACGACCGGTTGTTCCGTCGGCGCCCTCGGCGCGGCACTCGTCGGCGCGGCCGAGTCGACGACGACGGTCGACGTCGGCGGCGCGACCACCTCTGCGGTCGGCGGTGCATCGGTAGCGAGCGCACTCGCGGCCGCGACGATCACGACAGTCACCATCGACGCAACAACAGGCGCCCAACGGCCACCGGTGCGCGGCTCGGCGGTCGTGGGCGGATCGGAGGTTGCCATCGGTGGGTGAAGCCTCGTGGATCAGTACGCGCCGGGATTCGGCCCCATCGACGATCCACCGCCGACGTCGGCCTCGAGTTCAGCGACGAGCACATCGAGCAAGCCGCTGGCGCCAAACCGGAACGTTGCCGGGCTCGCCCAGTTGGCCCCGAGCACGCGATCAGCGAGTTCGAGGTACGTCGCAGCGTCTTCGAGAGTGCGGATGCCTCCGGAGGGTTTGAGCCCGATCTGTCGCCCGCTGGCGGCGGCCGCGGCGATCACTTCCAGCATCGCCCGCACCGCCTGCGGAGTCGCCCCCGTACCGGACTTGCCGGTCGACGTCTTGATGAAGTCGGCGCCGTGGTCGACAGCCAGCTGCGCAGCACGCATGACCTGTCCGGGCTCCGTCAGTTCACCTGTCTCGAGTATGACCTTGACGATCGCGGGCGCCGTCACCTCGGCGCGTACGGCATCGAGTACGGCCGCCGCGGGCTCCACGTCGCCTGCCGCGAATTGCGTGTACGGCAACACGACGTCGATGTCGTCGGCGCCGTCGGCCAACGCCCTCGACGTGAGGGCAGCGACCTCGTCGGGCGCATCGAGGCCGGACGGAAAGTTGACGACCGTGGCCACTCGAACCTGCGTGCCGGCGAGCAGCTCGCGGCCGCGGGCCACGTACTCCGGCCAGACGCACACGGCCGCGGTTCCATGGGTCACGGCCTTGCCACACAATGCCTCGATGCCGTCGGCGCCGTGGTCGTCGGCGAGATCGGTGAGATCGATCAGCGCGATCGCACGCTCGGCGAGCGCCTGGCGGCGGGCGGCATTGCGGTCATCGTCAGGCGGCCCGGGAGCGGACATCCCGGTGGTCACGCCATCGGACGTCATGGACGCAACGGTACCGGTCGGTTCGTCGTCGTGAACAGCAGCCGAACCACCCCGCTGGCCGCGCCGTCGCCGTGGACCGAGGCGACTGAAAGCGCTTACACTCCGCGCTCGATGGACCAAGCGCACCGTCCGTGGGGTGATCGCGGTGGGCACCGACGACACCAACGGTGAGGCGCCGCGGCGCGTCCGGATTGAAGACGTGGCCGCAGGCGCCGACGTGTCAGTGGCCACGGTCAGCCGGGCGTTGCGTGGGCTCCCCAACGTGGCCGCGTCCACGCGCCGACGAGTCACCGATGTCGCGGAGCAGCTCGGATATCAACCCGATCCCGCTGCGGCCCGGCTGGCAGCCGGGCGCACCAATACGGTGATCGCAGTCGTGCCCCATCTGGGCAGCTGGTACTTCTCCAACGTCGTCGCGGGAATCGAGGCCGTCTGCACCGAGGCGGGGTACGACGTCCTCGTGATCGGCGCCGACGAGCCGAGCCGCGTCGATCGGTTGATCGACGAGCGGGCACAGCTCGATCGCCGGGCCGACGGCGTGGTGCTCGTCGACCTGCCCGTGGCGAGCGAACTCGCCGAGTCGTTGGTGCAGCGCCGCGTCGCCGTCGCCACCGTCGGCTGGCAGGTCGGTGACCATCCCGCAGTGGTCCTCGACGACCCCGCAGTCGGCGCGCTCGCCGCCGAGCATCTCTTGAACTTCGGCCATCGCGACCTGGGCGTAATCGGCGGCGATCTCGACCCGATCGCATTCGAAGTGCCCGAGCGGCGTCTTCGTGGCTTCCGCGAACAATGCCACCGACACGGCGTCGAGGTCGCCGCCGAGCGCATCGTCGGCGGCGGATTCCGGCTGGATGGCGGGTACGCCGCCATGACCGTGTTGCTCGAGCACGATCCTCCGACGGCCGTATTCGCGATGTCCGACGAGATGGCGTTCGGCGCGCTGATGGCGCTGCAGGAGCGCCGGCTCAAACCCGGCGTCGACGTGTCGGTGATCGGAGTGGACGATCACGAGTTCGCGCACGTCGTCGAGCTGACGACAATTCGACAGAACGTGATCGGCAACGGCGCGGCGGCCGCCCGCGCCTTGCTTGCGGCGATTCAAGACCCGCGCACGGCAACGGTCGACGCGGAGCCGGCCGCCGTTGAGCCGCCGGCGTTCAGTCTCGTCGCCCGGTCCTCCACCGGACCAGTCAACGGCGATCACACAGGTCGCACACTTTCATCACGCCTGCCTTGACGGTATGGCCGCGGATATGTAAGCGTTTACAGGCCGGTTTCCACCGGCAACCATCCAACTGAGGGGGAGGACCCACATGCAGAAGCGCTGGCTCAAGCTGGCAGCTGTTCCGGTCGCGCTTGGACTCGTTGCCGCCGCTTGCGGTGACGACGACGACAGCGACAGCGACAGCGAAACGACCGAAGCCGCCGCCGAGGAGAGCGGCGACGACGGCGACGACATGTCCGAGGACGAGAGCTCCGAAGGTGCGCAGGACTTCGAGGGCGCCGAGGTGACCATCACCGGCCCCGAGCGCTCCGACGCCGACCTCGTCGCGATCCAGGCGGCGCTCGATCCGTTCGCCGAGGCAAACAACATCAACATCACCTACTCCGGTGATGCCGACTGGGAAGCGAACATCAACACGCAGGTCGAGGCGGGCAACCCGCCGAACATCTCGTTCTTCCCGCAGCCCGGCAAGCTGGCCGACTTCGCACGCGAGGGCTTCATCGTCCCCATCACCGACGATGTGCACAGCACGCTCGACGAGTTCTGGATCGAAGACTTCCAGATCTTCGGCAACGTCGACGGTGTGCAGTACGGCGTGCCCAACAAGACCGACCTGAAGTCGCTCGTGTGGTACGTGCCCGATGCCTTCGAAGAAGCCGGCTACGAGGTTCCTGAGACTCTCGACGACTTCTTCGCACTGGTCGACGAGATCACCGCCGCCGGTGGCCCCAAGGCGCTGTGCGTGGGAATCGAGTCCGGCCAGGCCACTGGCTGGGCAGCGACCGACCAGACCGAAGAACTCGTGCTGCGCGAGCTCGGCCCCGACGCCTACGACCAGTGGGTATCGAACGAGCTGCCCTTCGACAGCGACGAGATCGTCGGCGTCCTCACGCAGGTGAACGACCTGTGGTCCGAGGACAACGTGTTCGCCTCCGGTGGCTCGATTGCGGCCACCGCGTTCCAGGACAACGCTGTTCCGCTGCTCGACGGCGACTGCTTCATGCACCGCCAGGCGTCGTTCTTCGCTGGGTTCTTCCCCGAAGACACCGCCTTTGCTGACGGCAGCGCCGGCTCGGTGAATGTCTTCTACTTCCCGGACAACGACGGCTCGGGTCCGGTGCTCACCGCCGGCACCCTGGCTGCTGCGTTCGACGAAGACCCAGCCACGATGGCCGTGATGGAGTACCTGTCGACGGCTGAGTATGCTGAAACCCGCCAGGCCGCCCAGGCCGACTTCCTCGGCGGACTGTCCGGCTTCTTGTCGGCAGCCCAGGGTCAGGATCCGTCGGTGTACGCCGACCTGGAACAGCAGTTCCTGCAGATTCTGCTCGACGCCCAGGTGTCGCGCTTCGACGCATCCGACCTGATGCCCGCCGACGTCGGCGCCGGCACCTTCTGGTCGGAGATGACGTCGATGATCAACGGCGACGTCACGCCGGAAGAGGCTGCGGCGAATATTCAGGCCAGCTGGCCGAGCTGATCACTACAACATGAACTGACTCGTACGCGGGTCAAGTCACCAGTGACGGGGCATCGGCACTACGGTGTCGGTGCCCCGTCGCATGTGCGGGTCACCCTGGCCAACACACAACGGGGCGGCCGTCCACCAAGGATGGTCACCGGGGAACATCACAACCACTGAGGGGGGCGCAGAGTGGAGACACTCGCTGCAACTGGTGGAGAGGAGACCAGCGCCGAAGAGCGCGAACATCCTCCCGGCGATCTGCCGCCGCGCGATTGGCGCTACTACGGCAGCAGAGTCGCCGTCGCCGCAATCGTCGTCGGTCTGGTGATCTGGGCGATCTTCGAACCGAAGATCCGCTCGACGGTGATCACCGTCGTAGTCGCCGTCGCCGCGAGCGGAGCGATCTGGGTCGGCGCCAACCTGTTGTTCAATCAGGTCCGCAACCGCTGGCCGTTGTTCAACGCGATCGCGTACGGCCTCATCGGATTCATCGGTGGTGTGTTGTTGCACGGCAACCTGATCACCGTTGGTTCAGGCAGAGGGTTCTTCACGTGGGTCGTCGGACCACTGATCGCGGGAGTCGTGCTCGGCGGTATCGGCTACGTGCTATCGATCACCGACGATCCGGTGCGGCGCCGGCTGATCTCGATCGGTTCCGCCGCAGCCATCGGCGTGGTCGTCGGGCTGCTGATCCGTGAGCAGTACCACCCAGAGTTCGACGCCTTGGCGATCGCGGTGTACACGGTGGTGCTCGGCGGGCTCGGCGCCGGACTCGGTGTGCTCCGCAAGCGGCCGCCGCTCGGCGGAGCGCTCACGGGCGCGACCATTGGTTGGGTCCTCGGTGCGTGGGGCGGTGCCGATCTCGGCGGTGGCAACGCGGCCACCTCGATCGTCGCCACGCTCGTTCCTGCGCTGCTCATCGGCTACCGCATCGGCATGACCCACAACCCTGACTATCAGGGGCGCGTAGAGATCGACGGCAAGTCGCGGGCGGTGATCTTCGTCGGGCCGGCACTGCTGTTCATCACGATCGCATTGATCGTCCCCGCGATCCGCACGGCGTATCTGTCGTTGCTCGACAACGACTCCGAAGGCTTCGTGGGGCTCGAGAACTACGGCGCGATCTTCACCGACGAGGACAGCTTCAATGCGTCGGGCTGGACCAACACGTTCACCTCGCAGCCGTTCATCATCGGCATGGTGCTCTTGGTCATCGCGTTGATCGTCGGGTTCTCGATGCGCCAGCGCACGGGCAAGGCCGTCGAACTCGGCAACCCGACGATGCCTCCGCTCGTCGTTGGGGGACTGCTCGTGTGCTTCGGCGTATTCACGGCCTTCCGCGGCACGATCATCAACAACCTGTGGTGGGTCGTCACGGTCGTGTTCCTCTCCACTGCGCTCGGTCTGGCCGTCGCCGTGCTCGCCGACCAGAAGGGCGGAGAAAAGTTCGCCAAGTCGATCATCTTCATGCCGATGGCCATCTCGCTGGTCGGTGCGTCGGTGATCTGGCGATTCGTGTACACCGCACGTGACACCTCGGCCGAACAGACCGGTGTGATGAATGCCCTGTGGGTCGGGCTCGGCAACCTGTCGACCGGGTCGGGGCTCCCGACGATCATCGCCTCGGCGATCCTCGGGCTCATCCTCATCGGTTGCTTCATCCTGTTAGCCCAGGCTCTGACCAGGCGACAATGGGGCAAGGCGGTGGTCCCTGGCATCTGCGTCTTGCTCGGTGGGTGGTTCTTCATCCGCTTCACCGGGCTGATCGGCGGCGGCGTCGGCGGGTTCACCTACGAAGACGGCGTCGCCGAACCGCAGACGGTGTTCTTCGTCCAGGAGACGCCGTACAACAACTTCTGGCTGATGGTCATCCTGATCTGGATCCAGACGGGTTTCTCGATGGTCATCTTGTCGGCCGCCATCAAGGCGGTCCCGACCGAGTTGATCGAGGCGGCCCGGATCGACGGGGCTACCGAGAGCCAAGTGTTCTGGCGAGTCACGCTCCCCCAGATCTCCACGACGATCGGTGTCGTGGTGACCACCCTGATCGTGTTGGTCATGAAGGTGTACGACATCGTCAAGGTCGTCACCAACGGCCAGTTCGACACACAGGTGCTCGCCAACGACATGTTCCAGGAGTCGTTCAGCTTCCTGAACACCGGCGTCGGCGCCGCCTTGGCGATCTTGATCTTCGTCTCGGTCGTGCCGGTCATGTTCTACAACATCCGTCGGATGCAGCAGGAGAACTGAGATGAGTGCAGTTACCCCAACCACCGCCTCCGGTTCGACCGAATCAAGCGGCTTCACCGGCCCCGACGACGAGGGTTCGGGGGGCGCTGTCGACAAGATCTACGGCCTCCTCCGACGCATCCCGACCGGGCTGCTTTGGCTGATCGTTCTCGTCTGGCTCATCCCGACGCTCGGGTTGTTCATCAACTCGTTCCGCGACCGCACCGCCCAACGCGAGAGCGGCTGGTGGACGACGACGCCGAACGACCTGACGTTCGAGAACTACCAGGACATCTTCAATGCCCAGGCAGGGCTCGGCCAGTCGTTATTGAATACCGCCGCAATCGCCATCCCAGCGACGATCATCCCGATCGCCATCGCGGCGTTCGCGGCATACGGGTTCGCGTGGATCGACTTCCGCGGCCGCAAGCCACTGTTCATCTTCACGGTGTCGCTCCTGGCGATCCCGCTGCAGGTGGCCCTGATCCCGTTGCTGCAGATGTTCAACAACGGAGCCAGCTACACGTTGCCGGGCCTCGACAAGACCATCGTCGTGATCCCCGACTTCGACCTGGCCGGAACGACGACGGCGGCATGGCTGACCCACACCGGGTTCGCCATGCCATTCGCCATCTTCTTGTTGCACAACTACATCAGCTCGTTGCCCAAGGACGTGTTCGAGGCAGCTCGCATCGACGGCGCCGACCACTTCACGATCTTCTACCGGTTGGTGCTGCCACTGTCGATCCCGGTGTTGGCGGCGTTCGCGATCTTCCAGTTCCTGTGGACCTGGAACGACTTCCTGATCGCCAACACGATGATCGGCGCGAACCCCGATGCTCAGCCGACGACAATTCTCATCGCCAACCTGGCGGGTGACTTCGGCAGAAACGAGTTCATCTTGCCGTCGGCGGCGTTCGTCCAGGCGTTCATCCCGATCGTGGTGTTCTTTGCCTTGCAGCGTTACTTCGTACGTGGCCTGTTGGCCGGCTCGGTCAAGGGCTGACCAAAGCGTCGACACCGCGACACCAACACCGCGACACCAACGCGAAGCGGTGGGCGAGGTTCGACCTCGCCCACCGCTTCGCTAACGTCGAACCCCGTGACGCTGGTCGACCCCACCCCTCGCCCACACGGTTCGCTCGGAGAGGTCGGGCCGCTGGCGTTCGGACTCTGGCGGTACACCGACGCCGATGTACCAACGGCACAGCGGATCCTCGAGATCGCCCTCGGCGCGGGCATGCGATTGATCGACAACGCCGACGTGTACGGCCTCGACTGGGGCGGAACGGGCTTCGGCCGAGTCGAGGAGATCCTCGGCGACGTCCTCCGAGCCGCACCGTCGCTGCGCGACGAGATGGTGCTGGCGACCAAGGGCGGCATCACACCACCAGTGCCGTACGACTCGTCACCGCTTCACTTGAGGTCGGCATGTGAAGCATCGCTACGGCGCATGCACACCGATGTGATCGACCTCTACCAGATCCACCGGCCCGACATGCTGACGCATCCGGCAGCTGTCGCCGAGACGCTCACAGCCCTGCGCGACGAGGGCAAGATTCGCGAGGTCGGCGTCTCCAATCACACCCCGGCCCAGGTGGAGGCCCTCGCCGCCCACCTCCCGTTCCCGATCGTCACGAACCAACCCGAGTACTCCGCCGTGCACCTCGACCCGCTGCGAGATGGCACATTCGACGATTGCATGCGGCTAGGTACCGTCCCACTCGTGTGGAGCCCGTTGGGCGGTGGCCGTTTGGCCACCGGTGAAGGTGTCTCACCGGAGTTGCTCACCGTGCTCGATCGGCTCGCGGAGCGCGAAGGCGTCGACCGCGGCACGGTCGCCTTGGCGTTCGCTCTCGCCCACCCGGCACGGCCGGTCGCCATCGTCGGGTCGCAACGTCCCGACCGCATCACGGCCAGTACCGCCGCCCTCGACGTGCACCTCGACCGCGCCGACGTGTACGCCGTCATCCAAGCCTCTGAAGGAGTGCCGCTGCCATGAGTTCGATCACCAGCCCCGACGTTCCCGAGATCTCGTGGTTCAGCGCGTTGTGCGACGACGACTACGAGTTCCTCGGCGTACCCGAACCGGCCCTGGCCAGCTCATGGCCCCATTGCGCCGACATCGTCGGCACCGCCGATCGCAACGACTTCGACAACGTACTGCTGCCATCGGGATACACGCTCGGCATCGACTCGACCGCCTTCGCCGCCGCGATCGCGACACACACCGAGAACATCAATCTGCTGCTGGCGGTACGGATGGGCGAGATGTGGCTCCCCCAACTCGCCCGCCAGCTGGCGTCGATCGATCAGTTCGCACGAGGCAGGCTGTGCATCAACATCATCTCGTCCGACATCCCCGGCGAGGCACTCGACTCCGCACCCCGCTACCAGCGCACCCGTGAATGGATGCAAGTGCTCCGTCAACTGCTCAACGGCGAAGCGGTCGACTTCCACGGAGAGTTCGTCGAACTCACCCTCGATCCGCCACGGGCGCGCACGGTCGACGGCCGCTGCCCGCCGTTCTACTTCGGCGGCTTCTCACCTGCGGCAAAAGATGTCGCTGCGGCCGAGTGCGACGTGTTCCTCACGTGGCCCGACACAGTGGCCAGCGTCGGCGACACGGTCACCGAAATGACCGAGCTAGCGCGCAGCAAGTACGACCGCGAGCTGCTGTACGGCGTGCGCGCCCACATGATCGTGCGCGAGACCGAAGCCGAGGCTCGTGCTGCCGCCGACCGGCTCGTCTCCAAACTCGACGCGGACACAGGTGAAGCGATTCGCAATCGGTCGCTCGATACGGCGTCGGCCGGCGTCGCCCGCCAGAACGAGCTCCGCGACTCGTCGAGCGACGACGGCTTCGTCGAGGAAGCACTGTGGACCGGCGTCGGTCGAGCCCGCTCTGGTGCGGGTGCGGCGATCGTCGGCGATCCCGACCAGGTGGTCGCCAAACTCCGGGCCTACATGGACGTCGGCGTGTCGGCGTTCATCCTCTCCGGGTACACCCACATCGCCGAGAACGACCTCGTCGCCAAGTACGTGCTGCCAGCACTCGAGCACGCACCGCTCAAACCGCGCTGGACCGCCTGACGTCGCCGAGCCGAGGCCTCGCCAGCGAGACGCAATCGATCGTCGGGGCTATTGCCAGATGGCTTCGCGCGTCTCGGCGTCGAAGAAGTGCAGGTTCTCGCTGGTCACTCCGACCTTCATCGCCTGACCGACGCGTACTCGCGTGCGCGGGTTGAAGCGGCCGACCGCGTTCGCTTCGGCATTGGTGTCCTCGACCGCGTCGGGGTCGCCGGAGTCGACGACGGGCGCATCGAGCTTGAAGTGCACCATCACCTCGGAACCGAGTGCTTCGAGCAGTGTCGGGGCGCTGTCGAGGAACTGCGACTCGGGGATGTCCTTGGCCAGCTCGGCATCTTCGAAGTCTTCGGGACGGACCCCGAGAATCACGGTCTTGCCGTCGTAGCCGCGCAGCGCTGGACGGGCCTCGAGCGAACTCGGGGACAGGGCGATCGTTTGTCCGCCGAGCGAAATCTCGCCGCCCCCCTCGCTGACTCGCAACGAGGCTTCGTACAGGTTCATGGAGGGCGAGCCGATGAACGCGGCCACGAACACGTTGTCGGGACGGTCGTACAGGTTCTGGGGTGTATCGACTTGTTGGAGGTATCCGTCCTTCAGCACCGCGACGCGGTCGCCCATGGTCATTGCTTCGATCTGGTCGTGGGTGACGTACACCGTGGTCACCGCGAGCTCGCGCTGGAGTGCAGCGATCTCTGCACGCATCTGGACGCGCAGTTTGGCGTCGAGGTTCGACAGCGGCTCGTCCATGAGGAACGCCGCCGGCTGGCGCACGATGGCTCGGCCCATGGCCACGCGCTGACGCTGACCGCCCGACAGCTGCCCGGGCTTGCGGTCGAGATACGTGTCGAGCTCGAGGATCGACGCCGCCTTGCGGACTCGGGTGTCGATCTCGTCCTTGGGCACCTTCGACAGCTTCAACGCGAACCCGATGTTGTCGTAGACCGACATGTGCGGGTACAGGGCGTAGTTCTGGAAGACCATGGCGATGTCGCGGTCTTTTGGTTCGACGTCGTTCACGACACGATCGCCGATCTTCATCGTGCCGGTGCTGATCGTCTCGAGACCAGCGATCATCCGCAACGCGGTCGACTTGCCGCAGCCTGACGGACCCACCAGCACCAAGAACTCCTGGTCCGCAATGCTGATATCGAGGTCGTGAATGGCGTGATAGCCGTTTTCGTAGACCTTGTTGACCTTGTCGAGCTCGACGGTTGCCATGACTGCTCCTAGTTTCTTCCCCCGAACGCGTCCGCCGTGTCGGCCACGCGCATGTAAGCGCTTTCACACTAGTGCAGGCGCGGGCCCCGGGTCACCCCCGCTGTTCGCTCGGACGAGCCCGTGGCGGCCGCTCAGTCAGCGAGGGACATGACGACCGCGGTTTGTTCGGCGGGAGCCCGACCGAACAGCCCCTTGACCTTGTACTGCAGACCGATCAGCTTCGCCATCACCCCGTACTTCGCACCCACCTTGCGGCGTACCTCTTCGAAGCGGGCCGGGTCGAGCGCGGCGGTGGCGTTCCACGTCGGCGCTCCGTCGGCGACGTCGCCGCGCATGTCGCACGGCTGCAGTGTGATCGCAGGGGTGTTCGTGATCCGCTTTGCCTTCCACGAGTCGCCGGCGGTGGTGAACCCAACGGTGCCGTCGCCGAGATCGACGACCCACACCGGCGTCGGCTTCGGATCACCCGCCTTGGTGAACGTCGTCAGCAACACGTATTTCTCCGCGCTGACGGTGGACAGCAGATCGTCGGGCGTCTCAGGCACGCCACAACGGTAGCGTCGGCCGTCGTGAACCAGATGAAGAACCGGATGCAGGCACTCGGCCTGCTCGATCGGTCGTTCAAGGCGGCCACCGACGAGGAGCTGTCGGCCGCGATCGAGGGACTCGACGAGGATCATCGCGATGGCCTGGCGACGCTCGTCGACGAGGTCACGCCCGATGGGGTCCGGGAAGCCGTCCGGGCCGGGCGGATCGACGGGGGGATGGAGACGATCGCTGCGGTCATCACCGATGCGTCGCTCGCCGACTGCATCGAGCAACTCGGCGACCACGCCGACAACCCATCGAGCGATCAGCTGCGTGAGGTGCTCCCGGGTGTGATCGAGCGTCACGGGGTCGCCGTCACGCGCATCATGTTGGCGTCGACTGTCGCCGGTGAGGCACCGGCATCGGCGATCATCCGCGATCTGCTGAAGACCGACGAGACGGTCCAGCTGCCGAAGGTGGAAGAGGCCCAGCTGGCCCCGCTGATCGACACCAACAAACGCAGCGCCGAAGAGCAGGCCGAGCTGCGAGCGAAGCGGGCCGAAGCGCGCAGAGCCAAGAAAGACGCCGAGCGCGCCCGCCGCGCCCAGAGCCAGGCTGCGCGCGGCAAACGCTGACCGGTGAGCGAACCGGCCCCCAGTCGGCCATCTCCCTCACCGCAACACCGACGCCACCACCACCGGTGAGCGAAACGGCCCCCAGTCGGCCATCTCCCTCACCGCAACACCGACGCCACCACCACCGGTGAGCGAAACGGCCCCCAGTCGGCCATCTCCCTCACCGCAACGACGTCAACTGGCGCGGGAGAGCACCGCGCGCTCGTGGTCGAGCAACCAGGCCTTGGTGTCGACACCCCCGGCGAACCCGGTGAGCGACCCGTCGGCGCCGACGACGCGGTGACACGGCACCACGATCGACAGCGGGTTCTTGCCGTTGGCCGCACCGACGGCGCGGGCCTTGTTGACGTCACCCATCCCGCGGGCCTGACCGCCGTAGGTCGTCGTTGTGCCGTACGGGATCTGTCGCAGCGCCTCCCATGCCGCGTGTTGGAACTCGGTCCCGAGAGGCGCCAGTGGAAGATCGAACTCGATGCGGTCGCCGGCGAAGTACTCGGCCAGCTGCGCACATGTCGCGTCGATCAACGGGTGCTCGCCGGCCTCCCCGAGTTCGACACCCTCGAGGCCACATCGCCGCGGATCGTCGTCGGCCCACGTGATCGCCCGCAGCCCGGCTTTGTTGACCACGATGGTGAGTGCGCCCACCGGGCTGTCGGTCGACGCTGACGCGACGACGTCGTTGCTGGCGCTGGCGGTAGTAGTGGTGGTGGTGGTCGGCGATGCGTTCATCGATTGCTCCTCTGCTTGATGTTGTTGGTGCGTGACGATTGATTGGCGGGCGCGGCGTAACCGGCCCACAGGTGATGGGTGGCATACGACGACCAAGGCGACCACCGGTCCGGGCAGGCGGCCCGGGCGTCGATGGCGCGGCGCACGATCAGATCTGTGTCGAGCAGAACGTCGGGATGTCCGAGGCCGCGCATGACGACGTAGTCCGCCGTCCACGGCCCGATGCCGCGCACTTCGATCAGACCGGCGCGGGCCTCGTCGGGCGCTGCACCGACGTCGAGCACCACACGCTGGTCGGCCACCGCCGTGGCGAGCCTCCCGATCGTCGCCCGGCGCGACGACGGCATCGCAAACGTGATGTCGGCGTCGTCGGCAGCCGTGGCCACAGCGGCCGGCTCGGGGAACACCACGGCGAGTTCGCCGTCGCCGCCACACAGCGGTTCGCCGATCTGTTCGAGTAGGTCGGCCGCAACCCGGCGCGCACCCGCGACCGAGACCTGCTGTCCGATGACCGCTCGCACCGCCGTCTCGAACGGATCGACGCTGCCCACCGAGCGGCGTCCCGGCACCGCCCGCACCATCGGCGCCAGCGACGGGTCAGCGGCTAGATGCGCATCGACAGCGTGCGGGTCGGCGTCGAGGTCGAGCAGCCGCCGCACGCGCTGGACCGCCGCCGGTAGATCACTCCATGCTTCGATCGACAGCGCGGCGACAACGTGGTCGTCGCGCTCTCCGGCGCGCACGGCAAGCACGCCCTGCCCGCCCGGAAGACGAAGCGAACGTCGATACGTCGCGCCATCCCACGTCTCGAGTCCGGGGATCGCTCGCTGGCCGAGGAACTCCAACGCGGTGGAAGCCGAATGCGGCATCCGGGTGGGAAGACGCAGTCGCACGGTGCTCGTCGCTGAGCCACCCCCAGGCGCCGTCACCGATGGAGCGCCACGCCGCAGGTCTCGCGGCGTCGTGGCGTAGACCTCGCGCATCGTGTCGTTGAACTGGCGGACGCTGCCGAACCCGGCGGCAAACGCGACGTCGGTGAAGCGCAGTGTTGTCTTCTCGACGAGGAGCCGCGCCGTGTGGGCTCGGTGGGCGCGGGCCACCGCGAGCGGTCCGGCGCCGAGCTCGTCGTTGAACACCCGGGTGAGATGGCGGTCGCTGTAGCCAAGTCGGCGGGCCAAGCCGGCGACACCAACCCGATCGATCTCACCATCAGCGATCAGCCGCATCGCCCGGGCGACGACGTCTTGACGGACGTTCCACTCCGGCGAGCCGGGGGTGGCATCGGGCGCACACCGCTTGCACGCCCGGAACCCACGCTGCTGCGCCGCTGCTGCCGTCGGATGAAACTCGACGTTGCTGCGCTTGGGGGTGATCGCAGGACAACTCGGCCGACAGTAAATCCCCGTCGTTCGCACCGCGGTCACGAACCGCCCGTCGAAGCGTCGATCGCGGCTCTGCACTGCGGCATAACAGCGGTCCGGGTCGAGCGACATGGCTCCATCCTGCCGAACGCAGGGCGCGAAGACGAGCGGAAATCGGACATCACCACCCGAGCCGATTGCAACCCGGCGCGCCGTCAGTCGTTAGCGGCCGGGCGGACCGCCTCGCCGGCCGTCTCGATCTGGGGGGAGTCGTCGGGAGCGCGCAACGGAACGACGTGGGTGTGCAACACCCACAGCCCGATCGCCGCGATCAGTGCTCCTGCAAAGAACGAATTCTGCTTCCCGACCACTTGAGCGAGTGCTCCGATGGACAGCCCTCCGGCGACCGAGCCGATCTCGAAGAACATCGTGAATGAGCTGACCGCGGCTGCGCGTTCGTCCTCGCTGACGCGGTTTACGGTGAGCGCCATCAGCGACGGATAGTTGAACGCGATGCCGAGCCCCATCACGGCCGAAGCGATCCACAGCGCCGGCACGTACGGAACGAGCGCCAGCGTCAGCATCCCGACGATCAGAGAGCCCAAACCGATCGTGACCATGCGTCGTGGTCCGATGCGCTCCGGCAGCCGCGCGCCGAACACTCGCACGAGCACCGTGACGCCGGAGTACGTGGCGAACAGCGCGCCAGCGCCGCTGAAACCCACGGTGCGCGAGTAGTCGGGCAAGAACGCCGTGAACGACGTGAAGGCGACGACCGCACAGGCGAACACCAGACCAGTCCACACTGCGGCCGGATGCAGCCAGCGGGCGAGGCCGCGACGACGTGCAGTGCTCGGTTCGGTGCGCGGGACTCGCTTGGGCAAGAACGCTGCGACGAGCGCTGCGGACAGCGCGAACAGCGCAGCGATCGCGAAGGCCCGTTCGAACTGGTCGTCTCGCAGAACCCACTCGCCGATGACCGGACCGACCCCGAACCCGCCGAAGGCGGCAACGGAGAAATAGCTGGCCGACTCTGCTCGCCGATCGGGCGGCGACAAGTCGGCGATCAGCGTGGCTGCCCCGACGAAGACGGCGGCCTCGCCGATGCCCGTGAGGCCGCGCAGCACGAGTAACGCCGGCAGCAGATCGACCTGGCCGGAGAGCCCGCCTCCAGCCGCGGCAACGAGACAACCGAGAATGATCAGGTTGCGGCGTCCGAAGCGATCGGCGAATTGGCCGATCCACGGCCGGACGGCGATGGCCGAAACGGCGAACGCGGCGACGGTCAGCCCGATGCCGAACTCGCCGCCTTCGAGCGGCCCCTCGACCAACAGCGGCACCATCGGGATCAGCATTCCGATGTACACGAAGAACAGCGCGGCCGCAGTGGTGACGATCACAAACGGCGCGGTGAACAGCCGTGGTGATGGGGCGCGGTTGCTCACCGCCACATGGTGCCGGGTCGTCGCCGAATTCGGCCGGTCGAATCGTGTTGAACGGTCACACCCGTGCGACGTCGACCGACACGGTGAGTTCCTGGGTCGACGAGGGACCAATGACGACCCCCCGCACGGGAGCCACGTCGGCGTAGTCGCGTCCCCAGCCGACCGTGACGTGGCGGTCCGGCGCAATGATGCCGTTGGTCGGATCGATGTCGAGCCACCCGTGATCGGGGATCCACACGGAACACCACGCGTGCGAAGCGTCGGCACCGACCACCTTTGGCTCGCCCGGCGGCGGATCGGTCTCGATGTAGCCGCTCACGTAGCGCGCGGCCAGTCCCAGCGAGCGCGCCGCCCCGACGGCGAGATGGGCGAAGTCCTGACAGACCCCTCGGCCGCTGGCGATCACCTCGTCGAGCGGTGTGCTGACCTCGGTGAACGATGGGTCGAACACGAACCGTTCGAAGATCAGCGTCGACAGCGCCGCGCACGCCTCTGCAATCGGCCGATTGGGCAGGAACGCCAGGTAGGCCAAGTCGGCGAGCAGCTTGCGGTGTTCGTCGACCGCGACGAAGCGTGACGACGCGGTGAACGGGAGCACGTCGGCAACGAGCGCACCGCGCAGACCCGAGATGTGTGCCGCCACCCGCTCCCACGACGTTGCTCGCCGCGGAAGCTCCTGGCTGCGAACGTCGACCTCACACTCCGCAACGACCGCAAGACGTTCGTGGGGTTGATGAATCCCCAGTTGCAGGACGTGATTGCCGAACGCGTCCGTCGACTCGTCGACCTCGTCGCCGTGTGGTTCACTCGCAACGCGACTGGCATGAACCACCTGCGATGGGGTGCCGCGCGGGAGCAGGTGAGCCACGCTGTACCCGTCGATCATCGTGGCGCCGTAGTGGTAGTCGGTGCGATGCACCACTCGGTAGCGCCGACGGTCGCTGTTCACGTCGATCGCCAGCCCATCGGACGGGGATCGACAGGTGTGATCAAGTGCGTCGACACGACGAGACGGGCGATGCGATCACACACGCCCCACAGCTCGGAGAGCACGTCGCCGATCCCCTCGATGTCGGTGTAGTCGCCTCGACTCAACGTGGCCAGGCCGTCACGTGCGAGGCGGGCGCCGTCATCCCATCCGAGCTGTCCCGACTCGTGTTCGATCGTGCGCAACGCTGCGGCCGCCGCTCGCGGGTTCCGTTCGTCGGCGACCACCAGGTGCGCCGCCAGCGACAACTCGACGTCACTGCGGTGACGGCGTCGGTACGCGACCAGACTCTCGTTGACGGCGAGGATCAACTCGACGAGGCGCCGTCGGTCGTAGTCGGCGAGCTGCGGATCGTCCTCGTGATCGAACGGCCAGGCCGACCCGTGCTGGCCCATGAATGCGCCGCGTACCGCATCGATCACACCGAAGATCCGCTCGACGCGGCGGCCGATCTCGCCGAATCGCCACGCCGGTCCACGCACGATCGACTCGCTCCATAACCCCTCGAGCGAAGCCAGGTCGATGAGCACCGCATCGAGTACGTCGACGTCAATGCCCGCCGGATCGCCCCGCACATCGCGCTCGACGCCTGCTTCGACGATGTCTTTCAGCGTGGCTCGGCTGTTCGCCAAACGAGCGAACACACGCCCCGCCGTCGTCGAGAAGTACTCGCGCACCGACGACACCTCGGCGAGGAGCGATCCGAGCTGTCGAGCGAGCGCGAACAGCGTGTCGCCCACAGCGAGCACCGCGGGGCGCTCGTCGGTCCCGGTCGTCGTGTTCATGTCGGTGCCTGCGATGGTCGCCACCATGTCGATCGAGGTCCCCACCCATGGCTCGGCGGTGGGCGCGTCGACGACACCTGACGTGCGGTCGAGGACCACGTCGAGCGAGCGCGTGATGAACGCCGCCCGCTCCATCGCCCGGCCCGACCAGTACAACGCTTCGGCCGCGCGGGTGGGGACGGAGGTCAACAGATCGACCTGCGGCAGCGGCCGCCGGCGCACGAGTCGCGGTGGCGCAACGGTGCCGCCGACCACCCACACGTCCTTCGCAGTCGCGGAGGTGGGCACGCCCGGATCGTCGCCCAACGCAAGCACACGAGCACTTCCGCCCTGCATCACTTCCACGCCGCGGTCGCCGGCGACGACTTGGAGCCGCATCACCACCGGTCGGTCGAGCACGGCGGTGCCGTCGAATCCCGGCACGACATCGGGGACGAAAGCGCCGCGCTCCTCGGTATCGAGTCGCCGCAACGGCGCGACGTCGGGGATCTGCTCGCCAGCGGTGCGCGGTCGGCGCGCGTCGACCCATTCGCCAGCCTCGTCCCACATGTTGGCCAGCCTCGGATCCTGGAGGACGCCGCAACCGTGGGCGTTGGCGAGTCGCACGCCGCCCGAGCGGGCGGCGAGTAGCACTCCAGGGATCCCCCGACTGCCCTCGGTGTTGACCTCCATCGGATCGAGCCGGTCGTCTTCGAGCCGGCGGTACAGCACGTCGACCGGTTCCAGTCCGCCGAGCGAGCGCAGCCATAAACGACGCTTGCGGACGACGAGGTCGGCACCGTCGGCGAGGTTCAAACCGAGTTCGGTGGCGACATACGACTGCCCGACGAACGAACGATGCTCGACTCCTCCGGACAACACGACGATGCGCGGGCTATCGGTGCCCGCAATGTCGGCGAGCGCATCGCGTACGTGGTCGGTGAAGGTGGAGATCGACCGCACGCTCGAACCCGGCGGACGATGGGCGATCGCCTCGCGTTGCACTCGTCCGATCACCGATCGTCCGAGCATCGTGTATCCGAGGCCCGCCGGTGCATCGGTGAAGTCCTTCACCACGAACCACTCCCCGCTTGCCGAGCGGACGACGTCGACGGCGTAGGAGGTCAGCCATCGGGGCCCCAGCCGGTGACCGATCGCCGCCACGCGGTATCGCTGGCTCGACCACAGCCGGTGCGGGTCGACGATTCGTCGAGCCAGTAGCGACCGCTCTCCGTAGAGATCGTCGAGCACGGCCTCGAGCGTGGCCATCCGGGCGATGACTCGGTCGGTGAGTTCTGAGAACTCGGCACCGTCAACGACGAACGGGATCGGATCCAGGCGCCATGGCCGCGACTCGAGCGACACGCTGCGGCCATCAGCACGGATCGGCAAATCGTGAACGATGTGACCAGCGCCTTCCGACGCGAGCAGTCGGTCGGCTTCCAACTGGCGTCGGGCCAGATCGGGCTGGGCCGCGATCGAGGCACACAACGCCCGGGCCACCGATACCGGGGCACCGTCCGGCGCGGCAAGCACTGGCATCAGTGCTCGACGTACTGCTCGTGCATCACACGTTCGAGAGCAGCCAGCGCCAACTGCAACCGGTCCATCGATGCATCGAGTTCGACTCCGTCGTCGGCGGTCGGTCGGCATCGCCGCAACTCGGCGTCGACCGTCTCGACCGCAGCCAACACCTCACCGTATGCCGGCAGGCGGAGGACCGACGAACGGATCTCACTCAGGCAACCGGCGACCGAGCGCGGAAACCGATCGTCGAACAACAAGAAGCGCACGACGCTCGGGCCGTCGATCGGTCCGCGAGTGGCGCGCTGGAACATCTGCAGCGCCGACAAGCTGCGCAACACGCCCATCCACTGCACCTCTCCGAACTCGTCGGACACGCCTGGCGGTAACGCCAAGAGATTCGCAGCACGCACGCCGAGCACGCGAGTGGTCATGTCGGCGCGCTCGATGTAGCGACCGAGGCGCCAGATCTCGTACGCCTCGTCGCGTGTCATCGACACCTGGAGCACTCCGTCGAGACGGCGGCTGTCGTCGATCACGCGGTCGAGAAACCGCTCGCGGCGGCGCACGTCGATCGACGTGGGCGCAGCCCCGCGAACGAAGATCGACAAGTCGTTGATCGTGCGCCACGCCTCGCGGGGCAGCACCTCACGACACGTGCGCAGATTCTCTCGACTGCGCTCAACTGTCATCGCGATCGAGTTGGGGTGGTCGCGATCGGCGATGAGGAAGTGCGCCACCGGGTTCTCGTCAGAACCATCGACCGGCTCGACATGTGCGTCGCTCCCGGCAACCGCGACCAACGATCCCCAGCGCAGCCCTGAGGCCGGAAAGTCGGCGAAAAGTTCGCCGAACGAGTGCAGCACGCGCGCCGAATCCTCGGCGCGTTCGATGTATCGAGCGGCCCAGTGCAAGCGGTCCGCCGTGCGCGCCAACAGCGTCATGGCGCACTCCAATCGCCCCACATACCAGCAGTCGCCGAATCGTCGACGATCCACGTGTCTTTGCTCCCGCCACCCTGACTCGAGTTCACAACGAGTGAACCCTTGCCGAGTGCCACCCGGGTCAGCCCGCCGGCGGTGACGTACGAGTGCCGTCCCGACAGGATGAACGGTCGCAGGTCGAGATGTCGGCCCTCGATGGGTTCGTCGCCATCGTCGACCAGTGTCGGAGCCGTCGACAGTTCGAGAATCGGCTGAGCGACCCAATTGCGGGGATCGTCACGTACGGCCTGCGCGGCCTCCTCCAGTTCCTCCGGCGTTGCCCGATTGCCGATCACGATGCCGTAGCCGCCGCTCTCGTTGGCCGGCTTCAACACCAGCTCGTCGAGGTGGGCGAGCACGTGCTCGCGCTCGTCGTCGTACATGCACCGATACGTCGGTACGTTGTTGATCAGCGGTTCCTCGTCGAGGTAGAACCGAATGATGTCGGGCACCCAGGCATACACCACCTTGTCGTCGGCCATGCCCGCACCCGGGGCGTTGGCGATGGCCACGTTGCCCGCCTTCCACGCGCGCATCAGCCCGCGCACGCCGAGCATCGAGTCTTCCCGAAACACCTCGGGGTCGAGGAAGAGATCGTCGAGCCGTCGGTAGATCACGTCGACGCGCGCCCGACCATCGATCGTGGTCATGTACACACAATCGTCGTCACCGACGACGAGGTCGGCACCCTCGACCAGCTCGGCACCCATCCGTTGCGCAAGAAAGGAGTGCTCGAAGTAGGCCGAGTTGAATACGCCTGGCGTGAGCACGACGATGGTCGGATCGGGGCGTCCCTCAGGGGCCAACGATGAGAGGATACGGTTCAGTTCGTCGGTGTACGCATCGACAGGACGTACGTTGTAGGTCTCGAACAACTCGGGGAGCACACGCTTGGAGACGACCCGATTCTCGAGCACGTAGCTCACACCGGAAGGCACACGCAGATTGTCTTCGAGGACGTACAGCGTCCCATCGCCGCCGCGCACCAGGTCCGAACCCGAGATGTGGGCCCACACGCCGTACTTCGGGCGCACGCCGCGACACTCGGGCCGGAAGTTGGCGGAGTCTTCGAGGAGCTCGGCAGGGAACACCCCTGCCTCGATGATCCGCTGCTCGTTATAGATGTCGTCGATGAACTGGTTGATCGCTCGCAGCCGCTGGATGAGCCCCCGCTCGACACGTGTCCATTCCTCACCGGGAATCATCCGTGGGATCACATCGAACGGCCAGGACCGGTCGATGTTCTGCCCGTCGGAGTACACGGTGAACGAGATCCCCATCGTGAGGATCTCGAGTTCGCACGACCGTTGCCGTTCGCGCAACTCGTCGACGCCGATCTCGTCGAAGAATCGGTAGAGCGCCGCAGCGACGTCGCGCGGTTGTCCCTCGTCGTCGAGCAGTTCATCCACGGCGGCTGACCGTACCCGTTCCCGGCGACCGAGTCAGCTGATGACGTTCCTCAGCCCGTCGGCTGCTGCGGCTTGGGTTCCTTCGGCAGGCCGAGAACGCGTTCGCCGACGATGTTGCGCTGGATCTGGCTCGTGCCGCCCCAGATCGTCTCGGAGCGGGAGAAGAAGAACGACGACATCATCGAACTCACGGGGTATCCCTCGCGACGCTTGTCACGCAGCGCGCCAGGCCACCCGCCCGACTCGGGGCCGGTCTCGATGAGCATCGACTCGGGACCGAAGATGTCCAGCGCCAGCTCCATGGCCGCTTTGTGCATCTCCGACCAGAACATCTTGTTCGTCGCTCCGAGAGCGATCACGCTGAAGTCTTTGCTGTCGTTCAGCGTGGCGCTCAGATTGCGGAGCCCATTGATTCGTAAGATCTGGATCTTGGTGTAGTACTCCATCAGGCGTTGGCGGATGAGCGGGTCGTCGATCTTGCCGTTCGCCGTTGCTTGCTCGGCGAGCAAGCGGTACTCCTCGGCAAACCGCCGGTATCCGGTCGTCGCCGACTGTCCGCGCTCAAACGCGAGCGTCGAGTTGGCCACCTTCCAGCCGTTGTTGACACCGCCCACCACGTTGTCCACCGGGCACTTGGCATCGGTGAAGAACACTTCGCAGAACTCGGCTGTGCCGTCGGGCTGTGTAATGCCACGGACCTCGACGCCGTCTTGGCGCATCGGCACCAACATGTAGGAGATGCCGGCGTGCTTGGCCTCGGGGTCGGTGCGGGTCAGCAAGAAGCAGTAGTCCGCGTGGTGACCCTGCGTGGTCCACACTTTTTGTCCGTTGATCACCCACTCACCGCCATCGAGCACTGCCGAGGTCTTCAAGCTCGCCAGGTCCGAACCCGAGTTCGGCTCGGAGAAGCCCTGGCACCAGCGGGTGGACCCGTTCAGGATGCCGGGCAGAAACTCCTTCTTCTGTTCCTCGGTCCCCCACTGCAACAGGGTGGGACCGACGAGCGTGTCGCCGAAGAAGTCACCGCGCATCGGCGCCTTGGCCGCCGCGAATTCCTCGGCGAGCACGACGCCTTGCATCGTGGTCAGGCCTTTGCCGCCGTACTCCTCTGGCCAGGTGGCACAGATCCATCCGCCTTCGAACAGCTTCTGCGGCCAGGTCGCGTTGAATTCCTGGCGGGCCGCGCCGTCGAGTTCGAAGCCGTCGTGGAACCAACCATCGGGCAGGTTGGCGTGCAACCACTGGCGAATCTCGGTGCGAAAGTCCTCAGCTTCGGTGGGATACGTCAGATCCATTGTTCCATTGTGGCTGATGGCTTGACCCGCTGGTCAAGTTCAGCGGCCCACCAGCCGACATGCTGGTTCACACGCCGTTCACGCGCCGCCCAACTCTGTGCAACACGTGATCCGTAGCTTGGGGAGTGCGGTCGCCCCGCCCCGACGTTGCCCAGTGGCCATCCCCCTCGAGCCCTGCCGAGCGAGTCAGGGGCGGGCGACCGTCCTCCACCAGTGGCCGGCCGACCACTCGGCGCGTCCCTGTAGCTGCCATCGGTGGGCGGCGGCGGTCAGCGGCCAGACGTTTCACACACACGAAACATTCAGGCGACAGCCAAGAAACCGCCCTTGCCTAACTTGCCCGCCGTTCCAGGCGGCAACGGAGCCCCTTGGACGGTCCCGTTCACATCTCTGTTCCCCTACCCATATGGAGGACTCGTGCGCAAACGTGCACTACGTACCCTGATCGCCGTCGGCCTTGGCGCCGGCGTAGCGGTCGCCATCCCGAGCGTGGCTCTCGCTCAGGAAGACGCGCTTGCCGCAGAAGCGGTCCAGGCGGTGATGGACAACCTCTGGATCTTCATCGCCGGCTGCCTCGTCTTCTTCATGCAAGCCGGCTTCGCAATGCTCGAAGCGGGTCTCACCCGTGCCAAGAACGTGGTCAACATCATGGCCAAGAACGTCGCCGACATGGTGATCGGCGTCCTCGCGTTCTTTGCGGTCGGCTATGCCTTCGCCTTCGGCGGCGGCAACGACTTCATCGGCGACTCCGGCTTCTTCCTGTCCGGTTCGGCACCGTTCGACATCGGCTCGTCCGGCGTCGGCAACCTGACGACTGCGTCGTTCTTCTTCTTCCAGGTCGTGTTCGCTGCCACCGCAGTGACCATTGCCTCGGGAGCCATGGCAGAACGTACGAAGTTCGTCGCCTATCTGTTCTTCTCGGCAGTGATGTGCGCCGTGATCTACCCCGTCGTGGTGCACTGGACCTGGGGCGGCGGCTGGATCGCTGGTTGGCAGTTCGGTGACGCCGTATTCAGTGACTTCGCCGGTTCCGGTGTGGTGCACATGACCGGTGGTATCGCCGCTCTGATGGGGGCGTTCTTCGTGGGCGCCCGCCGCGGCCGCTACTCAGAGGGCGGAAAGCCCCAGGCCATCCCCGGACACAGCATCCCGTTTGCCATCATCGGTGTGTTCATCCTGTGGCTCGGTTGGTTCGGGTTCAACCCGGGCTCGGAGCTCGCCGCCGATACGTTCGTCATGTTCGTCGCGGTCAACACCCTCCTCGCCGCTGCGGCTGGTGGACTGGCCACCACGCTGACGATCTGGTTGGTCGCTGGCAAGCCTGACGTGGCGATGATCGGCAACGGCGTTCTCGCTGGTCTGGTCGGCATCACCGCCGGCTGTGGGACCGTCAACTTCGCCGGCGCACTGGCCGTCGGTGCGATCTCGGGAATCCTCGTCGTCTTCTCGGTGCTGTTCTTCGACCGCATCAAGATCGACGATCCGGTGGGCGCCATCAGTGTCCACGGTGTCTGCGGCGCCTGGGGTGTCCTGTCGATCGGCCTGTTCGCTCGCTACGACGATGCGTTCCTCGGCCGCGACAACGCCGGCCTGTTCTACGGCGGCGGGCTCGACCAGCTGTCGCTGCAGGCGGCCATGATCGCCGCCATCGGCGTGTGGGTCACCGTCACCGCCGGCATCGTCTTCGCCATCCTCAAGGCCACGATCGGCCTGCGGGTCAGCGAGGAAGAGGAAGTCGAAGGCCTCGACCTCCCCGAGCACGGCCTGCAGGGCTACGGCAACGAGCTCTCGCACACCGCCTGATCGCAGAACGTCTAGAAAGAAGGTCAACACATGAAACTCGTGACAGCGATCATCAAGCCGTTCAAGCTCGACGACGTGAAAGACGCCCTCAAGGCCGCCGGCATTGCCGGCATCACCGTCGACGAGGTTCGGGGGTTCGGCCGCCAGGGCGGACACACCGAGACCTACCGCGGCGCTGAGTACAAGATCGATTTCGTCCCCAAGGTCGAGGTCAGCGTCGTCGTCGACGACGATGGCGTCGACACGGTGGTCGACACGATCAAGACAGCTGCGGCCACCGGCAAGATCGGTGACGGCAAGATCTGGGTGACCGACGTGGAACGCATCGTGCGGATCCGCACCGGTGAGGAAGGCGGCGACGCCATCTAGCGACATCCAGCTACGCGCACGACGCCCGCACCAGCCCGGATCTCCGGCGCCGGTGCGGGCGTTGTCGTTTTGGCAACGCAACCGGCAAGGCGGGCGACGTCGCACCTCACTAGGTTCAGACCGTCAACGGCGACGCAACCGAACCTGCTCGATCGGAAAGCGCACATGGCACGCGACGAAACGACACCTGTTGACACCCCCGACGACAAGGACTGGACCTGGGTCCTCGACATGACATGCCAGGAGTGTGGGCATGACGTGCGCACGTTCGATCGGGAGCAGATTGGCACCCTCATCCGAGAGAACGCCCGAGATTGGCAACAGGTGCTGCGACGCGACGACGGCGAGCTACGAACGCGCCCCGACCCCAACGTGTGGTCGCCGCTCGAGTACGCGGCCCACGTGCGTGACGTCTACGAGCTGTACGACACGCGGCTCGCGTTGATGCTCGGCACGGACGGAGCGCACTACCCGAATTGGGACCAGGACGACACTGCGGTCGAGCAGAACTACAACGCCGCCGACCCGGCGACCGTCGCCACCGACCTGCTCGGCAGAGCCGAGGAGCTGGCCACGCGATTCGACGGCGTGGACGGCAGCCAGTGGGACCGCACCGGCTACCGCTCTGACGGTGCCGCATTCACCGTCGAGTCCTTCGCCAGATACCTGATCCACGACCCCATCCATCACCTGTGGGACGTGGGCGCGACGTACGGCGCGACACACCCCACAACGTGGTCGCGGCTGTCCGCGATCTCAGGACAGGGTGCGGGAGGTGTCGCTCAGCGGCACCTCGGACTTGTCGGCGGGATAGGTCCGCATGACACGGTCACCGAGGTTGGAGGTGATTCCTAGCCAGTAGCCCTCGTTACGGAAGTGGTGCAGCCGGTGGTTGCGGGCCAAGCGCGCGTAGTAGCGGGTCTTCGGGCGATAGCGGGTGTGCACCAGCAAGTGCGTCCACTCGTAGTGCGCAAATGCGACATACGCGCAGACCAGCCCGGAGACCAGTGTGGCCACGACGCCGAATGACCAGCCGAACACGGCGTTCGCGATCGCGACCGCGGGGATCGTCCACGCTGCGGTGCCGATGCCAATCAGCACGACGAAGACCGCGGCGTCGATCGGGCCGAGCAGCAGCCATTGCATGTCAGGTGGGTCGAGGTGGTGCTTCTTGTGACCGACACCGGTGCCGAGCGTGCGCGTCGTCCACGCCTCGTCACTGGCGTGCAGCAACCCGATGTGCAGCACCCACTCGACGATGCCTGCCGCGACCACGGTGATCCCGAGCACCGCAAGGTCAGCCCACGACCACGACCCGACCAGGAGGCGCGCAACGAGCACGGCACTGATCGCAATGGTGATCACTCGTGGGGAGCCGGAGGCGAAGAACGCTGCGGCGATCTCGCGTTTGGTGCGTAGCTGGTCGGCACGCACCGCCGGAGACACCGCGGTAGTCATTGTCCAAAGTGTACGAACCTCCGAGCTGAGCAGCACGGGCTGCTCACGGGGCAACGCGGTCGCCTACGATCGGCACATGACGGCAGTCGAGAGCGATGCCCCGGCGGTCCCCCCGGCAAAGGCCGGCCGATGGACCGCCCAGTGGAAAGAGCTGTATGCCGAGGTCATCACGACCGGGCTGTGCACGGGGTGTTCCGGGTGCGTGGTCACATGCCCCCACGACGTGATCGGTTACGAGCACGAGGAAGGCAAGTATCTGCCGTTCCACCTCGAAGAAGAGCTCGGCGCCGAGAACTGTCTCCACGGATTCGGCGAACAAGGCGGCTGCACGACTTGTACCCGTGCGTGTCCACGATTCCGGGCGTGGGAACCCGCAGCCGACATGCACCTGTTCGGCCGAGTGCGCGAGCCCGACGAGATGTCGGGCATCTGGCGTCAGCTCCTGCTCACCCGCGCCTCCGACAAGATGGTCCACGAGATGGGCCAGGACGGCGGCTTCGTTTCGGCGATGCTGCTGTGGCTGCGCGAACACGATTACATCGACGCCGCGCTGGTGTCCGGCGTCGAAGATGACGACGCCTGGAAGGCCAAGCCCGCCGTCGTGTCCACCCGCGACGAAATCTTGGCCACCGCGGGCAGCCGCTACACGTACTGCGCCAACCCGCTGGCGCTACCCGAAGCGCGCGAGAAGGGGTACGAGCGCCTGGCGCTGGTCGGCATGGGGTGCCAGACGTCGTCGCCGCCCGTGATGTGGGACCGCAAAGCCGGCAAGGTGTCCAAGCCGTTCCTGTTCAACATCGGCCTGCTGTGCTCGAAGACCTTCGACGATGCCATCTTCACCGAACTGTTCGAGGCCAAGTACGGGCTGAAGAAGCAGGACATGGTGAAGATGAACATCAAGGGCGTCTTCCAGATCTGGATGAAGGACGGCTCGTACCACGAGATCGACCTGAAGGAGTGCCACGCGTGGACCCGCGAGGGCTGTAAGAGCTGCCCCGACTTCGCGGCCGAGCATTCCGACATCGCCACGGGTGGCATCGGTGAAGACAACGACTGGACGCTCACGATCGTCCGCAGCGAGCTCGGCGAAGAGGTGATCAACCGGATGATCGCCGACGGTTCGATCGTTTCTCGTCCCGCCCAAGAGGACGAGAAGGCGATGAAGCTGCTGCGCATGCTGTCGATCGTCTCGCGTCGCCGCTGGCCGAAAGACGCCGATGCCGCACCCGCAATCGGCGTCCCACCACCCAAGAAGAAGAAGGCCGCGGCGAAGCAGGCCGCGGCCACCGCTCCCCCGAGCTGACCCGCAACACGCACCACCTCACCATCGGTGAGCGAGGCGGCCCCCTGTAGGCCGGTTCCCTCACCGCAGCGGGCACCAACCCACCACCGGTGAGCTGGGCGGCCCCCTGTAGGCCGGTTCCCTCACCGCAACTGGCAGGTGGGGTTGCGCCGTGTCACCCGTAGGGTCGTCATCGACCGATTCCTCCCGCGCCATCCGACCACAACGGAGCGTGGAGATGACTCACTTCTCACCCGCCGTCCACCGCCTGCTGGCACATCAACACGGCGTGATCAGCACCGAGCAGCTACACGCCGCCGGGCACCCACCTCGTCAAGTCCGGCGGCTTCGAGAACATGGCGAACTGATTGCGGTGTTGCGTGCCGCATATCGCACGCCGAGCGTCCACCTCGACGAACTCGGACGATGTGCGGCGGTGTGCCTGGCCCGCCCGGACCTCACGATCGCCGGACCCACCGCAGGCCGCATGTTGGGGCTGCGCAAGTTGCCCGCCGATCGGCGCATCCACGCAATTGCCCCGCCGCACAGCCAACCCGCGCAAGCACCGTGGGTCGTGCCCTACCGCACCGCTGCGATTCATCCCCACGACGTCGTGCGGCGCGACGACGCCATCCGCGTCACCACTCCAGCGCGCACTGCGTTCGACCTCGCCCGCTGGGTGCGCGGCGACTCGTTGTTGTCGATCATCGAGCACGTCATCCGCGACCACCACGTGACGACCGAAGAGCTCTACGACACCGCCAACGCCTGGCTCTCCCCGCGACGCGGTTGGGCAACACGGTTTCTCGAGCAGCTGGCACGTCGTGTCGAAGGTGGTGCTGCGGACTCTCATGCCGAGGTTCGCACCGCTATCGGGCTGGTCCGCCGCGGCCTCACCGGGCTGGTCCGACAACACCACATCGAACTCCCGGGCTACGGCCCCGCCCGATTCGACCTGGCGCTCGTCGAACAACGCACAGCGATCGAGATCGATGTCCATCCCAGCCACGACGAGGTGCTCGGGCGGGCCTCGGACCGACGACGCGATCGAGCGGCGCTCACGCTGGGCTGGACCGTGTTGCGCATCTCACGGAGTGACTACCTCCAGCGATTTGACGCCCGCCTCGACGCCGTCGCCGCCAGTTGTGCCCAAGCTGCATGACGCTGCGGTGAGGGAAACGGCCCACATGGAGCCGCTCCGCTCACCGCAGATGCTCCACCGGCATCACCGGTGAGGGAAACGGCCCACAGGGAGCCACCTCGCTCACCGCAGATGCTCCACCGGCATCACCGGTGAGGGAAACGGCCCACAGGGGGCCACCTCGCTCACCGCTGGGGCGGCCGGGGACGGCGGGTCAGCCGGCGCGGCAGGCTTCGAGGTCGGCCTGGAACTGATCGAGCTCTTCGTTGGCCGGATCGGCATTCAGCGGGTTGTCGCTGTTGGCGTCACTGCCCAGCTCGTTGACGTCGTAGCCCTCGAGCACCTCGAGCATGCACTCGCGCTCTTCCTCAGTCGTGGCCAAGGTGTTGATCAGGTCCTCTGCCACACGGTTGGCGCTGGGGTCGGACACGCACCCGACGGCGACAACTGCGAGCGCAACGATGGCGGCGAGTCGACGGGGCTTCACGGCCATCCGATGCTATCGGGACCCGGGCCGACTGACCGGGCCGACGGCTGACAGAATCCGACGATGGAGCTCCATCCCGAAGCACGCGCCGTCATCGATCTCTATGGCTCCCTGGACATGCCGGCGATCGAGACCCTCTCCCCGCCCGAGGCACGGGCATCTCGCGCCTCGCTGCGCGTGCCGTCGAACCAGCCATGTCGGGAGATCGACGACATCGATGCCGGCGGGGTCTCGGCGCGGCGCTACAGGAACACCGCAACCGGCGACGCGACCGGCCTACTGGTATGGATCCACGGCGGCGGCTGGGTGACGGGCGATCTCGACGGCGCCGATCCGGTCGCCCGTTCGCTCGCCGTGCTCACCGGACACACAGTGCTCAGCGTCGACTACCGCCTCGCCCCAGAAGACCCCTTTCCCGCAGGCCTCGATGACTGCCACGCCGCATTGACGTGGGCCAGCGAGCACGCCGCGACGCTGCGCATCGATCCGGCGCGCATCGCGATCGGCGGTGACTCCGCTGGGGCCAACCTCGCTGCGGTCGTCGCCAACGAGACAACCGTGCCGCTCGTGCACCAGCTGCTGGTGTACCCGGTGACCGACGCGCGAGCCTCACGTCCTGCACACCACAACGAGTCGTACCTCGACGAACGAAACGACCTGTTCCTGACCGCCGCGGCGATGACATGGTTCGTCGACCAGTACCTGGCGGGGACGCAGGTCGCCCACGACGACCCGCGTGTGTCGCCGCTGCACGCAAACGCCGACGTGCTCGCCTCCGGACCTCCCGCCACCGTGTTCACCGCCGGGTTCGATCAACTGCGCGACGAAGGTGCGCACTATGCGCAGCGACTCGCAGGGGCCGGCGTACCGACATCACATGTGCACTTCGCGGCTCACACACACGGCTTCTTCGCGATGCACACCGCACTCGGTGATGCCCGGATGGCGCAGGCCGCCGCCGCCCAGGCGTTGTGTGACGCGTTCGGCAGCTGACGATCGACCGCTCGACGAGCGCCCCGACGCGCTCAGCCTGCGAGCTCGACGGCGCGATGAAACACGGTGTCGAGCATCGGTTCGGTGAGCCGCTTGGTGAAGGTGTTCTGCTGACTCGGATGGAACGAACACACCAGGATCGGACCATCGGGAACCGGCACCTCGACCAGGTGACCGAACTTGGGTCGCGGGCGCAGGCCGTAGTGAGTGGTCGCCGCCTGGTAGCCAAACTGCCCAAGACAGACGACGACCCGTGGGCGGAGCAGCTCGAGTTCTCGTTCGAGGAACGGTGCGCACGCATCGCGTTCGGCCGTCGTCGGCTTGTTCGCCGGCGGCGCACACTTGACCGCTGCGGTCACCCACGCGTCGCTCAATTCCAATCCGTCATCGACCGATACCGACGTCGGCTGATTCGCCAAGCCAGCGCGGTACATCGCCCGGAACAGCCAGTCGCCGCTGCGATCGCCGGTGAACACGCGGCCGGTGCGATTGGCGCCGTGCGCCGCCGGCGCAAGCCCCAGCACCACGATGCGCGCCGCCACATCCCCGAACCCCGGGATCGGTCGACCCCAATACTCCTCATCGCGATAGGCCGCCCGCTTTTCAGCGGCCACCTGCTCGCACCACGCCACCAGGCGGGGACACGCCCGGCACCCGACAACGTCTGCTTCGAGCTGGGCGAGTGAGTTCACGCCGAGCGACGTTAGGTTGGTCGGCACCTCATGGCGACACGCAACTCCACAACGTCGAAGCGCACCACATCGAAGCGGGCCGCGGCGAAAAAGAAGCGAACGGCGCGGAAACACTCGGGACCGAAGCCGACCACCGTCCTGCTGGTTCGGCACGGCCAGACACCGACCACCGGACAAGTGCTGCCCGGCCGAGCTGCCGGCCTCCATCTCGCCGACTCGGGCCACGAACAGGCGCAGATTGCTGCCGATCGCATCGCCGCGCTCGAGGACGTCGCAGCCGTGTACAGCTCTCCGCTCGAACGAGCGAAAGAGACCGCCGCGCCGATCTCAAAGGCGCGCGGCCTCCGGACACGCACCAACCGCGGACTCATCGAATGCGACTTCGGCGATTGGACCGGACGCCAACTCAAGGACCTCATGAAGCTGCCCGAATGGCAGACCGTGCAGCGCGCACCCTCGACGTTCAGGTTTCCCAACGGCGAGAGCTTCACCGAGATGCAGACGCGCATGGTCGACGCGATCGCCGCGCTGTGTGCCGCACACCGGGGCGACACGATCGTATGCGTCTCCCACGCCGACACGATCAAGGCGGCAGTCGCCCAGGCCGCCGGCACGCATCTCGACCTGTTCCAGCGAACGGTGATCAGCCCTGCTTCGATCACCGCGATCACCTACACCGCCGGTGGGCCCATCGTGCTCGCCGTGAATTCAACCGGCCGCTCACTCACCGAGTTGGCTCCATCATGACGGTTCTGCAGCATTCCCCGGCCACTCCTGCCGTTCCGCAGTGTTCCCCGGCCATGCAGCACGGCCGACCAACGCTCGCTGGCGCTCGATTCGGCGCGCCGGTGGCCCTTGGAAGCACGGCATCATGACCGTGTTCTACGAGTTTGACGAGGTCGATGCCTTCACGGTTGGCACGCAGGGCCGACCCGGCCAGCGGACGTTCTACCTCCAGGCCCGAGCCGACGGGCAGCGGGTCACCCTGAAGTGCGAAAAGCAGCAAGCGGCGGCGATCGTCGAATACTTGCGAAAAGTCCTGAGCGACCTCCCACCGGCCGAAGACAAGCCGATCCCGAGCGCGCTCGATCTCGTCGAGCCCATCGAGTCCGCGTTCGTCCTCGGCCCCGTCGGCCTGGGATACGACCGGTCGTCTGACCGCCTCCTGATCCAGCTCGAGGAGGTCGGCGAGGTCGATGAAGAGGGCGAGTTCATCGACGACGACAGTCGCGGCCACGTGCGTGTGTTCGTCAACCGGGGACAGGCCATGGCCTTCTGCGACCACGCCGATGTCGTGATTCAGGCAGGCCGTCCGCCCTGCACCTGGTGCAGCAACCCGATGGATCCGGACGGCCACGCCTGCCCGCGGATGAACTGACGCATCCGAGCACATCCGGCGATGACCGACGAGCAGACCGGCGTCCAACTACGGGTCGACCCGATCGACGATCCGATCGAGCACCTGTTGCGCGGAGAAATCGAGGTCGACGGTCGGATGCCATACAGCAGCAATGCCACGTTCTTGGTGCATGTCGTTCATGACGGCCTGAGCCATCCGGCGATCTACAAACCGACGCGCGGCGAAAGGCCGTTGTGGGACTTCGAGCCCGGATTGCACCGCCGCGAGGTCGCGGCCTACCGCTTGAGCGAGGCCATCGGCGCACACGTGGTGCCGCCAACGGTGCTGCGCGATGGGCCGATGGGTGAGGGATCGATGCAGTGGTTCGTGCTCGCCGATCATCGCGAGCACTACTTCACGATCCACGAGAATCACCCCCAACTCCACGACGACCTGCGGAGCATTGCGCTCCTCGACTTGATCGCCAACAACACCGACCGCAAGAGCGGACACTGTCTCCTCGTACCACCAACGAACAGCGACGATGATGTGCTCCACGACGGCGCTGTATGGGCCATCGACAACGGGTTGTGTTTCGCGGCCGACTTCAAGCTGCGTACGGTGATCTGGGAATTCGGAGGCGAGCCGATCCCCGAGGCGCTGCTCGACGCCGTGAGCCCGCTGTGTGACCGTGTCCCGCTCGACGTCGCCGCGCTACTCAACGACGAAGAAGTCGAAGCGATCTCCGAACGAGCACGTCGAGTAGTGACCGGTCGCGAGTTTCCGACCGATCCGAGCGGACGCAGCTACCCGTGGCCGCTCGTGTGAACCCAGCGACCGCCTGACGTAATGGCGCCCGACCCCGACGACGATCTCGACGCGCTAATCCACCGAGCCGACCTCGACGGACTCGTGCGCCTCATCGACGATCGCACGTCGACCCGCGACTGGCCGGGCCTCGACCGGGTACGGCGGCGGTCACGAGCAGCGATCGACACCGGCAGACAACTCTGGCCGGCCGCCACGCTCGCCGAGTACCGGCTGGTCCTGCTCGGACCACCCGAGCTCGTGGCCACGATTCTCGACGCGCCCGACAGCGGACGGTTCGCGATCGGCCCGCTCGCCGAAGTTGCTGCCCAACATCACTCGTGGGAGGACCTCTCCCAGCATTTGAGCCAGGGCCCCATCGCGGCGTTCGTCGCCCACGAACGTGCGCTGCGTGGTGAGTCCATCACCAGCACGGCGCCCCGCGATGTGCTCGACCTCCCGACCACGGTTGCCGCCTGGGAGCCCGACTATGCGCTCGCGGAGTACCGGGACAACGACGTCCGCTGCGACATGCCGAACCTCCCGCGGCCGCGGCACACGATCGATGCCCTCCCGGATGCCGAACGGCTCGACGACGACGTGGATCTTGCGGCCCGTCAACTCGTCGAGGTGTGGACCGCCGAGTCGAACGGCACCATCGAGACCGCCTGCGTCGAGGGATTCGTGGCCCATGCGATCGGCGCCCTTGGCGTACGACGCGCCCGCACCGTCGAGATCACATCGACGGACGCCCTCGCCTGGCTGGGCTGGTGCGGCGCGTCAGGCGGCGCGTACGGGCGACGCCGCGGCGCCGCAACCGGACGATTCGGGGCATGGTGGCTGCTCGCTGCGCTCGCAGATCTCCTCGACGAGTGGCCGCTCGACCCCGACGAACTGGGGCACGCCGCAAGCGAACTCACCTGGTATCGCTGGGACGCGTTCGAGCCCGATCTCGGCTGGAGCTTGCGACTGGCGGTCGAAGACCGCCACGAGCACGTCTCGTGGGCGATCAACGCCGCCGATGAGGCCTGACGGCCCGGCGCGTCAGCTGCGCGACTGCAGTGCTTCGATCAGTTTGGGCAACACCTTGTGGACGTCGCCCACAATGCCGAGATCAGCGACACCGAAGATCGGCGCCTCCGCATCCTTGTTGATCGCGATGATGTTCTTCGAGCCCTTCATCCCGACCATGTGCTGGGTCGCACCGGAGATGCCAGCGGCGACATAGACGGTCGGCTTGACCACCTTGCCGGTCTGGCCGACCTGCAGGGAGTACGGGACCCAACCCGCGTCGACGATGGCCCGGGTTGCGCCCGGCGCGCCCTTGAGTAGCGAGGCGAGTGTCTCGATCATCTCGAAGTTGGTGGCCTCGCCGAGCCCACGGCCCCCCGACACGACCACGGCGGCCTCGTCGAGCTTGGGTCCAGTGGTCTCTTCGACGTGCACCGCCGTGACCGCAGCGGCGCCGGCTGCGCCAAGATCAGGCACCGGAGCGTCGGCGACCTCGGCGGCACCGCCACCGGAAGGTTCTGCGGCGAAGCTCTTCGGGCGGAACGCGGCGAGGAACGGGCCCTCACCCGAGAACGTCGAGTTGACGAGCTTGGTCCCGCCGAAGACCGGCGTGGTGACCGTGACCGAATCGCCGTCGACCGCAATCTCTGTCGAGTTCGTCAAGACCGTGCGGTCGAGCTTGACCGAGAGGCGGCTCATCACGTCGCGGCCCTCATAAGACTGCGGAAACATGACGAGGTCGGGACTGTCGCCGCCTTCGATGACGGCCTGCATCGCAGCGGCTACCGCAACGCCCGGCAACGACCCGCCGAGGTCGCCGGTGGCGTACACCTTTGTGGCGCCGTGCTCGCCGAGCGCGCCAGCGATCGGAGCGGCGTCGCCGCCCAGAAAGGCGGCGACAGTTGCGCCGAGCTCGCGGGCCTTGGTGATCAGTTCGAGGGTGCCGGTGGTCGGCTCGCCGTTCGCAGCTTGGGCGAACACCCAGATGTTGTCGATTCCCATCGTTGACTCCTGTTCGTCCTTGGCCCTCAGATGACCTTCAAGTTGTCGAGGAACTCGACGATCTTGCCGAATGCCTCGCCGTCGTCTTCGATGACCTCGCCGGCCTCACGCTCGGGGGCGTCGTCGACCGACACGATCTGCTGTGCCCACGACACCGCATCGATACCGACGTCGCCGAGCGTCGCTGTCTCGACCGGCTTCGACTTGGCCGCCATGATTCCCTTGAAGCTCGGGTACCGAGGCTCGACCACGCCTGCGGTCACAGACACCACTGCGGGGAGGGGGCACGTGACTTCGTCGTATCCAGCCTCGGTCTGACGATCGACCTTCAGCGCTCCATCAGCGACTTCGACGGTTTTGGCGAAGGTGACCGATGGCAGACCGAGGACCTCGGCCAGTTGCTCGGGGACCGTGCCGGTGTAACCATCGGACGACTCGGTGCCGGCCAAGATGAGGTCGGCGTCGTCCAGCTTCTTCGTCGCAGCGCCAAGGACCTTGGCGGTGGTCAGCGCATCGGCCCCCGACAGGGCCGGATCTGACACCAGCACCGCCTTGGCTGCGCCCATCGCGAGAGCGGTGCGGAGCCCGCTGACCTCGTCGTTCGGGGCCATCGACACGAGGCTCACCTCGCCGCCGCCGGCCGCGGTGACCAGCTGCAACGCCATCTCGACGCCATAACCATCGGACTCGTCGAGGATCAGCTTGCCTTCACGCTTCAGCGTGTTGGTGGCCGGATCGAGCTCCCCTGGCAGCGCCGGATCGGGGATCTGTTTGACACAAACGATCACATGCATACGGCGCTGGACGCTACCGCTCGGTAGGGCGGCAGCCCAACTCGTCCATCATCTACATCGGGCTCAGTCGTCGTCACACTCGGGCTCAGTCGTCGTCTACATCGGGCTTGGTCGCCCTGGCGGGCTCCTGTCGCCTCCCGTGCTCCCGGCGCTGCGCTCTGGTCGCCCGCCTGCACGCCAGCACACTCGGGCTCGGTCGCCCTCGCGGGCGCTTGGCGTTCGAGCCTTTACAGTGAGCGGCTTGCGGGTCTTGTTGATCGTCAACTCGTTCGCGTCATCGGTCACGGCGCGCAACACGGTGGTGGTGCACCGTCGACTCGGACGCGATGCCGAGGTGGAGGTCGTCGAGACGAATCGCCGGGGCCACGCCACCCGATTCGCCGCCGACGCGGCGCGTCGCGGCCTCGATGTCGTGATCGGCTTCGGCGGCGATGGCACCCTGAACGAAGTGGCGACCGGCATCGCCGGCACCGACACTGCGCTCGGCGTCTTGCCGGGGGGCTCGACCAACGTGTTCGCCCGGACGCTCGGCCTGCCGAATGATCCCGTCGCCGCCACCGACCTGGTCGCGGCCGGCATCGCCGCCGGACGCATAGAACCGATCGGACTGGGTCGCGTCAACGGCCGGTTCTTCTGCTTTCACACCGGAGTCGGATTCGACGCCGCAGTGGTCGAGCAAGTGGAGCGCCGAGGCTCGCTGAAGCGGTGGCTGGGCCACCCGCTGTTCATCACCGCCGGTTTGACGACGTGGTGGCGCGGCTACGCCCGGCAGACACCGCACTTCCGCGTTTCAGGCGACGGAGGATCCGACGTCGACAACGGCTACTTCTCGATCGTGCTCAACACCAATCCGTACACCTACCTGGGCAACCGACCGCTCGACCTCTCACCGGCCGCCACGCTCGACCGTGGCCTCGTCGCAGTCACGTTCACCACCATGCGAGCGACAGCCATCCTCGGTTCGCTGGCCGGCGCACTCCGTGGCGGTGGTGTGACGCCGACCGACTCGCTCGACGTCCGCGTCGACGTCCAGCACCTCCTGATCGAACACCAGGTCCCGTTCCCGTATCAGGTCGACGGTGACGCACTCGGTTCGACGAACCGCCTGGATTTCGACCACGTACCCGACGCGGTCAAGCTGGTTTTTCCCAGCGAGCCCAGTGGCTGACACCGACACCGGTTGTTGCAGCGCCATCGATCGATGGTGTGTGTTCCAGCGCAGCCACCGCGACGGCAGGCACATCGGTGACCACGCCATCGACCCCGAGCCGGGCGAGCTCGACGATGCGCTCGGGTTCATTGACCGTCCAGGTATTGACGGCCAGACCAGCCGCGTGACACCGCTCGACGAGCCCGGCATCGACGGTCGATTCGTGCGGGTGTACCGCCGAGTATCCGTTGGCGGCAGCACGCGCCAGTCCCTCGTCATCCATGCCGACGGCGAGGAGCGCTACGGCGATATCGGGAGCGACCGAGCGACAGGCGTCGATTGTCGCCGGTGAGAATGACGACACGAGCCACCGCGATGCGTCACCGGCAGAGCGCAACTCGCCAACGACGTCATCGACCACGGCCATCGTCGGATCGAACCCGCCATCGGAGGCGAGGTTCTTGATCTCGACATTGACCAGCACGTGCGACGACATCGCACCCAAGGCGGTGCGCAAGTCGACATGGCCGGTGGCGTCACGGTCGAGGGCTGGCGGCAAGGGATCGTGGGCCACCACCAACGTGCCATCGGAGGCGTGACGGACGTCGAGTTCCACTCCGTCGGCGCGTTGGGTCTCGGCCAAGGCGAACGCAGCCGGGGTGTTCTCAGCAGCGTCGGCACTGGCGCCTCGGTGAGCGATCACGAGCACTGCCGCAGTCTTGCCGGTTCGCCGCCGCCGTGCGTACGCATTGCCGATCGCTCGTCCCGATGGGCCGAATCGATCTCGCAGATCGGTCAGAAGTGCCCTTGTCAGGTCTCAGATGGCCCTCTAGATTTAGTCCGCCGTTCGCCGCCCGTTCGCCCGAACCGCCTACCGCTCCGTCATGCCACGGGTCGGCAGCAGAACCCCCAACACCTTCACGATCTCAACCTTCGAGGAGCACCAACGTGTCGATCCTTGCGTCCAGCCTCACCCTGGGAGCCGCCGAGTACGAGTGGCGTGATGACGCCCTCTGCCGCGACACCGACCCGGAACTGTTCTTCCCGGTCGGGACCACGGGTGTTGCACTGGTACACATCGCACGCGCCAAAGAGGTGTGCGAGGAGTGCACCGTGTCGGGATCGTGCCTCGACTTCGCCCTCGAGACCAACCAGGACTCAGGCATCTGGGGCGGACTCACCGAAGAGGAACGGCGGGTCATCCGCCGTCGCCGCGCCGCCGCTGCGCGCGCCGCTCGCGCCAGCTGATCGCCGATTCAACGAGCGCTCAGCGCCAGCACTCGTGACGAGGGCTCGCGGAGTCGCCGGTTGTCCGTCCGCGATCAGTCCACCGTCGGAACGCAGAGCTCGATCACGGTTCCCGACGACTGCGCGTCGTCGACCGACCTCATCCCGGCGTTGCGCAGGTCGTCTGCAGACGCTGGCCGAATGGCGATCGTCCCGTTGAGTTCGGTGGTCACCAGCGTGCGGACGATCGACAGGCCGAGCCCCGTGGTCTGTTCGAGATCGAAGTCTTCCGCCACGCCTTGACCGTCGTCGACGACGCTGATGTCGAGCCGCCCGTCGTGGTGCGCGAGCACGACACTGACGCGGCTCCCCGCGCCGCCCTCGACGAAGCCGTGATCGACGGCATTCTGGAGCAGCTCGGTGAGCACGACCGAGAGCGGGGTCGCCGTGTGGGCGGGAATCCGGCCGCCATCGCCACTGACCGAAAACTGCACCGGACGATCCGGCGACTGCAGCCCTTCTTCGGCCAATCGCAGCAGTGGACGCACGATCTCGATGAATGCGATGTCCTCGCCCGGCTCGCGCGACAACGACTCGTGAACGAGGGCGATGGTGCGGATCCGGCGCACCGACTCAGAGACTGCGGCTTTCGCCTCGGGATTGCTCAATCGGCGAGCTTGCAACCGCAACAGCGACGAGATCGTCTGCAGGTTGTTCTTCACACGGTGATGGATCTCGCGAATCGTGGCGTCCTTGCTGAGGAGGAGCCGGTCACGCTTGCGCAACTCGGTGACATCACGCACCAGCAGCAAGCCGCCGTCGACGCTTCCGCGAGCCCCGTCGTGGCGGATGATCGGCACGCAACGGCACAGCAGTGTCACGTCCGTTCCCTGCTCGAACTCCTCGACGACCGGTTCATGCCGTTCGAACGCCTGACGTACCGGGCCGTCGTGGAACCCAAGTTCGGCCAAGCGCATCCCGGCGGGGTTGGCCTGGATCCCGACGCGGTGCAGCGCCGAATTGGCATTTGGCGAGACGTACGTGACGGCGCCGGTCGCATCGAGGGTGAGCACACCGTCGCCGACACGTGGGGCCGCACTCGAGTCGGCCACCCGTCCGGCGAACGGGAACGTCCCAGCCTCGATCATCGTGACGAACTCATCGAAGATGTGGAGGTAGTTGCGCTCGAGTTCGCCGAGCGGCCGCCCGGCGCGGACCATCCAGTGCTTCCCGATCACCGCGATGGTCTCGCCGTCGCGCCGCACCGGGATCGCCAACATCCGGCCGATGGTCGACGGTTCCTCGGCCGCCAACTGACCCTCGATGCGGACACCGTTGCCGGCGGCGTGTTCGATCAGCTCACCCTGCTCTGCGTCGGCTGTGTGGCCAACGAGGTCGATCGCGTACATCGTCTGATTGGTCGCAGGACGGACCTGATCGGCAACCATCCAACCTCCACCCCGCGACCGTACGTACAGCAACAGGTCGGCGAAGCACAGGTCGGCGAGGAACGCCCACTCGGCGGTCAACCGGTGCAGATGGTCGGCGTCGCCGCGTGACAACGTCGTGTGTCCGCGGGTGATCTCGGCGAGAGAAGTCATCGAGCCAAGAGTCTGCCTGATTCCATCAGTCGATGGGTCGACGCAAGCGTTCGGCCAGCACGGCGAGCCCATCGAGATCGTGGACATCGTCGTCGAGCCACGGGAGGGCGATCGTCGGCGCCAGCTCGGCGAGTTCCTGTCGACGTTGCGTCTCGCGGCCGGCGACGAGGGCGATGTCATCGAAGCGTTCGGCGATGTGGGTGAGGGTCGCTGCGACCGTCGCTGGCGAGGCACCAAGCCGGTCGCCGACGGCGTCGACGAGGGCCGTGTGCTGGCCTGACGGATCGCCGGCGACGGCGGCCAGCAAGTGTTCGGCCGCGGCCGCCGCTTCATCGGCGGCCAGTGCTGCGGGTACGACACGATTGGCCACAACCGCACCAACGGTCATGTCGCGACGATGGAGTTCACGCACGAGGTATCGAGCCTCATGGCTCGGCGCGGTCTCCAGCGTTGTGACGACGACGAACGCCGTGCGCGGATCGCCGAGGAGTTGTTCGACGTCGCGGGCACGTCGAACAAAGCCCGCCTCCATTGCCTGGAACAGGATGAAGAAGTCGGCGATGTCTTGCAGAAACCGCGACCCGAGTACCCGGTCGGCGACTTGGTAAAACGGCCGCGATGCAAAGGTGAACAGCCGCGAACGGTACGGCACGGTCAGCCACCGCAGCAGTCGACTTCCGAAGAACTCGCGCATCCGCGCTGGTGCGTCGAGGATCGACAAGGCATGACGCGACGGTGGCGTATCAACGATCACCAGGTCGAACTCACCGGCGGCATGCAACTCGTGCAACTTCTCCATCGCGAGGTACTCATGGCTGTGCACGAAGCGCGAGGTGATGTTCTGGTAGAGCGGGTTGGCGAGCACGGCGCTGCGGGTGGCGTCGTCGGGAGCGTGGCGACGGATCAACTCGTCCCACCCCGCCTTCGTGTCGAGCATCGCAGCCCACAGCTCCCCACGCGTCCGCCCCGGCAACAGCCGACGGTCGACCTCGACCGGCTCGTTGCCGAAGTCATCGAGGCCGAGTGCGGTCGCCAGCCGTCGCGCCGGGTCGACCGTCAAGACGAGCACTTTGCGTCGTTGGCGCGACGCCGCAGCAATTGCCATCGCGGCCGCGACCGTGGTCTTGCCAACTCCTCCCGACCCGGCGACGAGCACCATTTCACGGCTGGCGAGAACCGCATCGATACCTGTCATCGGTTGCTCACAGTCATCGCTCAGCGCCGGTCAGCTCGTCGGCGAGCGAGTCGGCCACCGCGTGTACGACCCGTGGTCCCGATGCGCGCGTCAACAACTCGGGCACGGTGACAATCGGCAACTCGCCGAACGCGAGCTCGGCGACGGCGCGGCGCAGTGTCGTGAGGTGTCGAGCCCCCGTCCGCCGCCGCGCCTCGGTGATCCGGGCACCCGCGAGCACGGTTGACACGCCGGGGCCGGCAGCCTCGACAAGCAGGTCGTCGACGTCATCCAGCTGCGCCGCGACCGCCGCTTGTCGCTTATTGAACAACACCGGCAAGACCCGGTTCGCCACGACCAGACACGGATGGGCACCGGTGCGCGCAGTGAGCTCACCGAGCAGCTCGATGGTCTCGACCACCGGCATCTCCTCGGGGGTCGTCGTCACGACGACCCCGGTTCGCTGCGGGTCTTCCAGGATGTCGAGCATCCACTGCGTCTGATCGCGCACGAGGCCGACCTGGACGAGATCGCGGATCACTCGGGGGGCGCCGATCTGCGACACGACGTGACCCGTGGCGTCAGCATCGACGATCACGACGTCGTAGTGCTCCTCGCGCACCTCGTAACACAGTTTGCCGACGCCGAGAATTTCCTTCACCCCCGGTGCAGCATCGGCGACGAAGTCGAACGTCGACGCCAACGGCCCGATCCGACCGATCAGCGGCACACGTACGAACAACCGGAGGTACTCGCGCAGCGCGTCCTCGGTGTTCATTGCGATCGCCTCGAGCCGGTCGTCGATCTCGGTCGGCTCGAACTGCAGCGCACGCACGTCGAACGCCGACGCGAGAGCGCCTTTTGCATCCATCTCGCACACGAGCGTGCGGCGGCCCTGACGGGCAGCCAACATCGCCAGCGCAGCCGTGACCGTCGTCTTCCCGACCCCGCCCTTGCCGGTAACGAAGACGAGCTCGAGATCGACCGGCGAGGGCGGCCGGCTCAGGATCAGCCTCCGAAGCCGATGCGCCGATCGTCGGGCGAGCCGACCTCGACGTAGGCGATCTTGACTGCGGCGACGCCGACCTCTCGACCACGCTTGTCGGTGAGCCACAACACGTCGGACGCGCCCCCGAGAGCGGCCTCGATTCGCCCCTTGACATCGTCGCGATCGGCGTCGTCGGCCAACTCGACGGTCAGTTCACGCGGTGCTTGGGTGACTCCGATGCGTACGTCCACGATCGATCACGCTATCGGTGCCGTTGCGACGACGGTTGGTGGATCGGTCAGACGGTGGTCGCACAGAACGTGTCGCCGGCAGCGAGGCTCGACTCGGTCACGATTGCACCGAGCTCACCATCCTCGTCGGCGGCGTGCAGTGCGGCCAGCATGCCCCGCACCATCCCGCGGTCGACGGCGCAGATCACCGGATGTTCCGCGGCAACATCGCCGAACGGGCAATGGTTGTTAATGATTCTCAGCCGATCGTTGCGCTCCTCGGCGTGTGCTGCGAATCCGTGCGCCGTGAGCGCATCGGCGACGGCCTGAATCGCCGACCGCAACGACCGTTGGCCGGCAGCCAGGGCGTCTCCGGTGAGACCAGCAGCCATTGCGGCGCCATATTCCTGCCCGACGGCCTCGGCCATCGCTTCGGCTTCATCCTGCGGCAGTCGGTCCAGCGCACGACCGAGCAACGACAACAACAGGTCGTCGCTGCGCAGCGGAAAGTCGAGCTCGCGGTGTTCGACGTCTCCGGTTGCCACGTAGCGCTTCGACGGGCGACCTGCACCACTGCCGGGGGCCTTGGCCGTCGACACCTCGAGGTATCCCCCTGCGGCGAGCTTGTCGAGATGGTGGCGAGCCACGTTGGCATGGACGCCAACCTCGGCAGCGACCATTGCCGCGGTGACACCGGTCGTTCCCGCACCGTTGCGATCGCCGTCCCCGACACTGTCACCCGAGCCGCTGAGGGACGAGTGATCGCGAGCGAAGAGATAGATGCGCCGACGGGTCGGATCACCGAACGCATCGGTAATCGCAGACACCGTCGCGGTAAACGCCGGCGACGCGGCCATGCCCACAGCCTAGGGCAATTTCTCCTGTCCGCGTAGTGCAAATGCGGTGCAATTGGCCGCGCTGATCGCCACAATGAGACCCATGTCCTCCCCCACGACTGTGACCACCGACGACATCGTCGAAGCGCTCCGCCCGGTCGAGGACCCCGAACTCCATCGCTCGATCGTCGACCTCAACATGCTGCGCGGCGTCGACCTGCGCGGCGACGGGACGGTAGGCATCCAGATCGCGCTCACCGTTCCCGGTTGCCCGCTGAAGGGCGAGATCACGCGACGTGTCAGCGACGCAGCAACTGCGCTCGACGGAGTCGAGCACATCGACATCGACTTCACGGTGATGACCGACGACGAACGGGAAGCGTTGCGCCGTCAGCTGCATGGCGATGCTGGCGCCACCGCCGGTGCAACCCAGGCGCACGGCCACGCGGAGGGGCGCGAGATCCCGTTCGCCAAGAACTCCTCGAAGACCCGCCCGCTGCTGATCTCCTCGGGCAAGGGTGGCGTCGGCAAGTCGAGCGTCACCACCAACCTCGCCGTCGCGCTCGCTGCACAAGGCCACTCTGTCGGTGTCGTCGACGCCGACATCTACGGCTACTCCATCCCCCGGATGCTCGGCACCGACCGTGACCCTACGGTGATCGACGAGATGCTCATCCCGCCCGAGCAGTACGGCGTGCGATGCATCTCGATTGGCTACTTCGTCCCCCAGGGCCAAGCCGTGATCTGGCGCGGACCGATGCTGCACAAGGCACTCGAGCAGTTCCTGACCGACGTGTTCTGGGACGAGCCCGACTTCCTCCTCATCGACATGCCACCGGGCACCGGCGACATCGCGCTCTCGCTGTCGCAGTACCTACCCCGCGGTGAGGTGTACGTGGTCACGACGCCACAGCCGGCCGCACAAGAAGTCGCCGCACTGTCGGCGGCGATGGCCGAGAAAGTCAACCTGCCGGTCCGCGGCGTGATCGAAAACATGAGTTGGTTCACCGGCGACGACGGCGTGCGTTACGAGATCTTCGGCAATGGCGGCGGCCAGAAGCTTGCGAGCGACCTCGAGGTCCCGTTGCTCGGGTCGCTCCCGCTCGTACCTGCGCTGCGCGAGGGCGGCGACGAGGGGCGCCCGATCACCGCAGTCGAACCCGAGTCCGAGGCAGCGCAGGCGTTCTTCGCCATCGCCGAGAGAATCGCCGTCGACCTCAAGCCGAAGAAGGTCTACTCCGACAAGCTCGCAGTGAGCTGAGCCGGCCGTCGAGCCGATGGAGATCGTCCCGCGGTACCGGTTCGACAAACTTGTCGCCGATGCGCTCGATGACCTGCCCGACGAGCTGCTGCCGGTGCTCGACAACGTGGTCATCCAGGTACAGGACCGCAACCCCGACGAACACGACCTCCTCGGTCTGTACGAAGGAGTCCCGCACACGGAACGCAATGGCACCGACGGTCCGGACGTGGTGACCATCTACCGCGCTGCGCTCTGCGAGGTGTGCCACGACTACGACGAACTCGTCGACGAGGTGTACGTCACGGTGATCCACGAGGTCGCCCACGCCGCAGGCATCGACGATGAGCGTCTGCACGAACTCGGCTGGGGTTAGCCTCTCCGCAGTGAGCGACGAATTCCAGACGCCGCAATCGTCGACTCCCCCGTCGTCGACTCCGCCGCCCCCACCGCCCCCACCGGGTGCTGCGCCGAGCCAGCCGGCTCAGCCGCCACCATCTGCGAGCGCTCCGCCGCCGCCACCACCGCCGAGCGGGCTGACGCCACCGCCGGGTTACATCGCATACGGCACCAACCCGACCCCATCGGTGCCACTGCGCCGGGTGCGCGGCCTGTCGACAGCGGTAGTCGTCCTCGTTGCAGCGGCAGTACTCGGCACCGTGGCCGCAACCATTCTTTCGTTCGGCGCAGCAAGCGATGCTCGCAACTTTCTCGACGGGTCGATCTCCCAAGACGACTTCGAGAGCGCGATCGGTCCGCTGAACGCAGCTCAGCTGATCACGGGAGTGGCCACGGTGGCTGCGGGAATCGTCACCATCATCTGGCTGTACCGCATCGCGAGCAACGTGCGCGCCTTCGGTCGACAGACGACCTTTCACCCACTGTTCGCGATCTTCGGCTGGTTGATGCCGCCGTTCGTGCTCTACATCGTTCCGTTCCTCATGAGCCGCGAGCTGTGGAAGGCATCCGAGCCCGGCATCGTCGAGGGCAACGACTGGAAACGCGACGGCGAGAACCCCGTCTTGTGGATGTGGTTCCTCACCTACGGTGTACTCCCGATCATCATCTTCGCGTTCCAGGCGAGCTCACTCGCCGGCGGACTCGGTACCGGCGACATCGATGCGCTCGCCGAGTCGATCGAAGACTTCGGTGCGCTCGGCGTGATTGCCGGCGTACTGACCGTGATCGCCGGCGGCGCCTGGATCATCTTCGTACGCACCCTCACGGAGCGACATACACAACTCACTCGAGAGTCGTGAGCGCATCGGCCACGCTGTACGTGGTGCGCCACGCCAAGGCGGGCAGCCGATCGGCCTGGGACGGCGACGACACCCTTCGCCCGTTGAGCACAGCCGGCTGGGCACAGGCCAGCGCACTCGCCGCCAAACTCGGCGAGAAGGCGCCGCCGCGACTCGTCGCCAGTCCGTCGTTGCGCTGTATACAGACACTCGAGCCACTCGGCGAGGCGATCGGCATCAAGGTCGAGCCTGACAACCGTCTGTTCGAGGGCGGTGGCTTGCTGCCGGTACTCGAACTCCTCGACGAACTCCCGCACCGCAGCGTGCTCTGCAGCCACGGCGACATCATCGCGAGTGTGGTGATGGCGTTGGAACGACGCGGGATGGAGATCGCCGGCGTGCCCGACTGGCGCAAGGCGTCGGTGTGGGTGCTCAAGCGCAGAGACGGCGCGTTCGACCGCGCCAAGTCCTGGCCGCCGCCCAGTTAACCGCGACACTTGGTGCCTGGCACCAGTTGTCGTGGTGCCTGGCACCAGTTGTCGCAGTTAGCCGGCTGCGGCGCGGATCTCGTCGGCGAACTCGGCGACGATATCGCTCACGTCAGCCGGCGGATTGTTGGCCTCACACTGCTCGACATACCCCAGCGCCGCTGCGGGGTCGTCGCGAAACTGGAACTCGGTGATCGCCAGGAAGCACTGCGGGTCGGGGTACAACGGATCGAGCTCAGCCGCCTGAGCAAGCGCCAGCACAGCAGCATCGAGCCCGGCGGCACGGGCATCCGCGTCGGGCTCTTGAATCGCCAGCAGGGCCAACGTCCACCCGAAGTAGGCGATCGCCTCGACGCTCTCGCGGCCTTGCTCGCGCTCCATTTCGACCACTCGACCAAACAGTCCGTTGGCGGTGGCAAAGTCACCGCTGGTCATCGTCGCTCGCGCTGACGCCAACAGCAGCCGTGCGTCGTCACCGGGGGTGAACCCGGTGATCTCCTGGCCGGCGCGGCGTTCGCCCCACGCGTCGGCGAGGATGAAACCGATACCGACCGCAGCCGCAACAACAACGGCGGCAATCGCTGCTGTGCGACCCAATCGACGAGGAGGGCGCTGCCCGACCGCGGAGCGCCCCGCCTCAATCTGGCGAAGCACCTTCGCTGCACGTGCCGTGTACCCGTCTTTCAGCGTCTGATAGTCCGCGTCATCGACGTCGCCGGCCGCGAACTCCCGCTCGAGATCGTCGAGCGAACGGAGCAGAAACCGACGCTCCTCTTCGAGCTCGGCCAACTCGTCGAGTTGCGCTCCCCGCTGGCGGGTCGCGGCCGTCATCGCGTATCGGTCGAGCCGTGCTGATCGCGCAGCGCAGCCTCGACCAACGCCCGGTCATCGTCGGTCGGATCAAGCGTGCCATCGGCCTGGACTCGCCACCGCCGGAATGCGACAGCGAGGCCGGCGACACCACACACGAGCGCCACCGCTGGCAGCACCCATACGAGTGCGTCGAAACCCGAGGCCCTCGGCACGAGCAACACCTGTGCGCCGTAACGCGTCTCGATGAACGCCACGATTTGATCGTCACCCAAGTCGTTCTCGGCAACGAGATCGCCGACCTGGTTGCGGATGGCAATCGATGCGCTGTTCTGCGACTCGAACACACTCTCGCCATCGCACACCGGGCAGGCCACGCGCTTGGAGATCGCATCGACTCGGTCCTCGGGCGTCTGCGGACCGGTCGTCGACGCGATGCCGATCGTCAGCGCTGCGGCGACGACGAAGATGAGCGCCAGCCACCCCATCCAGCCCTTGAGTCGACGGTTGAGGCGCTGCGCGTTCACCCGTACTGCTCCCGGAATTGCTGCAACGTCACGTTGAGCTGTTCGGCGGTGACCTCTGAGATGAAGCGGAGCTGCACGACGCCGCTCGGATCGATGATCCACGTCTCGGGAACTTGCGCAACGCCGAAGGCGACCGGGAAGTTGTCGAACTCCGAGTACACCACCGGCCAGTCGCCACCGCGCTCATCGAAGAATGCCTCGACGTCTTCGGGCGTGTCGTTGACGACGATCGAATACAGCTCGGCACCGTCGGCGCCGAGGGCCTGCTGCTGCTCGTGAAACTCGATCAGATCGGGGTGCTCGCGAATACACGGCACGCAGTCGGCGGTGAAGAAGTTCAACACCACCCAGCTGCCCTTCCGACGGGACAGATCGAACGCCGTTCCATCGGCCAGCTGCCCCGTGGCCTCAGGCGCGGGCCGACCGATCAACGGCGACTCAGCGACGTTCTCCCCAGTGGAGGTGGCACTGACAAGCACCACGACGAGGCCGATCATCACCAGTGCAATGGCGAGGGCGATCCACGGCGCGACCGGCCGTCGTGATGGCTCTGCGGTCTCGGGTTCGGCACTGGGCTCGTGGTCGATGACGTCGGTCATGTCGTACGCACCTGCACGGTCTCGGGTTCTGGGGATGGCTCGTTGGCCACGGGCGGCACGGTGGGTGCCGCCGGCTGGGCGGGGGGTTCGGTCGAGGGTTGGTCGACTCCGATCGGGGCCGACACCGGATCGATCGGATTGCGTTTGCGCCCTGAGGGGAACGCGGCCAACAGTGTACCGATCGCCATCATCGCTCCGCCGATCCAGAGCCACAGGATCATCGGCTTGATGAACACGCGGATCGTCGCCTCGGTATCACCCGGCGCAACGCCTTGACCGAGCGTGAGGTACACGTCCTTGGTGAAGCCGGTACGCACCGACGGCGTGCCGACGTCCTGGCCGATGTTGAGATAGGTGGTCACGGCGGGCCGATACTCCTGGCGGTCGTCGAGGAGCACGTTTGCGGCGACCACGCGTTCGCTCCCTGCGTCGTTGATCCGTTCGTCGACCGACACGAGCTCGAAGGTGTGCCCACCCCACTCGATCGGCTCGGACTGGGTCAGCGTGAGCGTGGCGGAGTGGGTGTAGGAGTTCGAGGCGGCGAGCGCGATCCCGATCACGATCACGCCGAGGTGGACGACCATCCCACCATTGGTCCGGCCGACGAACCCCCGCCAACCTTGCCGGCGGGTGGCCAACACGATCTGGCGAAGCGCCGCGCCGGCCGCGAACCCACCGAGTCCAAACGCCACCAGCGGCGCCCACCCGGTCGCGCCGACGGCCACCGCGATCACGAGCGACCCGGCGCCGGCCCACGCCGGCCAAAACAATCGCTCGCGCAGCAGCTCACCTGACGCCTTGCGCCACGGCAGGACAGGCGCAACGCCCATCAGGAACAACAAAACCAGCCCGATCGGGGTCGAGAGACGATCGAAGTACGGCGCGCCGACCACGGTTTGGCGGTCCTGCAGCGCTTCGACCAGCAGCGGAAACACCGTGCCGAGCAACACGACGAACGCGAAGACCGTGAAGATCACGTTGTTGGCGAGGAACGCGCCTTCACGCGAGACCGGCGAGTCGATCGTGCCCGGTGAGCGAAGCCGGTCGCCGCGCCAGGCGATCAACCCGAGCGACACCGCAACGGTGAAGCCAAAAAACGCCAACAGCCATGGACCAACCGGCCCGTCGCCGAAGGCGTGCACAGAGTTGATCACGCCCGAGCGGGTGAGGAACGTGCCGAGAATCGTCAGTGCGAAGGTGGCGATCAGCAGGCTGAGGTTCCACACCCGCAACATGCCTCGCCGTTCCTGGACCAACACCGAGTGGATGTACGCGGTCCCGGTGAGCCATGGCAACAGCGATGCGTTCTCGACGGGGTCCCACGCCCACACGCCGGACCATCCAAGGACCTCATAGCTCCACCATCCCCCGAGGAGGATGCCGATCGTGAGAAACGCCCATGAGAACAAGGCCCATCGCCGGGTTTCGAGCAACCATCCCTCTCCCAGGCGCCCGGTGATCAACGCCGCAATGGCGAACGCGAACGGGACGGCGAAGCCGACGTAGCCGAGATACAGGATCGGTGGGTGGAACAGGACCAGGATGTGGTTCTGCAGCAGTGGGTTCGGTCCTGGACCCGACGTGACGCCTGGCGCGCCCGCAGCAAACGGGTCGGCAGGGCCGAAGCTGAGCATCGCGAAGTACGCCGAGATGACGAACATCACGATCAATGCCCATCCGACCAGCACGTCGTCGGTGCGTTTGCGGAACCGCCATGCGACGGCTGCTGTGAAGCCGGCAAGGATCGCCACCCAGAGCAAGATCGACCCTTCGAGCGCCGACCACATTGCGGCGAAGTTGTAGAGCGCCGGTGTGTCGGCGGAGCCGACCTGTTGCACGTAGGCGAGCGAGAAGTCGCGGGTGATCAGTGCCCGCTGCATCATGACCGCAGCCAACACCGCGCCGCCGAACGCCAGCCACGCGTACAGCGGACCCTGCTTGAGAAGTTTGGGGTTGCGTTGCCGGATCCCGTACAGCACCGCGAAGGCACCGAACACCGACGCGGCGAGCATGAGCAGCAGCCCGGCGCGTCCGAGGGCGGCGTTGAGGCTGGCGGCGATCATGATGCGGTCATCGAGACGGCGGCGCGTCGGTCAGGCATTGCCCCCGTCGCAACCGGCATCGACGGCATCGGCGACTCGCTCATCGTTGACCGAGACGTACTCATCGGAGTGGCGAACCTCGACACGGTCGCCCTGCAGCTCACCGGTCGCAACGCTGCTGGTATCGATCACGCCGTGGACGACCACGGGGATGCACTCTTTGAAGATCCCGCCCGGCTCTCCTTCGTAACGCACGGGCATGGTCTCGTCGTTGAACGTGATGGTGAACACCGTCGCCGAGCCCTCGCGAGCGACCGAACCCTCGTCGACGGTTCCTTGCAAGCGGATTCGGCGATCGGCGTCGCAGCCGTCGCGCACGCCGATCTCGTCGACGTTGCAGTAGTAGTCGACCGCCGACGTGAGGAACTGGGTGACGATGACGCCGCCGGCGACGATCACCAGTGTGAGCACGACGATCGCCGCCCAGTTCCGACGCTGACGCGGTCGGCGGGCGGGTTCGGACTGCCGGGGGGAGAGATCGAGGTCGGCCATGGGCGATTCGGTGGTTGCCATGATGGTCGCTCAGCGCCACGGTTTCTCGTCGTCGGACACACGTCGTCCGAGTTGTGTGCCGCGCCGCACGTACCGCCACGCCAGCAGGCCGACGACAGCGAACGTCAGTGCATAACTTCCGAGGATGAACCCGGCGTCGTCGTAGAAGGCGATCATGACGAACCTCCGAGGCCGTGCATGTCGTCACGCGCAGGCTGCGGCGCTCCCTCGGCGCGCCGTGCCGCCAGCGCCTCGTCGAGGCCCCGGTCGTCGAGCAAGTCCTCCATCCACATGCTCCGGGTCCGATGGAGCAACAACCACACGTACAACAGCGTGAACGCAACGACGCCGACGAACAGGCTGAACAGCATCAGACCGTCCATCTTGATGTCGCCGTCGGTGTTGAGAACCGTCGCCTCCTGATGGAGACTGCGCCATAGGCGTACACTCCAGTGCACGAGTGGGATCTCGAGCACGGCGATCAGACCGAGCACCGCGCTGCGCTTGGCGCGCTGTTCGTGCGTGCCGCCCAACCGGCGTACAGCGAGGTAGCCGATGTACGTGACGAACAGCAATGCCGTGGTGGTCAGCCGGGCATCCCACTGCCAGAACACGCCCCAGGTGATCCGCCCCCACATCGCACCGACGGCCAAGGTGACGGCGACGAAGGCGACACCGATCTCGGCGCTGGCCCCGGCCAGGCGATCCCAATCGAGCGACTTCTTCTTGCCGAACAGCACGATCGCCGACGACAGCGCAGTGATCGAGAAGGCGAGGTACGCCACCCAGATCGTCGGCACGTGCACGTAGAGAATGCGCACCGCCTCCTCTTGATCGCGATCGGCCGGCGAGAATCCCAGTCCGAAGGCCACCAGCCAACCCATGGAGATGATCGTTGCGATCCCGAGCGCACGGGTCGCCTTTGTTCCCGTGCCGTAGCGCGGCGATTCGTCTGGCGATGCCGGTGTTGCGGCCGGTGCGGAGTCGGTCGACGTCATGTGGGTCGGTTCTCGGTTCTGTGGGAGGTGGCGAGCCCCTCGCTTCGGGCTCATGTGCGTGCGCTCGATTATTCGTCGATCAGCGGCCCGAACGCCAATGCGCCGCCGACACCGAACGCGACGGCGAAGACGGCCAGCAGGCCCAACCAGGGCCAGCCGTCCGACACCACCGCCCCGGCGGTGCCGAGCGCCGCTTCGGTCGCTCGGGTCGCTCCGATCAGGACGGGCGCCACCGCCGG
>JBCDFR010000021.1:0-65896 GCA_039177505.1 Actinomycetota bacterium | reverse complement strand
GACGGAACCGACATGGTCGCGGATCACGTCGTCAGCGGTCACGCCAGCGGGTGAGTACACCACGCGCAGTCTTCTGCGGGCGTCGGCGTGGGCGCCAACAACGTCGGCGCCGTCAAAGACGACCACCACCTCGACGCCGCGCGCAGCGGCAAGGTTCTCGAGCCTGGTGAGCAGATGGCGACGTTGGTCGTCGAGCGACGCTTCGGGCCATCCCCGCTTGGCCACGTTGTATCCATCGACCAACACGAGTGCGCCGGACCGCAACAGGAACTCGGCGGCCTCGGCCGATGTCGAGATCACGCCGCCCGGAAGCCGCAACGGTCGACGGTGCGCTCGTACGCGCGCCCGCCGCTGCGCGTCCGGTGCTGGTTCCTCATGAACGACTTCGACCAGTTGTCGCAACGCAGCGATCTCGGCAGCGGCTCGCTCAATGATCTCGGCGAGCGCAGCCGGGTCGAGACCACGTGCCGCGTCAGCCGCTACCGCCGGCGATGTCGCCTCGACAGTAGCGTCCGCAGGCGTCGACTGTGCCTGTGACGCGAGTCGATCGAGCGCGGCACGTTCTCGATCGAGCGCATGCCGTTCGGCGCGACGCGCCGCCTGTCGCTGATCGTCGGATTCAGCGAGCTGGCGCTGCGTCTCGGCTGCGGCGCGGCGGGCAGCAGAGAGATCGGCCGTCGCCTCATCGAGCGCGGCGCGGGCCGCGATCGCATCGGCACGCGATCGCGACACCGCCCGCTCAGCGGCGTCACGTTGCCGCTCTGCACGTTGGAGCTGGGCACGCAACGAGTCGTCGACGACGCGCTCCGCTGCCGCTCGTTGGAGCTTCGCTGCCGGCTCCTGCCACCCGGGCGCAGCCGCCAACCACAGACGGCCGATCTCATCGACGAGCTCGGGAATCGCCCCCGCCGAAAGCCGCTCCCGAAAAGTCGCATCGTCTTCGATCGCTCGGCGTAGTCGACCGAGGGCTCCGTTCGGGATGCGTTGCGCAGTCACGAACCGATCGAGCTCGACGGGGTGGTCGATACGCGTCCGTTGTTTGCCCGCCTCGCGGACGATCGCCACTGCGAATTCGATCGCCGAGCGCAGCGAGCGATGCTCGATCGTGGTGGACGGACCGTCGGGCGACGTGGGCCCCGACGGCGGCTCGCGGCGAGTCACGATCGAACCCTAATGGGTGCGAGCGACAGATCCCGAGGGTGCGCACGTTCGACATCCGGCTTGACAACAAACATCTGTTCGTGATGGCATCGCACTCATGCCGGTTGGGGCGAGCACATCCATCTCGACGATCGCGGGGCAGCGCAGCTTCGACGAACTCGGTACCGCGTTGTGCGATGTGACATTTTGTGTGATCGACCTGGAGACCACGGGCGGCGATCGCAACGGTGACACGATCACCGAGGTCGGCGCAGTGAAGGTGCTCGGCGGCGAGTGCCTCGGCACGTACCAGACACTGGTCAATCCGGGGCGGGCGATACCGCCCCAGATCACGATGCTCACCGGGCTCACCGATGCGCTCGTGGCGAACGCTCCACGAATCGAGTCGGTTCTGCCATCGCTGCTCGAGTTCATCGGCGACAGCGTGATCGTCGGGCACAACGTCAGCTTCGACGTCGGGTTCCTCCGCGCTGCGCTCCGCCGCACCGAACGCCCGACCCTGGCCAACACGGCGATCGACACGGTGGCGCTGGCGCGCCGTCTCGTGCGCGACGAGGTGCCCAACTGCAAACTCGCCACGTTGGCCTCGCGGCTACGCCTCGATCATCAACCGAGTCATCGCGCCCTCGACGATGCGCTGGCGACCACCGACTTGCTGCACGTCCTCGTGGAGCGCGCCGCAGGCTGGGGTGTGCTCGGACTGGACGACTTGCTCGCGCTCAGCAAGCTGGGCGGACATCCCCAGGCCGCCAAGCTGGCACTCACCGCCGACCTCCCCCGCTCGCCCGGGGTGTACATGTTCCGCGGGGCCGGCGACGAGGTCCTCTACGTGGGGAAGGCCAGCAACCTCCGCCACCGTGTCCGCAGCTACTTCGGCAGCGACGATCGCCGCAAGATCGGGCCGATGCTGCGAGAGGCCCAGTCGGTGCATCACATCGAGCTCCCCGACGCCTTGAGCGCCGAAGTGGTCGAGCGTCGAATGATCGCCAAACTCCTACCCCGATACAACCGCGCCGGAACACGCGCCGACAAGTACTGCTACGTCCGCCTCGACACCACGAACCCGTGGCCCCGCCTGGCCATCGTCAAGAACCCATCACGTTCGGGCTTGCACCTCGGGCCCCTCCCATCACGAACCTCGGCGCGCCTCGTGGTGGAGGCAGTACAAAGCGTCATCCCGCTCCGCCGCTGCTCGGCGCGTCTCGGACGCAACCACCGGCCCGAGCCAGGCGCCCGTGAGTGCACAGCCGCGCAGCTCGGCGTGGCCATGTGTCCCTGCGCGGGCACGGCATCGCCCGTGGAGTATGCGCAGGCGGTCGAGGCCGCGGCGCGCACGCTGCGCGGCGACACCACGACCGTCGAAGCCGCTCTGCGAGCTCGCATGATGCAGCTGGCCGCCGAGCAACGGTTTGAAGAAGCCGCCTTGGCCCGCGACCGCCTCGATGCGTTGCTCACAGCACTCAAGCGGCACCGACAAGTCGAGGCGCTCCGCGCGGCCGGCCAGGTGGACGTCCATCGCGGCGATGTCGTGTGGCACATCGACGGAGCCCGACTGCTCGACGTCACCGTGCGCGGTACGGTCGGACGAGCCCTGCCGATCGAGGCCCACGACGCTCCGCCGACCGATCAACCGCTCCCGCGGACACTCATCGACGAAGCCCTGTGCCTGGCCCGCTTCATCGAACGCCACCACGCCACCTTGCAGGTCAAGTGCGACGGCGAGTGGCGGTTCCCACTCGACCATCCTCAGCTCCTGGCGGCCTGACCAACCACAACACCACCGCCGTGGCGCCTACGGTGCGCTCGATGAGTGACGAACGCCGCGAACGGCGGTACCTCATGACCAGCATCGTTGCGATCGCCCTCCTGGCGTTGACCTACGTGGTGTTCGTGCGGACGGAGTGGGGTCAACGGGTCGACGACGTCGCCTTCGACGGGCGCGAAGTCGAAGATCCCGCCGTCACCCAAGCACTCAACGAACTGCTGCACTCGATCACGCAAACATCGCTGTTCCTGCTCACCGCTGCAATCGTGACGATCGCACTCGCCCGGCGACGATGGCGTCTCGCGCTCGTCGTCGGCACAACGATTGTCGGCGCCGTGGTCACCACCGAGGTACTGAAGACGCGCGTCCTCGATCGACCACGATTCGACGGCGTCGCAGGGCTCGAGGAGAACTGGTTTCCCAGTGGGCACGCAACGATCGGCATCTCGCTGGCACTCGGTTCCGTCATGGTTGCGCCGCACGCCCGTCGGTGGCTCATCACCGTCGCGGCCGCTGCGCTCAGTGCAGTGTTCGGCATCGGAGTCGTGGCCGCCGGGTGGCACCGGCCGAGTGATGTGATAGGCGCGTATCTGGTCGCTGTTGCCTGGTTCGCCGCCAGCACCGCCATCCTGCTTCGCTGGCGCGGTTCAGGCACCGAGGAGATGGGGACGGTCGAGGCTCGTCTGTCGAAAGAGCCGGTGGCAGTTGCCACGGCACTGGCCGTGATCGCCGCGATCCTTGCGCTCTTCCAAACGTTCACTGCCGATGGTCTCCGCACGGTGGAGTACGCGGCTGCCTATCTCGCCGCGGGCGTCGTGATCGTCACGATGGGGATCGGGCTTGTCGTCGGTTACGCATTGTCGTTGCGCGGCGCCTCGCTCGACCCCCAGTGACGCATCGGCGGCCACGGCAACGGACCGCCGCGATCAACGTTCGATCTCGATCCCTGCGGTGTCGATCGTGAGCCGGCGGGCGGCGCCTTCGGCTGGCAGCGCAGCGAGCACCGCCTCGACATGAGCCGGGTCGACCCACAGCGCCACGGTCGGACCGCTGCCAGAAAACCATCCACACCACGCGCCGGCATCGAGCCCAACGCTCAGTGCGTGCGCACCGGCAGGCTGCGCCGCGAAACGGGCGTGCTGATGCACGTGGTCGTCCGTCGCCCCAGTCAGCAGGTCGGGGTCGTCATCGGCGAGCGCAACCACGAACTGCGCGACCGCACCCAGGTTGGCGGTCACCGCCCCGCGGTCGATCCGCCGAGCGAGCGCCGCACGGGAGCGATCGGTCGATGTGGTGGACCTCGGGATCCAAGCGACGATCGCTGCGCCGCCGAGACGCGGCCCGAGCGGAAGTGCCACAGCATGACCAGCCACCCAGGCGGTCACACCACCGAAGGTCGACGCGGCGGCGTTGTCCCCGTGCGCCTCGAGTTCGGCTGCGACCGCAAGCGCCGCGCGGCGCCCGTCGCTGTCGAGTCGGTGCTGTTCGATCGCGGTCGCCAGCGCAGCGCCGGCGACTCGTGCCGCGCCGCTGAATCCGAGCCCGCGTCCCATCGGAATGGGGCTACGAATCCAAAGGGGTCGATCGTCGCCCCCGGCGCGGACGAACGCCACGCTCGCGGGGTGGTGCTCGTCGAGCACCTGCGCACGACTGGGCGGTTGCCCATCCCCGACCGCGAGGCGTAGCCCGAGCGCCATGCCGAGTACATCGAAACCGGCCCCGAGATTGGCTGACGATGCGGGAACGTGAGCGGTGGTCACGTGCGTTGGGAGATGCGCACGGCCGCATCGAGGGCGCCCTGGGCGCGTCCATCGTCGATCGCAGCCGACGCGGATGCCATCGCTTCGGGGAGATCACCGGCGACGCCCGCGACCACCAGCGCAGCTGCGGCATTGAGCACCACCACGTCACGATACGGACCGTGTTCGCCGCCGAGAACTCGACGAACAACGTCTGCGTTGCCCTCACGGTCACCACCGCTCAGCTGCTCCGCAGTGGCCAGTGGAAGGCCGAGCGCGGCGGACTCGATGGTGAATCTGGTGATCGTCCCGGCGTTCAGCGACAGCACCTCGGTCGAGCCCGTGGTGGTGATCTCATCGAGCCCGGATCCGTGCACGATCCACGCCGACCGCAGGCCCCGCTCGGCGAGCGCTTCGAGCATCGGACGGGCAACAACCGGATCGGCGATGCCGATCACCTGGCGTTCGACGCGACCGGGATTGGCCATCGGACCGATGAGATTGAACACCGTAGGGATGCCCATCTCGCGACGCGGCGGACCGGCGTGACGAAACGCCGGGTGGAACGCCTGGGCGAAGCAGAATCCAAAGCCAGCTTCGCGAACCGACGCGGCGACCTGCTCCGGACGCACGTCGAGGTTCAGTCCCAACGCTTCCAGAACGTCGGCCGCGCCGCACTTCGACGACGCGGAGCGATTCCCGTGTTTGCAGACCGCCACCCCTGCGCCCGCGGCCACGAGCGCGGCCATCGTCGACACGTTGATCGAGTGGGAGCCGTCGCCGCCGGTTCCCACGATGTCGATTGCCCGACTTCGTTCGTCGTCGCTCAACGGCACAACCGGCGACGCAGCCAACGCGGCGTCGAGCATGCCGACGAGTTCGGGGGCAACCACACCTTTGCTGTTCATCGCCACGAGGAATCCCGCGATCTGGGCAGACGTGGCATCGCCGTCGAGGATCGTGGCCATTGCGGCAGCGGCGTCCGATTGGCTGAGGTCGCGGCCAGCAAGCGCGTCGGTGATCAACGCGGTCCAGCCGCGGAAGTCGGTGGTCATCTCAGCGATGCTGCCAGAGCGGCGGGCGACTTGAAACGCGGAATTCAGGCCGAAGCAATGCGTCGTCGCCGACGGATGATTCGACGTCGGTCGCGTTCGGTGGCACCGCCCCAGACGCCGGCCTTCTCGCGCCGGTCCAACGCATGTTCGAGACACGCGCTCTGCACCGAGCAGCCCTCACAGACCGATTTGGCGACCTGTGCCCCTTCTTCGTCTTCCGGGTAGAAGATCGCAGCGTCCAACCCGCGGCACGCCCCGAGATCCCACCACTTCATCTCCTGTACCGACACTCGTGTGACCCCCAAAGACTTCGAGGGACAAAGCCTAATTGCCCTGGTCAGCAAGCGCCAGAGCCAATTCCACCACCCGAAATTCTGAGCGAAACAGGCGAATTGCGCACGGAATCGTCACAATTTGGGCGAGCCACCGCGGGCCAGCCACTCGAGCACGTGTTCGACCGGCCGTCCGAGACGCTCCTCGATGGCGACGGCCGCCAGCGACGACTCGGCAACGAGCGCCGCGTCGGGATGCGCTGTCAGCGCTGCCCTGGCGTCGTCGATGAGCACACGATCGAGCTGGTCCACACGGTCGTCGTTCGTCGCCCGCAGACGCCAGCCCCCGGCGTCACCGACGGGACGATCGAGCGGATGGACGTGCGCTCCCGCACGCTCCAGCAAACGCAGTGTCGCGTCGGGCGCGCCGCCCGGCACCGAGCGTTGCGCCACGACGTGTGTCGGTGTGGTCGCGTCGACACGTGCCGTCACCGGCAGAGGCTCGAGATAGTCGACGGCGTCACACACCGCAGCTGCGACCACTTCCGCATCGATTCGCTGCTGCGGGTCAACATGATGGACGAGGTATTCGCGGAGCACCTCGGCGCATGCCGGTTCGGTCACGACGATGTCGCGCCCGGCGCGGGCGTTGGCCGACAGAGCAGCAACAGCACTCGACGCGATCTCGCCGAACCGGTCGAGATCGCCGCCGTACAGCGCTGGGGCACCACAACACGAGAGCGCCGCCTCTCGACACGGCACTCCAACGACGTCGAGCAGCCCAACGAGGGCAGCGACAGGCTGCTGCCTTTGCAGACATGTCCGCACTACTGCGACATCGGCCTCGTCGCTGTCGCACGATCGGACCGCTGATGCCCCGGCAGCCGCAGCCCCGCTGCGCCCGGGGAGTCGCCGTGCAGCGGAGATCCCCGTGAACGCCCGGGCCCACCGCCGACGCCTCGAACCTGCTGCTCCCGCTGGAAGACGGTCGAGCACATTGTTCCGAGCAAGCGTGCGCGTCGCTCTGCGGTGGGCTGTCCGGACATGGCCGCTCGCAACGCGCATCGCCATCGATCGAGCGATCATCCGCGGAAGGTCGATCGGCACGACATCGTCGTCGGACCGACCCTCCGTCGACCCACCACAGGCCTCCACACAACGTCGGCATTGATGGCACTCATCGACCAGATCGTCCTGCTGCGCCGGCGTCATTCGTTCTGGGTCACGATCGGCGAGTCGATCGAGCAGTGCGAACAACCCCGGAAACACCGAGCAGTAGTCGACGCATTGCGCACAGCCGACGCATCGACCAAATGTCGCCGCGAGGTCGCGGCGACAGGTCGCCTCGTCGAGGTAGGCCGGATCGTGTGGGTCGTAGATCGCGCTCGGACAGTACCGCGTCCGCTCGCCCATCACCCTGAGCCGCGTCCTAACATCCGCCTCGATGCCGAGCACCGACGTCACGGCGACAACATTCGAGCGGGGCGCGATGGCGGAAGCCCTGCGTGCGACCGCCGAGGGTCGCGCCGCACCATTCGATGTTCTCGTCATCGGGGCTGGCATCACCGGCGCCGGAGCCGCTCTCGACGCCGCACACCGCGGGCTGCGCACCGCCCTCGTCGAGCGCGACGACTTCGCTTCAGGAACATCGTCGAAGAGCTCGAAGATGGTCCACGGCGGACTGCGCTATCTGCAGGCCGGCGACGTGCGGTTGGTGTACGAGGCGCTGCGCGAGCGCCAGCGACTCCGGCGCAACGCTGCGCATCTCGTCGACACGCTCCCGTTCCTCATCCCGGTGATGACACGCGACGGTGTCGTCTCGAAGAAGCTCGCCAAAGCGTTGAACTCGGCGCTGTGGATGTACGACCTCACCGGGGGGTGGCGCATCGGCAAGCTGCACCGGCGCCTCGACGCACGACAGGCCGCCGAGCACTTCCCGACGACCACGTTGGAGCGACTATCAGGCGGCTTTCTCTACTACGACGCCAGCGCCGACGACGCTCGTCTGACGCTGACGATCGCCCAGACCGCCGCAGCCAACGGTGCGACCGTGCTCAACCGTTGTCCCGTGCGCAGCGTCGAGCGCCGCGTCGACGGCTACGACGTGACCCTCGACATCGACGGCGAATCGCTGCGCGTGCCGGCGCGGGCGGTGGTTAACGCCGCGGGTGTTTGGGCCGACACCATCGGTACGGGGTCATCAGCTCCGCCGGCAATGACGATTCGACCAGCCAAGGGAGTCCACCTCACGGTGCCCTGGGAACTCATCCGCGTCGACGTTGCCGTGATCATCCCTGTGCGGCGCGACAAACGCAGCCTGTTCCTCGTGCCTTGGGGCGAGTACCCGGACGGGACGTTCAGCCACGTCTACATCGGCACCACCGACACCGACTACGACGGGCCGCTCGACGACCCGCCGGTGACCACCGACGACGTCGACTACGTGCTCACTGCACTCAACGACGCGCTCGACACCGAACGTGTCCGTCAGGTCACGGTCGACGATGTCACTGCGGTGTGGTCCGGACTACGGCCGCTAGTGGAGCGACCGACCCATTCGTCTGGCAACAACCCGTCAACCGCAGATCTCTCCAGACGGCACGCGATCGACGTCGACGCCGATGGCGTAGTCAGCATCCTCGGCGGCAAGCTCACGACGTACCGGGAGATGGCCGAAGACACGATCGACGTGGTCATGCAACGGCTCGGCCGCCCGGTGCAGTGGTGGCGGCGGCTCGATCGGCGGCGCCGAACCGTCGGTCTCCGCCTCGCTGGGAGCGGCCGGCGCCCCAACGTGCGACGGGGTTCGATGGATCATTATCTGTGGTCACGGTACGGAACGCATGCCGACGACGTGCGTGCGCTCATCGCTGACCGCACCGATCTTGGTGAGCGCCTCGTTGCCGGCTACCCCTATCTGCGTGCCGAGGTCGTCTACGCAGTGCGCTCGGAGATGGCGACGACGTTGCACGACGTCCTGACCCGCCGCACCCGCCTGCAGCTGTTCGACCGACGCGCCGCCCTCGAGGCCGCCCCCGTCGCCGCCGAGCTGATGGCGGGCGAGTTGCATTGGGACGAGGAGCAGCGTGCCGTCCAGATTGACGACTTCCGAGCCTGGAGCGAGCGCGAGTGGGTCTCGGTGCTCGGAGACCTGGTGGCGCACCCATCGCCCGCACACACGGAGAGCACCGATGCGCCCGTCGTCGCCAATTGAGCTGACCGGCACCACATCGCACCTGGGCGACGCGCCGGCGCCGCTGAGCAACGACCTGCTCGATGCGCTGCGCGTCGTCGGCGACGTCGTCACCGATGAGGCGGCAACTGCCGAGGCCAGCCGCGACTGGTGGCCGCTGGCGTTGCATTGGTCACTGCACGGTGCCGTTCCGAGACGAGCCGCCGCGGTCGTCCGACCGACGACCACCGATGGCGTCGCCCATGTGCTGCGCTCGTGCAACGAAGCTGGAGTCGCCGTTACACCGGCTGGTGGACGATCGGGTGTGGTCGGGGGCAGCGTCCCCCTCGCCGGTGGCGTGCTGCTCGATCTCACGGCACTGGCCGGGATCGAGGCGGTCGACGCGACGTCCGGGGTGGTCGAGGTGCGTCCGGGCACATTCGGGCCTGATCTCGAACGCGAGCTACGCCACGACTACGGCTTGACGGTTGGCCATTTCCCCCAGAGCTTCGACCTGGCCACCGTTGGCGGCTGGGTCGCAGCCCGCGGTGCTGGTCAGTACAGCACGAGGTACGGCAAGATCGAGCACATCGTCAACGGGCTCGAAGTCGTCCTGGCCGACGGCCGAGTGATCACTACCGGCGGTGCGCCGGCTGCCGCCACCGGTCCCGATCTGACGCAGTTGTTCGTCGGTTCGGAGGGCACACTCGGCGTGATCACCGATGTGTGGTTGCGGGCCTGGCCGACGCCACCAGCCGAACGACGACAGGCGTGGACGTTCAGCGACTTCGAAGCTGGCCTCGACGCGTGCCGCCTCATCCTCCGGCGAGGAGCAACACCTGCGGTGCTGCGGCTGTACGACGCCATCGAATCGGCACGCGGCCACGTCGGCGACGGATCGACGTGCACCCTGTTGGTGCTCGACGAGGGCGACCCGGTCATCGTCGATGCCACGATGCAGGTCGTCGAGGAGGTCTGTGCGGCAAGCTCGGCCATCGACGCCGGCTCGGCGCCGGTCGACGCATGGATGGAGCACCGCAACGACACGAGTGCCCTGCAAGCATTGACCCGCCGCGGATTCGTCGTCGACACGTTGGAGATCGCTGCGCCGTGGTCGGCTCTTCCGGCGGTCTTCGACGCCACCACCGCGGCGATGACAGCCGTGCCGCACGCTCGCTCGGCGTCGTGTCACCTGTCGCACAGCTATGTCGATGGCGCATGTATCTACTTCACGTTCGCCGCTAGCCCTCCGGCCGACGAGATCGACAAGACCTACCGCGCCCTGTGGGATGCGGGACAGCGTGCCGTGCTCGCTAATGGCGGCAACCTGTCACACCACCACGGTGTCGGAGTGGTTCGCGACCGCTTCATGGCCGAAGCGCTGGGACCCGGTCTTGACGTGTTCGCCGGCTTGAAGCACGCGCTCGACCCGGTGGGCGTCCTCAATCCAGGCAAGATGGGGCTGCCAACGCGCAGCGACACGGCCCGCTGGCCACAATGATCGGCATTCAGATGACCCAGTCCGTGACGACTCGCACTTGCTGCTCCCACCGCCGATGAGCGACGCAGAGCGCCTGGCCAAGATCGACGCCGTGCTGCCGGGCCGGTGGGACCCGCCGGCGATTCGTGCCGGAGCGATCATCTCCTTGGTGCTCGCAGTGCCGCTCACGGTGATCGCGGCGGTGGTCGACTCCGACGAGGCCGGCGTGCAAGCCGCGTTCTTCTTTGCGGCCTTCGGTGGTTTCGTCATCGGCGCCGGTTGCGCAGCGTGGGTTCAGCGCTGCGGTACACCACTGAGCCACGGGCTGGTCACCGCCACTGGCACATACGCGGCCGCACAAGCCGTGTTCATTGCGATCCAGCTGATCGCCGGCGGCGACGTGAACTGGTTCGGCGTGTTCTTCACCCTGACCCTCGTGCTCGGCGCCGGCCTCGTCGGTGGGTTCCTCGGCAGTCGCTTGCAGTCGAAGGGCATCCGGCCGTCGAGCCGTGCCCACCCGGGCGGCATGTGAGGCCGACCACGTGACGAGCCTGCGATGACCAACCTGCTCGTGATCGACGTCGGCACCACCGGGCTACGAGCCGCACGCGTCGACGAGGCGCTCGACATCGTCGATATCGAGTATCGCCCCTGCCCGCCAGAGAACCCGGCGCCAGGATTGGTCGAGTTCGACCCAGCGGCGATGGCCTCGACACTCATCGACGCTGCGAACCAGGTGATCGAGCGGTCGCCGACATCCATCGACGCGGTGGGTGTCACCACGCAGCGGGCCAGCGCTGTGATCTGGGATCGCTCGACCGGCGAGCCGATCGGTCACGGGTTGGGCTGGCAGGACCTGCGCACGGTCGGCGACTGCCTCGTCGCCAACGCCGAGCACGGCTGGACCCTCGCCCCGAACCAGACCGCGACCAAGTTGGCGTGGCTCCTCGCAAACACTCCCGACCTCGACGGTCGCGACCTCTGCGCAGGCACGGTCGACAGTTGGGTGGTGTGGTCGCTCTCGAACGGAGCGTTGCACGTCAGTGATCAGGGCAACTCGTCGGCGACGATGACCGGTATGCGCAGCGTCGACGGGTCGAGGTGGAACGACGAGATCCTCGACGCTCTGTCGATTCCGTCATCGATCCTCCCGACCGTGGTCGATTCCTCGTCACTGCTCGGACCGGCCAGCGCGCTGACCGGGGGGCCACCGATCGCTGCGGTACTCGGGGATCAGCCGGCGTCGACGATCGGCCAAGGGTGCGTCCGCCCTGGGCGAGTAAAGGTCACCTTCGGCAGCGGCGGAATGCTCGACATGTGTTCCGACGGGCCGGCTCCGGCGACGGGGCGCCGGAACCCCGGGGGCACTTACCCGCTGGCGCTGTGGAGCGTCGACGGTGCTCCACGGTGGGGTGTCGAGGGGATCATGCTGTCGGCGGGGACGAACGTCGAGTGGTTGCGCGACGACCTCGGGATCATCGACTCGCCCGCCGCCAGCCACGACGTCGCCGCGACGTGCACCGACACCGATGGGGTGGTCTACGTCCCTGCCCTGCTCGGGCTCGGCACCCCGCATTGGGACTATGGCGCGCGCGGCACCCTCCTCGGCGTCACCCGCGGCACCGAACGCGCTCATCTCGTGCGCGCAGTGCTGGAAGGAGTCGCTCATCGGGGCGCCGATCTGTTCGAGGCGGCGATGGCCGACACGAATGTCTCGGCTGACGAGATCCGCATCGACGGTGGCATGAGCCAGAACCCGACCTTTGTCCAGGCGTTCGCCGACGCGGTCGATCGCCCGATCGAGGTGTCGCCCGTCGTCGAGGCGACGACGCGCGGCGCTGCGTTTATGGCCGGTCGGGCGATCGGCACGTGGTCGAGCATCAGCGACGCCGACGAACTATGGCGCCCGGCGACGCGCGTCAAGCCGTCGCCGACAGCATCAACAGCAGCGGCCAGGGCTCGTTGGAGCGCAGCGATCGAGCGCAGCCGGGAGTGGCATCCGGACCTCTCGGCGCTGGACATGTAGACGATGCATCACGCCAATACCACCTCGACCGATCACCTTCCCGATGGCCGTCGGCACCTAGAATTGCTCCGCCCCCTCCCGAGCGGGAAGTCTGGTGGCCCAATGACCCCGAAAGGACCCTCCACGTGAGTCTCGACAGCGCCGAGCCGACGTCGTCGCGGCGTGCCCTGTTGGGCACCGCAGGCGCCGCTGGTGCAGCCGCCGCGATCGCTGCGCTGAGCACCGCCCGACCGGTCGCCGCCACGCCCCCGTTCAGCCCGACGGCCGACGACACCACCCTGCTGCGCCAGGCGATGGAGCTCGAGCTGGCGGCCCGCGACCTCTATGAGACGACGCTCGAGGCCGGCATCTCCGACGACGTGTCGCCGCTGGTCGAGCTGTTGGCGTCGAACCACAACGACTACGCCAAGGGCATCGCCGGTATTGCCGGGCTCTCGGCGGACACTCCGAACCAAGACGTGTTCGACCAACTCCAGGCCGACTTCGACACCACCGACGTCGAGGCTTGGGCTCGAGCGGCGAACAACCTGGAGAACACCGCTGCGGCGACGCACAGCGAGTTGATGGCTCAGTACGAATCCGAGAATGCCATCACCTTCACCGCCTCGGTGGTGATGATCGAGGCCCGTGCTGGGGTCGTCACTGCGAGTATCGCCGGCGATTCACTCGAATCGGCGCTGACGCCCGATGCCCAAGCCCTCGACCTGAACGGGGAGGGTTCGTCATGACTGCAATCGATCGTCGCAATGCGCTCCGTCTCGGCGGTCTCGCGGTCGGTGCCGGTGCGGTCGTCGCCGCATGCGGCGGCGGCGAAGAAGACGCCGTCCCCGGCCGTGTCGGCTTTCTTCCGGCGGTCACCGATCCTCCGAACTACTCCGTCGACGATGCCGTGCTGTTGCGCACTGCGTCGTCGTTCGAAACGACCATCATCGACGTGTACGAGGCGTTTCTCGACCTCGGCGTGTTCGACGCCGAGCAAGCCGAGCTGCTGCAGGTGATGATCACGGGCCACGAGTCGACGCGCGACGAATTCGACGAATTGACGACCAACGCAGCCGGCGGCGAAGTGTGGCCGTGCGCCAACCCATGGTTGGTGCAGCGGACCGTCGAGCCGATGCTCGAGGTGCTCGCCACCAGCGACAACCAACTGCGCGACGCGTTCAACATCGTCGCGTCGATGGAGAACCTGGCCGGCGGCACCTATCAGGAGATGAGCGGCCAACTGAGCCTGGTCGAGGAACGCCAGCCCATGATCGAGGCCGGCAAGTTGATGGCTCGCCAGTCGGCGGCGTGGATCATTTCGAACGAGGGCCCCGACGGCTACTACAGCCCCGAGCTGTTCGGCGATGAGTCCGGGATCGACGAATCAGGCGTGCCGCTGCAGTACGCCATCAACAGCCAGTTCGGCTCGGTCGCACAGATCGAGGTCGTGATCGGTGCACAAGATGAGAACGGCGTGCGCGAGACCTTCGTGGTGCAGACCCCGAGCCTCAACTCGTACATCTACAACGAACTCGAACCGACCTGCTGAGGCGCTCGCCCCCTCAGGGCGACCCGTCGAGCGCCGGATCGGTGATGTGGTCGGCGACGACGTCGGCCGCCTCCGGTGGTTCCCTGCCATCGAGCCATGTCAGGAGCATCTCGTTGACCGTCTCGGGGGCTTCTTGCTGCACCCAGTGCGATACGCCGGGTAGGTACCTCACCGTCAGGTCGTCGACGTAGTCGCCGGTGCCATCGGTCGTCTCTCGGCGCAGTGCGTGATCGGCGAGGCCCCACACCAGCAACGTCGGTACCTCGATCACCGGGAAACCACGCCGCCGTTCGGCGCGGGCCCCACGGAGGGCAGCCCGGTAGTAGTTGATCATCGAACGCATCGCTCCCGGCCGCAACCATCCGTCGCGGTACACGTCGATCACCTCCGGCGGGAACCGCGACTCTTCCTTGGCCATGTCGGTGAGTGCCTTCGCCGTCGCCGCAGCACGATGTGCGGTGAGGATGCGTTCAGGCAGCCAAGGGATTTGGAAGTAGAAGACGTACCACGACCGCGCCAGCTGGCGAGGCTTGCGGAGCTCGCGCATCATGCAGGCTGGATGCGGCACGTTCATGATCACCAGTCGCTCCAGCGGCCGGACTTTGCGCATGGCGAACGCCCACGCCTGCGCGGCACCCCAGTCGTGCCCGACGAGCGTCACCGCGTCGCGACCCGACCGGTCGATCAGCGCGCCGAGATCAGCGAGGAGCCGATCCATCGAGTAGTCCTTCACCTTCGGCGGCTTCGACGAGTCGACGTACCCGCGGGTGTTCGGCGCCCACACTTCGTAGCCGGCCTCGGCGAGCGCGTCGATCTGGTATCGCCACGAGAACGCCGACTCCGGGAACCCGTGCACCAACAAGGCCAGTCCGCGGGGACCGCCACGGTTGGCGATCGCCACGTCGAGTTCGACATCGCCGAGGTCGATGCGCTCGTACCTCAGCGGGTCGACGGCCTGCTCAGCACCCATGCCGGGATCATCTCACAGCTGGCGCTGTGCCCCACCGGCGGCAACAACCGGCCGCTCCGACCGCCCCGGCGAACCGCCGAGATAACGTGCCCGTCGGTGAGGGGGCCGGGTGGCCGCGGCCGACGCTTTCGGGCAGTCGGTCGAGGAAAGTCGGGACTCCATCGGGCACGGTGCTGGCGCGAGCCAGGTTGGGGCGACCTAACGGACGTGCAACAGAGAAGAGACCGCCGATGGGTGGCCGTGGCGACACGGCCATCACAGGTAAGGGTGAAACGGTGCGGTAAGAGCGCACCAGCGGCGTCGGCGACGGCGTCGGCTCGGTAAACCCCACCGGGAGCAAGGCCAAGCAGCGGGGACGGGCGGCCCGTCCGTGCGGAGCGATCCGCACACCCCGCGGGTAGGCCGCATAGATGGATGGCCACCGGGCAGCCGCCTACAGAATCCCGCTTACAGGCCCCCTCACCACCAACAGGAACCTAAGCAGGACTTTCGCGCCTTCAGCGACCGGCCGTGACACGTTCGTGACACAAACCGCGGCTCACTACTTCGGCTTCTCGCGCGCGGCACGGAGCGCGTCCTTGAAGCTCTGGATGGCAGTGACCCGCGTCGGCGAATCGAGTACCTGACTCACCACAGCAGTACGACCGTCGACGAACGTGACGCTGCCGAGCAGCGTCCGATCGAGATACACGTCGACCTGCCCGTTGCCTCGATCCGTGTCCTCGATCTGGACCTTGTACTCGACCATCGTTCCCCTGCTGCTCGGATCTCGCTTAGATGCTACGTGGCCGTCCGGAGCCACGCGGCCGACGCCTGCCCAATCGCCTCGCGCGTGCGCTCCTCGTCGGTGGGCCAGAAGTGGACGTACACGTCCAACGTCTCCGACGGCGTTGCGTGCCCGAGCGCAGCTTGGACAGCTGACACTGAGAGCCCCGAGGCGATCAGTGACGACGCTGCCACGTGACGGAGGTCGTGGGTCCGCGTCCTCCCCTCGATCCCGACCGCGGCGCACGCCGCCCGGTAGTGCTTCGACCACGTCGATCTGCCGATCGGGCCGCCGGTCTCGGTCGTGAAGATCAGGCCATCGTCGCCGGAGCCGAACTCGGCGAGGTGCGCGGCCAGCAGATCGGTGACCGCACTCGGCACTGGAATCGTACGAACGCCGGCGTCCGTCTTCGGCTCCGCAAAGCCGGAGCCGCCGGCGAGGTTTCCGAGCTGCCGATCGATTCGGATCGTCCTGCGGAGGAAGTCAACGCGATCGACCGTAAGGCCGAGGCACTCGCCGAGCCGAAGGCCGGTCGTCGCCATCAAGAGCACTGCGGCACGCCAGCGAGACGGCATCGCTGCCGCCAGCTGCGGCACCTGACCCGCAACGCCAGCGACGTGGGCCGGGTCCACCCGCCGGTTCGTCTTCGATCCGACCTTGATCCGCTCTGCAGGGTTCTTCGCTATGCGGCCATCGTCGACCGCCTCCCGCAGGATCGCGGCCAGCGTGAACACGACCGCTCGAGCAGTCGTCGGCGCCACCCGATCCTGCAGTGTCCCGGCGAACTGCTTCACGTTTTCTCGGGTGATCGACTTGAGTTCCCGTGCGCCGAATGCCGGTCCAAGGTGCTTGCGGACGTGGCTCGTGAAGGTCTCGATCGTCGTCGGTCGCGTGGTCACGCTCTTTCGCTCAAGCCAGATCACGCAGTACTCCTTGAACAGCATCCTGCCGGCGACCGGATCGACGAACTCGCCCGTCACCATTCGATGGCCAACGGTGTCGAGGAATTGCTCGGCGTCGATCTTGCGACGGAACGTCTTCGACCTCGTCGCGCCGCCCGGCGTCCGGTACCGAGCCCGATACTTGACCGCCCTCGCTCCTGAGCCGCGCAGAACCGTGCGACCACGAGCGTCGAGCGCGGTGATCGAAGCCATCAGCGCTCCCCCATCAGTCCAAGCTCAATCGCCTGCTTCCGCCAGCGGTACGCCGTCGCTTCCGACACACCGAACTCGTCGACAACCGTCTTCGCTCCCCCGCTCGGCCACAGTCGGGCGACCTCGTCGACTGGCACCGCGTTGCTGCGCCTACGGCGGCGCACCTCACCGATCGCGCGCTCTCGCTCCTCGACCGTGGAAGATCTGAGAGCGCCGCTCACGGCGCCGTCGTAGGCGGTCTCGTCCAGCATTCCGACCATCCATTCGGTCGCGGTGCGGAACTCAGGAAGCCCCTGTCGATCGAAGTCATCGTCGAAGCCGGTGAACGTGACCGAGACCATCTCGACACGGCCCGGCACGGCCCGCAGGCGAAGTTCGATCTCGCGACCCGTCGGCTCGTCGCCGTCATGCTCCCGCCACCAGCCGCCGAACCGCCGCGGGAGCCGCCGCTCGCCAACGACCTCCGTCTCAACGGGCTCGCCGTCCTCGCCACGGTCGATCAGCGGAGCGAACCGCCAACCCTCAATCGCCGACCGCAGCGCAGCCTCTCGCTTTCCTTTCTCATACATGAGAGCGACCATATTCGCATTGCGAGACCAGTGCAAGTAGTCGCATAGTGCGAGCCATGCAACCGAGTCCTACCGAACGACTGGCATGGTCCTCGGAGATCGCCGAGTTCCTCGGCGTCTCCACTTCAACCCTCGACGACTGGGCGTACCGCAAGATCGGTCCCCCATTCTTCAAGGTCGGCGGACGCCGCCGTTACGACATGACCGAGGTTCGCCGCTGGCTTGACGATAAACGCGTCACCACTGGAGGCGATGCGGCTTGAACGTCCAGACGCGAGAACGCCGGCCCGTTGCAGAGGCCGGCGCTCTTCCAGAACACGTTGGTGACGGTGCTGGTGACATCCTTCAGGGTAGCGCGCTCACCCGATCGCGATCAGCGCCGATCTGCCCGATCGCGTGCTCACCTTCGTCGTGTTGTTGTCGCTCGAGGTGGTCGCGATGACCGATACGATTAGCGATTCTCGCCCCACAAACCGCGCCGGACGACGAGCGACCAAGCGCGAGATGCAGGAGCGGTACCGCGCGCTGCTGAGGATTGCGGCGGAGCACAACCCGGCGTCAGTGCGTCACATCTTCTATTTGGCGGTTGTCGCCGGCGTGGCCGGGATCACCAAGAACGAGTCCGGCTACACGAAGGTCCAGCGCGCCCTCGTCGAGCTGCGCCGATCTGGTGAGTTGCCGTACGGCTGGATCGTTGACAACACCCGGTGGATGCGGCGGCCGACGTCGTACAGGGACGCGGCGTCGTGCCTCACCGAGATCGCCCGGCTGTACCGGCGTGACCTGTGGTCCGACGCCGACGAGCAGGTCGAAGTGTGGTGCGAGTCCGACTCGATCGCCGGCGTCATCGGAGAGATCACCTACCGGTGGAACGTCCCGCTGTACGTCACCCGCGGCTTCACCTCGCTGTCGTTCGCTCACGGCGCTGTCGAGGCGTGGAATGACGACGGCCGCGACGTCGTCGTCTACTACGTCGGCGACCACGATCCGGCCGGCCTGGCGATCGAAGACAAGTTGCAGGCCTACGTCGACGACTGGGACCCCGAGGTCGACGTGCACTGGGAACGTCTCGCTGTCACCTGGGACCAGGTCGTCGATCTCGACCTTCCCGGCACGGCACCGAAGAACGAGTACGGCTACGAGCTCGCCGTCGAAGCCGAGGCACTTCCACCCGGCGTCTTACGCGATCTGCTCGATGACGCCATCGGCTCACACGTCGCGCCACAGCATCTCGAGTTCCACGAGTTGATCGAGGCCGAAGAGCGCGCCGGTCTTGAAGCGCTCGCCCGAAAGGGGGTGTCGTGATGCGCAACCCTGCACTCCAACGCCTGAACGCGAAGGCCGTGGAAGCCGACCGAGACGCACAGGTGTGGCTTGAGGAGATCCGATCCGCGTACCTCACCGCCGGCCAGCTGGATGCTGAGCACAGCACCTGGAACGACGCTAAACGCGCCGCGGCCATGCTCGCCTGGGCGGAGGACAACAAGGCCGGAACCCTCGCGCTGCACGACGACGCTGTCCGCCGCCTTTGTGCTCTCAGGCTGCTGATCCGAGCTGCGCGCTCCGGTGCGTACGAACTCCGCTGCGAGGCCGACAACGGGGTCACGATGCGGCGGCGCCTGCCCGATCCGAGCCTGCTTGGCGACACAGAGGTCGCGTCATGAGTGGGTTCAGTCTGGACAACTACGTCGACGTCGCGGAGAGGAACTGGAAGTTTTACGAGCTGAACCCTGATGGTCGGATCGTTGCGTCGCTGCCGCAGATAGTCACGATCGGCGACAGGACGTTCATCGCCGTCACGGCGAAGGTGTACCGGACGCCGGACGATCCGCGGCCTTGCGTCGGGACAGCGTGGGAGCCGTTCCCGGGACAGACGCCGTACACGCGCGATAGCGAGATGATGAACGCCGAGACATCGGCTGTCGGCCGCGCTCTGGCGCTTGCTGGCATCGAGGCGCGTCGGTCGATCGCCTCCCGCGACGAAGTCCAGTCACGACAGCATCAACCGGCTGCGCCGGCTGAGGACACTGTCAGCGCGGCCGACAAAGCCCGAGCCGACGTTTGCTTCGATCGACTCAAGATGCTCGGCGCGGAGGACCGCAAGGCCGTCAAGAAGTTCGCTGGGGAACACGACCAAAAGATCACCCGGGGCGCGTTGCGCTCAGACCCCGATTGGCGTGCCCAGGTTGACGAGCTACTCGATCAGCTCAAGGCCGCCCGGGCGGACAGCGAGACAGCCGACCTACCGAGCTCAGGTGCGGAAGATTCCGCACCTGACGAAGACGGGTCGGACGCCGCTATTCACGGATCCGTAAATAGCGATGCGCCCAGTGGTGACGAGGTGCCGTCATGAGCTACCGCCATCTTGATCACTGGCTGTCCCCGGAGATCGCGGAGACGATGGCGGCTATGCCTCGCCGGCTCGAGGCGCTCGCGGTCGGGCTCGCGTATGCACGTCACGCATCTGATCGGACCGGCGAGGCGTGGCCCAGTTCGGTCGCGCTCGGCGAACGGGTAGGGCTCGATCGTCGCAGTGTCCAGCGGGCGATCGCTGGGCTCGTTGATCGCGATCTTCTTCGGCGGGTTGTCGACGACGAAGGGGGTCCTGCGTTTCGCGATCGGTGCGCTTTGTACGTCGTCGCTCCTGACGCCAGTGGGCGTCACCTGCGGGTCGTCATTGAGCCCGCCGAAGCGGATCGACGTGACGCCGGACGTGACGCCGGACGTGACGCCGGACGTGACGCCGGACGTGACGCCGGACGTGACGCCGGACGTGACGCCCATCGGCGTCACAAAGTTGAAGTTGAAGATGAAGTTGAAAGATCTCACTCACACTCGAGAGATAGTTACGCGAGGGACAGCGGCTCCGACGAGGTCGCGTCATGACCCCCTCACAGATCGACGGCGCCATCGAGAAACTCTGCGCGGCCTACAGCCATGTCCGCAACGCACAGAACCCGGCACCGGTCCGCGAGTTGTGGCGCGACCACTTTGCCGACATCCCGGTCGAAGCCATGCGCACCGTCATCCACGACTGGATCCAGACCAGCAAGTTCTGGCCAACCGTCGCCGACATCCGCGACCAGCTACCACCACAGGTCGCGAACACTGCGAAGTCGCTCGACAAGCTCAGCCCCGAGCAGCTCGTCGCACGCATCGGCGGCCACGTCTCGCCGTTCACCGGAGACCATCACCCCGCGATCTGTGGTGACGATCCCAGCCGCTGCGGCGCTTGCCAAACCGATCAGGCCGCGCAGGCGGACGCGACCGCATCGAAGATGTCGTGCTCACTCCAGCAGGGACTCGCGATCGCCGAAGCCGCGATCGAGAAGGGTCGCGAACAACTGCGCGCCGACATCCGGGCCAAGCGGCCGAACGATGCCGACGAGGTCATCGCTCGTCAGGAGGCATGGCGCATCGGATCATCGCCAGCCACTCCTGGGATTGGCACGCACGACTTCCCGACGAGGACGAGTAGCGACGGACGACGGAGTGTCGACGCTGGGCGGGCTGCCTCGTGAGCGAACGTGCCCGTCTGGTTCGGCTCGGTCTGATTCTCGCAACCGATCTCGAGCGCTGCGGCACACCGGGCGCCTCAGGTCTCATCCGTATGATGTGCCGCGAGCTCGCTGCAGACCGTCCCGCAATCGACGACGACGAATCGAACGACGTGTGCCCGGTCTGCGGCGACGTGATCGTGCAGCCGTCGACCGGTCGACCGCGGTTGTACTGCTCGCCGCGCTGTCGTGATCGTGCTCGTCTCCGGAACCCGCGAAACCCCGCGTAAGTGTTCGATGGGTTTCATGCCCGACTCCTCCGAGCAGCAACGCAGCGAACTTCGAAGCCGGCTCTTCGAGGCGTTCTCAGAAGCGGCCGGCCCTCACGCGTACATCCCACGAGCCGATGCTGCGCAGCTCGGTGTGCACCGGGACTTCGTCGGCTCAGTGATGCACCGGAGCCACCACGTCCGCACACCAGCCGACGCGATGGAGGCGGCCGACGAGTTCACCGAGCTGAGCATCACCCGGCAGCGCGAGACGGCCGAGCTGACGCCCGACCAGATCGTCGCCCAAGCGCAGCGCTTCATGTGAGAAAGGACGACCATGCCCGACACGACCGACATCCCCGACTCGCCAGCGAGCGCCCACCTCGCCGACCTGCAACGTCGCATCCTCGACGGCGACACGTCGATCACCGGCGAGCAAGTCGCCTCCGCACGCGCCGATCTCGAGGTCGAAGAACTCCGCGCCGCCGGCGAGGACGCACGTCGTCAAGCCGCTGAAGAAGCCGACCAAGAGCAACGTCGCACCGATGCGATCGAGGCACTGCAGAAGCACGCCGCCACAGGACTCGATGACGCGCGCACTGCCTACAGCCAGATCGTCGAAGGAATCGACGTCCTCCAGTCCGCGCTCGCCGCGTGGAACGCTCAGCGCAGCCGGCTCACGGCTGCTGCTCGGGCAGCTGGGATCGCGCCGAGGGAGTACGAGGATCTTCATCCCATCCGTCGACCGATCGACGAGTGGGTCCAGTTCGCACTCGATGAGAGCGGCGGGCGCGTACCGATCGCTGGCACACGTAGCGGTGGGTTCCCCATCGCACGAACGCACCAGCTGCACACCACCGCCGATCGGCAGCGACTGAACAACGCCCTCGGGTAGAGGCCGTCAACGATGACGAACATCGGATTTGCAACGCTCTCCGTCATACCGTCGATGAAGGGCGTCTTGCCAGCGCTCCAGAAGCAAATGGGTGCGCCGCTCGAGAAATTCGGCGCGGAGGCTGGCAAGACGTCGGGCGGGTCCGCGGCCAAGGGTTTCGGCTCGTCGTTCGGCAAGGCCGCCAAGTTGGGGTTCGCCGCCGTTGGCGCGATCGCCGCAGCCGCAGTAACGAAGGGGTTCAGTGACGCCGTCGGGGCCGAGGCCGGCGTCGACAAACTCGAGGCGTCGCTCGGCATCACTCCCGAACGCGCTGCGGTGCTTGGCGATGCTGCATCGTCGGTCTACCGGGACGCGTGGGGTGACAACCTCAGCGAGGTCCAGGGCTACGTCGGCAACCTGTCGACAAGCTTTGAAGGGCTCGGCGGGAAGCAGTTCGAGGATCTCACGCCGAAGGCGATCGCGCTGGGAGATGCGTTTGACATCGACGTCGCCGGAGGTATCCAGACCGCATCGGAGCTCGTGTCGTCGGGTCTCGCCGACTCGGCGAGTCACGCGTTCGATCTGTTGACAACGGGGCTGCAGCAGATGCCGGCAGGCATCCGCGATGAGCTACTTGCAGCGTCGGACGAGTACGGCGACTTCTTCGCTGACCTCGGGTTTACAGGCGAGCAGGCGTTCGGCTTGCTCACCGACTTCGCGCAGGACGGCGTCTACGGGATCGACAAGTTCGGCGACTCACTCAAAGAGCTGACCATCCGCGGCACCGACATGTCGACGGCGTCCGTCGCCGCCTACGAAGCCGCTGGCCTGTCGGCCGAAGAGATGTCGGCCAAGCTGGCGGGCGGCGGCCAAGGGGCGATGGACGCCATGCAGCAGATCGCTGCTGGCCTGTCAGGGATTGAGGATCCGCTCGAGCGGTCCAATGCGGCGATCGCCTTGTTCGGCACTCCGCTTGAGGATCTGTCCGTCGCTGAGATCCCTTCGTTCCTCGATTCGTTGGGCGATGTCGGTGACGGGCTCGGCGATGTAACCGGCGCTGCCGACAAGATGGCGACCAAACTCTCGTCGAACACGAAGGCCAAGACCGAAGAGTTCAAACGCAAGGCGTTCGGCCGTCTCGCTGACTTCGCCACCGCCACACTGATCCCTGCGTTCGAATCGACTGTGCAGTGGTTCGAACAGAACTGGCCGAAGATCCAAGACGTCGGGCGGCAGGTGTTCGGCTGGATCCAAGACAACGTCGGCCCGATCGTCGAAGCCGCCACCGTGCTCGCGACGGCGGCGTTCGCTGACATGAAGCTGTGGGTCGACGAGAACTGGCCACGGATCCGCGACACGGTTGCGGCCGCCGTGGAGGGCATTCGCGCTGCCGTGGAGACGGTGGTGGCAGTGATCTCGAAGATATGGACGCGCTACGGCGAGTTCATCGTGTCGCACTTGAAGTCGTCGTGGGAGACCGCGAAGAGGCTCGTTTCGGCGGCGCTCGACGTGATCCGCGGGATCATCCAGACCGTCACCGGACTACTACGAGGCGAGTGGGGCCAGGCCTGGGACGGGATCAAGACCGCACTGGCCGGCGTGTGGGACGCGATGGTCGCCTTGATCGAGCACGGACTGAACGCTGCGTGGCAGTTGATCCAGGCGGCCTGGGACACCGTGCTCGACATCACCGAGACGACGTGGGAGACAATCAAGGAGGCGATCGGTGCCGCGATCGACGCCGTCGTACGATTCGTCACGGCCATTCCCAGCCGGATCCAGAACACAATCGCGAACCTGTGGAACGGACTTCGCTCCGGCGTCGACTCAGCCAAGGACTGGGTCGGCGGACGGATCGACCTCATGGTCGGATTCGTCACCGGCATCCCCGGCCGGATCCGCTACGTGCTCGCCGGACTATGGGCGCCACTCCGAAGCTCGATCAGCCCAAGCGGACACCTGGGTCCGGTTCACCAGCGAGTACTTCGGCGGCGAGCGAGGCGCAGTCACGCGTTGCAAGCACCTCGCTGCAGGCCGGCGTCACCGCCCCTCGATCACGCTGTTCGTCGCCCCGCTGCTGTTTCACGGATGCCTCACGTGCGCGACAAAGGCATACTCCGCTGCCGATCCGAACCCCTTCACGTGGCAACACCGCCGATGCGCACACTGCAATCGACGAAGCCTCCAAGCACTCGCCGCAATCTGGTCCACGACATCGGGGATGTTGCTCGCCGAACTCTGCACGCGGTGCTGCTGGCAAGACATCGTCGGCGACAAACCGCGCCCGATCGATCGCATCCCCGTCTTGCTGACACCCGAGTCCGACGCGTGCACTCACGACACCGGTCGCCTTGTGGACAGCGCCCTGCATCAGCCATCGACCAACTGATCTGATGACCGTCCGCTTCTACACCCGTCCCGACGGCGAGGAGGTCGCACTTGACGTCGACGATCCGCGCCCGGATCCGTTGCCTGGCCGGACCGTTGACCGCTATGTCACCGTCAGCGATCTCGATCGGCAGTGTCGAACCGGATACCCGGCGAGTCGTTCCGGGAGGGAGTAACGATGCCCACCACCCCTCAATCAGACGGGCGCCCCTCCTCACGGGACACCGGGTCATGGTCCGGCCGTACACGGTCGTTCCCCGGCCCGGTCCGCCGAAGGATCCTCGAGCGCGATCCCATCTGCGCAGCCTGCCATCAGCGCCCGTCAACGATCGCCGACCACATCGTCCCGGTCGCCGAAGGAGGAGGCGACGACGAGAGCAACGGCCAGGGTCTGTGCGACCCGTGCCACGACGTCAAGACGCGAAGTGAGATCGATCGCGGCAGAGCCCGCCGACAGGCCCGTGGCCAGCTACCGGCGGAACGTCATCCTGGATTGATCTGGTGATCCACCGTTGCAAACAGCACAGCAACCTCGACACAACATCACCGCGAGCATCGACATCGCCGCTAACGCCACACCCGGACGTAGCGCCGATCGCCCATCGGACGGAGCGAGAGGGTGGGGGCACACCCCCGACACCCCCTCCGATCAACCAACGGTCGGCTTAGCACTCAGAAATCGATGCGGTGAACGATCCCTGTTTTTCGATGAACGCTGACACCTTCCCCTGCCGATTCTGCAACCGCGAGCTACGCACCGAAGCCGCCCGCAAATCGCACGAACGCAGCCATCAACCCGACCGCCTCGACGCCGGCGGACAAAGCCTCTGGCGCGACGTCACCAACGCCTACACCCTTCGCCCCGACGAACTCCGACTCCTCGAAGACGCCTGCCGCGAACGCGACCTCATCGACAAACTCGACGGAGCACTCGTCAACGCCAGCCTCACCGCAGCTGGCTCAACCGGACAGATCGTCATTCACCCACTGATCGCTGAGATCCGACTACACCGAACCGTGTTCGCATCTCTCTGCGCACGCCTCAAGCTGCCCGACGAACCCGAACCAGACGGGCGGCGCAACAATCGTGGACGATTCACGTCGGTCAGCGGCCGACGGGCCGCGATCTCGAGATGGCGACACCAATGAACTCAGGCCGCGAAATACGTACTCTTGCGTTTGTGCGGATCGGTCACGGGAAGAGGCGGCTTGATGAGTCCACCTGGCACGCATCTGTAGACGACGACGGAACCGACCACGTCGAGGTGAGCCTCTGGGAGTGCGAATGGGTCAGCGTCGGCTGGCTTGTACGCCTCGCTTGCATTCTCGACGAGGAACGGACGAAGGGTCGATCGATCTCCGCCTGGTGCGACCCGACCGGAACGCGAACCGAGCCGAGCGCCACGGCGCTGCCGAGCGGACGGCCACCCTCAGGAGCTGCGGCGTATGCATCTCGTCTTGGTCTGTTCAATCTGCTCACGGACCTCGGCGCGACACACAACGTCCCGCCGGTGCGTGAGCACGCTCGGCAAGACAGATTCGTTCCGTTGCACCGATTCGGCGCGGAAGCTCGCGTTGACGACATGATCGAGGTGATTGATCGACGGATCCTCGAGTGGGGCGACGGGGTGCTGGCTGAGCGCCTCGGGGCGTCGCTGTACGAGCTGGCGTTGAACATCGAAGAGCACGCCGAACGACCTGGCTTCGCGATGATGCAGTGGTACCCAAAGGCCAACCGGCTCGATCTGTCCGTCGCTGACCGCGGCCGGGGCATCCGATCCTCGCTAGCGTCCGGCGGGCACGAATTCCCGGACAACCGTGCAGCTGTCTTCGCCGCCACAACTGAACGAGTGTCCCGCAAGGCAGGCGGGGGCGGCTTTGGACTGCCGTACGTACTGAATACCGTTACTCAACTTCGCGGCGCCGTCCGAGTGCACTCCGGCGATGCAGCGGTTGAGGCTTCTGCAGCGCCTCGTGTCCTCCCCAGCCCGTCTTGGCAAGGTACGGTCGTTGACGTGTCCTTTACGTGGCGATTCGCATGAATGCCGAACTCGTCGCACCACGGCGAATGAAAGGCCGCGATCAGGCTGACCAGCTCCTATCGGCGCTACCCGATCGACTCGATGGAGTCGTCGTTCGGCTGGATGTTCCTGATGGGGCGCTGCCGACACCGTCCTTCTTGGATCAGCTCGTGGAGATTGTTCTTCTGGCGCGGGGTGCCGAACGACTCGTCGTGGCGCGAGCCTCGGACTTCACCGCGTCGATCCTCGAGGCAAGCGCAGTTGACCACGGCGTCGCCGATCAGGTCGAGTTCATCGGGCCCGCGTAGGAGTCGATTCCCGCTTGATCAGACGTCCGAACGACCGGCTACAGCGGTGAGGCAAACCCCATCCGTTGAACCAGTCGTCGAGTTCGCCAACAGATCTCCCTGATTGCCCGCCGCGTCGCCAGCACTCTCCACCGCCAGACAGTCACGCTGTTGCCGCCGACGGCATCGAGTTCCGCGCGCAGCTCGTCAAGGTGTTGATCAGCCCTGTGGAACAGCTGATCCGCCTCGCTTGCAAGATCCTGCAGGCTCCCGACCATCCCTACAAGGTCAGGATTGGTGTCGCGATCGTCGTGAAAGAGGACGATCGTTGCGCAGTCGCACAGCGCCCCGGCCGTGATCGCTCCCGGTGCGCCGAGCCCTCCGTTCGAAGGGCCAGTCTGGACCATCTCGGAACCGTGATGGTCCACGATCAATGCACGATTGCCCCAACTGTCGCTATGGACTAGGTGGGACGATGTGCGGTAGTCCGCTCGGTGCCGATCACGTTCCGATCGTTCCTGGAGCATCTTGAACGTTGGCGGCTTGTTGTCGAAAATCGGTGCCGCCCAGCCATGGTCCGCGCCGAAACTGGCGCCAAAGCGCTTGACGAGTTCGCGGTGTGCGGCGTCAACTTCTGCGAAGTACTCCTCGTCCTGGTCGTCGAAGTGAAACTCGCCGGCAGCGTGGAGGCGCTGGCGTTCTGCGCGCAGGTCGCGAAACTCCATCGAGGTGCTGTGCAATAGTTAGCGCTCCGCGACTTCCTGGCTCCCCTCTGCGATCACGACGCTGAACACGCACACCTCGTGCAGGGTTCTCCACCGTCCCGCTGCACCAAGCCCGTGGCCGGACCGGAGCAGTGCGATTATCTCGGATGTAGTCAGCAAGGCCCTTGCGAACAACACCATCAGCGCTTCGCAACGAAAGTCGTTCTCCACTCGCCGCTGTTCCTGGTGGGCTTCAGCGTGCTCGTCACCAAATTCATGACAGGCATGGTGCAGTGCTTCCAGAGCGTCGATCGCGTCGCCCCAGACCCACTCAAGCCGACGAAGACTCCGCCAGCGTCTCGCCCGGTTCACCAGGAGTAGTCGACCGCGTCGGCGCCTGAGCTCTGCCGTGAATGCCCGGCGCGTCGCGGTCTGTCGACTTCGGTACTTCGCGGGGATCTCGCTCTCGAGCCGTTCAATTACCCACTGTTCGATCTCCTCAGCATCGACGCCATCACGCAGCTGCTGCTCAACCAATGCCCAGTCGACAGGCGATACACCGAGCAGCGACTCGGAATCCCAGTCACGTGCCGGCCAAATGGTGCCGGCGTCGTGACGATCTGAACCTGCCGCGTCGTCCCCCATTTCTCAGCATTCTCGCGCTCCCGCGGCCTGCCACCATCTCCCGTGCTCCCTCGGGTGGCCGACCAGTGTCACGCCGAGGGAGCCGAGGAGGAGCGGCACACCAATGTGCGCCGAATCTTCCTTCAAGCGGAAGCGACCACCAAGAGGGCCGACCGCCCGACACCCTTCGAGTCACCCAACGGTCGCCATGCTCCACGGCACTCTCATTCGGTGGCCTCGTGGCCCTCGACATCGAGTTCAGGCGGGACGATCCGGGTCGGAACTCCGTCGCTGAACACGTTCAGCTCCCATCGATCGAACCCAATGTCGTAGTACCTGACACGCCAGAAGACACCTGACGGAACCTCAAGATGGTGACGTTGGCCCGGATCCAAATTCCCGACGCTGTATGCAAAGAGGCGCGCCCGCTCGACATGTGTCATACGTGGGTCAGCGTCGACCGTGACCCCGATGAACGGCATCGATGGCGACTCGTTCACCACGTCGAGCTCGAGGCCCGAGTCACCACCGACGTGCACATTAGAGAGGACCTTCAGCTGTGCGGCCTCGCGTCGTCTAACGCGTAGCCGTTCAGCCTGCTCCTCCTGCCACCGCCCAGCGTCGAGCCGGAGCTCCTCGGCGTGTAGCGAGAGCTGTTCTTGCATGGCGGAAACCTGCTCGGTGCTCGATGTCCAGGTGTCCCGCGCTGCCTTGGCTGCTCGTTTTGCATACAGAAGTGCGACGACGGCGCCGCACGCAGCGACGACGGTCGCGAGCGCCTCGACAGCGGGCCAGCCCCACGCCCACGGGGAACCGACACTCACGTTCACGTCGAACGACGTCGCAATCGTCGCGCTAGCCACAGATCGACGGTACATCCCACCCGCAGCAGCTGGGGTAGACGCGACGGTTCGACTAGACCGCCTGAACAGGCGAGAGCGAGGTCGCGCCAGTCCTGGTCAGTCGACATTGGACATCTCCTCCGGCACACCGAACCATCCAGGCTCGAGATCGTCCGCGATCGATGCGCACCGCTTGCAGGCCCGCAGCCCGATGCCGGTCGCCGGTCGTGTCTGGCCAAGCCGAACCATCGAGCAGGCCGACAGTGTCCGCTCGCTTGCCAGTGTTCGGTCGGCGAACGCCAGCGGCATCGCGTGTGCGACACGGCTGTTCACTGTCGTCACGGGCACGTAGTTACATGCCCGAGGGTGAACGATGCGAGCTCGGAGTAACAGCACGATCTCGGCCATGCACTCGATCGAGCAAGCCCACCGCGTGTCACGTCCAATCCGGGAAGGATCATCCGCGAGGTGGCTCTGCGGACCGTACGTCGGCACAGTCAGCTCGAACCAGTCCCGAGGGCACAGGTCCGCAAATAGTCGGTCGCTGGCCTGTTCCTGCAGTTCCCCACAGTGGTCGCACGAAGCGATAGTGGTCGCGCCCATCAGTTCACCACCTTCAAGTGCGAACGCTGGTCGGCAAGCCGGTTGCGCGCGGCAGCGATCAGGCTCTCGGCGAGCTGGATCTGAACGTCGCAACGCTGATCGAGGTGCCGATCGATCTCCTTCAGGCACTCACCGATCTGCCGATGGGTTTCTCCGGCCGGGTCGTTCGGGTACCGATCTGCAAGCGAGAGCGTCGGTTGTTCGGAGCGGTGTCGCTTCCGTTCAATCGCGCTGTCGCGGATCGCTTCCAGCCTGGCTATGTAGTCGTTGAGGTCATCCGCGGTCAGCGCAGACGACGGTCCTACGGTCTTCATGTCGGGCTCCTCCTAGTCAGGTGCTCGGCAGGCCCGGGCGGTGTTGGCGCATCGCTCGGGCCACTTGGTTTTTGAACCACACCGTACGGCCAAGCCCGAGGGCTGGTCAATCGGCACACGGCCGTGACGCAACCGTGACGCAACCTGTAGCGAATTAGCCGCAATCGCCCGGAACCCTCCGCAGTAGAAACCGCCTGGTAGACAGCAAGATGCGGCTGCAACCGCAGGTCAGCAATCTGGGCCGAATCGTGTCCCGCTTACAGGCCCCCTCACCGCCAGCCCCAAGTACGTGGGACCGGCACAGCGTGTCCTCGGACCTGTACCAGCGTGTGGGCACCGGTCCGAGGAGTCCGGTTTGTTGGAGCGGCTCCAGGTTGTGGCCGGTACCGCACACGACGGCGCTGCTGCAGATCACGCCCGTCCCGCCAGAGAGCGACGACCAGGATCCGTTGGCAGCGTTGTCGTAGCGGCCGGACACCGACGGCGCGGTCACGCTGCCACACGCGATACCCGGTTCGTTCAACTCGCCGCCGGACACACCGACGAGGCGTTCATCGACTTCGGCGGTATCACGAGCACCTGGACGCCGCTGAGACGACGCTCGGATGCGCCCAACTACGCCTCGGTAGGCGACGCAATCGTCGATACGGCGGCGCGTGCGCGACGGCGAAGTTCCGTTGACGGCGCGCCGCCTCGAGCGAGCGCCATCAGCCCTTGCATCGCCAGTGCGAGCGTCGCCGTTGCGTCGCCCGGCATCACCCCGGGAGCGATTTGGCCGAGTTCGGCGGCACGCCACACTTCGCCACGAAGCCCCTCTTCGATCACCGCGTAACCGCGTTGACGGGCCTCGAACAATGCGCTGTCTTCGCCACCCAGATCGACGGCGGTGGTCGTGAGCAGACAACCCCACAGGCGACCGTTGTCGCCCGAACTCCTGACCGAACTGTCGAGAAACCTCGTGAGGTTGTCGATCGGATCGCCCTCTCCCGAGAGGTACCGATCGACGCGCCCTTGCACCACGTGCTCGACGTAGTGGTCGATCACCGCCGTACCGAGCCCCTCCTTGCTGCCGAATCGGCGATAGATCGACGGCGCCTTGATCTCGAGGGCCTGCTCGAGATCGCGGATCGACGTCTGGGTCCATCCGCGCTCCCACAAGATCGTCATCGCCCGATCGAGAATCTCGTCGTCGCCGAATTTTGGAGGTCGTGCCATGGCCTGTCGGATCAGTGTGTTCGGTGAGCAGCGGTTGTAAAGGTAACGTTCGCTACTTAATGTAGCGCCATGTCCGATCTCGACACCACTCCCCTCACCAAGCAGTACGCCACCGTCAACGGCAAGCAGATGGCGTACCACGAGCAGGGCTCGGGACGCTCGGTCGTGTTCCTCCACGGCAACCCGACCTCGTCGTACCTGTGGCGCAACATCATCCCGCATGTGTCCGGGGCCGCCCGATGCGTCGCCCCCGACCTGATCGGCCAGGGCGACTCGGACAAGCTCGACGACACGGGACCGGACTCCTACCGGTTCGTCGAACACCGCGAGTATCTCGACGGCCTCCTCGACCAACTCGACCTAGGCGACGACATCGTGTTCGTCATCCACGACTGGGGTTCGGCACTCGGCTTCGACTGGGCCAATCGACACCGCGACCGTGTCGCCGGCATCGCGTTCATGGAAGCCATTGTTCGACCCGTCACCTGGGACGAGTGGCCCGAGGCCGCCACCGCCATCTTTCAAGGGTTCCGCTCGGAAGCCGGCGACGACATGGTCATCGACAAGAACCTCTTTGTCGAGGCGGTGCTCCCGGGGTCGATCTTGCGTCCGCTGTCGGCCGAAGAACACGACGAGTACCGCCGACCGTTCGTCGAACCGCAGCATCGACGTCCGACGTTGACCTGGCCGCGTCAGATTCCGATCGAGGGCGAACCGGCCGACGTGACCGAGATCGTGCAGGCCTACGCCGACTGGCTACCGAGTGCTGAGTTGCCGAAGCTCTTCGTCAATGCCGACCCGGGCGCGATCCTGACGGGCCCACAACGCGAGTGGGTGCGCACCTGGGCGAACCTGACCGAGGTGACCGTGAAGGGTTCGCACTTCATCCAGGAGGACAGTCCCCACGAGATCGGCGAAGCACTCGCCTCGTGGCTGGCGACCATCGACTCGTAAACGCGTCGACGACGGGGCTACGCCGATCTGCCCCGTCGCCACGGGATGTTCGGGCGTTGGCTGGCAGTCCACGGCCGCGACGGGTCGGGCGCAGCGAGGGCAAGCCCGAGGAGAATGCCCAACGCAATACCCACCATCGACGTCACGGCGGTCGTCAACGGTGTCGTGCCGATGATCTGCTCGTCGCCGATGATCCGCGTCACGCCTTCGAGTCCCAGCGCGCCGGGCACCAGCATCCAGAACGCCGGGAGGAACGTCACGAGTGTGGGCGGGCCGAGTCTGAGACGCGCCAGCAGCACCGCGATCGGCGTCATCGCTGCCGCGCCGAAGAACGACGACAGCTCCCCGCCGAAGAACAGCCCCCCGATGACCTGCCCCGAGTACGCGGCATACAACACCACCACGATCCACACCCACGACGTCCGGCGGAGACCCTGGAACCAGCTCACGCCCACACCAAACACCGCAACGCCGACCCAAGGCCCGGCCACCGCAACCGGCCCACCGAGCTCGCTTCCCACAGAATCCGGGGGAACGCCGACAAGACGCGCGCCCGCGACGATGCCGACTGCCAACAGCACCAACTGAAAGGCGCCAGCGGCCAGACGAGACGCGCCCGCGATGATCTGCCCTGTGGCCAGCTCGAGCACGGCGATCGTGAGGAGCGCCCCCGGCAGGAAGGTGATCAGCGGCGCAATCAGCGTCGGGAATGGCACAAGATCGGTCGCCCGCAACGAGGCGAACGTGATCGTCGACGCCACGAACGAGGCCAACAACGGCCAGAACGGCCGGTACAAGTAGCGGCGCCCCACGGTCAACCGATTCAGCAGCCCAACCATCGCGCCGAGCGCGGCGGCGATCGGCACCTCAGGCCAACCGCCGCGAAGAATGAGTGCAAGTCCAGCCGCGGCCACCGCAGAACCGGCGGCCTGCACCGCCGGGGAGTACGTCGGCGGCCGCTCCCGGATCGTCGTCAACATGCGGCGCCCTTCGCCCGGGCCCAGCTCACCTTGTTCGGCACGTTGCGCGACGTCGATCAGCGCCTCGACCTGATCGAGCCTGAGCTTCGTCGTCCCGGCGACGCTGACCTCGGTGGTCACGTCGTCATCGCCAGGAACAGAGAGAATCAGTGCGGTCGGCAACACGACCGCTCCGAGATCGGCGATGCCGTTGACCCTGGCGATCTCCTGCAGCGTTCCGATCACGTTGTGCACGGCGTCACCGGCGTCGATGAGTCCTTCCCCGAGCTCGAGCAAGAAGTCGAGCGTGACCGTGTCGACCGCGCCGGCCGCTTCCGCGTCGACGGCGTCCCCGGTCGGTCCGGGCGTTGCGGCCGCAAGCCCGTCGCTGGAGTGAGCACCAAGAGCGAGCAGGTCCCGGCCGCGCCAACGTGCCAGCACCACGAGGCCGACGGCGAGCACTGCGATCGCCAGCACGATCGAGCCCGTCGGGATCTCCGACGTCGATACCGACGGCTGTGACGAGTTGTTGGCGACAGTCACCTCGATCGTGTCGGTCGAGTCACTGGCCTGCGAACCATCGCTGGCGGTCGTATCCGGCACGGTGTCCGCGCCCGTGTCGGGTGTGGTCGTATCGGAAGCCGCGGTCGTCGTCGAGGCAGGTGTCGTCGTCGATGTGGTCGTCGATGTCGTCGTCGTGCCCGTACCGGTCGTCGACTCCTCCACACCCGCATCGATCATCTGCGACGGGGCGGCGGCGACAACGGCATCCGGCGCCACCGCAGCGATCGTGACCGCGCAACACGAGATCGCCCCGGCCCACAGCACACGAAGCGAAAGTCGGCGCGGGTTCGCCATCGGCGAACACCGTACGCGCCAGCGACCGGCACGCCCGTGCACCCGGCCACCTCGACCAGGAGGATTCCACGTCGAGCGCAATTGCCCGCGATGCGCTAGACCGTCGACCGTGACTCCCCCCGGCCCAGCCGTCGCCCGACCTGCGTGACCACCGCGCCGATCACGTCGTTGGGGGCCGAGTCCGGCCCACCGCGCCTGATCACCGGCGAGTTCATCGTCCTCGCAATTGCCACCTCGTGCTTCTTCTTCGGGTTCGGCTCGCTCAACGTGTTGCTCCCGCAATACGTCGTCGACGATCTGGGTGGGAGCGAGGCCGCCGCCGGCCTGGCGATCGGCTCGATGGCGTTCTCAGCGATCGTCACCCGCGTGTGGTTCGGCCGACTCGCCGACCGTCAAGGCGCGCGGCTGATCATGCTGATCGGCGCAGTGCTCGCCGCGAGCGGAACGCTCTTGCTCGTACTGACGACGTCGCTCATCTCGCTCGTGGCCACGCGGCTGCTGTACGGCGCAGGCCAAGCCGCCTTCTTCACTGGCGCGACGACGTTGTCGATCGAGCTCGCGCCGGTCGACCGCCGCAGCCGGGCAGCGAGCTACATCCTCGTGGCCGTGCACGTCGGCACCGGTATCGGACCGGTCATCGCCGTGGGCCTGAGCGATCGCTTCACCTACGACACGATCTGGGTGATCACCGCAGCGATGATCACGGTGGCGGGCGTGTTCACCGCGTTTCTCAGCTACCGACCACCTGACCACTTCGCCCGGCCATCACCGCTGGTCAATCGCCACGCGCTCGCCCCCGGCGTGGTGTCGCTCCTCGGGATCTTCTCGTTCAACGGCTTCTTGGTGTTCGCCCCGCTCTATGCCCGCGAGGTCGGGCTGTCGAATGTCGGCCTGGTGTTCTTTGTCGCCTCGTTCACCGTCGCTCTGGTGCGCCTCACGCTCGGTTGGGTACCCGACGTTGTCGGACCGATCCGTGCGAGTACGGGCGCCCTGCTCCTCACCGCGCTTGGTGCACTGATTGCGGCCCTGTGGCCCGAACCGGCAGGGCTCTTCGCGGCGGCGGCCGTGCTGGCGATGGGACTGTCGCTGCAGTCACCCTCGCTCATTGCGATCACCGTCGAGGCGGTCCCGGCCAATGAGCGCGGCTCAGCGATGGCTACATTCACCGGCTTCTTCGACGTGGCGAACGCGATTGTCGGACCGACGATCGGTCTGATCCTCCTCGGAGCCAGCTATCGGGAAGCCTTCTTGATCGCGACCGGCATGGCGCTCGCCGGCCTCGTCGTCCTCCACCTCGCGGTCGCACCTCGATGGCGCCGGGTGAACGCCTCGCAGCTCTGACCGAGCATCGGTGCCGGCACCGGCACATCGTCGGTCCGGGCTCGAACCGAGGCTGGTAGCCACGGTGCCTGCAGTCGTCGGTGGTGCCGGGCGCGATATCGTCGACGAGCATGACATCCCAAGCCGAGGATTTCTTCGAGCGTCTCAACACTGACGCCAAGCTGCGCCAACGGCTCGCTGTTGCACATCGCGACGTGCTTGACGATGTCGGCGTCGCCCACGACGAACTCACCGACGACGAACTCGCCCTCATCCTCGGCGGCATCGGCCGTGGCTACCTGTCGATAATCGGGGCGATGTAGAGACCCGTAGACGTTCACCGCGCGTCGATCTAGGCCGGCCGTGTCTGTTCACGGCGCGCAGTCGGCTGCGTTACGGACGGTGGTCAAGGGGCGGCAGGACGTCGACGGCGCGTTGGCGGAGCCAATGGTCGGCGAGTGAGAGCAGCACCATTGCCTCGACCATCGGAACGGCGCGAGGAAGGACACACGGATCATGGCGGCCTCGTGCCGCAAGTGTTGTGGGATCCCCGTCGCGCGTCACCGTCTTCTGCTCGCTGGCGATCGTCCCGGTCGGCTTGAACGCTACCCGACAGGTGACGTCGGCCCCGTTGGAGATACCGCCTTGGATACCGCCGGACCGGTTCGACGACGTCCGGGGACCGTCATCGCCGGGTTCGAACGGGTCGTTGTGAGACAGCCCGGTCATGCGGGTGCCCGCGAAGCCGCTCCCAATCTCGACACCCTTGGCCGCCGGCAACGACATCAGGCCGCCGGCCAGCGAGGCGTCGAGCTTGTCGAACACCGGCGCACCGAGCCCGGGTGGCACATTCCGGGCGACGCAGGAGACGACGCCGCCCAACGAGTTGCCGTCACGGCGAGCCTCTTCGATAGCAGTGGTCATCTGGGCCGCCGCCGGTGGATCAGGGCAGCGGGTCGGGTCCGCTTCGATCGCCTCGAGCGTCACCTCGTCCGCGTCGACTGACGCGTTGATGTCGCTGACCTGATCGACCCATGCCAACACCTCGATGTCTGCGACCGTGCGTAGAAGCGTCCGGGCGATCGCTGCAGCGGCCACTCGGCCGACGGTCTCGCGCGCACTGGATCGCCCGCCGCCCGCCCAGTTCCGAAAGCCGTACTTGGCGTCGTAGGTGAAGTCGGCATGCGAGGGGCGGTAGACGTCCTTGAGATGGTCGTACGCGCCGCTGTTGTGGTCCTTGTTGCGTACCAGGATCGCCAGCGGGGTCCCCGTCGTGAAGCCCTCGAACACCCCAGACAGAATCTCGGCGCGGTCAGCTTCGTCGCGCTGGGTCACGAGCCTGCTCTGTCCGGGCCGGCGGCGGTCGAGATCCACCTGGAGATCGTCGACCGACAGCGCAAGTCGCGGCGGACACCCATCGACTACCACCCCGACACCGCCGCCGTGAGACTCACCAAACGTTGTGACTCGAAAGATGCTCCCGAACGAACTAGACATCACCAGCGAGTGTACGCGGCGACCCGCGCCACCAGCTGAGGTACTCGCCGACGTCGCGGCACACGCAGGAGATCGCGCCCAGATTCCCACGACGACCGGTCATCTCGATGCCCTGCAGTCCTCAGCGAGAATTCGGTCCTTCGAAAGGACGCGCACGGCAGCTAGATCTGGTGAAACCAACCGGTGGTGTCCACGAGGTCGCGCCGGGGATCGTCGCGGCGCATCGCAGAGGCATCCTTTGGGTCTCGCTTGCCTTCGTTGGCAATCGAGACTCGGTCGGCGGTCCCAGGATTGGGCAGCAGAATGAACAACGCACACAGCCCCGCAACAATGATGATCCCGAACACGAACGCGGCGGTCACGGCGAGCTGGAGGAAGAATTCCATGGCCCGACGCTAGGGATGGGTGCCTGTGCTCGACCTTGGCCGAATCCAAACTCCAGCTGAGACGGAGATGAGCGCGCATCCGCATTGGTCATTGCACCAACGACGCACCGATGATCAGTCAGCGAGATGTGCTCCACGGTCCGTTCCATCGTCGGCGAGCGCACGCGGAGAACGACCGTCCAGATGCCGTGGCAGTGCTCTGACACCGCTTGACCCAACGACGCTGCACTAGGTTCGAATCCGACATGGGGGTGTCGATTGGGGGGACCGCTGGGCCGGCTGCATGGCGGCGTGTAGAGCCATACCTGGCTGCCGTTGCGCTGGTCGCCGTCCAGTTGATCTGGTTCGGAATGCCCGCCGGCGCCTGGGTGCGCGGCATCGTCCTCGGCCTGTTGATCGCCCTGCTCGCCGTCGGGATGGCCTTGGTGTACCGCGCCAATCGAGTGATCAACTTTGCCCAGGCCGACCTGGGATTCGTGCCGACGTCGCTCGCCGTCGGCCTGATCGTGTTCTCCGGCCTGCCGTACCTCTTCGGATTCGGCGTCGGACTCGCCGCCGCCTTGGCCCTGGGGGTCGTTGTCGAGCTGGCCTTCATTCGACGATTCCGACACGCCTCACGGCTCGTACTCACCGTCGCCACGATCGGCATCACCCAGTTGTTGGCGGTGCTCGCCGTACTCGTGCCACGGATGTGGGGCGAGAACGCGGCATCGCAGCGCATTCCGCCGCCGGTCGACTGGAAGCTGACCATCGGCACTTTCATCCTCAACGCCAACGACCTGATCGCACTGGCCGTGGCACCGGTGGCGATGGTCGCGGTCGCATGGTTCCTCGGCGGAACACGTCTCGGCACTGCGGTGCGTGCGTCGGCAGAGCGCGCCGAGCGTGCCCGCCTGCTCGGCATACCGGTCGGCTGGCTCTCGACGCTGGTCTGGGCACTCGCCGCCGGGCTGTCATTTCTCGCACTGTTCCTGCGCGCCGGAATCCTCGGTGTCCCACTTGGCTCCGCGCTCGATGTCACCTCGTTAGTACTGGCACTCTCGGCATTGGTCATCGGTCGACTGCGCAATCTGCCGGTCGTGGCCGCCACGGCAGTCGCGCTCGGTCTTCTCGAATACGGCGTGTCGTGGAACGCATCGAGTCCACTACTGGTCACACCGATCGTCGGTGGATTCGTGCTCATCGCATTGCTCGCCCAACGTCGCTCGGCGTCACGCGCCGACGAGGACGGATCGTCGTGGGCGCTGACCGACGAAGTACGACCGCTCGACGCAACGACAAATCGCCTCCCAGCCGTGCGGGCGATGCGGGCCACGGTGGCGCTGCTCATCGTGGCCGGATGCGCAGCGATTCCGTTGACGATGCGCGCCGATCAGATCATCAAGGCGTCAGCCGTCGCGGCGTTCGCCATCGTCGGGTTGTCACTCGTGGTACTCACCGGGTGGGCAGGACAGATCTCACTCGGTCAGATGGCGTTCGTCGGTGTTGGCGCGGCGGTCAGCGGAAAACTAACGCTGACCTGGAACGTCGACCTGTCGTTGTCGATCCTGCTGGGTGGCGCGGCCGGTGGCGTTGCCGCGCTCATCGTCGGACTGCCGGCACTTCGACTGCGCGGGCTGTATCTGGCCGTCACCACGCTCGTATTCGCGCTCGCCGTCACGTCGTGGCTGCTCAACGACCGCTTCTTCGAATGGGTGCCGCAGGAGCGACTGGAGCGGCCACCGCTCTTTGGCCGCATCTCGGTCGACACCCCCACCCGCTACTTCGTGTACAGCCTCATCGTCGGCGTCCTCGTGTACGTTGCGCTGCGCGGTATTCGCGCCAGCCGAACCGGTCGGGCCATCGTGGCACTGCGCGAGAACGAGCGAGCGGCACAGGCTGTAGCGGTGCGCCCGGTGCCTGCCAAGCTCACCGCGTTCGTCATCTCCGGTGTCGTAGCGGGAATCGCCGGAGGGTTGTACGTCCATTTGGTCCGCAGCTTCGACATCGGTAGCTACGGAGTCCAGCAGAGCCTGCAAGTGTTCACGGCGGCCGTCGTCGGTGGCCTCGGCGCCCTGTTCGGCGGCGTACTCGGTGCGGTCTATCTGCGTGGTACCGCGTGGTTCATCACCGCCGAAGAATGGCGCCTGCTGTCGTCGGCGATCGGCGTGCTCATCGTGCTGCTGATCGTTCCCGGCGGTCTCGCGGGCCTGGTGATCCAGCTCCGCGACCGCGTCATCACCCAGATCACCGGACGAGTGCCGGGCGATGCGCCCGATCGCGGCGATGAACCGGCACCGCTCCCCCACATCGAGGCACCCGGCGGGCCATCGGACACCGCTGCGCTGGCGTCCACTCCTGCGGTGAACGGCAACGGCCAGCACGAAAACGCCGAGCATCACGTCGACGAGCCGGCAATCCACGAGGAGCCCACCGCATGAGCGTCGGCTCGAACGTCCGAGGTGTCGCCCACGGCGTGGCCCACCCCCGACAGTGGATGCGCGACATCTGCGGCGGTGAGGCAGCGTTCCCGCTGATCGTGCTGTTCGGGCTGAACGCCGTCGACGAACTCGACCGCACCGCCTTCGGCATCCTCTTGCCCGAGATCCGCGACGCGTTCAGCATCGACATCCAAACCGCACTGTCACTGGTGGCACTCGCCGCAGTCGCAGCACTCGCGCTGCAGGTGCCGATTGCGCAATGGGCCGACCGCTCGCGACGCATCCCGATCGTCGTCGGCGGTGCACTTGCGTGGGGCTTCTTTTCGGGAATGACCGGGCTGGCCACCGGACTGATCCTGCTGACCATCGCCCGGTCGGGCTCATCGCTGGGTAAAGCCGTGATCGATCCGACGCACAACAGCCTGATCGCCGACTACTACCCGATCGAGACGCGTAGTCGCGTCTACAGCTTCCACCGCGCAGCCAACGCCGTCGGCGCCTTCGTCGGCCCGCTCTCGGCGGGACTCCTCGCCTATGCGTTCGGATGGCGAGTGCCGTTCCTGATCTTCGTCATCCCGACGGCGATCTTCGCCATGCTGGCGATGACGCTGCGCGAGCCGACGCGCGGCCGATGGGAACGACAGGCCACTGGCGCATCGGCCGAAGTGGTCGACACCGAGGAGGAAGCGCCGTCGTTCGCCGAGAGTTGGCGCACGGTACACAAGGTGCGGTCGCTGCAGCGCATCTGGTGGAGTTTGCCGTTCCTGGCGACTGCATTGATCGGCTTCGTCACCCTGGCGGCACTCCTCTACGACGAGGAGTTCGGGCTCGACGAACGCGCCCGCGGCGTCGCCGCCGCCGTAGCGGAACCGTTCGCTCTCGTCGGGCTGGTCATCGGCGCGCGCGTCGCCACCAAGCGCTACATCGGCAACGTGAAAGGGCTGATCCGATTCGTCGCCTCCGCGGCACTGCTGTGCTCGTTCGCGTCGGTCGGTTTCGCGCTCGCCCCGAACGTGTACATCGCCGTGGCGCTGAATTGCGTGATCTCGGCATCCCTCGCGGTCGTCGGCCCCGGGGTGCTCGCGGCTCTCTCGTTGGCGATCCCTCCAAGGACGAGGGCCACCGGGTTCTCGGTCGCCTCCTTGTGGATCATCCCCGGTCTGTTGATCCTGCCGTTCATCGGCTGGGTTGCCGACACGTGGTCGATTCGCGTCGGCATGTTGGTGATGCTCCCGATGTTCGTCATCGGCAGCTTGATCCTGCGCAGCACAGCCGACGTCATCGACGGCGACATCGCCCAGGTGTGGCAGTCGGCCGCCGCCAGGTCCGAGGTGCTGTTCGACCGTCGCAATGGCACGAGCAACCTGCTGCTGGTGCGCGGGGTGTACGCCGGCTACGACGGGCGGACCGTGCTGCGCGACGTGGAGTTCCACCTCGACGAAAGCGAAGTCATCGCACTTCTGGGCACCAACGGCGCCGGGAAGTCGACCCTGCTCAAGTCGATCAGCGGCATCGTCGAGGCCGACCGCGGCGCCATCGTGCTCGACGGCCGCGATATCACCCATGCGCCACCCGAGGAGATCGCCGCTCTCGGCATCGTGCAGATGCCCGGTGGCGCTGGCGTGTTCGGTTCGCTCACGGTCGGTGAGAATCTCGATCTGGCCGGTTGGACCAACCGTCGCGACGCCGCCGGTGTGACCGCTGCCCGCGCCGAGGTGCTCAAGACGTTCCCCGCGCTCGCCGCACGTCTCGACGAGCCGGCGGCGAACCTGTCGGGTGGACAACAGCAAATGCTCGCCCTGGCGATGAGCTTCATCATGCGCCCGAAGGTGCTGCTGATCGACGAGCTGTCGCTCGGTCTCGCGCCGGTGATCGTCGGTCAGCTCCTGCCGATCGTCTCCCGCATGGCGCGCGACGGGGTCACTGTCGTTCTGGTCGAGCAGAGCGTCAACGTCGCCCTCACGGTCGCCGATCGGGCGTACTTCATGGAACGCGGCGAGATCCGCTTCGACGGGCCGACCGCCGAACTGCTCGAGCGCCCCGACCTGCTGCGATCGGTGTTCTTGTCGGGGGCCGCTGACGACGCCGCCAGCAGTGCCACGAACGGAGCCAACGGCCATCACGACGATCAGCCGATTGTTGACAACCTCGATACCCATTCGGCCATCGATGCAGTCACGGTGACGAGCGATCATCCGGCGCTGCACGTCGATGGTCTCGCGGTCAGTTTCGGTGGCATCCGGGCGGTGGCCAGTGTGAGCTTCGACGTCGCGCCGCGCGAGATCGTCGGCGTCATTGGACCCAACGGCGCAGGGAAGACGACCGTGTTCGATCTGATCTCCGGCTTCACACCCACCGATGCCGGCCGGGTCGTGCTCACCGGCCAGGACATCACCGGCCTGCGTCCCGCCGATCGGGCGGCCGCCGGTCTCGGGCGCAGCTTCCAGGATGCTCGCCTGTTTCCAGAGCTCACCGTGGCGGAGACCTTGTCGATCACGCTCGAACGCTTTGTCCCGAGCCGGAGCACGACGGTCGCCGCACTGCACCTGCCCTGGGCGTTCGAGTCGGAGCAGCAGGTCGCGGCCCGCGTCGATGAACTGATCGAGCTGATGGGCCTCGGTGCGTACCGCAACTCGTTCGTCCGCGAGTTGTCGACCGGGACGCGGCGTGTCGTCGACCTCGCTGGGCTCGTCGCCCACCGTCCGACGGTGATCCTGCTCGACGAGCCGACCTCGGGCATCGCCCAACGCGAGGTCGAAGCCCTGGCCCCCGTCGTCCGCCGGCTGCGTGACGAGATGGGCGCCAGCATCGTGATCGTCGAACACGACATTCCATTCGTGTCGTCGATCGCCGACCGACTGATCGCTCTCGACCAAGGAACAGTTGTCACCACGGGTCCACCCGACGACGTGTTGGCACATCCCGACGTGGTCGAGTCGTACCTCGGCACCTCCGGTGCCGCAATCGCCCGTTCGGGGGGAAGGGGATAACCGTGCAACCAGCAACTGCAGGAGACGAGTCGTCATCAGGCGGCAACGCCGTTCGAAAGTGGGGGCCGGTGGCGGCGATCGTGTTGATCGTGGCCGCCGTCGCCGGCGTGATCGTCGTGTCGGGGGGTGATGACGACGACGGTGAGTCGTCTGACAGTTCAACCGCTGAGACGACGGCAACGACGGACACCGGGTCGGAGACGACGACCGCACCAACAGCTGCTCCCGACAACACCACCGACACGACCGAGTCACCAACGACCGCCGCCGTCGGGAGCGGCGGCGAGGCTGCCGAGATCGTGTATCCGCTGACATTCAGTCAGGCCGAGGAACAGGGCATCGAGGTGGCCTGGGACGAACGCTGCGACACCGAGACGGGTCAGTGGGCGATGCCATGGTTCTTCGCCCCCGAATGTTACGCACCCTTCGACGGCGACAATGGCGGCGACACCGCGAGTGGCGTCACCGGCGACACGATCAAAGTCGTGTACTACCTCGGGCCCGACGACGACCCGGTGCTCAACTTCATCAACGACGCAATCGCCAACGACGACACCAACGCCGACGACTCGGCCACGGTCCAGGGAATGGCCGACGTATTCAACAGCTTCTACGAGCTGTACGGCCGCACCGTCGAACTCGAGGTGTTCGAAGGCAGTGGGATCTCCAGCGATGAGGTCGCGGCGCGCGCCGATGCGGTGCGCATCGCCGAAGAGATCCAGCCCTTCGCCGTCGTCGGCGGTCCGGTGTTGACCAACGCCTTCGCCGACGAGCTGGCCGCGAACGGCATCGTGTGCCTCGGATGCACGCCGGGTCAGCCACAGGAGTGGTACGCCGAACGCGATCCGTACGTATGGACCACGGCGATCGGCTCACTCCAGAGCCGCGAGCACGTGCGCGAGTTCATCGCCAACCAGTTGGCCGGGGGCAATGCCGAGTTCGCCGGTGACGAGGACTTCCAGAACCAGCCACGCACGTTCGGGCACATCTACCTCGAATCGAGCGCCGAGTCGCAGGCGAACGCTGAGGCGCTGATCGACGGATTGGCCGCCGACGGCATCGAGATGGCGCAAGTGCAGTCGTACGTGCTCGACCCGGCGTCGTTGCAGGCCTCGGCCGCGCAGATCATTGCCCAGATGAAAGATGCCGGGGTGACGTCGGTGATCTTGTCTGCCGATCCGGTCGCACCGCGCGACCTCACTCGCGAGGCAACTGCGCAGGAGTACTTCCCAGAGTGGGTCATCGCCGCCCCGACGCTCGTCGACACCACGGCGTTCGCTCGTACTTACGACCAGGAGCAGTGGGCCAACGCGTTCGGTGTCAGCCACCTGTGGTTGCGGACGCCGCCGGAGGATCGCGGCTTCTATCGTCTGTACGAGTGGTTCAACGGCTCGCCGCCACCTGCCGACGACACCATCGAGGTCTTGATTCCGTCGTTGTCTACGATGTTCGCCGCGCTGCAACAGACCGGCCCCGAGCTCACCCCCGAGTCGTTCCGGGAGGGCGTGTTCGGGTTGGGGTCGGATCGGGCCATTACCCAACCGTTCCTCTCCTGGGGTGAAGGCGACATCTGGGAAGGGCTCGATTACAACGGCGTGGACGATGCCACCGTGATCTGGTGGGATCCCACCAGCAACGGCATCGACGAGATTCGCAAGGAAGGCCAAGGGATGTACCAGTACGCCGACGGCGGCGCCCGGTATCTCCCCGGCGAGTGGCCGGCGCTGTCGTCGCTGTTCGATGCGGCCGACTCTGTGCCGTTCCTCGACATTCCCCCGCCGGACGAGACGCCCCCCGACTACCCGTCGCCCGGCTGATCGCGCACTGTGTGGGTGGTGTCTGAGAGCCTTAGACGGTCTCAGACACCACCGTTACAACTCGACGGTTTCGTTGAAGGTGTAGAGGATCGGTCGCGGGCCACGGAATCCGATCCGGCAGATCGACGCCTGGTCGAGATGGCTGTTCCACATCAACCCGATCCCGGTGTCGAGCGCCCACGCCACCGCGGCCTTGATCGGCGACACGTGACTGACGACCAAGACATTCGAGGTGGCTGCGCGTTCCGCGGCATCAGCGGCTGCCGCACGCACACGCTCGTCGAGCGCGATCAACGACTCGCCACCGGCCGGGATGAACGAATGATCCGCACGCCATCGTTCCCAGACTTCCGATGGCACGTCCGCGTGCGGCACACCTTCGTACCGGCCGTACGACAACTCGGCCCAACGGTCATCGGTCTCCACCGACCGACCGAACGCAGCAGCGGTCTGCTGGGCACGCTGCAGCGGACTGGCGATCACCGTATCGATGTCGACCTGCGAGCCAATGGCGGCAGCCACCGCGGCGGCCTGTCGTTCGCCGACCTCGTCGAGAGGATGGTCGAGACGTCCTTGCAACAGACCCTTGGCATTGCCCTCGGTGCGGCCGTGACGAACCAGGATCAGCACGACGTCAGTGTCGCACAGCGACGTCGAGCTGACCGGTGTGCAGGAAGTCCCGGCGTCGTTCCGCCGACGACAGCCCGTTGTGACGCCAGAGCGCGACACACCCGACGATGCCGACCAACTCGAGTGCCACGCTCCACCACCCATGCGCGACCACCGGCAGCGGCGGGTCGCCCTCGATGCTCCATCCGGAGAGCGGCCACCAGAACACCTCGGTGTCGTCCCACGCCGTGCTGAACACGAGGTGCAGGATCATCCCGATCGGGAGACCGAGCAAGACCTTGCGCAGCGACCGCCGACCGATCGTCGCCAGCATGACCACGACCAACACCACGATGGCCGTAACCACGCTGTAGAGCGCACGTGCGCCGCCGAACAATCCATCGATCAGTGGCAGTACCGACCCGACGATCAGGAGGCGGTAGTCGAAGCGCGGGTCGCGAAACACCCAGCCGACAGCAAAGACTGCCGTTGCGACGTACCAGAAGAACACCGGCTACACGACGAACAACCGTCCGCACTGCGGACAGTCAGTAAACCCGGTGTCGGCGGCTTCATCGCGGGCGACGTCGACCTCACCGGGTGAGAGATCGAGGTGGCAGGTCACGCAGCGGCTGCCCTCGAGTTGGCCGACGGCACTCCCGAGCGATTCCAACAGTTGTCCGTAGCGCCGCCCGATGCGATCGTCGAGGGTGGCGAAGAGCTCGGAGCGTTGCGGCTCGAGCCGTTGGACCTCGGCATCGATGTCCGCAACCGCCATCGTCAGTTGCTCGTCGGCCTGCACCGCTGCCGCGCGCAGGCCATCCTGCTGCCCGAGATGCGCCGTCAGCCGGTCGTCGAGGTCGCTCTGCTCTTCGAGTGCACCGAGCTCGGCGAGATCGAGTTCGTCGTGCTGGCTGTCGATCGTGGCGATCTCGTGCATCAGCGCCTCAGCTTCGCGGGGCGCGATGACGGTCTTCATCTGCGCTTCGAGCCGCTCTTTGGTCGCCGTGAGTTCGGCACCGCGTGCTTCAGCCTGGTCGATCACCGTTGTCAGCTCGTCGATGCGGGCCGTCAGGCGGGCGGATTCGAGTTCCCAATCTGCAACTGCCTGCGACGCCGTGGCGGCACGCTCACGCTCGGGCAGACGCTCGCGAGCGATCCGACATCGCGTCAGCTCCGCATCGAGTGTGGAGAGCTGTAGCAGTGTCTCGACGGCGCTCAGCACGGCACGACGGTCTGATCGGCGGGGATCGTGGGAATCGGATAGGTCGGATCGACGATGTCCGGTGGCACGACGGTACCGATGTCGACAGGTGCCGTGATCGGCACCGTGACGGGTGGCGCCGTCTCGACGGGTTCTGCATCGGGCGGCGGTGGCGGTGTGGTCGGCGCTCCTTCGGGAGGCTCTTCGGGAGGAACGATCTCGACGCCGACCACCTGGAACGCGCACTGGTTGCCGGGGAGCACCAGCTGCGCGTTCGGTCGTTCGGGCGGCGGCGCGGCGGGCCAGTCTTCGGGCGGGAGCAGAACGTGGGCGGGCTCCATGAAGGCCCCCCAGATCTCGGCGGGGAACGTGCCGCCTTGCACCCTGCTCACGCCGGCGTCGAGGAACTCCGGGATGCTGACCATCGGCGTATAGGCATCGGGATCGCCGACCCACACCGCGGTCGACAGTTGGCGGGTGCCGCCGGCGAACCAGGCGTTGGTGTTGTTCTCCTGCGTACCGGTTTTACCGAACGCTGGTCGGCTGAAACTGGCCAACTCGCGGCGAGCGGTGCCGCGGGTGAGGACACCTTTCATGATGTCGACCGTCTCGACCGCGGCGTCCGGCGTCAGCACCTGTGTGCCGGGATCGAAGTGGGTGTAGATCCGGTTACCCTCGGCGTCGTCGATGAACTCGACGTAGTACGGCTCGTGGTGCATCCCCTCGTTGGCGAGGGTCTGGATTCCACTGGCCATGTCGAGCGGGCTCATCTCGTTGGCGCCGGTGGCGTAGCTGGCGAACGGCTCGATCGGCGGCCGGTCCGTCTGCCCTGGCCGCAGATACGGCGAGGCCGCCATCCGATACGTGGTGTCGACGACCCGGTTGAGCCCGACGACCTGCGACAGACGGGCGAATGCGCAGTTGACCGAGCTCCACGTCTGCTCGGCGAGATTGGTCACGCTGCCTGCGACGCCGCCGTTGATCTCGAACACCGGGTCGTTGGGGTCCCCCTCGTTCGGCAGGCGGCAGCCGCGCCGACCATCGATGATGTCGCCCGCCTGGGCGCCCGCCTGCACCGCGGCCGCAAGGATGAAGAACTTGATGCTCGACCCGGTCTGGCGCGGTTGGAGCGCCATGTTCACCTCACGCTCACCCGCTTGGAAACCACGACCACCGACCATCGCCCGAATGGCGCCGGTACGCGAGTCGAGCGACACCATCGCTGCGTCGAAACCCTGCAAGGTGTCCGGCAATGTGTTGCGTGCTTCTTCGGCGGCACTCTGCAGGCCACTGTCGAGTGTGGTGTGAATCTGCAGCCCACCACGGAACAACAGGTTGTAGCGCTCTTGTGGCGTATCGCCGAGCACGTCGCTCTTGTTCAGCAGGAAGTCCCGGAGTGCCTCGGTGTAGTAGCTGCGCTCGATCGATCGCGTAGAAATCGATTTCACCCGCTCGGGGAGCACAAACTCCTCAGCCAAGCGTTCGGCTTCGAATTCGGTGATGTACCCGTCGCTCTCGAGCCGATCGAGCACCTGCAAAAAGCGGCGGCGGCTGGCCTCGGGCTCGTTGATCGGGTCGAAACCCGACGGCGACCGGACGAGGCCAGCGAGGAACGCCGCTTCGATGAAGTCGAGGTCGGCGGCGGCCTTGCCGAAGTAGGTCTCGGCCGCCGCTTGGATGCCGTAGGCGTTGTTGCCGAAGAACACCGTGTTGAGATAGCGCTCGAGGATCTGCTCTTTACTCATCTCCTTTTCGAGCATCCGTGCGTAGTGGATCTGCAAGAGCTTGTAGCGGCCGTCACGCTCGAGTCCGGCGAGGAAGTCGTTCTTGACCACCTGCATGGTGATCGTCGATGCACCCTGTTGGGGTGCGTCGGTCGAGAAGTTCGAGAGCGTCGCTCGCACGAGGCTGCGGACGTTCACGCCATCGTGATCGAAGAACTCCTTGTCTTCCACCACGAGGAACGCCTCGATCACCTGGGGCGACAAGTCCTCGTAGGCAATCGGTTGGGAGTTCTCGAGCTCGTAGAGCGCGATCTCGTTGCCGTTGGCGTCGTACACATACGTGCGCTGCGCGAGCCGTTCGAACTCGGGGAGCTCGACGGGCAGTTCCTCATGCGCGTTCGCAATGTGCCAAATGCGCGGCGCCACGCCCACGACCACCGCAGTGATCAGCAGCGCGCCGGCGGCGATCACCAGCGCCAATCGAGGAAGCCAACCCAACACTCGCATGGTCGAGACGGAACGTTATCGCTGGTCGACACACATATCCCGTCACCGGCGAGGCAGCCGGTCGTGGCACGATGCTGCAGTGTCGCCGATTCCTACCTACCCATTTCGGTTCGGTGTTCAGCTCACGAGAGCGCCCACGGGCGGTAGCTGGGCCGAGCAGGCTCGGCAGCTCGAAAATCGGGGCTACGTCCTGGCCACGATGCCCGACCACTTCAGCGACCAGTGTGCGCCGATGCCGGCGTTGCAAGCCGTTCTCAACGCCCGCGAGCGCTACGGGTTGAGCGACACGATCATCAGCCGAGAGGTGGCCGAGGCGTTCGCTCCTGCGCTCACCCACAAATGAACCGATCGCGACCACGCCTCGGACTGCTCGGCGCACATCTGGCACCCTTCGCGGCCGCTGCCGACCTCGCCGGCTGGCTCCCAGGCGTGATCGCCGGCGCGCCGATCTCCGATGTCGCCAGCGACGAGCTGGCGACAGCGCGCGGTCTCCCAGTGCTCGATGTCGACGAGGCAGTCGAACGAGCGTCGCTCGACATCGCCATCGTGGGCACCGAACCGGGTCGACGCGTCGGCGACGCATACGCCCTGCTGGAACGGGGCGTGCACGTGCTCCTCGTCCCCGATTTGGGCCTGCCCGGCGCCGACCGACTGGTGACGCAGCCGCCTGGGCCGGCGGTCCTGGCCTTGGCGGCGCCCCTGCTGGCGACAGCTACGGCGGGCAAGTGGCTCGCCATGGTGGCCGAGGCGACAGACGTCGAACATCTCACCGGCCGCGCCGGCCCCGACGATGGGCCGACCGGGCCGTTGCGCTGGCAGCTGCTGGCACTGCTGTCGCTGGCCGCGTCGGCCGCTGGCTGGGATGCGCCCACGCATGTCGATCGCAACGACGCACACATCTCGATCGGCTACGGCCCCAACCGTCGGCTCAGCGCCTCATCGACGCCGCCCACCAGCGGTGCGGTGTTTGCTGCGCAGGCCGCCGGTCCCGCCGAAGCGCTGGTGCTCGACGTGATTCCACACACGCAGGTGGAGCGCAATGGCCAGCTCATCGCGAGAGCCAACGCCGACGAACACCCGGCGGTTCGTTTCGGGACCGCTCCCCTGCTGCGCAGGTTCGTCGCCGATCTCAGCGCCGGCCGTCGACCACGCCTCGACGGCCAGTTCCTCGCCACACTCGCCCACCCCTGACCGAAAAACCGGGGATTCCGTGCGAAATACGCACGGCAGCGCGAACAGAATGGTCAGCTCTGGCCGAGGTCACGACCTTTTTCGACGACAAGCACGCCACCGTCACTGACAACAAAACGCTCATGGTCGGCGTCGCGGTCGAGGCCCAACCGCCCCCAATCGGGAACGATCACGTTCTTGTCGACGATGCAACGGTGTAAACGAGCGCCAGCGCCAATGCGCACGTCGGGAAAGATGATCGACTCGGTGACGTGTGCGTCATGGTCGACATAGGTGCCCGGCCCGACGATCGAACGTTCGACATGTGCCCCTGAGACGATCGATCCCTGGCACAACAGACTGCCGTCGACGAAGGCCGGCTCGCCGCCACGCCCGCGCGAGACCTTGGCCGGCGGCAACGCCCGGCGACTGGTGTACACGGGCCATTGCTGGTTGTAGAGGTTGAACGCAGGGACTGGCGCAATGAGGTCCATGTTCGCCTGGAAGAACGAATCGATCGTGCCAACGTCGCGCCAGTACCCGGTCTCGTCGAGCCCCTGGCCGGGCACATCGTTGGTGGAGAAGTCGTAGACCTTGGCGACACCCGACTCGGTCAATGCCGGAATCACATGACTACCGATGTCGGTGTACTGGTTCTCGCGCGGCGTGACGACGTTGATCAGCGTGTCGGTGTCGAACACGTAATTGCCCATGCTGGCCAGACACCGCGTGTCGTCGCCGGGCATCGTCGGCGGGTCAGGCACCTTTTCGTGGAACTGCAAGATCGTGCCGTCCTCGGCCACTTCGATTACGCCAAACTCGGTGGCGTCGGCCTTCGGAACGGGGATCGCGGCCACCGTGACGCCCGCGCCGCTCTCGACGTGGGCGGCAACCATCTGGCGCGGGTCCATGCGGTAGATGTGATCGGCTCCGAAGACACACACGATGTCGGGGGACTCGTCGTGGATCAGGTTGAGATTCTGGTAGATCGCGTCGGCGCTGCCCTGGAACCAGTACGGGCCGCGACGCATCTGGGCGGGCACCGGCGTGACGTAGTGATCGAGCATCGCGGAGAAGCGCCAGGTCTGGGAGATGTGGCGGTCGAGACTGTGGCTCTTGTACTGGGTGAGCACGACGATCTTGAGGTAACCCGCGTTGGCGAAGTTCGACAGCGCAAAGTCGATCAGCCGATACGTACCGGCGAACGGCACGGCTGGTTTGGCCCGGTCGTTGGTCAGCGGCTGCAGCCGTTTGCCTTCTCCCCCGGCGAGCACGATGACGAAGACGTTGGGTTCAGCGGCCATCGCCGCCAACCGTACACACGGCCGGCCGGCCGCCGCGCGGCGTTCAGCCGATGAGGTCGCGGTACACGGCGCGGTAGGCCAGCGCGGGGTCGCGCCACGACCAATCGACCGCCATGCCCCGTCGTTGGAGTGCGCCACGCCGTCGCGGATCACGAATTCGGCGGACCGCGCGGAACAGCGCGGCGAGGACGTCTTCACCGCGCGCTCGGGCGGCCACGAATCCCAGTCCTCTCCGCGGATCAGCGTCGGCATCGGGAACGGTGTCGACCAACCCGCCGACCGCCGTCACGACGGGAATCGAGCCGTACCGCATTGCCTGCATCTGGGTCAGCCCGCACGGTTCGAAACGACTCGGCATCAGATAGAAGTCGCTGCCGGCGAAGAGCAGGTGGGAAAGCGTCTCGTCGTAGCCCTCGACGAACGCGAAGTGCTCCGGGTGCTGAACTGCGAGCTCGTGCAGGCGCGCCGCGAGATCCGCATCGCCCGATCCGAGCATCGCCAGACGCATCGGGATGTCGGCCAGCAGTGGCACGATCGGCTCGATGAGGTCGATCCCCTTCTGGTCGGTGAGGCGGGTCACCACGGCGGCGAGCGGCGGCCAGCTGTCGGCGCTGCCGAGGTGGAGTCGGTCGATCAAGTCGGTTCGATTGCCCTCCCGACTCGTCAGCTCTCGACGATCGAATGGTGCAGCGATCAGCGGATCGGCCGCCGGGTTCCACACGTCGGTGTCGATGCCGTTCAAGATGCCACCGACCGCATCCCAGCGCTGGCGCAGCGGCTCATCAAGACCGAACCCGCCCTCCGGCGTCATGATCTCGGCCGCGTAGTTCGGCGATACCGCAACGATACGGTCAGCCAAGGCAATGGCCCCGGACAACGGGTTGGTGGCTCCCCACCATTCGTAGTGCCGACCGCGCGGTCCGATCCGAGTCAGCCAGCGGGCATCGCTGGTGCCCTGATACGCCAGGTTGTGAATGGACAACACGGTGGGCGGTGCGGTCGACAGTGCGGCCAGCACCGGGCCGCTGTGCCAATCGTTGAGGTGCACCACATCGGGCGGCTCGGCCTCGATCCAGGCAGCGACGGATCGGGCGAACCGAAAGAAGCGGTCGGCATTGTCGGGCCAGCCTTCGCCGCTCGGCTGGAGGTAGGGATGTGGACGTGCGAGACCTTCGGCGCGCACGAGGTGCAGGCGGCCGACGTCGTCGTGGACGCCGTAGCGGATCGACGCCGTTCCCACCCACGCCGGCACGTCGAGGTCGACGGCCTGTTCATCGGCCAGCTCGATCCCGCCGTAATCGGGCATCACCACATCGACCTCGACGCCGAGCACGCGCAGTTCCTTGACCAGACCAGCCGCGGCAGCTGCCAGCCCGCCGACGGCGGCGACTGGAGCCAGCTCGGCAGTGACGAACACGACGCGCATCGAACCATTGTTGCGGGTCGGCACCACGTCGGCTCACGCACCGCTTGCCGGACCAAGGTCGTCGCGCTTGACTGAGCGCGATGGCACCGGTCTCCGACCACGTGGGCAACATTCCTGGCACGTCACCGGGAGCGAGTCAGGACCCGCTACGCGCCGACATTCGGCTGTTGGGCACGATGCTCGGCAATGCCTTGCGCGCCTCCGATGGCGACGAGATGTTCGATCTGGTCGAGCGCGTTCGACGAACTGCTGTCGACGCCCGACGAAACGGTGCCAGCAGCGCGCAAGAACTCCACGAGCTGCTGGCGCACCGCCCACTCAACGAACAGATCGTGGTGGTACGTGCATTCGGCTGGCTCTCGTTGCTGGCCAACACCGCCGAGGACTTGCACGTCGAGCGACGTCGCCGCCATCACCGCACCATGGGCAGCGAAGCGCAAGCCGGCAGCATCGACGCGTCGTTCGTTCGTCTGGCAGCCACCGCGACAGCGAACTCGAACATCGTCGACTTGGTCGAGCGCTTGCAGGTGTCGCCCGTCATCACCGCGCATCCCACCGAGGTCAGACGCCAGACAGTGCTCAATGCTGTCCATCACGTCGCCGAACTGCTCGATCATCGCGAACAAGCGATCGACGACGCTGAACGAGCGGCGATCGACGAGCAGCTCGAGGTCGGCGTCGTCACGCTGTGGCAGACCGCACTGGTCAGGCTCAGCAAACTGCGCGTGCGCGATGAGATCAACGAGGCGCTGCGCTACTACGAAGCCAGCCTGTTCGAGGTGATCCCCTCGATCGTGGCCGATCTCGAACAACACGTCGGCACGCTGCGCAGCGACGGCGACCGGCAACCGCTGGACCAAGCAATCACCATGGGTTCGTGGATCGGAGGTGATCGCGATGGCAATCCGTTCGTGACCGCAGATGTCGTCCGAACCGCTACCCGTCGCCACCGCGAGGTCGCGCTCGGCCACCACCTCGGCGAGCTGCACCGGCTGGGCCGCACGCTCTCGATGACCGAACGCGTCGTGCAGCCAACGGCGGCCCTCCATGCGCTCGCCGACCGCGCTGAGGACAACTCACCGTTCCGCGCCGACGAGCCGTATCGCCGCGCGTTGCGCGGCATGCACGCTCGTCTCCATGCGTTCGCCGCAGCAGTGCTCGACGGCGAGGTGCCAGGCCCGCCTGCACACGCGCCGCTCCGCGCATACGACAGCCTCGACGAGCTGCTCGCCGACCTCGATGTGGTGGCGACATCGCTGGCCGGTCATGGCGGCGGACCGCTGGCCAAACACCAGATCGCGCCGCTCCGGCGGGCCGTGGCCATCTTCGGAGCCCATCTGTGCGGACTCGACATGCGGCAGAACTCCACCGTCCACGAACACGTACTCGACCAGTTGCTGCGGACCGCGGGCGTATGCGACGACTACATCGACCGCGACGAGTCCGGTCGTGTGGAGTTGCTGCTGGCCGAGTTGTCGTCGCCGCGCCAGTTGCAAGTGCTCGACGCCGACTACGACGATCAGACCTCGACCGAGCTGGCAATTCTCGGCGAAGCGGCCGCCGCCCACAGGGCGGCCGGGCAGCGTGCCATCCCGCACTACGTGATCTCGATGGCCGATTCGGTCAGCGACGTGCTGGAGGTAGTCGTCCTGCTCAAAGAGGTCGGGCTCGTCCACCCGCCGAGGCCTGGCATTGCGGCCACGTCGCAACTCGACATCGTTCCCCTGTTCGAGACGATCGACGACCTGGCAGCGGCCGCCACCACGCTCGACGCGCTGCTCTCGACCCCGCTGTACCGCGATCTCGTGGCGTCGCGGGGCGACCGTCAAGAGGTGATGATCGGGTACTCCGACTCCAACAAGGACGGTGGCTACCTGGCCTCGCAATGGAATCTCTACCGGGCACAACGCAGCCTCGTCGAGGCCGCCCACCGGCACGACGTACGACTCCGGCTGTTTCACGGCCGCGGCGGAACGGTCGGCCGCGGCGGCGGACCCGCCTATCAGGCCATCCTGGCGCAACCAGCCGGCTCCGTCGATGGCTCGATCCGCGTCACCGAACAAGGCGAAATGGTGGCCGCCAAGTACGCCAACCCGGCCCTCGCCCGCCGCAACCTCGAAACACTCGTTGCCGCAACGATCGAAGCATCGCTCCTCGATCCGGCACAGCTCGGCGACGACGACCCGCACGTCGCCGAGCCGATGGCTGGAATCGCGAGTCGAGCGCTCGATGCGTATCGCGAGCTGGTATACGGTGACGAGCGGTTCGTCGAGTTCTTCCGCTCGGTAACACCAACGGCTGAAATCGCCTCGTTGAACATCGGTAGCCGCCCCGCATCGCGCACACGGTCGAATGCGATCGAAGACCTCCGCGCCATCCCGTGGGTGTTCGGTTGGGCGCAGTGCCGACTGATGATCCCGGCCTGGTACGGCGCCGGCACCGCATTCGAGTGGTTCGCCGAACAGACCCCGAACGGCGCCGAGATGCTCGCCCGGATGTATCGGGGATGGTCCTTCTTTCGCGCCACGTTGAACAACATGGGAATGGTGCTGGCCAAGAGCGACATCACCATCGGCCGGCGCTACGCCGATGTGCTCGTCCACGATGACGCTTTGCGCGCGTCGACGTTCGCCCGTATTGCCGACGAGCACGCCCGCACACTCCAGTGGCATCGCCGGATCACTGGTCTCGACGAGCCCATCGCCGACAACCCGTTGCTGTCTCGTTCCTTACGCAACCGGTACCCGTATCTCGACCCGCTGCACACGCTGCAAGTCGATCTGCTCCAGCGTTTTCGGAGCGGCGACGATGACCCATTGGTCGGTCGCGGGCTCGAGCTGACGATGAATGCGATCGCCACGGGCCTCCGCAACTCCGGCTGAACCACAGCCGGTCATGCAACGGCCCTACGATCGAGACGTGGGAGTGTCGCGACGAGCCCGAATCATCCGCAAGTCGATGGGGTCGGTGCTGATCACCGACGACGACGTGCCACTGGAGCAGCGCCGAGCCCGCATGGAGCGGATGTCGACGCTTCCGCGACCACGAGGACTGCACTATGTAGAGCGCTCGATCCCCGGTCCGGCCGGAGACATCCCTGCGCTCGTCGCCACACCTGCAGCGACATCGCCCGAGCGCGACATCCTGTACTTCCACGGCGGCGGTTATGTCCTCGGCTCTCCTCGGAGCCATACGGCGCTCGCCGCCCGACTTGCTCGGCGAGCGGCGTCGCGCATCACCGTGATCGACTACCGCCTCGCACCCGAGCATCCGTACCCAGCAGCCGTCGACGACTGCGTTGCGGCGTACCGCGCGCTCATCGCGGAGGGCATTGCTCCGGAGCGCCTCGTCGTGGCCGGCGACTCCGCCGGGGGCGGCGCCGCGTTGTGCACGCTCCAACGGCTGAGCGATGCCGGCGATCCGTTGCCGGCCGGCGCCTACCTCCTGTCGCCATGGACCGACCTCAGTGCATCGGGAGAGACGGTGTCGACCAAAGCCGACGTCGACCCGATGCTGCGGGCTCACCTGATTCGCGAGATGGCCAAGTTGTACGCCGGCCACGTTGCACTCGACGATCCCGGCCTGTCACCGCTGTTTGCCGACCTCGCTGGCCTCCCGCCGATGCTCATCCAAACTGGCGAGGACGAAGTGCTGTTGTCCGATTCGACACGGCTCGCCGAGCGGGCCCGCGCCGCCGGTGTCGACGTGCGACTCGACGTGCGATCCGCCATGTGGCACGTCTACCAGGCCCTTGCGGGGTTCATGCCTGAGGCAGACGAGGCGTTGGTGCGCGGTGCGGTGTTCATCCGACGGGTTGCCCCCGCGGTCGAGAACACAGCGGTCTGACGGCACGATGGCCGTCACCCACCCCAACCTCGGTTGTTACCTGCTTGCGGGTGGTGCTCAAGATCCGCGCGCACTGCTTGATGAAGTGCGTGATGCCGACCGTCTGGGTCTGTCGACTGCGTTCATCTCCGAACGATTCAACGTGAAAGAAGCGGCGTCGTTGACCGGCGCTGCCGTGGCCGCCTCCAGCCAGGTGACCGTTGCAACCGCTGCCACCAATCACACCACGCGCCATCCGATCGTCACGGCGTCGTGGGCGCTCACACTGCAGCGGATGAGTCGCGGCCGATTCATGCTCGGACTGGGGCGAGGAATTCCAGTGTTGTTCGATGCCTTCGGAATCCCGAAGGCGACGACGGCGCAGCTCGACGACATCGCAGGACTGCTCCGTCGTCTGTGGCATGGCGAGGTCGTTGTGGGCCACGACGGACCTGCTGGGTCGTGGCCCGTGCTGACCCTTGACCCCGAGATCCGGGAGGACATTCCGCTCGCTTTGGTGGCGTTTGGCCCGAATACCCTGGAGCTAGGCGGCAGAGTGTTCGACCACGTGATCTTGCACACGTTCTTCACCGACGAGACACTGCAGCGATGTGTGCGAACGGTGAAACGAGCGGCGGAGCAGGCCGGTCGAGATCCCGACGATGTGGTGGTGTGGTCGTGTTACGCCACCATCGGTGATCACCTCCCCGACGCCGTCCGCCTGCAACGCACCGTCGGACGTCTGGCGACGTATCTCCAGGGCTACGGCGACCTCATGGTGTCGACCAACGACTGGGACGCGAGCGCACTGGCGCGCTTTCGTGCCGACGAGTGGGTCGGCGGTTTTCGCCGGGCGATTGATGTCCACGCGACGAGCGAAGAACTCGAACACGTGGCGTCGCTCTTGCCAGCGGAGTGGCTCGAGCCGGCGGCCACCGGCTCGGCGGCGCAGTGTGCAGCGGCGGTCGAACGACAACTGGATCTCGGCGCCGACCGGGTGATCCTCCACGGAGCGTCGCCGGCCGAACTCGAGCCGATCCTCGTCGAGTTGCAATAACACCCCGATCCGGGTGTGCCCGATAGGCAACTCACAACTCATGCGACAGTCGGTGCCAGGCACCAACTGTCGTGGCACCGCACGATGACCACCGTTCGCAACGTGCGACGGTTGGTGCCTGGCACCAACTGTCGCGACGAACGCCTTACGACGGTGCGTGGCCGGACTGGAGCGATGCGGCGAAGTCGCGCAACCGCGCCACCGAGTCTTCCGGCAAGTCGGCACGACGGATCGCCAAGGTCGACTTGATGCGTTCGTATGTCTCAGCTTCGATTCCACAGTCGCGACAGACATCGAGGTGACTGGCAACCCGCACGGCTGTGGTGTCGTCGATCTCTCCGTCGAGGTACTGCTGCAGCACTGCGGCCGCCTCGTGACATGTCATCGGCCGATCACGTCCACGACGGAACACTCGAGCGAAGAATCCGGACGCCATCAGCTGCGACCTCCGCCGAATCCCTCATCGACCAGTCGGTCGCGAATCCGCTTGCGGGCACGATGGAGCCGGCTCATGACCGTTCCCACCGGTACGTCGAGCACCTCGGCAGCCTCCGCATACGACAACCCGTCGATGTCGACCAGCTCGATGATCGTGCGGAACGCCTCGTCGAGCTCGTCGAGAGCCTCGAGAATCCGACCGTCGATCTGTTGCTCGACGACGTCATCGGTGCGCTCCTCGGCTGGCTGCTCTGGCGCGTTGTCGGGATCGCGCACCAACTCCGGCCGGCGCCGCCGGGCCGAGTTGATGTGGGTGTTGCGCATGATCGTGAGCAGCCACGCCCGGGGGTACTGGCCGTCGAAACGGTCGATCGCACGGTACGCCTTGACCAGCGTGTCCTGCACGAGGTCCTCGGCGTCGGCGGCGTTGCGCGTCAGCGAGCGGGCGACGCGCAGCATCACCTCGAGTTCGGGCACGACGTACTGCTGGAACGCGGCATCGGATGTGCGCTGGTCGGTCACCAGCGGCCGACCCTAGGCTCCTAGCACCACCGAGCACCGAGCAGGCCGGTGAAACGGTCATCGCGATGATGTCCGATCAGCGGCTCAACCGCCGTGCAGCGAGTTTCCTGGCTCGGCGAAAATGACCGTCAGCACGACGACGGCGACCACGGCCGCTCCCACGATGAACCACTGCAGGTTGACCGACCGGGCACTGGGGCCATCAGGCGAGGTGCGCTGCGACTTCGTGGGCGCACCTTTCGGATCGGTCGATGCGCGGGCGGCAGCACGCTGGCGGGCCTTCGTACGTGAGGAAGCCATAAACCGGAAACTACAACGGCGCCATGGTTATTCCCGGTGTCCCGACAGATCGTGGACGGTCGCCACCCGGCCGACTATCGGTGCGCGACCCACCGCAGCGCGTGTTCGAGCTCGTCGGTACCGAATGTCCGCACGTGCCCGTGCAACGTCCACTTCAACACGTCGATGCCTGTACGGATGAACCGGTCGTCGGTGACCACCGCACCCCGATGGAAGTGGGTGTGGCGAATTTCGTCGGTGAGGTCGCCCCACGCCCCGTCGCCGAAACCGGTGAACTCACTCCCGAGTTCGAGAACCAATCGGAGATCGGCGTGTCCGCCGTCGAGCTCGTGGACCTGCGGCTCGACCACGTCGAGATAGTCGTCGATGGTGAATTCGCCAACGGCACGCATTGCGATCACACCATCTGGAGCATCGGCGATCGATTCGAGCACCGGCGCAGCGTAGACCTTGGCGTCGCCGAACGATCAGTTGTCTGAGCCGCTCGCTGACACGACGGCGACCGGCACGTCGACCTTCCGCCCGAGCCGGCTCGGCAAGTCCAGACGCAACCATCGCGACAGGTTTCGTTCCAGCGTCGACACGATGATCTCGTCGGCCGGATGGCGGGCGATCGCCTCGAGCACCGCGTCGACATCGTCGGCGGGACCGACCTCGCCGGTCGCATCGGCCCCGAGACGCTCCAGCCACTCGATACCGAAGGCAACGCGCTGCGCCGCCTGCACGCGCGCGCTCGGCGCCATCGACTGTTCGGGGGGCATTCCGTCGTCTTCAAATCCGGGCACCACCATCGTCGCCAAACTCGGGTCGACCTCACCGCCTCTCACCGGCACGACGAGATGGAACTCAGCGGCGCCGGCTGCCATTCGGTCGGCGATGGCCTGCTCGAGCGCCGCCCCGCCGATGGTCTGGTGGGCAACGATCAAGATCCGCATGGCGACTCCGCTTCATGGCGATGGGGTGCAGGGGTAGTTGGGCTGCGGTGGCGAGGAGACGGCGACGCACCGGCGAGCGATGCAACTCCGACTCGAGATCCCGAATCTTGGCGTGCCCCCGACGGGCGCGCAACTGCGCCGAACGGCGCAGTTCACGGTCAGCAGTATGTTTGCGCCCCAATGGAGATCGGCACGCGTGCGGTGACCGCCAACGATGTGTCCTTCGCGCTGCTCGAGTGCGGTGAGGGCCCACTCGCGATGTGCGTGCACGGATTCCCGGACAGCGCACACACGTGGCGGCACCTACTCCCGGAACTGGCTTCGGCGGGATACCACGCAGTCGCTCCATTCATCCGCGGCTGCGCGCCAACCGCGCTCCCAGTCGACGGCATGTTCCAGATCGGCGCACACGCCGCGGACCTGAACGCACTGCACGAGGTACTCGGTGGCGACGATCGTGCGGTGCTCGTCGGCCACGATCTCGGAGCCCCCGTCGCTGTCGCCGCGGCAGCGAGCGATGCCGAAAGGTGGGCGCGTCTCGTCACCATGGCCGTGCCGCCAGGTCCGGCGTTCGGGACAGCGCTCGTGACCGATCTCGATCAGCTCAAGCGCAGCTGGTACACGATGTTCTTCCAACACCCGCTCGCCGACACTGTGCTGGCGGCCAACGACTTCGCATTCATCGACATGTTGTGGGCCGACTGGTCGCCGGGATTCGACGCCGCGGACGACATCGCACGAGGGAAGGACACACTTCGCCCCGAGGGCCACCTCGCCGCCGCGCTCGGTTTCTATCGGGCCGCGTTCGGCGATGGGCCGCACACCGACGCGTACGACGCAATCGAGACCGCGGCAGCTACACCACTCGAACAACCGACACTCCACCTGCATGGAGCGCTCGACGGGTGTATCGGCGCGGAGGTCGCCGAGTTGGCGCGGACGCTCAGTCCGTGGGTCGAGGTCGAGGTCGTCGATGACGCCGGCCACTTTCTGCACCTCGAACGCCCCGCGGAGATCAACGCCCGCATTCTCGAGCACATCGCCGATCGGCGCCGATAGTCAGTGCGGCGCGAACGTCACCGGAAGGCGAGCCGGACCAAAGATGGCGGTGGTCGATGGCTTCCACGTCACTTCGCCGTCGACCTCGAGGTCCGGCATGCGCTGGGCCAGCAGCGGCAGCGCTTCTTGCAGCTCGGCCCGCGCCAGCGACGCCCCGAGGCAGTAATGGATGCCGGAGCCAAAGGTGAGGTGTGGCTGTTCGGCGGGTTCCTTGGTGATGTCGAAACGTTCGGGCGCCTCGAACGCGGTTCCGTCCCGATTGCCCAGCGCTAGCGATGGCATCACCATCGTGCCGGGTGCGAACGCCAGGCCCCCGTACTCGATCTCTTCGCTGGCGAATCGACCGGTCCCGCGGATGGCGCCGCTGTGGCGCATGACCTCTTCGACCGCCCGGGGCGCCATCTCCGGACGCTCGGCGAGCAGCCTCCACTGCTCGGGATGCTCGGCGAACACCGCAACGGCGCAGCCGAGCTGATTGCGCGTGGTATCGGTTCCGCCGACGATCACCGCATTGACCATCATCACCAGTTCGTCGGTCGACAGCCGATCGCCCTCCTCTTCCGCAGCGATCAGGTCGGTCAGCAAGTCGTCACGCGGATCGTCGCGCCGCTCGGCAATCATCGTGCGGGTGTAGTCGTCGAGGTCTCGCTGCGCGGCGCGAATCACGTCGAGCTCGTCTGCGGCGGTGCCGTTGAAGATGCGCAGGACGTCTTCGGCCCACTTCGAGAACAGCTTCCAATCCTGCTTCGGCGCGCCGAGCAACTCGCAGATGATGGGGATGGGATACGGCTCGCAGATGTCGCTGACGATGTCGGCTCGACCGGTGGACGCGACCGCGTCGATCAGATCGTTGACAACGTCACGCATGAACGGCCGGAGTCGATCGGCGCTGCGCGGCGAGAACGACTTGGCGACCAGCCGGCGCAGGCGCACGTGCACGTCGCCTTCTGCAGAAAGGATCGACACCCGCCCCTCGGCCTCGGCCAAGTAGTCGGGGTCGGTGATGCCAGCCAACTCGGCAGCTTTTGCTGCGGCGTTGTGCCAGCGCTTGTCGCGCAAGATGCCGAGGACGTCGCCGTAGCGCAAGATCACGTAGCCGACCGGCGTCCGGGCGATCCAGTGCTCGGCGGCGACCGCATTCATGCGGGCGCGAATCTCGTCGTCTTCGATCGGGCCATCCATGCCGATGGTCGGCAGGTCGGCTTCGGCCGCAGGCACAACCGAGGCCGTGCTGTCAGCTGCTTCGTCGGTCGCGGTACTCGCCCCCATGGCCACGAGCGTAGAGCCCAGCAGCTATCGCTGATCGAGCCCGACGAGACCGTCGAGGATGAAGTTGAGCACGATCTCGAAACTGCTTCCCGTCTCACCGTCGAGGTGTTGCTGGACGTGGGCTGCCATGCGCGGTGCGTCGGCCTCGGCAAGTTGCGCCATGTACTCGTGAATGCGAGCGTCCATGTCGTCGTCGCCGAGGCCGACATCCATTGCGTGGGCCTGCATGGTGTAGCCGAGCACATGGTTGTTCACCGCATGGAACCCGACGTGGGCAACGTGCTCCGGGAGGCGCAGCGCGGCGAGGCGATCGAGAAGCAGCTCCATCGCCGCGGTGCGGTGCGCTCCCGGGAGATGTCCGAGCCACAGGTCGCTGGCCCACCGATGCTCGACTAGCACCGTACGCATAGCGATGGCCACCGCGCGGACACCTGCAACGGCGTCGTCCTCTTCTCCGACCGCGGCCAGCGGAACGATGTCGGCGGCGACCTCGTCGACCATCGCAGCGAGTAGCTCGTCCTTGTTCGCCACGTGGTTGTAGAGCGACATCACCTCGAACCCGAGCGTCGCCGCCAGCTTGCGCATGCTGAGCGCGGCGATGCCCTCGCTGTCGGCAAACACGATCGCTGCGCCGACGATCGCCTCACGGCTCAGGGGCGAGCGGGCGCTCGGGGCCGTCGAGACCTCGCTCGTGGGTTCCGACGTTCGTGCGGCCATGCGGGTTGACAACGTACACCGTACGGAATAGAACGTACAGCGTACGTTCAAGACGTACACTGTACGCACGGTCAGAACGGCCGAAGCCCGCCGACCCATCCACCAGGAGCACACGATGCCGACACATCCGACTGCGATCGATCCCAACCGTCCACCACAGGGGCCGCTCCACTTCGTGCCGGAGTCCATCCGCGCCGTGTGCACCGACCGATATGGGCCGCCGTCGGTCCTCGCACTTCGCGACGATGCGCCGATCCCCGAGCTCGGCGAACGCGATGTCCTCGTGCGCGTGGCAGCGGCGTCGCTGAACCCCCTCGACTGGCATTTCACGACCGGCACGCCGTACTTCGTGCGGGCGGTGGCGGGCCTACGACGGCCGAAGCGTCCGACACCGGGGGCCGACATCGCCGGCACGGTGGTCGCTTGCGGCCGCGGCGTCACCGACTGGCAGGCCGGCGACGCCGTCTTCGGCGAGTCGGTGCGGGGCGGCGGCTGCGGTGAGTACGCCGCACTCGACGAGCGCCACATCGTGGCCAAACCCACCGATGTCTCCTTCGACGACGCGGCAGCGACTCCTGCTGCGGGCCTGACGGCGCTGCAGGCACTGCGCACCCACGCTGCGGTGCAACGGGGCGATCGGGTGCTGATCAATGGCGCTGCCGGTGGGGTGGGCACGTTCGCGGTGCAGCTGGCCCACGCAATGGGTGCCGAGGTCACCGGTGTGTGCAGCACGCGCAACGTCGACATGGTGACCCGCCTGGGAGCGACCGTCGTCGACTACACGGTCGAGGACATCACCCACATCAGCGACAAGTTCGACGTGCTGATCGACAACGTAGGCAATCTCGGAGCAGGATCGGTCGAGTTGCTCGCCCCCGGTGGCCGCTATGTGATGGTGTCTGGTCCGAAGGCCAATCCATGGATTGATCCGCTACCGACGATGCTCCGAACCCGTCTGCGGTTCATGCGCTCGGGGCGATCGTTCCACCAGTTCACGGCATCGCCACGTCGAAGTGACCTGGCAACGTTGTCCGAGCACCTGCAGTCGGGCGCGATCACACCGCAGATCGATCGAGCGATCGGTCTCGACGACGTGGCAGCTGCGCTCAGCGAGATCGGAAGGGGTCACGCGCCTGCCAAGATCGTCGTCCACCCCACCTGAGTCGGTCCGCCGCTGCCCTCGTGGACCCCTGGGCGGCACGATCGAGCGGTTGCGCTGAACTGTGGGCGAACGGACGATGAACGACACGCTCTGTTTCTTGACAGAGTCCAGAATTCGTGACAAAGTCGGTGCGCAGATGGCCATTCGACCAGCGACAACACACGACGACGATGTCGGCGACGACGTTCGCGCAGTGCTGCGTGGCCATGGTCTCAACGTGACTGCCCAGCGACTGGCCGTGCTGCGAGCGATCGCCGAACATCCGCACGTCACCGCCGACACCGTCGCCGAATCGGTGCGCTCCGAGATCGGGACGATCTCGCGACAAGCGGTGTACGACGCGCTCGCCGTGCTCGCCGACCGCGGCATTCTGCGACGTATCCAACCAGCGGGATCCGCCGCCCGGTACGAACGGCGCGTCGGCGACAATCACCACCATCTCGTGTGCCGCGGCTGCGGCGCAATGGTCGACGTCGACTGCGCCGTCGGCTACACACCCTGCCTCACGGCGGCCAACGACCACGGCTACACGATCGATGAGGCCGAAGTCGTGTACTGGGGTCATTGCCCAGAGTGCCAAACCGCACCCGGGACCGACCTGACGGACGACTGACCGCCCCTGCCTCTACATTCACCAACCGAATCTCAAACCAGACAACCAAGCAACACTCAACGAGGAGAACATGAGCGACGACACCGCCGCCAGCAAGTGCCCGATCATGAGCCAGCCACACCAGGCGGTGGGCCAGACCGCCAACCAGTTCTGGTGGCCGGAACAGATGAACCTGCGCGTCTTGCGGCAGAACGACCCAGCCTCGAACCCGATGGGCGAGGACTTTGACTACGCCGAGGCATTCAACAGCCTCGATTTCGACGCGGTAGCCGCCGACATCGACGCGGTGATGACCGATTCCAAGGAGTGGTGGCCAGCCGACTGGGGCCATTACGGCGGATTCTTCGTGCGGATGACCTGGCACGCCGCCGGTACCTACCGGATCGAAGACGGTCGCGGTGGCGGCGGTACCGGAGCGCAGCGTTTCGCGCCGCTCAACAGCTGGCCCGACAACGTCAACCTCGACAAGGCCCGGCGCCTGCTGTGGCCAGTGAAGCAGAAGTACGGCGCCAAGCTCTCGTGGGCCGACCTGCTGATCCTCGCCGGCAACCGGGCGATCGAGACCATGGGTCTGCCGACCTTTGGGTTCGGGGGCGGACGCGCCGACATATGGGCGCCCGAAGACGACGTGTACTGGGGCCCGGAGGGCACTTGGCTCGCCGACGAGCGTTACAGCGGTGATCGCGAGCTCGCCGATCCACTCGGCGCCGTGCAGATGGGATTGATCTACGTCAACCCAGAAGGCCCGAACGGGAACCCTGATCCCATGGCGTCGGCTCGCGACATTCGCGAGACCTTCGGCCGGATGGCGATGAACGACGAAGAGACCGTCGCCCTTATCGCCGGTGGACACACCTTCGGCAAGGCCCACGGCGCCGCTCCGGACAGCCACGCCGGACCCGAGCCCGAAGGTGCGTCGCTCGCCGAGCAGGGGTTCGGTTGGACCAGCGACTTCGGCACCGGGTCTGGCAACGACACGATCAGCAGCGGCCTCGAAGGCGCATGGACCACCAACCCAACCCAGTGGGACAGCGGCTACTTCGATTTGCTCTTCAAATACGAGTGGGAGCTCACCGAGAGCCCCGCCGGAGCCAAGCAGTGGACCCCGAAGGACATCGACGCCGCCGACATGATGCCGACGGCCCACGACGCCTCCGAGCAGGTCGCGCCGATGATGCTCACCTCGGACCTCGCCCTCATCACCGACCCGGTGTACAAGGAGATCTCCGAGCGTTTCCACCAGAACCCAGACGAGTTCGCCGATGCGTTCGCCCGGGCCTGGTTCAAGCTGCTCCACCGCGACATGGGCCCCAAGGTTCGTTACCTCGGCCCGTGGGTGCCCGATGAAGAACTCATCTGGCAGGATCCGGTACCGGCAGTCGATCATGCCCTGATCGACGACGGCGACGTTGCGGCGCTCAAGGCCAAGATCCTCGAGACCGGTCTCTCGGTCGATCAGCTGGTCGGCGCGGCGTGGGCGTCGGCCTCGACGTACCGCGATACCGACAAGCGCGGCGGCGCCAATGGCGCCCGCGTCCGTCTGTCGCCACAAGCCG
>JBCDFR010000020.1:0-66445 GCA_039177505.1 Actinomycetota bacterium | reverse complement strand
CGACGGAGGCCACCCACAGCACCGGCCCGACGGAAGGGCCGGTTCACAAATCTCATGACCGCCCTACTGTGCCACGCTGCGGGACGCTGCGCTGACGGACGGTGGCCATGCCCAGGACGACAACGGCCGCGCGGACGTGAATTCACGATGCCCAAAGCCACCGATGGGTTTCGTTCCCGTCGGCCTCCACCAGTCGATCGTTGGTGGCAGATGTGCGGTGACCAGTTCGTCGCACATCTGCCATCAATCAATTCAGCGGGTCCACTCAGCGGAACATTTGGGTGGCCCACCATCCGCCGTCGTCGAGATACAGGCCAATGCCCACCTCGCGGTACCGAGTGTTCGTCATGTTGGCGAAGTGGCCGGGGCTGTTGGTCCACAACTCAACGAACATCTGGGCAGCCGCGTCGGGGGTGAGTCGGGTGCTGCTGGCCCAGGCGACGTTCTCGGCGTACTGCCCATTGCTGTGCCGGAATCCCGACCTGGCCATCTCCTCTGACCAGGCGCGTGCGGTTGCCGACAGATCGGGATCGAGTCGCAGCTGCGGTGCGCCGTTGCGCTGACGCACGGCATTGAGGTCGCGGACCAACACTTCGACGCCCGGGCCGGTTGGATTGGCCGGGGGAGGGTTGAGGCGCGACGCCGTGCGCAGCGTGCTCGCGGCGTCGGCGATGCGCAGCGATGTGCCGCTGCCGGACCGATCGAGAGCGATGGCCGACGGCGCCGTCGCCACGCCGATGAGGAGCGCTGCGACCATGACGAGCGTGACACGTCGTCGGTCGAACATGTGGTTTGCCTTTCCGCGCCCGCAGGTGGCTGTCGATGTCCGCTGTACCCAACATTACAGATTCGTGTCGGTCAAGCGTCGGATCGGCGACGCGTCGGCGTGTGACCGCACTGCTGAGGCGCTCTGTTCAGGCGCCGGGTGAGAGTCGACGGGCGGCTCGTCACTACCGTGGGGGGCGGTATCGCGGCCGCGGTGCCGACTGCGCTACGAGGAGCAACGATGACTGCGCTGGAGTCCACCCCCGACATGTTCGACCTGCGGATGTCTGAGAACGCCCGCCCGCTCTACGACGCGGTGAAGAAGTTCATCTACACCGAAGTCGACCCGATCACCGAGGAGTACTTCCGACTCGGTGAGACCCGCGAGGACCGCTGGTCGTACGCCCCGGGTCAGCTTGAGCTGCTCGAATCTGTGAAGGACAAGGCCAAGGAGCAGGGCCTGTGGAACTTCTTTCTCCCTGACGCCGAAACCGGCGAGGGGCTGAAGAACCTCGATTACGCATACATCGCAATGGAGCTCGGCAAGAACCCGCTGGCCTCTGAGTCGATGAACTGCTCGGCCCCTGACACCGGCAACATGGAAGTGCTCGAGCGCGTCGGCACCCAGGCGCAAAAGGACCAATGGCTCACCCCGTTGCTCAACGGCGAGATCCGCTCGGCGTACGCGATGACCGAGCCCGACCTTGCGTCGTCGGACGCTAAGAACATCTCGTGCCGGGCCGTCCGCGACGGCGACGAGTGGGTCATCAGCGGCGAGAAGTACTACATCTCGGGTGCTGGCGACCCGCGCTGCAAGATCATGATCGTGATGGTGCAGACGAGCCCCGACGGGCCCGCGCACCAACGTCAATCACAGATTCTCGTGCCGATGGATCATCCCGATGTGGAGATCGTCGGACCGATGCACGTCTTCGGCAAGGACGACGCGCCCCACGGGCACATGCACCTGCGGTTCAACGACGTGCGCGTCCCGTACGAGAACGTCTTGCTCGGCGAGGGTCGTGGTTTCGAAATCAGCCAGGTGCGCCTCGGCCCCGGGCGAATCCATCACTGCATGCGTTCGGTCGGCGCGGCCGAACGAGCGCTCGAGATGATGACCAAGCGCGGTCTCACCCGCGAGGCCTTCGGGAAGCGGCTGGCCAACCTCGGCGGCAACACCCAGATCATCGCCCAGGCGCGCATCGAGATCGAATCGATGCGACGCATGGTGCTCACCGCCGCCAAGGCGATGGACGAACTCGGCAACTCCGAGGCCCGCGTGTGGGTGAGTGCGATCAAAGCGATGGTGCCGATCCGCACGTGCGAGATCATCGACAACGCCATCCAGATGCACGGCGCCACGGGCGTGTCGCAGTGGACGCCGTTGGCCGACATGTACACCGGTCAGCGCACGTTGCGGCTGGCCGACGGGCCCGACGAGGTCCATTGGTTCGTCGTCGGCCGGTCGGAGCTGGCCAAGGCCGAAGAAGAAGGCGGCCTGACGTACGACCCGAAGGCGACGTACTACTCGCGCACCGACCACGTAAAAGACGGCGTCTTCTCCGGTCCCTGACGGTCCACGGAGCGCACACGCTGGGACTGCCTAGAAGTCGGTGCCGCAATACGGCGCCGGGTGCTCGACGAAGAGTGAGTCGAGCAGCCTTACAGGAGCGTCGGCCGACACGATCCCGGCATCTCGTAGTTCACTCCACGGCGTCCCGCCGAGATACGCGGCCGACAGCGTTGCGATGTCGACGACGATGTCGGGCTCAGCGTCGACACGCGTTGCACCGGCAGCGCTGATGCGCCACGCCCCAGTGTTGTCGGCGAAGCGATCGTCGGCGACTCCGACCACGACCGAGCCGTTGGCCGGCGCGTAGTGGCGCGATGTCAGCGCGGCATCGACGTCGAGGATCCGCAACCACAACTCGTCGAAGCGCTGGGTGACCCCGTAGGCCCGTCCGTCGGCCAGCACATGGCGCATCGCCTCGTCGACGGGCCGCGCTTCGCCTTGCCACGTCGCCACGAGGTCGATGCCGAGCAAGTAGCGCCACAACTCGGTCTCGGTGCGGGCGTCCGCCGCCCAGAGGTCGTGGACCGTTCCGGTACCGACGATCTTGCCGGCGCTGCGCGGTGCCCAGCTGACCTCGTAGTGCACGTATCCGTCGTCGACACCGCTGGCATCGGAGTGCACCGCCACATACATCCCAGGTGAGGTGTTCTGCGACGTCGGCTCGCGAGCCGCCTTGAGGCTGCGGTCCCACATCCACGCTTGGCGGCTCATCGACCCGGGTCGCCATCGCGCCGCCCGTTCGTACAAGCCGGGCACCACGTCGTCGAGCTCGTTGCGATCGAGCAGGCGCGTCGATCCGATCGGAGCCGAACGCAGGGGACGCGCCGTCGCAGCATCGACGGTGATCGATTGGGTGTTGCTGGCGTGGCCGAAACCGAAGCGCCCGTAGATCGCGGTCTCGCTGGCCCACAGTGTCGCCACCACCGAGCCCGCGTCGCGTTCTTCGTTCAGCAGCTGCGTCATCAGCGTGGTCAACAGGCCCTGTCGCGTGTGCGTCGGCAGCACGCCGACGCGTGTGACGGCGGCGGTGCGCAGGCGTGCGCCGCCGGGGACGGTCGAGTCGCCATCGAACGATCCAACGTGGCCGATGCACCGATCGCCTTCGAACGCTGCCAGGAACCGGCCCTCGGCCCAGGTCCGTCGGCCCCACTCGGCGTCTTCTTCGGAGGTCGCTCCACCGAGCAGGGCGGCGCGCACCGTGTCCGCTACGGGCCGCGCCTCGTCGGGGCCGATGCGTCGAATCGCGTAGTTGGTCACGTCCGCACGATCGCACATCCCCTGGCCGCGTGCCGCAGGGGTTGCGGGAGCACGCAGATCGGTGTCACGGACACGCCCGAACCTGTGGCTCCGTCGACGAAACGAGGTCGGTCCGCTCGTCCAAAGTCAGGCCGCAGGAGACGAGGTCGCAGGCCATCTCCGGTTCCTGCTCGATCGCGGCGCCGAGTCGTTCACACGAGCGGGCGCAGCCGCGAGTGCAGCACCCTGTGTGGGTCGACGGCGTCGACGATCCTCCGCAGTCGTTCGAGGTTGCCCCGCCACAACGTCGAGGCGGGGTCGGACGGGTCGGCGTAGTTCAGATACCGGCCGCCGGTCGGCGCCTCGCCGAGGGCCGCACGCGTTTCGGCGAGGAGTTCATTGCCGCGTTTCATGTAATCCGGGTCGCGCGGAGAGCGTCCATCCGGGCAGCCGAGTTGGTACTGGATCAGCGCTACGGCGTCGCGATGGGGGAAGGCCGTCGCCGACGCCGAGCGGGCGGCAACCTGGCCATTGGCGCCCTCGATCACCACTCCCATCCCTCCGAGCAGCGGGTCGTGCTGCACGACGTCGATGAAACGTGACAGTGCTTGCGCCTGGCGGTCGACGTCGGTCGAGGTCACGAAGTCGCTGGTGACGCGGTAGGAGCGAAGCGCAGGTGGCGCAGGATCGTTGAAGAACTCCAGCGGGTTCTCGTGGCGCGCCGCGGTTGCCAACTCGACGGCTTCGATCATGTCGAGCCGTGCACCGTCGAGGTTCAACAGCGGGGCGATCGTGTCCCGCACCTCGTCGATCGGTGCCCGCATCTGGCCGGTGACCTCCACGTGGGGCTGCCCTAGCGTGCTGCCGGGTGGGCCGACGTCGGCAGTATCGATGTACCGCCCGGCGCCAGTCGTCCTCGCCTGAATGGACGCGTCGAGCGACTCCGGTGCGGTGGCGACGAGATCGATGAAGGTGGCGTAGCAGTCGACAAAGGCGGACCACGGCACGCCGACGGCGAAGTCGATGACCGTGTCGACGACGATCGAGCGGAGTTGGGTGTCGATGATGATGCCCGCGCATCCGCCGCCGCCGCGTGTCGCCCACAACACCTCGGTGTTCTCGGTCTCGTCGCAGCGTAGGACCGCTCCGTCCGGTGTCGCTACGGTTGCAGCGACCAACGAATCGCACGTCACCCCCAGCGAACGGCTGAAGTAGCCGAACCCGCCGCCCGACACCAGACCGCCGAGCCCGACCGTTGGGCACAGGCCGATCGGGACCGCCCGCCCGCTCGTTGCACCGGCGAGGTGGATGTCGCGTGCCAGCGCTCCCGCCCCGGCGTTGAGCAGTCCGGCGGCGTCGATACGGGCGTGGTCGATATCGCGCATGTCGATCAGGACAACGTCTTCGTTGATCGGGAATCCGTCGAAGCTGTGCCCGCCGGAGCGCGGCGTGACGACAGCGCCCACTTCGGCGGCCCAGGCGAACGTGGCGGCGACATCCTCGGCGCGCTGGGCACGGACCACTGCGGCCGGCCTGCGGTCACGGACTGCGGTGGCCCACACGTTGGCCGCCGCTGCGGCCCCGGGGCTGTCGCCCGCCACAGCAGAATTCGGTAGCCGCCGAATCAGTTCATCGATGTCGGCGCGTGTCACGATCTGGAAATCTATTTGCCGCTAGTTCGCGGCCGAGCGCGACGACGACGTCGCGCCAGATCGCGTGGGCTCGGCGACGGTGACGGAGGTCGACGATCAGACGGCGAGGAGGTCGCGGGCGCCGGTGTCGCTCGACGGGTGGCGCAGCTTGCTCATCGCCCGCGCTTCGATCTGGCGGATGCGCTCGCGGGTGAGGTTGAAATGCTCGCCGACCTCTTCGAGCGTGCGCGGCTCGCCGCGATCGAGGCCGAAGCGCAGCTTCAGGATCTCGCGCTCGCGTTCGTCGAGTGGCGCCAGCAGGCGGCTGATCTCCTCGGGCAGCAGCGCGGTGGCGGCGACCTCGAACGGCGATTCCGCTGAACGATCCTCGACCACGTCGCCGAGTTCGGCGTCGCCGTCCTCGCGCAGCGGCTCTGAGAGGGAGAGTGGCTCTGCGGCGAAGCGGAGTGCCTCGGTCACCTTGTCCTCTGGCATCTCGACCTCGCGTGCCAATTCAGACAGCGTCGCCGGGCGGCCGTACTTCAACTCGAGGCGCGAGCGCGCCTTTTGGAGGCGGGCGAGGGTGTCGCCGGCATGGACCGGGAGGCGAATCGTGCGGCCGGTGTTGGCGATACCGCGGGTGATCGCCTGGCGGATCCACCACGTGGCGTAGGTGGAGAACTTGAACCCCTTGCGCCAGTCGAACTTCTCGACGGCGTGCATCAGACCGAGGTTGCCCTCCTGGATCAGGTCGAGCAGCGGCAATCCGGACGCTTGGTACTTCTTGGCGATCGATACCACGAGCCGCAGGTTCGACTGGACGAACTGGCGCTCGGCCTCCTCGCCCTTGCGCGAGGTGCGGCGGAGTTCGCGTTTCTTGGCCGGCGAAATCTTGTCGTCGGCTTCGAGCAATGCACGAGCCTCGTTGCCCGCTTCGATGGCCTTCGCCAATCGGACCTCGTCGTCTTTCGTCAGCAGTGTGTACTGACCGATGTCGGTCAGGTACAGGCGGACGAGGTCCTCGTCGTCACGATCGACGCGATCTTTGGCCACTGCGGCTCCCTGCTCGGTTGTGGCCAGCACGTACGAGTCGTGCCGGCGATGAGGTGGTGGGGTCGTCTCGTGTCGCGTGCCGCCCGACGCCTCCGCACGTGGCGTGCCCGCCGCACATGACGACGGTCACGATACCGAGCAGGTCAAGCGGGGCAACCTCCGAAACGCGCGCGCAACACAAGCATCGATGGTGGAGATATGCGGTGGCTCTTCATCGCAGATCGCGATGGGTGTCGGTCGACCAAGCCGGTCGATCAAGTTGTCAGCGGACACCGCGGCGTTCCCGACGTCAGTACCAATACACTGTGTGGACCATGTCGAATCCGGTGTTCAACGAAAAGACGATCGAGAGCGTCCAATCCGGTCAGGCGACACAAGCCGGCTGGGCCGCTCCGCAAGCAGGCGCGCATACCGCCACCCGCCCGGTCAATGACGGACCGGTCACCGGCTGGCAGAAGGCGATGACCGTCAACGGCACGATCACCGCGTCAGCGGTCCTGCTCGTACTGCTGTTGGTGTCGGCCACATTCGGCTGGAACGCCGCTTCCGGCCCGACCCTCGACAACGGCGTTGAGACATACCAGTTCCCACCGTTGGCGATGGTCGGCATCGTTGTCGGTCTCATCGCCGTGTTCGCCTCGATGTTCAAGCCGAACCTTGCCAAGTTCTTCGGCCCGGTCTACGCCATCGGCTACGGCTTCGCTGTCGGCGCGATCTCCAAGGGTTACGAGACCTTCTACAACGGCATCGTGCTGCAAGCGGTCATGGCCACCGCCTCGGTGTTTGCTGTGATGTTGCTCCTCTACCGCACCCGCATCATCAAGGTCACCGACAAGTTCCGGCGGATGGTGATCTTCGCCACGCTCGGTGTGATGGTGCTGTACCTCGCCTCGTTCATCTTCAGGCTCTTCGGCACGACACTGCCGTTCCTCAACGGCGACAACATGGCCCTCAGCATTGCCTTCTCGGTGTTCGTCTGCGGTCTCGCAGCGATGAACTTGGCGCTGGATTTCGACTTCATCGAGCGAGGCACCAAGGCCGGTTTGCCGCAGGCCTACGAATGGGTCGCTGCGCTCGGGCTGGTCGTCACTCTGGTGTGGCTGTACCTCGAGCTGCTGCGTCTGCTCTCCTACCTGCGCCAGTGATCGCTGCGCTCCGCTGATCACCCGACGACTCCGACGGGCTGAGGCTGGCCTCGCCGCATCGGCAGGCGCCGCGCTCGGCGCACTCGTTGCGGCGCCCCTCGGCCTCGCCACGGTGGGTGCGGTCGTCGCCGGTGCCAACGGTGCAATCTCGGGCTGGCGGGGGATCTACCGCTGGCACGACCCGCGTGGCGCGGTGGCGTTTGCCCTCGATTCGACGTGGGCGCTCCCGGTCACCGCCGCGGCGCTCGGTTCCCACCTGGTTGCTCTCGCCCAGCCCGACGCCGGGTTCGACCGGATCACCAGCGAGCGGGCGAATCGCCACGTGTATCGCCGCGGGTTCATCCTTCGTCGCGGATTTGTGATCACTGTCGGCAACGTCGTCAGTGGCGCGGGCGACCTCGATCGGCCACGACGGCGACGGTTGGTGACCGACCACGAAGACGTACATGTCTGGCAGGCCCGTTGGTGCGGCCCGATCTATCCGCTGCTGTACGCCGGTTGGATGGGAGCCGCCGGTGGCTATGGCGCGCTCCGCTGGTTGCTCGGCGACCGTCCCGCGTCGCTGACTCGCACGGTCGAGACCTACGCCTACTACCTCAACCCATTCGAGTGGTGGGCGTACAGCCGTGACGACAACTGGCCGCCGTCCGGAAAGGTCCCCGGCGTCGGCTGGGAACGCCCCCTCGTCCCACCATTCCACGCGACCTGACGTCCCACCGAAATCCCGGGGATCTTGTGCGCTATTCGCACGGCCCCGCGAACAGAATCTCGGTACCCGAACGGTCGCTCCGTTCTGTGTGCCGACACGTGCATTTTTTGCACGGAATCCCCGGGATTTCGGTCAGGGCAGGAGGTCGGCGAGGGCGCTCGCGACGGCGTCGCGGACGATCTCGTCGTCGGCACTGTCGACCGCGTGTTCGGAGATTGCTTGCACCTCGGCCAGTTGGGCACCGATGTCGGAGCGCACGCGATCGAGAATGCGGGCGGTCGGTCCATCGAGACGAGCGTCGACCAGCACAGCGAAGTCGCGATACGCGTCGGCGAGTCGCGGGAGCACCGACGACGCAACGGTTCCCAGATCCGTGACGGCCTCGATCGTGGCGGCTGCGGTCGCTGGCACAGCCGCGTCGATCGGCGGGAGCTCCTCGATAGTCGGGTAGCGCGCCGCCCACAGTGCTGCGTGCTCAGCGTGTTGGTGGTTCCACACTGCGATCCGTGTGCGTTGCGACGGTTCGTCGTAGCTCCGGATCCAGCGACCGGTCGCGACGAACATCGCCGATTCCACTGCGTGATAGCCCGCGATGCGGCGGGCATCGGCGACGAGGTCGGTCCCGCTCACCGCCGTGACGCTACCGGCCCTCGAGGCGCTCGATCACGCGCAACGTCTCGGGTGTCGGCTCCAGCCCCGCAGCGCGCTGAGCGTTCACGAACTCGTGTGCTGCGAGGAGCGCGCCCGTGCGGTCGCCCGACGCGCCGAGGGCCTGCACGAACGTGCGCGCCGCTCGTTCGTTGAACGGGTCGATCCGGCGGGCCCGTTCGGCCCAGCTCGCGGCAAGCTCTGGCTCACCGGACGCGGCCGTGAGCTCAGCGATACGGCACATCGCGCCCATCGCCAACGAGCGCAACCGTAGCCGCGTGAACACGGCCCACCCGGCGTCGATCCCGTCGAGGTAGTCGCCGCGGTAAGTGTCGGCGGCAGCCTCGTACGACCGTAACGCTCGCCGTGGGAGCCCGGCCTGGTCGTCGGAACGGGCAGCCGCGGCGAGCTCCTCGAACCGGGACACGTCGGTGCGCACGCTGTCGTCGACCACGACGTGGTCGCCCTCGGTGCGGACGACGAGCGCCGGCGTCGATGTGTCGCGGTCGGGTTCGAGGATGCGGGTGAGCATCGACAGAGCGGTCCGCAGGCGTTGGCCGGCTTTGGCATCGTCTCCGTGATCGGGCCACAACATCTCGATGAGGTCGTGGCGGTGCATTCGTCGATGTTCCAAGAGCGCGGCGAAGAGCAGCTGCACCTGTGGTCGACGAACCCAGTCGGGATCGTCGACCGGAGCACCGTCGCGCACCAATTGCGGTGCGCCCAGCAGACGCACCTCGTAGTCGTAGTCGGCGCGACGGGGCAGCGTGCCGAGTAGATCTTCGGCGACGGCGCGCGTCGGTGCGACCGCGGAGTCGGCAACGCGCCGCAGTAACACCGCACGGTCGGGGAGTTGCTCCAGCACGGTCATGGCCGACGAGTTGCCTGCGGCGAGCGCGGCGCAGCCCAGCTCGGCGAGGTGATGGGGGAGCACATGGACACGCAGCAGATTCGGCTCCCCCCACGGCAGCCGACCGGCCGGCTCGACCTCGCCGTCGCGGGCAGCGACGAGGGCGCGTCCTGCGGACACCGCGGTGTTCAGGGAGTGCCCGAACGCGCACCGATTGAGGACATCGCGCGTCTCAGGTCGTGTGACGTAGATGAGCGGGAGTGCCAACAGATGGCCGCGTAGCGGCCACACGGTGATCGCCAGTCCCGTTTGTTCCGGGGCGAGGATCTGCGCGGCGACCTCGTCGCTCTGGGTGACGGCGGCGACAGATGCTTCCGCGACCGATGCGAACAGGCCGATCGTGGCGCCGACGCCCAACTCGCTCACCTCGCGGGCTCGTTCGGCGCGCCGTCGTGCGGCGGCAACATCGCCAGCGGCGAGGGCGATCGTCGTGCCGACCCCGAGAATCGACACCGTCGGGTGGGTCAGCCCGCGGCGCACGACCGTGGGGATCATGTCGCCGACGATGGCTTCGGCGAACTCTGGGGTGCTCTCGCCGCGCAGCCACATGGCGAAGGCGATGAAGATCTCGGTGCCCGGCGGAAGGCCCGCCAGAGCATCGGGTCCGAGGCCGACCGCTACCTCCTCCGGTCGTCCGAGGTCGCACAGCCGTTCGGCTCGCATCACCACCTCGGCGGTGTCGCCGAGGTGGTGATAGTCGGCGAGTGCGGCGACTGCGGCATCAGGGTCGCCGCCCAATTGCGCGACCTGGCTGCGGGCATGGGCGTGGACGCCACGGGCGAACGGGACGTCGGTCGCCAACTCGGACAGACGGTCGACCAGCGGCTCCATCGGCAGCTCGAAACCGATGAACGAGGCCTGCAGCATCCGGTGGTAGGCGAGCGTCTCGAGCAGTGCATCGTCATCGGCGCGGGCCTGGTGGGCGACGTCGTTGAACTTCGGCACGACGTGGTTCTCGAGACCGCCGAACATCGACATCGCCTCGTAGCAGGCGGTCAACGCTCCCGTCGGTTCGAGGTCGACGAGCTGGCTGCGAATCGCCGCGATCGCCTCCATCGACTGCTTCAGCGTCGGCGTCAGCGCGAAGTCGCGCGCTGCGTCGTGAGCGCTGAGCGCGTCGCCGGCCGCCAAGTAGTAGGCGACAGCCAGGCTGAATCGTTCTCGACTGCGTTCGACATCGCCGGCGATCGACAGCGCCTTGTTCATCTCGCCGGGCGTACTGCGCGCCGCCAGGGCGTCGCGCAACAGGCTGTGCATCCGACGTTCGCGGTCGCCTTCTACGAGGGGCACCCCGGCCACCAACGTATCGATGTCGTAGTTGCCGTCGGTCAGTTCGCTGATCATGTGCTCGTCGAGCACGTCGAGCACGGCGGCTCGCTTGAGGGCGGTGAGGCGATCGTCTTCGACTCCCGACAGCACCTCCTCCCAGAGAAACTCGACGCCAGCCGATGACCCCGCGGCGAGGTGTAAGTCGGCGGTCGCGGCGTGACGCGGGAGGTCATCGAGATCATTGTCGGAGCGCAGGACTCGGAGCTCGCCGAGCTCTTCATCGTCGAGCGCGAGGTCGGCGCTTGCGAGTTCGACCACCATGCCGTGGGCGCGTAGGCGGCCGAGCGGGACCGGGAGAGCGAGCCTGCCGGCGAGCACGAGGTGACCGTTGGCCGGTAACCGTTGGAGGAGTTCGGTGACGATCGACACCGAGGGCGTGTCGATCAGGACATGGACGTCGTCGACAATCAGGGCAACGTCGTCGGGAGCCCTCGACAGGACGGCGTCGAGAATCCGGTCCATCGTGTCGCGTTCGTCACCGACCGGCTCGATATCGAGCGCCGTGGCCAATCCACCAAGCAAGTGGAGTGGATCGCCGTCAGCGACCTCGGCGCCGAGCCAGACGTCGTGACCGAGCGGATCGAGATGATTGTGGGCGACGGCCAGTGCGAGGGCGGTGGTCTTGCCGTATCCCGCAGCCGCAGTGATCACCGTGATGCGCTGTTCAAACCGGCGCAGCAGCTCGCGGACCACTCGAGGACGATCGACCGTGCGCTCCAGCGCTGTCGTCATCGGGGAAAATCGGTGACTGTCCTTCATGTTCGAGACGCGAGCGCGACGGCGGTCATCGTAGGCACCGCTGCGGGCGGCGTGTCAGGTCGTGTCCGGGTCGCGCTGGGCTTGATCCTGCGCCGGCGCGAGCGCGGTAGCGCTAGGTTCGACGCTGTGGGGCAAGCGGGGTCGAGTAGCGGAGGCGTGCCGGAGTCGGTCGACATCACCGGGCTGTTGGCTGGTCTCGGCAACGTCGGCACCGTGCGCACGCTCGATGCGGGGGTGCTGCTGGCCGAGGAGGGCGATACCGCCGACGAAGTGTTCGTGTTGTTGTCGGGCGACCTCGTGGCCGAGCGCCGTTCCGACCGAGGCAACGTGCAGGTCGGCCGGATCCGGCCTGGCGAGATCGTCGGCGAGATCACTGTGGTCGCTGGCGGGCGACGGACAGCGACGCTTCGGGTCACGACTCGCGCTGCGGTCCTGGTGGTCGCACGCGAACGCTTCGAGCAATGGTTGCACGAGCGTCCCGACGTCGCCGACCTCGTCTCGCGCCAGGCGCGCGACCGTCTCGATCGAACCCACGTTGCTGCGATGGTTGCGGAGTTGGTCGGGACCAACGACCCCGAGACGATCGAGGCGGTGCTCGCTCGGGTGCAGTGGCGTCGGCTGGCAGCCGGAGAGGTGCTGTTTCGGCAAGGCGATCGCGCGGAGTCTGCGTACTTCGTGGTCAACGGGCGGTTGACGGTGCTCGCTCGCGAAGGCGAGAGCACGGACTCGACCGGCGACGGTGTGCCGGTGGCAGAAGTCCGTCGAGGTGACGTGGTCGGCGAGATCGGTTTGCTCGATGATGCGCCGCGCTCGGCGACCGTGCGCGCCGCCCGCGACTGCACCTTGGCGGCGTTCTCGGCGACTGCCTTCGAAGAACTCGTTGCGCTGGCTCCGTCGCTCATGATGCACGTTGCTCGTGGAATCGTCGACAACTTGCGGCGTGGTGCGCCGCGGCCGGCGTCCCGTGCCGCGTCACTCGCGTTGGCGTTCACCGCCGATGTCGATGTCGAGCACGTCGTGTCGGTGGTGGCCGACGAGCTGGCGCACTTCGGCTCCCTGCAGGTGCTGTCGAGCGCGGCTGTCGACGAGCTGCTGAACCAGCCGGGGATCGCCCAGGCCGATGCGGACAACGCCGGCGTCCCTCGGTTGTCGGAGTTCCTCCACGAGGCCGAGATCGGCAACGATCAACTGTTGCTGGTCGCCGACGACGATTACGGCGACGTGTCGAACTGGACCGATCGAGCGTTGCGGCAGGCCGATCGAGTCCTCGTGTTCGCTTCAGCATCGCCGACCGATGCCGAACGGCTGCGTATCGCCCGGCTCGGTCCCGCTTTGTCCGCGGTGCCCCATCTGACGACGATGCTCGCTGCGGTACATGCTCCCGAGGCGGTGCGCCCGATCGGCACACCCGCACTGCGCCGGGCATTCGGTTTCGACGAGGTGATCCACCTGCGTCGGCGCGACGACGTCGGGCTGCGGAGGATCGCCCGCCTGGCAACTGGCCATGGGGTCGGCCTCGTGCTGAGCGGCGGCGGCGCTCGCGGGTTCGCGCACATCGCTGTCTACCACGCGTTGCGCGCCGCGGGCATTCCCATCGATGCGGTTGGCGGATGCTCGATCGGCGCGCCGATTGCTGGCGGGATCGCCATCGGCGTGCCCGACGACGAGATGATCGATACGGCCGAGCGGCTGTTCCATCGCCTCCTCGATTACACGCTGCCGGTCGTGTCGCTGTTGAAGGGCGAACGGATTGCCCAGTCGATCGACGAAGTCTTCGGCTCGTGGGACATCGAAGACATGTGGGTGCCGTTCTATTGCGTTTCAACAAATCTGACGTCGTCGTCGCTCGAAGTTCACCGCTCCGGTGACGCCGCGATCGCCGTGCGCGCCAGTGTGTCGATCCCCGGGGTGCTCCCGCCGGTGCCGTATGGGCGATCGCTGTTGGTGGACGGTGGTGTGCTCGACAACCTGCCGATCGATGCGATGGTCGCCGACCACCGAGTCGGCACCTTGCTGGCAGTCGATGTGGCCCCGGCGCGGGGTCCGCGGGCGCGGTCGGACTACGGGACATCGGTGTCGGGCCCGCGAGCGTTGTACTCGCGGATCACCAAGCGTGGGCATCGTTATCCCAGCGTGTCTTCGGTACTCGTGCGCAGCATGCTCGCCGGTGCGATGCAGCACCAGCTGACCAACGCGGCGTCGGAATCGATTGACCGGCTCTTCAACCTGCAGCTTCCCGGAGTCGGTCTACTCGACTTCGAGCGCGTCCGCGAGGTGGTCGCGACGGCGACGACCGCCGTCGCAGACGATGTCGCCGCGCTCGTTGCTGCGCGGCCCGAGCTGTGTCGCACGATCGGATGAGGCGACTCCAGTGATCGGTCAGCCAGTGCACGTGCACTACAACGTGATGTCGTGTTCCTGCTGACCCTGCGCGACTTAGCGCACCGCTGGGTCCGCTTCGTGGTGGTCAGCGTTCTCGGCGCGCTCGTCTTCGCGTTGCTGTTCGTGATGACGGGTTTGGTGGAGCAGTTCAACCTCGAGCCCGCTGACACCGTGGACGCAATTGGTGCCGACGGCTGGCTGCTGCCCGATGGCTTGTCTGGCCCGTTCACCGCCACCGCGACGATGTCGGCGTCGACACTCGATGAATTGCAAGCCGCCGAGTCGAGTGCGGTCGTTGCGGCGCGAACGACGATCGGAGGTGCGGTCGAGGAGCAGGAGGGGGTGTTGCTCGGTGTCGTACCAGGACAGCTCGGCGTGCCGGTTGTCGACGAGGGACGAGCGATCGCGGCCAGCGGCGAGGTGATGGTCGACTCCTCGACCGGTGCGGATGTCGGCGATGCGGTCCAACTCGCCGGCGAGTCGTTCTCGGTGGTCGGCATCACCACCGACACCAAGCTGTTTGCGGGCCTACCGCTAGTTACGGTGTCCCACGACGATTCCCAAAGGTTGGCCTTCGGCGCTGGGGACGTCGTCAGCGGGGCAGTCGTGAACGGTGCTGTCGAGGCGGTTCCTGAGGGAACGCAGATCGTCAGCGCCGACGACGTGGTGGCGGCGACGCTCGAGCCGCTCGAAGGAGCGATCTCGTCGATCGATCTCGTGCGCGCGTTGTTGTGGATTCTCGCTGCGATCGTGATCGGTGCGGTCGTGTATCTGTCGGCGCTCGAACGCCAGCGCGACTTCGCCGTGCTCAAGGCGGTCGGCACTCCAAACCGGGCATTGCTCGGGAGTCTGGCGATCCAAGCCGTGGTGGTGGCCCTCGTCGCAGTCGCAGTTGGAGCGGTCATCCAGCTGTTCTTGGCCCCACGATTTCCGCTGCGTGTGCGCCTGCCGGCAAGCGCGTACTGGCAACTTCCCGTGCTGGCGATCGTCGTCGCGCTCGTCGCCGGCGCGGTCGGGATGCGCAAGGTGGCCAGCGCCGATCCGGCGGCTGCATTCGCAGGAGCCGGAGCATGACCGTCAACGGACCGCTCGTCGTCGAGCAGCTCACTGTCGAGTTCATCCACGACGGGTATGCGATTCGTCCGCTCGACGACATGTCGTTCAGCGTCGAGCCCGGCGAGATCGCCGTGTTACTGGGGCCGTCGGGATCGGGAAAGACGACGCTGCTGTCGTGCCTTGGCGGGATCCTCACGCCGACCTCGGGCTCGATACGTCTCGGCGACATCGACGTGTCGTCGCTGCCGCCGGGCGACCTGGGCGAGTACCGACGCACAACCGTCGGTTTTGTCTTCCAGGCGTTCAACCTGATCGCGTCGTTGAACGCCCGCGAGAACGTGGCGATGCCCATGCTGCTCAACGGTGTGGCTCGTAAGGACGCGTTCGCCCGCGCCGACGAGTTGCTGACCGACGTCGGCCTCGCCGAGCGGGCCAAACACCGACCGGCGATGCTCTCGGGAGGTCAACAGCAGCGCGTCGCGGTCGCTCGTGGGCTGGGCCAGCACCCGCCGCTGCTGCTCGCCGACGAGCCGACCGCCAGCCTCGACCACATTCAGGCCGAGGGGATCATTCGGCTGCTGCGCAAGCTGCGCGACGCCGGTCGGGTGATCGTCGTGTCGACCCACGACGCGCGGCTGGTGCCGATCGCCGACAAGATCGTGAAGATGGTGCCCGACGAGGAGCATGGAGGCACCCATGTGACCGGCGAGTTGTCGTTGGCCGCTGGTGCATCGGTGTTCGAGCAGGGCGACCGTGCGGAGGTCGTCTACACGATCACGTCGGGCGAGATCGCCATCGTCAGGGTGCTCGCCGACGGTGGCGAACGGGAACTCGCCCGACTCGGCCCTGGCCGCTACTTCGGTGAGTTGGGTCCATTCCTCGGGTTTCCTCGTTCGGCATCGGCGCGCGCGGTGACCGACGTGGTGCTCGAGGCGCACCCCCCGACGGTCTTTCGCGAGCGGCTCCTCCGCCCCGACTGAGCCCTCATCGTCTGGCGCGCGTCACCCGCGGCGCACGCCGATCAGCGCGCCTCGTGGGTCGCTGACCAGGCCGCCTCGGCGGCGCCGAGTTCTGTGGCCGGCTCGCCGTCGGCGATGTACTCCATCAGCATCGCACGCCACGGCCCGTGGGCTTCGAGCTTGCCCAAGATGGCGCTCACGCCCCACACGACTCGATCGAGGATGACGAAGCTCGGCGGCATGTTCAGCCGCTCGATGACCTCTGCGTGCGGGCCCTGCACGTCGAAGATCGTGCCAATGGTGTCGCGCATCCAGTCGCGGGTGAACGTGAACTCGTCGGTCAGGTACGGCACGTAGGGGCTCGACACGTAGCTGTACACCAGGGCCGGGTCGAGGCGGTGGTCGGACGGGAGGAACCGTGCCGCGACCATCTCGGCGACGAGTCGGTCGGGATCGCGATCGATGATGATTGCTTCCATCGACGGCTTGAGCGTCTCCCACTCGCCGGGCGACCAACGCTTCACCAGCCCATAGTCGAGAAAGGTCACGCTCCCGTCGTGGTGGAACTTGTAGTTGCCCGGATGCGGATCGCCGTTGAAGATCCCGTATCGCATGATGGCGTTCTGCGCGAACCGCCAGATGACCTCGCCAGCATGCTGTTTGGTGGCCTCGGGTTCGGACCGGCGGAACTCATCGAACGTCATCCCGTCGACCCATTCGGTGGTCAGGACATGTGCCGAACACAACTCGGGGACGAGCTTTGGGATACGGACCCACGGATGGCCTCGGAAACGGGCTTCGAACTCGGCGAGGTTGCCAGCCTCGATCGCATAGTCGAGTTCCTCACGCATCCGGTCGCGGAGTTCGTCGACCAGTCCTTTGGCGTCGAGACCTTTGAGCATCATCGTCGAGAACATCGAGTACATGACCTCGGCCGCGTCGAGGTCGGTTTCGATTGCCGCGTGCACACCCGGGTACTGCACCTTGACCGCGACGTCGCGACCGTCGGGGGTGATGGCCCGATGTACCTGCCCGATCGACGCGGCGGCCACTGGGAGATCGCCCCAGTCGAGAAACAAGCGCTCGGGGGGTGTGCCGAAGTCGTCGCGTACGACACCGGCCGCGAGGCTTGGTGCCATCGGCGCAGCATCGGCCTGCAGCGTGGCCAGTGCTTCTTGGGCTTCGTCGGGCAGCGCCTCGAAGATGAAGCTGACGAGCTGGCCGGCCTTCATCAGCACGCCCTTCATCTCACCGAGCTCTTTGGCGACGTCCTCTGCTGTGCGGATCGCGAACTGTTCGTCGAGTTCGGCGCGGCGTTGCTCGGCGCTGCCGATGCCCTTCAGTCGGGACACGGCGAAGCGTGTCGAGTTGCGTGCCGACAACTTCCACACACGGGCGGAGCGGGTGAATCGATCGGTCAGTGGTGACGCCTTCGCCCGCTGGGCGGCGGCCGCGAGTCCAGCAGCGAGCGCAGCAATCGAGGCGATGCCTGCGACAGCCTTGGTACGCATCAGAGTGCGGTGGAGGCGTTGTCGACGGGGGCGGCGTCCGATGGCGCGGGGCCCGACGGTTCGAGACCGTTCGGCTCGGTACGCATGGCGGTGCGGCTGATCGGCGATCGCGCCAGGAGTTCGTCGTCGAGCGGTTCGCCCGTGACCTCGTCGGTCCAATAGGTGCCGTCGTCCAGACGCTGGAGCGCCCGTTCGACGTCGTCGAGGTCGGCGGCGATGGCGTCGAGATCGACGTCGGGCTCGGTCATGTGACGAGCGTAGCGAGCGTCCAGTTGCCGATGCCCGATGTGGCTCAGATGTACTCGCGGCGCACTCGATCGTCGCCGTCACATACACGCGTGACCAACGTCGCTATCGCTCCGTCAGCGCAGCCCCTCCGGCGCTTCTACTGTGAGCTCAGTGACCTTGGACCAGGAGGCGACGCGGCGGGGGCACCGGGCGCGTCGCTGGCGACAGCTACCGGTGGCGCTAGCCATGCTGGCGCCGGCGCTGGTGATCCTCGGAATCTTCGTGTTGTACCCGCTTGGCCGAGCGGTCTGGCTGGGACAACAGCGGTGCAATGACTTCGGCGAGAACTGCCAGTCGCAGGGATTCGGTCAGTACGTCGACCTGTTTCGCTCGACGGAGTTTCAGAACGCGTTGTGGGTCACGGTGAAGTTCGCACTGCTGAGCGTTCCGACCGGATTGGCGCTCGGCGTCGGCCTGGCCGTGCTCGCCGATCGTTACCTGCGGGGAATCGGCGTCTTCCGCGCCATCTTCTCGTCGACGGTGGCGACATCGGTCGCCGTCGCCAGTCTGATGTGGCTGTTCCTGCTACAGCCGTCGATCGGTGCGCTCGCCAACGTCGGGTGGTTCCAGTCGCTGTTCCCCTCGGTGAAGGATCCGGGGTGGCTGCAAGATCCCGGTACCGCTCTCACCGCAGTCGCCGCATCGAGCGTGTGGGCCGGACTCGGGTTCACGTTCATCCTGGTAACCGCCGGGCTGCAGTCGATTCCCCGTGAGTTGCACGAGGCCGCGGCCGTCGACGGGGCTGGGCCGATCCGTCGCTTTTGGGCGATCACCTTGCCGATGTTGGGTCCGACGCTGCTGTTCGTGTTGATCGTGCTGACCACACGGGCCTTCCAGACGTACGGCGAGATCGACCTCCTCACCGGCGGTGGTCCCCAGCCGTTCGACTCCACGACCACCATCACCTACTTCGTGTACGGGAACAACTCGCCGATCAGGCGAGACATCGGCCTGCAGTCGGCGTCGGCGGTGCTGCTGTTCGTCGTATTGCTCGTGCTGTCGCTGCTCCAGCTGCGAGGCATCGGGCGGAGGGTCCACTATGGCGACTGAGCTGCGTGCCGAGGAACCTTCCCAGAGCGTGTCGTTGCGGTCTCGCCCGGGTCGGGCATCTGGGTTCGACGCGCCCCGAGGGGGCCGCAAGCTGGCGCGTTACGTACTGCTTCTCGCGGTCGCCTTTATCGTGCTGTTTCCGATCTACACCACGGTGATCGCCGCGTTGAAGCCCGGCGACCAGGTGCTGCAGGACCCGCTCGTGCCCGGGCCGTTCACGTTCGATGTGTTGGGCGACGCCTGGACATCTGGCCGTCTCGGTCGCTACATCTTCAACTCGTTGGTGGTGGCCGTGATCGTCACCGTGTGCCAGATCGTCACCTCGGTGCTCGCCGCCTATGCGTTCGCGATGCTCGACTTTCCAGGCCGCAACGTGCTGTTCGTCGTGTTCTTGGCGACGTTGCTGGTACCGCTCGAAGCAACGCTGGTGGTCAACCTGCAAACCGTCGACTCGTTGGGTTGGCTGAACAGCTACCAGGGCCTCGCCGCGCCGTTTCTGGCCACGGCGTTCGGGGTCTTCTTGATGCGCCAGGTGTTTCTTCAATTACCCCCTGACCTGCGCGACGCAGCGCGCATCGATGGCGTCGGCCATGTCGGGTTCTTGCGCCACATCGCTGTTCCGCTCGTACGTCCCACGATCGGGGCGCTCGCGCTCTTCGCCTTCCTTGGGACCTGGAACCAATACCTGTGGCCGAACCTGGTCGTCAACGAGGCCGACATGAACACGGTCCAGAGCGGCCTGCGCTTGCTCGCCAACTCCAGTCTCGACCAGCCGAATCTCGTGATGGCCGGCACGGTCATCGCCGCAATTCCGGTGGCCGCTGCCCTGTTGGTGTTTCAACGCCAGCTCGTTCGTGGGCTCACCGCCGGTGCAGTGAAAGGATGACCACGATGACCCCCGCTCGACTCCCTCGTCGGTCGCGCAGCCCGCGACTTCGCAGCCGGTCGCTTCGCAGCGTCGCGCTGGTCACCGCAGCCGGTGTGTTTGCCGTTGCCTGCTCGTCGGGAGAGTCGGTGCTCGACTCGGGCAACAACAACACCGACGCAACCACTACGGGGGAGACGACGGACGTGCCGGCGAGCACCGCCGACACCGAGGTGACCCAGCCAACCGAACCGAGTGATCCCCAGACCGCTGATGCGCCGACGACATCGGCGATTCCGACGACCACGGTGGCACCGCTGGCCGAGCTCCCCGACTGCCCGACCGACGCGCTCGACGGAGCGGACGGCGTCGTCGAAATCGTGTTCTGGCACGGCATGACCAATGAACTGGAAACCGCGCTGATCGCGTTGACCGACGAGTACAACACCAGCCAGGACCGGGTGGTCGTGCAGCTGCAGAACCAGACCAGCTACGACAACGTGGCCGACAACTACATCTCGGTGTCGGATAGCAGCCGGCCGGTGCTCGTGCAGTTGGAGGAGTCTCGGCTGCGGTCGTTTGCCGATTCGGGCGCGGTCGTTCCCGCCGGGGCCTGCCTCGAATCGAGCGGTTTCGACACGTCAGCGTTCGTGCCGCGCACGCTCACCGCTTATCAGTACGAAGGGATCCAGTGGTCGATGCCGTTCAACGTGTCGAACCCGATCCTGTACTACAACCGGTCGATCTTCGAGGCCGCTGGACTCGATCCCGACGACCCGCCGGTGAGCCTCGACGAAGTGCGGGCGGCATCACAGGCCATTGTCGACTCCGGCGCCGCGTCGGTGGGGCTGGTCCTCGATTCAGGTCCCGGCTCAGGTGGCGGCTGGTTCCTCGAGCAGTGGTTCGGTCGCGTCGACGAGCCGTACGCCGACAACGGCAACGGCAGAATCGCGCCGGCTACCGAGGTGTTGTTCAACAGCGAACTCGGTGTCGAGTTGACCACCTTCTTGCAGGACATGATCGCCGACGGTCTGGCAATGACGGTCGGCGACAATCCCGGAGGGCAGGACTCGTTCCTCAAGCTCGCCGACCAGACTGCACCCGGAGCGATGACCATCGGTACGTCGGCCGCGCTCGGCACGGTCATCGCGACCCTCGGCGGTGGCCTGATTCCAGGCCTCACCGAGGACGACTTCGGAACGGGCCCGATGCCGGGCCCCGGTGACGAACCACAGGTGCAGGTCGGCGGTGCATCACTGTGGATCACCGACGGCAAGAGCGATCAGGAAACCGCCGCCGCCTGGGACTACGTCACGTTCTTGTTGCAAGCCGAGTCGCAGTCGCAATGGGCCGCAGCGACGGGGTACGTCCCGGTGCGTACCGACGCGCTCGATCTCGATCCGCTGGCGACGACCTACGCCGACGATCCGCGCTTCGCCGTCGCCTTCGATCAGCTGCTCAGTGGTGGCGACGACGACCTGGCCAATGCGCCGGTCCTCGGGCCGCAGCGCGAGGTGCGCGGAGAGACGTCGCGGGCGATGGCCTCGATCTTCAACGGTGAAGACCCCCAGACCGCGCTCGACGCCGCCAAACAGTCCAGCGATGCGCTGATTGCGAATTACAACGAACGGAACTGATCTCGGGGCCATGTCGCCCGTCGGCGCCGGTATGACACCCCGGCGCGACCGGTAGGGTCGCCAGCATGGCTACGACGTTCCCTCCGTTCGACGGTTCCGCCCCCAAGACGCAGCAATTCGCTGAGCCGCCCGAGATGGGAATCGACCCCGCCAAGCGCTACACCGCCACCCTCGACACGTCGCTCGGCGAGATCGTGATCGCCCTCGATGCGGTGAAAGCGCCGAAGACGGTGAACAACTTCGTGTTTCTGGCGCTGCACCACTACTACGACGGCGTCATCTTCCACCGCATCATCAACGGTTTCATGTGTCAGGGCGGCGACCCGACCGGCACCGGACGCGGCGGCCCCGGGTACCGCTTCGAAGACGAGTTGCCCCAGCCTCGCGAGTACCAGATCGGTTCGGTGGCGATGGCCAATGCGGGTCCGCACACCAACGGCAGTCAGTTCTTCATCGTGTCGGGTCCGTCGGGAGTGGGGCTGCCTCCGCAGTACAGCTTGTTCGGGCAGGTCGTGAAGGGTCTCGAGGTCATCGACGAGATGCAGGCTGTGCCCACCGGCGGCGGCGACAAGCCGAAGACCGACGTGGTGATTAACTCGGTCGCCGTGACCGTTGCCGACGACTGAGCGCCGGCGCCAGCTCTCGCTGGTTCAGGCTCGACGGCTCGCACTCGGTGCCCAGGGGTTTGCCGACCCGCGTCCAACGGGCCGCGTCGACCGACGCCACTTGCGCCGCGTCGTCGATCGGATGGGGCTCATCCAGATCGACTCGGTGAACGTCCTGGTGCGCAGCCAGGAGTTGCCGCTGTACGCCCGGCTTGGCTCACACCCGCGGTCGCTGATTCCCGACGCCACCGCCGACGGAGAACTGTTCGAGTACTGGGTACACGAGGCCAGCCACGTCCCGGTGGATCTGCACCCCTATCTGCGGTGGCACATGAACCGCGACCATCGTTGGGGCGGCGTCAATCGACTCTTCGAGGCCCGTCCGGGGTTCATCGACGAAGTGCTGGAGCGCATCGATCGCGATGGTCCGATCGTTGCGGGCGACCTCAAGCAGCGGCGGGGCCCGAAGGGCACGTGGTGGGATTGGGACGACGGCAAGATCGCCCTCGAGTACCTGTTTCACCGCGGGTTGGTCGCTGGCGTGCGTCGGCCCAACGACTTCGCTCGCGTCTACGACCTCGCCGAGCGAGTGCTGCCCGCCGATGTGCTCGCCGTGCCCGATGTCCCCGAGATCGAGGCGCGCAAAGAGCTGTTGGTGCGGGCCGCCCGCCACCATGGGGTAGGAACCCTCGAGGACCTCACCGATTACCACCGCCAGCGCAACCCTCCGTGTCGCCCGCTCGTGCCCGAGCTCGTCGAGGACGGACGACTGGTCGAGGTGCAGGTAGAAGGGTGGGACAAGCCGGCGTACATGCATCCCGACGCCGTGATCCCTCGGCGAATCGACGCCACCGCGCTGCTGTCGCCGTTCGATCCGGTCGTGTGGAATCGCGAGCGCACGGAACGGCTCTTCGGTTTCCGCTACCGCATCGAGATCTACGTGCCCAAGGCCAAACGTCAGTACGGGTATTACGTGTTGCCGATCCTCATCGGCGACCGGCTCGTTGGCCGCGTCGACCTCAAGGCCGACCGCGCCGAGGGCGTGTTGCGCGTCCTCGGGCTGTTCGCTGAAGACCATGCCGATTGTGGTGCGGTGATGTCGGCGATCGAGCCGGAACTCGAGGCGATGTCGTCGTGGCTCGACTTGAGCGGTGGTGTCACATCTTGATGGTGCATCGGTCGATGTTGCCTACTGCGACGGGGTGATCGCCCATCGGAGGGTGCGCGTGACGAGTTCGCCTGCGGGACGGAGTGCGACGGTCTCGGTGACCGGCAGCCACGGAAGGCGCAGCGGCCAGCGAGTCCAACGCGGCATCAGCGCCACTGCGGCTGCGGCGATCAAGCCGTAGGCCGGGCGCGCCGCAGTGGGCAGCGGCGGCCGCAAGATGAGATAACTCGCCGCATCGCGGGCTTCGCGCGTGCTGGCGAGTTCTGGTCGAAACCCCGTGAGTTGGTCGCGCAGTTCGGCGACCGACGTCGGTGGGTCGAGGACCCCGAGCGCTCGGGCGACCACAGCGGTATCGGCGACGTAGCCGTCTCGTTCGGTCGCGCTCAACGCCTCGACGCCGTAGCGGTCGTGCGCGGCGAGAAAGCTGTCGATCTCGGCGATGTGCACCCAGCGCAACAAGTGTGGATCGTTGGCCGCGTATGCACGGCCGTCGGCGGCGCGACCGACGACACGCTCGTGCACTCGGTGCACGGTGGCGACGGCGCGCTCGGCCTCGGTAGCCGGGCCGAACGTGGTCGCCGCGAGGAAGTCGGCCGTGCGCTGCAATCGACCCCACGGATCGTGGCGATAGTCGGAGTGTTGCGCTACACCGGCCATCGCCAACGGGTGCAGCGACTGCAACAGGAGCGCCCGTAACCCGCCGATGAACATCGACGCATCTGCGTGGACCCTCCGAATCGGCGCATTGTCGTCGAACCACGAGGGCTCGTCGGTGTCGAACAGCTCTACGCGACGTTGCGCCGCATCTGGCCCGACGACACGCATCCGCACCTGCTCCCCGAGCCACTCGCGCACCGGGTCCGACATGTCCCAATCGTGCCATGGGTTCGTGAGTACGCTCCCAACGTGCCAGAAGAACGCGCCGAAGGCGGCGGTTCCACCGTCGGCGCGACCGATTCGAGCGGACGCCGGTACGACCGGCGCCAAACCGACCGCACGCTGCCCCGCTGGGCCATCCCGGCGATCGCGCTGTTCTGGACCGGGTTCGTGCTCACGTTCGCGGTGCGCCACGTCTTCCACCGGTTGTCGGCGCTGCTCATCCTGTTGCTCGTCTCGCTCTTCTTGGCGCTCGCGATCGAGCCGGGCGTCAATCGTTTGGCGGCCCGCGGGTGGAAACGCAGCCGGGCCACGCTGCTGATCGTCTTCAGTGTCGTGCTCGGCTTTCTCGTGTTCGCCGTCGCCGTGGGCACGCTGGTCGGCACGCAGGTCGCCGAGCTGTTGTCGGAGTCAGACCTCTACATCACCGACACGGTCAACTTCTTGAACGACACGTTTGGCACACAGATCGATCCCGAGGACGTGATCAACGAGTTCAACGATCCCGAGGGCCGGGTCCAACAGTTCATTCAGAGTCAGAGCGACGAGGCGGTTCGGCTCTCTCTCACCGCGGTCAACGTGATCTTCCAAGCGTTGTCGGTGGTGCTGTTCACTTACTACCTCGTGGCCGACGGCCCGCGGCTACGCCGAGTGATCTGCGCCCGCTTGACCCCGGATCGACAGGAGCGGGTGCTCCACGCCTGGGAGCTGGCGATCACCAAGACCGGCGGCTACCTGTATTCGCGAGCGCTGCTCGCCGCGATCTCGGCGTTTTTCCACTGGATCGTGTTCCAGGCGATCGGCACTCCAGCGCCGATTGCGCTCGCGTTGTGGGTCGGCCTCGTCAGCCAGTTCCTCCCCGTGGTCGGCACGTATCTCGCCGGGATCCTGCCGGCGCTGTTGACCTTCCTCGAGTCGCCGCTGCAAGCGGCCATCGTTGTCGGCTTCATCGTGATCTACCAACAGATCGAGAACTACTTCTTCGCGCCGCGCATCACCGCTCGGACGATGGAGTTGCACCCTGCGGTGGCCTTTGGCGCTGCGCTCGGTGGCGCGTCGCTGCTCGGAGCCGTGGGAGCCGTGCTGGCCCTGCCCGCCGCTGCGATGGCGCAGGCACTCGCCGGCGAGTGGGGCAAGCGGTACGACGTCGTCGACAATCACCTCACGTCGATGACGTTGCCGAAGATGCGACCACAAGACGAAGCGGATCCCGATCACCCCGACGGTGGGATGAGCGCGGAACCGTCGTGACGATCGGCCTGTTGGCTGTTGCCGATCGCAGCGGCTTCGATGAGTGCTGGCATCAGGGTGTGGCGGTCGCGGTCGACGCGCAGGGCGACGTGTTGGCCTACATCGGCGATCCCGACCTGCCGATGTATGCGCGATCGGCGTTGAAGCCGTTGCAAGCGGCGGCGATGGTGGCAAACGGCCTGTCGATTCCGCCCGACGAGCTGGCAGTGGTGTGCGCCAGTCACGACGGTGCGTCGATACATCGCGACGCCGTCCGTCGGTTGCTGGCGCGCTTCGGCCTATCGATCGATGACCTGCGGAACACACCGACGTTGCCCTACGGCGAGCCCGAGCGCACCGCAGCCATCCGCGAGCACACCAGCCCGTCGTCGCTGTACCAGAACTGTTCGGGGAAGCACGCCGGCATGTTGGCCACCTGCACGGTCAACGGCTGGCCGGTCGAGGACTACCTCGACCCGCAGCATCCGCTGCAGGTCGTGATCGCTGAGTATCTTGCGACGCTTGGCTGCGTGTCGCAGCATGTCGGCGTCGACGGTTGCGGTGCGCCGAATCACGCCGTCGGGCTGCGGTCGTTGGCGAGGGCGTTCGGAGCGTTGAGTGCAGCCGGTGCGGCTCCCATCGAGGCGATGAAGGCGTTTCCGGACCTCGTTGGTGGTCCAGACCGCGACGTCACGCAATGGATGCGTGCCGTCCCGGGTGTGGTGACCAAAGATGGCGCCGCTGGATTGATGATCGGAGCAAACCGCGATGGCGCGGCGTTCGCCTTCAAGATCGCCGATGGCTCCGAGACGGCACGACGCACCGTCGGCGGTGAGGCGATGCGTCAGATCGGGATCCACTCGCCGGACACCGCAGCCATCGGCGACGTTCCGGTCATCGGTCATGGCGTGCGTGTCGGTAGCGTCCGCGCCATGCCGTGGACGCAGGTGGCGCAATGAGTCTGACGTTGCTCACCCAGGACACGCCGCCGTACGGCGCCGTCGAAACGAAGACACCGATCGTGCGGCGCGTGACCGCCGAAAACCCGTCGAAGTTCACCTATCACGGCACCGGCACGTACATCGTGGGTCATGGTGACGTCGTCGTCATCGATCCAGGTCCGCAGATCGACGCTCACCGAGATGCCCTCGCCCGGGCGCTCGACGGCGAACGGGTGCAGGCGATCCTCATCACCCACTGCCACAGCGACCATTCACCGCTGGCGGCCTGGTTGCGCGAATACACCAGCGCTCCGACCGTTGCGGTTGGTCCCCACGGCGACGATGCCTGGGACATTGGTTCGCTCCCTGACGGGGCGCTCGAGTACGTCGACGACGATGACGACGATCGCCCGAAGGGACCGGTCGTCGAGGAGTCGATCGACCGGGCGTTTCGTCCTGATGTCGTTGTTGCCGGGGGCGACGTCGTCGCGTCGTCACACGATTCGGGCAGCGGGCCACAGTGGACGATACGTGCCGTTCCCACGCCTGGGCACACCTCGAACCATTGCTGTTTCGCGCTCGACGCCGGCCAGGAATCGAGTCTGTTCACCGGCGACCATCTCATGGGCTGGAGCACAACGGTGATCGGCCCGCCCGACGGCGACATGGCCACGTATATGAGCTCGCTCGATGTCGTCGTTGCGCGGGCCGACTCGGTCGCCTATCCGACGCACGGCCCGCCGGTTCGCGATCCGGCTGCCTTCGCCGCTGAGCTGATCGCTCATCGCCGCGAGCGGCATGCCCAAGTGCTCGCCGCGGTCGCTGGCGGCCGGACCACGATTCCCGACATCGTCGTCGACCTGTATCGAGACGTGCATCCGCGACTCCACAAACCGGCCGCATCGAGCGTGCTGGCGCATCTCGTCGCGCTCGTCGCCGAGGGTCGCGTGATCACCGATCACGAACGCCCGCGCCTCGACGGTATCTATCGCCCGGTCTAGCGCTCAGCGTCAGCGCTGCGCGCGGTGTGATGATGGCCGCCGTGATGATGTTCATGATGATGGCCGCCGTGATGATGGTGGGCGTCGCCGTCTGTAGTCGTCGTGGCCAACACGGTGATTTCGTCGCTGGCGGATGGGGCACCGACACGCAACGCATCGAGCGCCGATGATGGGAAGCAGCCCTGGGCGGCGCCGAGGCGCCACAGCCCCTCCTGGTCACCTGGCCCGAACCCGGTGTTGCCCACCTCTTCGGGGAACATCAGCTCGTTCGGATCGTTGACATGCGCGAGTCCGACGAGGTGGCCGATCTCGTGTTGCAGCGTCGTGGCGGTCACCGCCGGTGAGATCAGATTCGCTGTGTTCACTGCGACGTAGCCGGTTGTGACCCGCGACGTCACGGGGTTGAAGGTGCCACCACCGATTCCGAGCACGTTCGAGCCGAACAAGGGCATCGTCACGGGATCCCCGAACACGATGATGGCGTCGATGTCGTCGGGGACCGTCCGGTCGTATCCGGCGTCGGTCCTTCCGACGAACGCGAAGTCGAGCCCGGTTTGCCGTTCGATCTCGTAGATCGCATCGAATGCAGCCTGTTCCTGGGCCGGCGTCGCCAGCTCGGAGTTGACCTTGTACTTGATGGGCGTGCACGGATCCCACCGGGCGTATCCGGGGCCGTTGGCGTACAGGAAAGCATGCGCTCCGGTCGCCGGCGGGGTGGGGCTGGTGATCCGGCGACGAGCGAGTTCGCTGACCGCAACGCCGGAATCGACGTCGCTGACTGACGGCGTTGTATCGGCAAATGACGGTCCGCTGGTCAGATTCGGCGCTATTGCGAACGCGGCGAGCGCTGTAACAGCGGCAGCGCCGAACACTCTGCGGCGATGATCGGGCACCCCACGATGCTACGGGCCGCTTCTATGACGGTGGCTTCGGGGTGCACGCGCGGTTGACGACGCAGTGCGAAACTCGCGTCGTGTGCTCTCGTCGTCGTTGTGGCTCCTCGTTCCGCGTCGTGGCGGCGGGAGTCGTCGCCGCCCTGGTCGCCGCTAGTTGCGGGGGAAGCAGCAGCGACGACTCCTCTGCAGCGACCACCGCGGCGCCACCGGCGACTCAAGCGCCAATGGACACCGCCGGACCGACGACGGCTGCGGCCGCGTCGACGGTGCCCGAGAACAGCGAGCCAGATGCGGATGGTGCCGCATCCAGCCTTGAAGACGCTCGGGGGGCGACCGTGCAGATCGTGGCAACGGGGACGTTCGAGCACCCCGCCGAGGGAACACAGTCGAACGTGCCCGGCTCTGGCTCGGGGTTCATCATCGATCCCAGTGGTATCGCTGTGACCAACAACCATGTCGTGACCGGAGCGGCAACGCTGGAGGTGTTCGTCGAAGGGTCCGACGACCCGGTGAATGCACGTGTCCTCGGTGTGTCGGAGTGTTCCGACCTGGCGGTGATCGAACTCGACGGCGATGACTACCCGTACCTCGAGTTCAACAACGAGCCGCTGTCCGCCGGCCAGGAGATCTTCGCTCTCGGCTATCCGCTCGGCGATCCGGAGTACACGGTGCTCGACGGTGTCGTGTCGAAGGAGGACGCCAATGGCGAGAGCTCGTGGGCATCGGTCGACGCCGTCATCGAGCACACCGCCGACACCTTGCCGGGCAACTCCGGCGGGCCGATCGTCGATCCGGATGGGGCGGTCGTGGCGGTGAACTTCGCAGGCAATGAATCCGGTCAGTCGTTCGCCATCGGACTCGACGTAGCCAGCGCCGTGATCGCCGAACTCCAACGCGGCAACAACGTCGACTCGATCGGTATCAACGGCGAGGCCTTCACGGATGGTGTCAACTCGGGCATCTTCGTGTATTCGGTGGATTCGGGTTCACCCGCCGACGTGGCCGGGGTCCAGCCGGGCGACCTGATCACCACGCTCGAGGGTTTGGTCATGGGCATCGATGGTGTGATGACCGACTATTGCGACGTCCTCCGCTCGAACAACCCCGACGACACGTTGAACATCGAGCTGATCCGTCCGTCCGAAGGCCAGGCCTACTCGGGCCAGATCAACGGCCGAACCCTGGAGCCGATCACGTCGTTCGCCGCCGATCTTGGCGGGGAGGTCGCCGGGGCCGAATCGGGCACTACGCCGACTGCGGGGTACTCCGAGTACACATTCGTGACTGACGACTCCGGTTCGATCGAGGTGTCGGTGCCGGTTCAATGGGCCGATGTGCAGGGCGAGCCGTGGGACTTCGAGGGCACCGAGGTCGGTCCTGCCGTGCGCGCCGCCCCCGATGTGGATGCGTGGTTGAGCGGCTGGGACACGCCTGGCGTCTTCGTCGCAGCGAGCTCGACCCTTGGTGTCGATGTCGACGGGATGCTGGCGTTGAACGATTTCTCCTTCGATTGCGACGGCGTTGAGCGATTCCCATACGACGACGGGGTGTACACCGGGGCATTCGACTTCTGGACGGGCTGCGGAGCGGAGAACAGCGGGTTCATCGTCGTCGGGGCACAGCCCGAAGACGGATCGTTCACCATGCTCGTGCAAATCGTGGTCGTCTCCGAGGCGGATCTGGTGGCCGCCGACGAGATCTTCAACACGGTGCTCGTGACCGGCGCCGTCTGAGGAGCTCGATCAGTCACGTGCGGTGAGCGAACGGGCCCCCTGTGGGCCGCTTCGCTCACCGGTGGCTGGGCGACCGTGACGTCGGTGAGTCAGAGGGCCCTCTGTGGGCCGTTTCGCTCACCGGTGGCTGGGTCAGGCCAACGCTTCGGCGCGGGCGGTGAGCAGCGGTGAGCGTGCGGCTCTGCAGTGGTCGATCGTTCGCGCCACCCACTCGTTGGCCGCGGGGGAGTCCGTCAGCAGATGCAGCTGGGCGGCGGCGTGCGCAAGCGGACCCAACGCGAATCCGCCACCGCCATAGATCGCCAGCACCGCGTGATGCTCGCCGAGGCGCTCGATCGTCGGCAACAGGTGGAGTACCTCTGTCGGATCCCCGAGGCGCCAGGCGCCTTCGGCGAGCAGCGCCAAAGTGATCGCGGTGCCGAGGTTGTCCATCGCTGGGTCGAACGTCGCCGCCGCCCGACGATGCAGTCGGCGAGCCTCGCCCTCGTCGCCCTCAACGGCTCGAACCACCGACAGCGATGCCGCTAACTCCGGCGCAGAGTCGTCGACCGGGACCATGGCCAAGTCGTCGCCCAGCCCGCTTCGAAGCCGCCCGAACACAGCAAACATCACCTGCTGCGACAGCAGCGTTGCCAACGCCTCGAACTCGGCGCCCTGAGATGTGGCGACCACCGCGTCGCTGTCGGCAATGGCCTCGTCGAGCCGATTGTCGAGTGCGAGCTGGATCGTTCTCCATGAGTCGAACCACCACCGGATCCGGGGCGCCTGCTCAAGATCGGAACAACGTTGGCGGCCGTGCTCGAGGCACTGGTCGAAACGCGATCGGTCCCCGACCTCCAACGATGTCACGGCTTCGGCCAGCACTGCGGTCATCATGGTGTCCGTCGCTGCGGTTCCAGCGGAGGTCGCTACTTGCTGGGCGCGTCGAGCGTCATCGAGCCGACGTGTGGTGGTGCTGGGCCCCCACGTTGCTCCGATCCGACCCGTGAGCGCGAGTCCGGTCGAGCGCAGGTCTTCGCTGTCCGCCGCGTCGAGTGCGGCGCGGGCCCAACGTTCTCGCTCGGCCAGCGGCGCGGCAAGATGAACTGCGGTGGCCCGGTCGACCAACAGTTGAACGCGCGTCTCGCTCGTGTGGCCGTCTGTTCGATCGATCGCTTCGGCGAGCAGCGGCGCCACCACTGGGTCGGCTGCACTGGCCGGCGGCGGGAGGTACTCGATGTAGCGGCGCACGGCTTCGCCGAAGCCGGCATCGTCGCCGACGTCGCGGGCCACCTCGATCGCATTCCGCAGGATTGTGCTCCCCGCAGCCGTGTCGCCCGACCGGACGAGGCAGGTGCCCAACCGAATCGATGTCTGGTAGCGCTGCCGGGTCGCCTCGGGCGTGTGCATAGCGTCGAGCCCGTCCATCGCTCGTCGATAGCGCACGGCTGCATCGGCCCACCACGACATCCGCTCCAGCGCAGCCGCCGCCGCCACATTGGCCGTGATGGCCCGTTGCGCGTCGCCGATCGGTCGCGCTGCATCGGCGTGGTCGGCGTACGCGGCTGACATCACTGCTCGTTCGTCGATGGTGAGGAACTCGAAGCCCGGCGCGGCGATCAGACCGCCGTAGAACGCTGCGTAGCGGTTGTGCGCACGGCATCGGTCGGTGCTGCTCAGTCTGGCTGCCTCCATCACTCGCGTCTGTTCGTCGAGGAAGCTGATCGTTTCGCTGGTGCGTTCGAGTACACCGTTTGCCACCGCGCGGTCGATTGCCGCGAGGACGTCCGTGGTCGACCGGTTGGTCGATGCGAGGAAGTGATCAACCGTTGGCACACGACCGAGCAGTGCCAACTCGGCGATCACCTCGGCGTCGTCCGCACCGTCGGTCGTCGGGAGTGCGATGGTGACCGGAGCGGAACGGGCCACCGCCTCGGCCCTACGGCGCTCGCCGATGGCCAGCAGAGCGGTCACGAGCTGGCGCCATGCACGCTCATGCTCCGGGTTGGTGACGGTCCGCGCCTCGAGTTCGGCTGCCAACTCGGGCGTCGGCTCGGCCAGCCGTAGCTCGAACCACTCGTCGAACGCTGTCTGATGGATCCGTTCCAGCCGAGTGATCTCTGGGACGGTGTCGTGGTCATCGGCGAGGTCGAGGTAGGGGATACCCCATCGGTCGAGCGCAACCGCGAGCAGGTCGAGCGCACCTCGCGGGTTCGACTCGGCATCGGCGCGGGCGTCGCGCACCATCGTTTCGAACTCCGCGACGTCGGTTGCCGAATCGGCGTCGATCACCAGCTGGTACCCGTGTGTCGTGGTCTCGATCGACGCCGCTGTGTCGGTGGCGGCGAGTCGCCGACGGAGGCCCGAAATGTGGACCTGGAGCGCAGGCCGGGCGGTCTTGGGTGGCTGCCCGAGCCAGATGCGGTCGATCAACAGCTCGGTTCTGACGCTGCGACCCACGTCGAGCACGAGGGCGGCAAGCACTCGGCGCTGCATTTCGCTGTCGATGTCGTGGCGGTTGCCGCTGCGGTCGTACAGATGTGCCGGGCCGAACACGCCCACTGTGGGCCACGGCGCAACGTGGCCTGCTTCGGCTCCATCGTGGCCCACGCCGGGAAGCTAGACCGGCCAGTTGCCGGCGGCGAACCGAGCCCCAGGTTCGTCAGCTCGGCGGCGCCACCGGAGGCCGGTCAGCCATTCGGCGGCAATCGTCGGAGACGTCTCGTGCTGCGTCGCCGCCCGGTCGCCGCCAGGACGGCGCCGACCGCGAGCAGCGCAGCGGCCAAGCCACCGATGACCGTAGTCGTCACGCCGGTTGCCGGAAGCCCCCCTGGAGGGATCGTCGGATTTCCCGGCGGTGTGCCGGTCCCGGGTTCGTCGTCGATAGGTGGTGCGGCAGGCGGCGCCGCCGGCGTGGTCGGCGCATCGGGGCCTACTTCGATCGTCACCAGCACCTGTCGACTTGTGTCGCCAGCGTCGAACATGGCCAACGTGTGTTCGCCGGCCGGTGTGTCCGCCGGGATCACCACGCGAGCGTCGACCGAGCCGGTGTCGTCGGCGACGAAGGTCCCGAGGACCACCGGGTCGGATCGGAGTTCGACGATCGTCCTTCGCCCGGGGTCGAAGCCGAGTCCGGTGAACTCCACTTGGGCCCCGGGCTGGAAGCGCCGTTGTTGGTCGCCGCCCGGTAGGCCGACGAAGATCCCCTGGAACTCGCTGACGATCACGTCGAACACCGCAGTGGTCTGGTTGCCGCGTGAGTCGGTGGCGGTGCAGTTCACCGGTGTCCGCCCGACGGTGAAACCTGCCCCCGAAGTCGGATCGCACCCGACCGGGAGTGGGCCGTCTCGTTCGTCGACGGCGTCGAGGAACCAGGTGACCTCGGTCGGCCGCGTCGTGCCGGACGGCACAGCGATGATGATGTCGGTGCCACCGACGATCTCGGGCAACCCGTCGTTGATGATCGTCACCTCGCCCGTCGCCGTCAGTCCGCCATCAGCGGCTGCGAAGATCTGGAAGCTCTCATCGAACTCCAGCGGTTCACCGTCGACGGTGTCGACTTCGAGGACCTCGATGGTCTCGCCAGGAGCGAAGACGAAACCGCCGGCGTCGGCAACGTAGTCGCTCGGCGACGATGCGGTTCCGTCGACGGTCTCCCAACCCACACCGATCGGACGATCACTCGGGTTGCTCAGGCGGACTGCAACGTTCGCCGGCTCGCCCTCGGCCACGTCGATGTCGTCGACGATGAGGCTGACGACGTCGTCGTCGACGATCTCGATCTGGACGGTCGGGTCGATCAGCGCTTGGGACGACTGCAGCGCGACGAGCAGTCGTTCGTCGTTTTCATCGATCACGTCGCCCACGATCGGGACCTCGATCTGCCGTACCCATGGGGCATCGGTCAGCGGAATCGAACCGCTGGTCTCCACGAAGTCGCTCCCGGGCTGCGCTGTCACGCCGAGCGTCTGATACTCGACACCGACCTTGCCGACTCCCGACGCCACGAGCGTGATGGTGGCCATCGATGTGCCACTGTCGCCTTCGTCGATCTTGACGCCGGTTGCCGCGACGCGCGGGGCCTGCACGTCGGCAATCGCCGCCGGGATGACCGCCACGTCGATCGGGTTCAGCACCTCGTCCGGAGTGGACGGTGGGACCGAGAGCGCGAGCACGAGCCCGCCGTCGGGGTCGCTGATCGTGTTCGCACACACCCGGATCGGTATGTCGATGCTCGACGCTCCCGCGGGGATGTCGATCAGTTTCGGCGGCGCGACTTCGAAGTCGGCGGGCAAGACCGATCCGTTGATACACGCACCCGCTGCGGCGCCGTCGGTCACTCCCAGCCACGTCGCAACCACCTGACGAGGAAATGTTGCTGGCTCGAGATCGATGGTGGCCTTGATGATCGCCGCCGACACTCCGGTCGGCTCGTCGAACAGCAACGATGTCGTGATGATCGCCGGCGGCACGTCGTCGTCCGCGACGATCACTTGTGCGCGGTCGACGGAGCCGTCGGGCGCTTCGACCTCGAGTGTCAGGAAGCTCGACCCTTCGATCCGCGAGTCGCCGCACACGACGAGGCGCGGGGCGGGCTCTCCCGACTCGCGAGCGACGCTGTTCGTCAGGTTGAGTGGTGGGGTCGTGCTCAATCCGACCGAGGCACCATTATCGGCGTCAAAGATCCCCCTCGAGCAGGTGCCGGTGACTGGATTGCGGTCGATCAACTCGTAGCGCACCGGTGCGTCGTCGTACCACGCTGGGGTCGACACATCGATGTCGATGATGTTGGACACGCTGGAATACTGGGGGACGCCCAACACAGGGTTCTCGCTGACACCACCTTCGCGAACGAGGATCGGAGCGATGTCGTAGCGGTCGTCGTCGACGATCGTCAGCAGTGCGTCGAGGATGACTGCGCCCGTCGATGGTTCCACGAGCTCGAGCGCCACCACCTGGTCGCGTTCGATGTCGTCGTCGGCACAGGCGACGATCGCCAGCGGTCTTGGGATACCGCCGACCCTCACCTCGTCGTCGGTGAACGCCACGTCGGCGTTCCCGAAACACGCGGTGGAGACGTCGGCGCGAACAGCGTTGGTCGGGAGCGGATCTGCATCGCTGAGGACGACGTCGAGGTCGACATTGCGGGCAAGCGTCCCCGTCGCCACGAACGGCTCACTGTCGGCCGGAGCAAACGTGTCGCCTTCTTGCGCCGACGTCGTTGCCAGTTGCAGTGTTGTCGGCTCGACGGTGACCTCGGCGGACGCCGTGGCGGTGAGCGAGCCATCGGCGCGCACGCCGTACACCGACAGCGTGTTGAGACCTTCGTCGACCTGGACGATGTCGAGCTGCGGATCACTCGTCGTGAACACGGTGTCGCTCAGGCCGGCGCGAGCCAGCGTCCACACGAACGACACCGGGTCGTCCGAGCCGGCGTCGAAGTCGAAGCGGTTGGCGAGTGGCAGCGGCCCATCGGTGAATTGAGCGGTGACCGTCGTCGCCTCGTCGTCGTCGACGACCGTGACATGAATGCGGACACGGCGGCCGGTGTCGACCTCTTCGATCTGCACGATCAACCCAGCGTCGGGCGACTCGGGCACCGTGTCGGCGTCGATGTCGACCCACACGGTGGAGGCCGTCGTCCCGGTCGGCAGCGTCTCGAGGCCGCTCGCTCCGACCACGTCGGCCAACCGACCTTGCTGAAGTTCGCCGGCGGTGTCGACGTCGTACACGCCCGTGGTCAGGCCAACCGTTTCGACTGCGTAGCCGGGCGGGGTGGGCGTATCGAAGATCAAGTCGACGGCGATGCGTGTCGGGGTCGGACCGCTCCCTTCGGCGACCACCCGCGGAGCCGGATCGGTGGCAAACGCCGGCGGCTGTGGGGTCAGATCGACGCGACACGTGACGAGATCTCCCGCGTCGAGGTCGATGGTGCGGACGGCGCACCCGTCGATGTCGTCGAGAGCGAAGAACACCTCGAACTGGTTCTCGAAGGCGATCGTCGTCTCGCCGGTGTCGAGACCGATCACGGTGCGACACGTCGCTGGCAGGTCGGCGTTGGGGAACGACGGCTGCGAGCAGTTCAGGTCCTGTTGGTCCTGTGGTGGGAACGGGTCGTACGGGATCGAGTCGACGACCGGTCCGCCCGGCGCGCCGATGTCCACTTCCACATCGATCTCCCGGCGCGGACCGAGCGGTCCGAACACATCGAGATCGTTGTTGATCGTCCACTCGACCGCGACGGCCGCCGGCTGGGACGTTTGCACGTGCACGATCTCACATCGCAAGAGGTCGCCATTGGTGAGGGCGACTGTCGTTCCATCGGCCGCGCAGTCTCCCGACAACGTGCTGAGCCAGCCGGTGGCCGGCGCGACGGAGACCACGAGTTCGTCGCCGGCGCCGACGTCGATGTTGGTGAACGTCTCGCAACCGACTTCGCCAACAGGGCACGGCAGCGTCTCGCTGCGGCATTCGTCAAGGACATCGTTGGCGCTCTCGGTCGGTCCGGGCGGGCGGCACTGGCGCGCCGGAATCGGCTCGTCGAGGCCGATGTCGACGCCGCCGCCGGCGCTCGTCGCCGGCTCGACCCGTACGGCTGGGGTGGGAGCGCCGTCGGGGTCGCCGATCCATCGCTGGCTGATCTGGACGACGGCACCGGTGCCGTCGCTCACCGTTGATGAGAGGCGGGCGACGGCAAGATGGCATGTCGCCGCCGAGGTCACGTCGACGACTGCGGTCGGGGCACCGAGGTCGTCCGGATCGACCGCCGTGCAGTCGCCTGAGAACAGCACTCGATCGAAGTCGCCGAGTGCCTCGGCGTCGAGGGTGAGTTCCCCACCGACAGGGACGCGTAGGTCGAACGACGCTGAGCACGTCGGCCGTGTGAACTCGAACCAGTCCGAGAGGAAGCCGCCGCAGTCGGACCCGGCGAGCGGCCATGTGCCGTCGATGTCGAGCGGAGCGGACTCGGTCACTTGGTCGGCACCGGTCACGTCGATCGTGGCGCCGAATGCGATCTCCTCGCTCGCTGGACCGACGAATTCGACCGTCACATCGAGCGTGCGGTCTTCCAGCAGCGGCGCCGTCGAGAATCCGCACGAGTCGTCGCTGTCGGTGTTGCCGCCGAGGTCGACGATCCCGCCGCCTCGGCCGAATCGGCAGTCGCCGCCGGCGTTGCCGGTCACGTCGACCACTCGGAGTTCACTCGTCGCCCGTTCGGTCACGTCGAGCCCCACTCGATTGTTGGTGATGTCGACCTCGTCGAGATCGATCCGCCCCTCGGTGTCGATGCCGACGTCGTTGCCCGAGATCGTCGCCTCGGTCAGGCTCATCGACGTGGTCGACGACCCCGTGTCGATGCCGTTTCCGTCGAAACCATCGGCCGCGTCGGTGCCGCCGATCGTGGCCGTCTCGACGGTGAGGCCGCGCGGGTCGGACACAAACAGCCCGTCGCGGGGCCCGCTTCGCAGGTCGAGGTTGGTGATCGACCCGGTGACCGAGCCGCCGATGGTGATGCCATCGGACGATGTCGACGCCAGACCGACGTCGGCCACCTCGAATCCGGTGATGTCGATCGCTGGGTCGCCAGTGTCGGGCGGGCCGAGGTCGACGCCGCTGCTGCCGGTGTTCGTCACGGTGAGGTCCGATCCGGTGAGCGATCCGTCGACCCACACGCCGGTGCCGCGGACGCTGTCGATCGACACGTTGTCGACGGTGGCGTTTCCGTTGATCACTCGCACGCCAAAGCCGAGGTTCGTGTTGTCCGGACTCTTTCCCTGGATCGACACGTTGGTCAGTTCGAGGTCGTTGTTCCAGATACGCATCATCTGCGACCGACCGTCGCCGTCTTGCACGAAGTCGATGTCGTGAAAGGCGAACGTCTCGCCGCTGATGTTGCCGCGCTCGTTGTCCTGCACGAACACCGCACCGGGCCCGAACGCACCGGGCAGCGACCCGTCGTAGCTCAGCACCGGGCGGCTCGTTGGATCGACGCCCCGCAGCGTGACAGAGTCGGTGAGCGTCAACGCTCCGGGGTCGTAGGTCCCGGCGGCGAGCGTGATCGTCTGTGCGCCGTCACACCCGTTGGCTTCAGTGACTGCGGCGAGGAGTTCGCTCGTGGTGGTCACCACGATGTCCCGGCACACCGCTTGGGCCGCTGCCGGGCCGGTCCCGGAGCTCGCAGTGAACGGGATCACCCCAATCGCAAGTGCTGCGACAATCAGAAGTCGAGTTCGGGCTGCTCTCCGCACACGCCAATCCTCGAAGTCGCCGCCAAAGAACCGCCAAAACAGCTCGATGCTGTGCGGGAATGCGCTTCGTGTTAGCCGCTTCGTTCACCGCTGACGGGTCGATATGACCGGTGGCGGCATTGATCGAGCGGCGACGCGCGAAGCCCCTGCGCCAGTCGGTGGTGATCTCGGCGAATGCGCCGCCCGCGGCGAGACGAGCGACGAATCTGTCGCCGACGAGGTCGTCAAGCGTCTCATGGAGGTCCGCGTCCGTTGTCGTCCTCTGCAACCCGAGCGTGAGGTTCTCACGCACGGATCCGTCGAACAGCCCGGTTCGTGGGGACACGTAACCAACCACCGCGTACAGGTCGTGCGTACCCATGGTCGAGGCAAGTGAGCGAAGAGGTCGCCGTGCAGATGTGTCTCCACACCGTCGCGAGCCGCCCGGAGAGTACCTTCTGCCGCCCTCGAGCAGCGCTGTGGCCCTAACCACTGCCGGAGCCGGGAGGGTCAGAGACGGTCGATGTGGCGCAGCGAAGCACGCAAGCCGGGGTGATCGCTGGCCAATTCGGTTGCGAGCGCACGAAGATCTGCCTCGGGTTCCGACGCGTCGCTGAACTGGAAGAACTCGAACGCGGGTCCCCACACAGCGTTTTCGCCGGCTGGCAGTGTCATGAGAAACCGACACGCAGGAGCGAGCATCCCTGACATCACTCCGTAGAGCGTGCCGAGCGTGCTGCGCCGACGGGCCGAGTCGGTCGTCGCGTAGAGCCGGTCGAGCAGCACCATCGTGAAGCAGTACAGCGCGTCGGCGTACACGGCGAGGGGCCGGACGTCGTCGGGCATCGCATCGCGGTGAGGATCATCGATCGCCGGGCGGATCGCCCCGATCGGCGTACTGCCGTCGGCCAACCGGCGGAACTTGGCGTAGTGCGTGCGTTCGTGACGGTCGCTGTCGGCGAAGTCATGAGCGCCGCTTCCTTCGCCCTGGTGGATAGGGATTTCGATGGCGGCCAGCGCCGAGTCGAGACTGGTCACCGCCACGAGCCCGCCGCTGGCCGGGCTGTCGAACTTCACGGTGTGATACCCATCCGGATCGGTCAGTTGCCGCTCGACCTGCGGATCGGTGAACAATGAACTGGTCTCGTCGAGATTCACGAGCATGCGCTCGAGCGCCGCATAGAAATGGCCTTGGGAGTCGAATGCGTCGCCGCGGCGAATCGTCGGGTCGGTGGCCGGAGCGTCGATCGGTCGCTCCACCTCGAGAAACGTCGACCTGACGTGATCTTGTGTGCACCGGCGCAGGCGGATGGTGAGCTCGGGGACCCGGTGCGGCCACGGGCCCGGGTACGCCGGGATCGTCGAGCGGTGGTAGAACCTTGGCCGGCCGCCGACGGCGACCAGCACGTTGGCCATGAGTGTGGCGTGGAGCATCTCTTCAACCACGACACTGCGGAGGATCTTGGCCGCCTCCGACGCTGGATCAGCGATCGAATAGAGCGCATAGAGGTACGGCGGAATGGTCGAGAGCTCGACTGCGATCGCTCCTTGGAGGTGGTCGTGCAGCGCGCCAACTGCGTCGTTGGCGGGACAGTTGATCGTCACGGCGAGGCGCGGAACTCGGTGTCGAGGTGTGATCCGTCACAGAGCGGTTTGCGGTTTGATGCGCCGCACCGGCACAACGAGACGCGGCGACGCGCCTCGAAGGGTGCGCCGTCGGCGCGGGTGACGGTGATGCCTCCGGTGACGGCGAGTGGGCCGTCCTCGATCGGTGAGATCGCTGTGGGCAGATCGGGCTCGACGGTTTCGCCGCCGAACATTTGGGTGAGCGCGCCCGACGGGCAGTGTTCGATCATCGCCACCAGCTCGCGCTGGATGCTTGGATCGTCGGACGACTCCACCATGTCGATCCAGCCGTGTACCTCGCTGTGGCAGAACGTGGCGTGGTGGCAGAGCACCGAATCCTGCACGACCGTCGTGCCGGGACCCTCGTGGTACACCGCGCGGTCTGCGTGGGTGTCGGTCGGTGCGTCCTCGGTGCCGTCGAACAGTTCGAACCCGTGGCTTCCGTCGCAAAACGGCTTGTCGCCCGACGCTCCGCAGCGACACAGGTAGTAGGTGGCCTCGTGCGGAAGCTCCTCGCCGGTCTGCCAGGTGATCGGCCGCCCGGTCGGCGATGTCACCGCTCGGCGTGGCCGCAACGGGATGTCGCCGGTGACCTCGTATGGCCCATGTGGCTGCACCTCGATGTGTGGTGCACGAGCGTCGGTCACCCCTTCGATCGTAGGCGTTCCATCGCGAGGAGGCGTCGCGCAGCGGGGCAGAACACGTGCAACTCGAGGCGTCCGCCCGAAATTGTCGCCAGGACGTGCGTCTTTCGCACGAATTCCCCGGTTTTTCGGTGGGGGTTGGCGGTGGGGGTTACAGGTGTGCGCCGGTGTTGAAGAGCTCGATCATCGGTTGCACGCGGGCGACTTCGTGGGTGCGCAGCAACGTCGCCTTGCCCATCAGCGCCACACCGGCAACACCGGTCTCGGCCACGCGGAACTCGTCGCCGAAGAGGTAGGCCATCGTCGGCAACGAGATGCACACCGGCCACCCGAGCGCCCGGAAGCGGAATGCGCCGAGCATGATCGCGTTCTGCATCCGAATGCGCGTCGGGCCTTCGGGCAGGAGGATGTCGAACCCGATGCCGGGATCGATCCAGATCCGCTCGACGCCTGCCGCGGTCGCCAGCTCGACGCGCTCGGCGAAGAAGTCGAGCATGCGGTCGAACAGCTCGTCGAGTGGCGGGCCCTCGAACTGCGAGCGGGCGTTCTGGCCCGGTGTGTAGCAGAGGATCAGGCCGGCGTCGTGCGCCGCGACCTCGGCGTAGAAGTCGGGGTCGTCGATGCGCCCGGACAGGTTGATCACCGCCGCGCCGGCCTCCAGCACCGCCGAGATCACGCTGCGGTGATACGACTCGACCGACACGAGTGCGCCGTCGTCGACGAGTTCGCGGACGACCGGCACGAGCACCTCGGCCTGGGCCTGCGCCTCGACCCGGGCGGTGCCGCGCACGCTCGACTCGGCGCCCACGTCGATGATTGCGGCGCCTGCGGCGACGAGCTCGCCGGCCAACGATCGAGCCGACTCGACTCCGTCGACGATGCTCGACTGATACAACGAGTCGGTCGACAGGTTGACCACACCGAGCTGGTATGGGCGGTCGTCGAACACCTGCCCCGTCTGCGGGAACTTGAACGTACGAATCGGGTGCTCGAAGGCCGCGGCGTGGTTCGTCCACTGGTCGCGCACCCAGTCCGGAAGCCACGCCGACTCGGTCATCGGTCGCGATGTTGGTCGTCCGTGGTCGGCAGTTGCCAGTCGAGATCCAGCCAGTCGCCGTCGAGTCGCGTCAGGTCGCCGGGTTCCACCGGCAGCGCAGCCAGCAAGTCGGCCATCGTCGACCCGAGTCGGGCATGACGCCACGAGGCGGCGACGTCGCAGATCGGCACGAGCACGAAGCGGCGTTCGTGCGCACGTGGGTGGGGGAGCAACAGCGCGGAGTCGTCGCTGAGCGTGTTGCCGTATTCGATGAGGTCGAGGTCGAGCGTGCGCGGCCCCCAGTGCACGACGCGTTCTCGGTCGTGCGACGCCTCGATGGCATGCAGCGCGGCGAGCAACTCTGACGCGGCCTGCACGGTCGTGGCGCTGAGGGCGCCGTTGAGGAACGGGCCCTGTCCGTCGGGTCCACCGACGGGCGCCGACTGGTAGAGCGCCGACACCTGCTCGACCCGAGTGCCGTCGAGGGCATCGATCGCGGCGACCGCTCGACGCAGGTGCGCCAGGCGGTCGCCGACGTTCGAGCCCAGGGCGACCAGCGCAGCGGTGCCGGTCATCGTTGCGCTCGTCGGTGAGGTCGGTGTCGTTCGAGCACGATCCCGACTCCGTTGGCGGCGTCGAAGATGTCAAGTTTCTGGACCCGTACCCGCACCGCAGCTGCCAGAGGATGGGCGAGGACGAACGTGGCGACGTCGTCGGCCCAAGTCTCGACCAACTCGACGTGTTCGTCACTGGCCGCCCGCGACTGAATGTGCTCGACGATGTCGGCGTACGACACGTATGCGCCGGTCGTGCGCACGGTGTCGAGGTAGCCCGGGCCGGTGTCGACATCGACGTCGAAGCGCACCCGTTGGCGGACGCCATGCTCGAAGTCGTGGACGCCGACGTAGGCGTCGACGACCAACCCCGAGACGACGATCGTTGTTGCGTCGTCGGCTTGGTCGCGCGACGTGTCGTCGCGATCGTCTTTGGATACTGGTGGCATGGGCATCGGTTGGCAGTGGGTGCCGGAACCGATCATTCCACGATGACGTGCGACGTGACACGATCCGGTCTGTGCCCGACGACTCGATCTTCGTCACGGACGCTGTGAGCGTGCCGCGCAACGAGATCGACGTGACGTCGACGACATCGGGGGGACCGGGTGGCCAGCACGCCAATCGTTCGGCAACCCGAGTGGAACTGCGCCTCGACATCACGACGACCAGCGCACTGTCTGCGCACCAACGCGATCGTGTGCTGAATCGTGTTGGCGCAGAGCTGCGCGTCGCTGCGGGTGACGAGCGGAGCCGGACCCGCAACCTGGCGATCGCCGAGCAACGATTGGCCGATCGGCTGCGCGACGCGCTTCGGGTACAGCGGCCGCGACGGGCGACGAAGCCGACTCGGGGCTCGAAAGAACGCCGACTCGACGCCAAACGGCGGCGCTCGCAGACCAAGTCCGACCGCCGCCGTCCGCGCCACGACGACTAGAGCCGTCCGACCCACGCCGAGCATCGCCGTTGGTCCGTAATGTCGGCTGCATGTCAGTGACGCCGACGCTCGGACCGGAACTGGTCATCGCCTTGCTGGGGCTGCTCGCCTTGGCGGTTGGGGTGGCATGGATCGGCCGGCTCCCTGTGGGTCGGCCGGCCGTGACGGCGGCCGTCCGTGCGGCCGTCCAGCTGGCGCTTGTCGCCGTCGTCATCGCAGCGGTACTCGACCGCGTGTTGACCGCGCTGTTCTTGGCGATCGTGATGTTCGCGGTTGCTGCGACCACCGCTGCCGGCCGGGTAGCGGCGCGCCGCGACGTGGCGTGGATTGCGCTCGCGCTCGTCGCGGGCGTGGTGCCGGTGCTGGTCGTGATCTTTGGATCAGGGGCAACCGAGTTCACCGGCCCTGCGATCGTGCCGATAGCAGGGATCATCATCGGCGGGTCGATGACCGCGCACACGCTGATGGCACGTCGGGCATTCGATTCGTTGCGCGCTGATCACGGCCAAGTGGAAGCAGCGTTGGCCCTGGGAATGGACCGGGCCGATGCCATCTCACTGGTGATCTCGCGCCACTCCTCCGAGGCGCTGCACCCTGCGCTGGACCAAACGCGCACCGTGGGTTTGGTCACGTTGCCGGGAGCGTTCGTCGGTGTGCTGTTGGGTGGCGGTTCGGCCGGCGACGCGGCGGCGGCGCAGCTGTTGGTACTGATCGGGCTACTGGCCTCGGAGACATCGGTCGTCGAAGCCTCCCGTCGTCTGATCGCACGCGGCCGTATCTTGCCCGACGACGTTCGTCGCATCCTGCCGGCGAAGTGACGAGCGGGTAGCTGTGCCGGCGTCGAAGCTCGGCGGTCAGCTCGGGCTGCTCCGGGCGACGGCGACCGCAGCGGAGATGTGGCGGACAGCGCCGACGGCGTCGGCGTAGTCGCCAAACAGGGTGTCGCCCATCCCGACCGCGATCGCCCCGGCGCGGAAGAAGTCGGCCATGTTGTTGATCGTCACGCCACCGGCCGCCATGAACGGACGCTGGCGGTATGCCGGTGCTACCTGTGCCAACCACGTCGGACCGGGAGGGTCGGCGGGGAAGAACTTCAATACATCAGCACCCGACCGCAGGGCCAGCTGGATCTCGGCGGGCGTCTGCACGCCCGGCAGGGTCAACATCCCGAGTTCGGCGCTGCGCTTCGCGGTCTCAACATCGATTCCCGGCAGGACACAGAACGTGGCTCCGGCGGTGGCGGCGGACTCTGCCTGCTCGACCGTCCAGGTCGTTCCGACGCCGACCGAGGCATCGTCGCCGAAGCGGTCGACCAGGAGCGCCACGTCGTCGACGGCACGGTCGTAGTCGTGGGTGATCTCCAGCGAACGAACCCCGCCCTCGACCAGACGGTCGGCCAACGGCACCAGGTGCTCGGCGGGGATCTGACGCAGCACCGCCATGATGCGGTCGGTCTCGAGGCACTCCAGTGCGTGGGCTCTGCGATCGGTCACGGCTCCTCCTCGGGTGTTGCGTTCTCGATACGCTATGCACGACCCCATCGTTTGGTCGCAAGCTGAGGCATCTCGGTACCGCACGGAACAACGAGTAAACGCCCGGGGCGGCGCCCGCCGATTCGAGCGCTTAGCCTTCCCGATCAGACGCGAGTGGAGGCACACATGCACATCCAGACCGAGACGATCGACTCCCCGAGTGGGCCGATGGGCATCTACCTCGTGCGCCCCGACGGTGACGGCCCGTTCCCAGTCGTGGTGTCGTTCCACCACGGCCCGGGGCTCGACGACGGCGCCAAGGACACGATGGGGCGCATTGCTGGGTGGGGCTACTACGTCGTCAGTCACGACCGCTATCACCGCGCCGCCGAGTGGTACGTGATGGGAGAACGAACCGACGAAGCTGTCCAGAAGATGTTCGGGTTGATCACGGAGACCAGTGAGGACCTGGTGAGTGAAGACCTGGGAGCATTGCTCGGTTGGCTGGCCACCGACCCGGCGGCGAGCGATGGGCCGATGGGTTGTGTCGGCTACTGCATCGGCGCCCGATCTGCGCTGGTCACCATCGCTGAGCGCGGCGAACGGTTCCGGGTTGGCGTCGGGCTCCACCCGTCGTTCTGCACGACCGATGCTGCGGACTCACCGCATCTCGGCGTGCCCAGTTACACGGGCTCGTTGTACATCGGCTTCGGGGCGGAAGATCAGATGCAGCCGGCGTCGGCCAACGAGCCGCTCATCGAGTTCACCAATGCGCTCGAGAAGGGCGAAGCCGAGATCCATGACGGTGCCGATCACGGCTTCGGCGTGTACGGCGGCGGCTACCACGAGGTAGCGGCCGACCGTTCGTACGAACGAATGAAGGCGATGTTCGACCACGAGCTGCGCTGACTCGCCCAACACTGTGCTGCAATGACGAGCCCTGATCCCGCTGCTGCCGTTCGCTCACTGAGCGCATTCCTGGATGACTGGCTGGCGTTTCAACGGTGGTACCGGCAGGTACCGGCGCTGTCGGTGGGCGTCTCCGTCGGCGACGAGGTGGTGTTCACGTCGGCGTCGGGCCTGATGGATGTCGATCGCCGTGTACCAGCCACGCCGGCAACGCGTTTTCGCGTGGCGTCGCACTCGAAACTGTTCACGGCCACCGCCATCATGCAGCTGGTCGAGCAGCGGCGGCTCCGCCTCGACGACCGCGTCGCCGACCATCTCGATTGGTTTGCTGCCGACGATCCCGACAGCGAGCTCGGGTACATCACCATTCGGCAGTTGCTCTCGCACTCATCGGGGCTGACGCGCGATGGCGCCACCACGCACTGGCACGACGACCAGTTCCCCTCGCTCGACGCGATCGTCGCCCAGGTCTCCTCGATGCCGGTGTACGCCTCTGCCGAGCACCTCAAGTACTCCAACGTCGCGTTCACGGTCGCCGGTCAGGTGATCGAGTCGGTGACGGGCGAGCCGTACGAGGACTACGTCACCGAGTCGATCCTCGTGCCCCTGAGCCTCACGTCGACCACCCCAGACCTTCCCGACGACATGAGCGAGCATGCCCTCGGCTACCCCCGCTGGTTTCCTGAGCGAGAGCGTCCGCCGTTCGATCAGGTTCCCGCAAGGGTGATGAACAGCGCTACTGGGTTCTCGTCGACGGCACCCGACTTGTTGCGGTGGTATCGGGCACACCGCTTCGGCACCGGCGAGCTCCTCCACGATCGCAGTAAGCGCGAGATGCAGCGCCTGCAGTTCGAGGGCGAAGACACTCGCTGGGGCCTCGGATTCTCGATCGATGAGATCGCCGGTATGCGCTTCGTCTCCCACGGTGGTGGATATCCGGGTTTCATCACCTACTCCGGGCTCGAGCAGGTGCGCGGGCTCGCGATCGTGGTGCTGACCAATGCCGGCGATGGGCCGGCGCAACTCATCTTCGGCGGCATTGCCGCGTTGTGCGCCAAAGCGTTTGCAGGTGCCTTCGACGGAGATGCGGGATTCGACCCTTCGTGCGCTGACGACCTCGCCGGCTTCTACGAGCACCGTTGGCGCATCAACCAGGTCACCCGGATCGGATCGAAGCTCGTCATCGCCGACCCGACGCCACTCGATCCGACGATGGCGATGAGTGTGTTGGAGCACGTGGAGGACTGGTCGTTCCGTTACCCGACGACGATTCCGTTGGCCTCGCCGGGAGAATCCGTCCGCTTCGAGCCGGGCGAGCCGCCGACGATGCACGCCCCGTCGGCGTTGGTGATCCCACGCGCAGACTCGATCTTCGGAGCCTGAGCAGCGCGCGTCCGATTGCGGAGCGCATGCCCGCAACTGGGCGACGCAAATCTGACAGCAAACGTGTCAGGCGCGTGAGAGCCTCTACGCTGGTGCGCCGCACAGCCGGCCCCGCTCGATGCGATGTTGCCGGCCCCGCCTCTCTAGCTCAATGGTAGAGCAGTGGACTTTTAATCCATTGGTTCAGGGTTCGAGCCCCTGGGGAGGCACTGCACTTCAGGGGTGCTCAGTTCCAGCCGGCGCGCGTCCGGGGCATGTCGCTCTGCCCGCCGTCGTGGAGCTTGACGCCGAGCGTCTGGTACAGCTGCAGGCCGAAGTCGTCGAAGCCGTTCACCGAACCCGACATGTACAGGAGCCACACGCGTGCTCGGGGCTCGCCGACCAGGTCGACCGCCTCGTCCCACGCATCCACGAGGTTGCCCACCCAGCCGCGCAGCGTGTGCGCGTAGTGCTCGCGCAAATTCTCGACGTCGCGCACCTCGAACCCGGCGGCTTGCATCTCACGGACCGTGTGCGCCAGGTCGAGCAGCTCGCCGTCGGGGAACACGTACCGGTTGACGAAGCTGCGGCGACCGAGCTTGGAACCGCCGACCGACGCAATGGCGTGGTTGAGCAGGCGCCCACCGGCTGGCAGGAGGTCGTACAGCCCAGAGAAGTACGCACCCATCCGCTTGCTGCCCACGTGCTCGGCCATCCCGATAGAGGAGATGGCGTCGTACGGGCCGTCGGCGACCTCGCGGTAGTCCTGCAGACGGATCTCCACCCGGTGGTCGACCCCGGCCTCCTTGACCCGCTGGCGGGCGAGCTCGCCCTGTTCCTGACTGATCGTGATGCCGACGACGTCGACGTCGAAGTTCGATGCGGCATGGATGGCCATCGAACCCCAGCCGCATCCGACGTCGAGCAGTCGGGGGCGTTCGCCGCTCGGTGGCTCGCGCTCGGACCAGTCGTCGAGGCCGAGCTTGCGGCAGATGAGCTCATGTTTTGCCGCCTGGGCGTCGTCGAGGGTGGTGTCGGTTTCGACGAATCGTGCGCACGAGTACGTCATCGACGGGCCCAGCACGAGGCGGTAGAAGTCGTTGCCGACGTCGTAGTGGTGCGAGACCGCCTGGCGATCTCGTTGCAGTGAGTGCAGCACACCCCGCGGCACGACCTCTTCGTCGGGCGGGGGCAAGGGGCGGCCGAATGTCCCAAGGGCGCGGTTGACGGCGATCACCTCTGGCACGGCCTCGCGTGCGATACGCACATCTCGACCCACGGATTGCTGCAGCGTGCGCAGCACGACCGCCATCTCGCCTTCGATGTCAGCGGCACCGCTGATGTAGGCACGGGCCAGGCCCAGCTCGTCGGGCGACCACATGATCCGGCGGATCGCGTCGGGACTGTTGAAGCGAAGACGACCGGGGCCATCTGTGCCGATCGAGCTGTCGTCCCAGAACTCGAACACGAGCGGTGGTGTGCCGCCGAAGACCTTGGTCAGCAGCGGCTCGAACAGGTCGGCCATGGATGCACTCATCGATCACCCTCCCGTGACGTCAGTGGCAGTTGCGACGCTACTCCGAACGATCTGGCCTGTCAGCCGGCTCCGCACACCCGTGTGCGCTGCAACTCTGCGCCCGAGTGGGAGACCGTGCGACGCGCCCGAGTCGCAGCGCTCAGGCGAAGAGATCGGCGGTCACCAGCAGCTCCCGATCGACGATTGCGTCGACGGTGCGGCGGGCGACGTCGGTCGGTGCAGCGCCGGCTGGAAGTGCGGGTGCCGTACCCGCCAAGGGGCGGCTGGCCAGTCCGGTCTCGGTGTGCGGTGGCTGTATGTCGATTACATCGATGCGGTCGCGTCGCACCTCGCGGCGCCACGCTGCGAGTGCCGCGGCCGCAGCCGCTTTCGACGCGCTGTAGGCCGCCATGCCCGGCATCGGTTGCTCGGCGACGACACCGGAGATGTTCACGAAGAATCCCTTGGTGGCCACCAACGCTGGTGTGACCGACTTGGCCAGCCACATCGGGCCGAGCGCGTTGGTCAAGAGGAGTTCTTCGACGACGACGTCGTCGGTGTCGGCGAGGTTGCCGAAGCCGACGATGCCCGCTGCATTGACCACACCGTCGAGATGTCCGTAGCCGGAGCGCGCAGCCTCCACCAGTACGTGACCGGCGGCAGCGTCGCGTAGGTCGATCAGCACTTCGGCATCGCGTCGACCGGCGCCGATGACGTGAGCACCTCGACTGCGAAGTTCGTCGGCGATCGGCGCACCGAGACCCCCGTGTACGCCGACGACGGCGACGACCGCGCCTTCCAGTGATCGTGGAGCGGGCATTGGTCAGATGCCAAACGTGGCGGATTCGATGGCGGCCACGGTGTCATCGTCGCCGTCGAGTTCGACCTCGGCTTGGTCGCGCCGGCCATAGACGTAGAGCACGACCTCGCCGATCGGCCCGCGTATGGTTCCGGATGGTTCGGCTCGCTTGGCGACGATCGGGTCCGAACCGCCGGTGTCGGTGGCGTCGAGCACGATGCCCACCTCGGCACTTCTGGCGAGCGGCCTGGCCATCCGCTTCAACGCTCCGTGGAGATCGTTGCGGGTGTCAGGGTCGAGATCGCGCACGGTCCACTCGTCGCCGGCGCGGCGAACGTCTTCGTGGTGCACGAAGAATTCGATGGTGTTGGCCGCACGGTCGGCAGGTTCGAAACGCATCGGCGACCACCGTGGTGGACCGTTGCGCACTTCGTCGACCAGCTGGGTCCATGGGCGTTCGGCAATGTCGGCTTGCACGCGCTCGGTCCGCCCGGCCAGCGCCCCGATCAGAATGCCGCCAGCGGCGTCGGGTCGCCGCTCGCGGACAATGAGGTGGGCGGCGAGATCGCGCGTCGTCCACGCGCCTGACAGCGTTGGTGCATCGGGGCCGACCTGCTCGAACAGGTCGCACAGTGCTCGTCGCTCGCGTTGGGCGGGAATCGGACCAGACATGGCTCGGAACGTATCGGCGGCCCGCGCCTGTTCGCGCGTGCTCGTGAGATGCGACACTGATCGGATGGAGTTCGAATACCTCCGCGTGGAAGCCAACGAGTCGTTCGTCATGATCACGCTCGACCGTCCAGAGAAACGCAATGCTCTCGCCCTCGAGGTGATGGCTGAGCTGACGGTGGCGTTACAGACTGTGGGTGCCTCCGATGCACTCGGGGTGGTGCTTGCGGCGAACGGCCCGGTGTTCAGCGCCGGTCACAACTTCGGCGACATGGCGGGTGCGGAGCTGGCCGACGCCCGGCGGTTGTTCGAGGTGTGCACCGCAATGATGAATACGATCCAGGCGATCCCGCAGCCCGTGATCGCCAGCGTGCACGCGCTGGCGACGGCGGCGGGTTGTCAGCTGGTCGCCAGTTGCGATTTAGCCATCGCCGGTGAGTCGGCGAGCTTTGCCATCCCAGGAGGCAAGGGCGGGTTGTTCTGCCATACGCCGCTGGTGGCGGTCGCCCGCAACGTCGGGCGCAAGCGCGCACTGGAGATGGCGTTGACCGGAGACTCGATCGATGCCGTGACCGCCGCTGAGTGGGGGCTGGTGAACCGGGTGGTCCCCGATGATCGTCTCGACGAGGCCGTGTTCGATCTGCTCGTGCGGGCAACGCGCGGGAGTGCGCTGTCGAAGGCGATGGGCAAACGCGGGTTCTACGCCCAGGTCGATCTGGATCAAGGCAAGGCTTACGACTACGCCATCGAGCTGATGGCGTCGGCAGCGATGACCGACGACGCGCAAGAGGGGTTCTCGGCGTTCCTCGACAAGCGCAAGCCGACGTTCACTCAGCAGCCATGATGCGCGTCGATCATCTCGTCCTGGCCACCCCCGATCCGGCATCGACGATCGCCGAGCTCGCAGACGCGACCGGCGTGACCCCCTTCGCCGGCGGCGCACACCCCGGGCTGGGGACGCGCAATTGGCTGGTCGCACTCGCCACCGAGGATCCGCAGGACCGGGCCTATCTCGAGATCATCGGACCCGACCCCGAACAACCCGAACCCGCATCACCGCGGCCGTTCGGCCTCGACGATCTTGATCGCCCGTCGTTTGCATGGTGGTGTGCTCGCGCCGACGATCTCGCGTCCTTGGGTACTGGTTTCGCCAATCCGATGACGATGGAGCGTCAGTCCCCGGAGGGCCTGCTGCAGTGGGATCTGGCATTCCCGGTCGAGCTCGACGGTGCGACGCCGTTCGTCATCGACTGGCTCGACAGCACTCACCCTTCGACGCACGCGCCGACAGGTCTGATACTGCGTGGGTTCACGATCGAACATCCCGAAGCGGCAACGTGTCGCCGTACCCTCGCGGCGCTCGGCGACTTTCCGATCGACGTTGTCGACGGCGAACGGGTAGTGCTGCGGGCCACTCTCGCCGGCCCGGCCGGCACCTACGACCTGCGCACCATGTAGTTCGGTGTCGGCAGACGTGGTGCGGGAACACCACATCTGCCGACAACGCGTCACGTGCGGGTCAGAGTTTGCGCCACGGTGTTTCCCAGTCGTTGGCGACCGCCGTGTCCGGTGAGAATCCGCGGGTCCACCACTTGGCGACGTACTCGGTGCCGTCGAGGGTGACGCGGTCGCCGGCGACGTACGCCACATCACTGCGCCAGACGGCGCTCTGCGGGGGAGTAGTCGCTGGCGGCGGCGTGGGCGGCGTCGTGGATGGCGGCGGCGTCGGTGGTGCGCTGGTCGGCGGAGGCGCAGTGACTGCCGATGTCCACGGTGTGTCCCACTCGTTGGCGACGGGCGTGTCTGGTGGGAATCCGCGGGTCCACCACTTGGCGACGTACTCGGTGCCGCCGTGGGTGACGCGGTCGCCCGCCAGGTAGGCCACATCGTTGCGCCACGCGCCGTTGCCCGGCGATGGCAAAGTGGTCGAAGTGGGCGGTGCCGTCGTCGGCGGGGTCGTTGGTGGCGCGGTTGTTGGTGGCGGCGTTGTTGTCGTCGTTGTTGGCGTCGGCGGTCCCGTCAGCGGCTCGAGGGTCACGTCGCTGCACGAGTAGAACGCTTCGGGGCTGTCCGATCGCTGCCAGATCATGTACAAGATGTGCCGTCCGGTGCGCCCGGGTAGCCACATGTCGAAGTGGTACGAGGGTGCCGCCGGTAGCGCTCCGGAGTCGAACACCAACTCCAGGTCGTCCCAGCGCAAAGGTTGGTTCGGGTCGTAGCCCTCGCGCGTCAGGTAATACAAGAAGTACTCCGTGGCGTGGGGCGCTGTTGCTTCGAACATCACATGGGTGTGCCCGTCCGGCTCGCGCGTCAATTCGGTGACGGGCCAGTCGTCGCCGGGCACATCGAACGCGGCGAACTTGGATCGGCCGGCGCTGCACAACTGACCGTCGGGAATCGACTGCCGGTGGCGGCTGGCGGCGTCGCCGATGTTGACCTCCATCCAGTCGTACAACGCCTGCGGTTCAGCCGCCCAGGCCGCCGCACAACGCGGATTCGTCGGCTCGAGAAATCGGCAGGCGTAGGTGCGCGAAGGGGGATCGGCGTTTGACCCGTGCGCCCCCGCGCCCCCTCCTCCGGCGATGCCGAGACCTGTCGCGACGAGCCCGCCGGCGACGAGCGCCGCGCCGACTCCTCTCCACATGGCCGTGCGCGTCATGGCCGTGCGCGTCGATGTTCGCTTGTCCATGGTTCCTCGTTTCCCATCGAGGTGGCCGCCCCCCACCGGTGACGAATCGTAACGTAAACGCAATGTTCGCGCTGCGGGCCGCGGGTCGCGCAAACTCCGTTCCCCGACGCGACACCCGGTCTTCGCGCGATTGCGGGGCGACGGCGGGAAGTTCGTGTCGGTCCAGACCGCGATGCGGCCGGCGATGCCCACGACGTCCCTACGCCTCGGGAGCACGCCCACCGCGAGACCTAGAGTCGGACCATGCGCGAAGCAGTTTTTGTCTCCTACGCCCGCACCGGAATGGCTAAGGCCGCCCGTGGCGGCTTCAACATGACCCCGACGATGTCGATGGCCGCCCACGCCATCAAGCACGCCGTCGAGAAGTCGGGAGTCGAGCCCGAGGCCGTCGAAGACGTGGCGCTGGGGAACGGCGCACACGGCGCCGGGAACCTCGGCCGCCTGGCCGGCCTGCTCGGGGGTCTGCCCGTCACCACCGGCGGCAACACCATCCAGCGACACTGCTCGTCGGGTCTCAACTCCATCGCCGTCGCTGCGAACTACATCAAGGTCGACGGCGCCGACGTCGTCGTAGCCGGTGGGGTCGAGTCGATCTCGATGCCCAACCCTGGGATGGGCGGGAGCGCCAACATGGATCCGGCGTTGCAAGAGCAGTACCCGGCGATCTACATGGCGATGATCGAAACCGCCGACATCGTCGCCGAGCGCTACGACGTCAGTCGCGAGTATCAGGACGAGTACTCCTACGAGTCGCAGATGCGCATGGCCCGAGCTCAGGAGAACGGCCTGTTCGAAGACGAGATCGTCCCGATGGAAACGCAGATGAAGCTCGTCGATCGCGAGACCAAAGAGGAGACGATCGTCGACTACACCGTCGATCGCGACGAATGCAATCGCCCGCAGACGACGTTGGAAGGGCTCGCCAAGTTGGCGCCAGTGCGCGGCGAGGGCAACTACATCACCGCCGGCAACGCCAGCCAGCTCTCCGACGGCGGCGCGGCCGTCGTGCTCATGTCGGACGAGGAAGCGTCCAAGCGTGATATCGAGCCAATGGGTGCGTTCAAGGGCTGGGCCGTGGCTGGCTGTGAGCCAGACGAGATGGGGATCGGTCCGATCTATGCGGTGCCGAAATTGCTGAAGCGTCACGGCCTGACCGTCGACGACATCGACCTGTGGGAGCTCAACGAGGCCTTCGCCAGTCAGTGCCTGTACAGCCGGGACACCCTGGGCATCGACCCCGACAAGTACAACGTCAATGGCGGCTCCATCGCGATCGGACACCCGTTCGGGATGACCGGGACCCGCTGTGCCGGACACCTCCTGCAAGAGGGCAAGCGGCGCGGCGCAAAGTGGGGTGTGGTCACGATGTGCGTCGGCGGTGGCCAAGGCGCCGCGGGGCTCATCGAGATCTACTGATCGCCCGCCATTGCCCAGTCACTAGCAATTCACTAGTTTCTTCGTCATGGCTGCCGACACACCTGCCTTCGCCAAGACGACCTGCATCTTGTGCGAATCGAACTGCGGTATCGAAGTGCGCGTCGAAGATGGTCGTTTCACCCGGATCAAAGGGAACAAGGCCCATGTCGGTTCGAAGGGCTACACCTGCGAGAAGGCGCTGCGGCTCGACCACTACCAGAACCATCGGGCGCGCCTCGATACGCCGCTGCGCCGTCGGGCCGATGGCACCTACGAGGAGATCGACTGGGACACCGCAATCTCAGAGGTGGCGACCAAGTTCGCCGCCGTCCGCGACACCCATGGCGGCGACAAGATCTTCCATTACGGCGGAGGTGGACAGGGCAACCACCTCGGCGGTGCGTACGGCCGCGGCGTGCAGTCGGCGCTCGGAGTGAAGTTCCGTTCCAACGCCCTGGCGCAGGAGAAGACGGGTGAGGCCTATGTCGAGGCCCGGCTGTACTACGCCCATACGCGCGGCGATGTCGAACATACCGAGGTCGCCGTGTTCGTCGGGAAGAACCCCTGGATGAGCCACGGCTTCCCCGAGGCCCGCCGTGTGATGAAAGAGATCGCCAGGGATCCGCACCGCTCGATGGTGATCATCGATCCGCGGCGCACGAAGTCGGCGGAGATGGCTGACTACTTCTTACAGGTGAAGCCCGGAACCGACGCCTTCTGCGTCGCTGCGCTCGTGGCCATCCTGGTCCGCGACGGGTTGCTCGACGACGAGTTCATGGCCGCGCACGTCACCGACGCCGAACCAGTGCTCGATGCGCTTGCGGAAGTGCCCATCGAGGAGTACGCCGATCGGTGCGGGATCGCGCTCGCGGATCTCGAAGCGGTGGCCCGCCGGATCGCCACTGCCGACAGCTGCACGGTGTTCGAGGATCTCGGAATCGAGCAGGCGCCGCACTCGACGTTGGTCTCGTATTTGCAGCGCATGCTGTGGATTCTGACGGGCAGCTTCGGTAAGCCCGGGGGCATGTTTCCCCACACCAACCTGTCCCAGCTCGGGTCTGGAGGTGGTGGCGCAAATCGCCAGAAGTTCACGCCCGTCACCGGCGCTGAGATCATCTCCGGTCTCATTCCGTGCAACTCGATCGCCAACGAGGTGCTCACCGACCATCCGGACCGCATTCGGGCGATGATCATCGAGAGCTCGAACCCGGTGCACTCGCTGACCGAGTCGGACAAGTTCCGCGAAGCTATGCGGTCGCTCGAGGTGTCGGTGGTGATCGACGTCGCCATGACCGAGACGGCGCGGCAGGCGGACTACGTGCTGCCAGCGTCGAGCCAGTACGAAAAGCCCGAGTCGGTGTTCTTCACACACGAGTTCCCGAACAACGTCTACACGCTCCGCAAGCCGATCGTGCTGCCCCTCGAAGGCACGCTCTCGGAACCCGAGATCCACTCGCGGATCCTCGAGGAGCTCGGCGCGTACACCGACGACGACTTGGCCCCGCTGCATGCGGCTGCTGCCGAGGGTCGCTCGGCGTTCGGCACGGCGTTCATCGAATTGATGGGTGCCAAGCCGGAGTTGACCAGTTCCGGTGCGAGCATTCTCTATCGCACACTCGGCCCGACGCTCCCAGACGGCATGGCCGAGGGAGCGGCGGTGTGGTTCTTGGCGCAGATGTGTGCGATCAACCACCCGGTGGCCGTGGAACGGGCGGGCTTCACCGCCGGCGCCGACGGCAATGCCGGCGACGCGCTGTTCGACGCCATCGTCGAGAGCGACGACGGGGTGATCTTCACCAAGCACCTGTGGGAGGAAGCCTGGGATCTGCTCGGGGTCCGTGAAGACCAGAAGATTCGCCTCAACATTCCCCGGCTCCTCGAGCTCCTCACGGCGTTGCCGGACGCACCGCGGACCTACACCAGCGACGAGTACCCCATGGTGCTCTCGGCGGGCGAGCGCCGGTCGTTCACCGCCAACGCGATCTTCCGTGACCCGGACTGGCGCAAGAACGGCCGCGACGGAGCGATCCGGGTGAGTCCGCAAGATGCCCTCGAGCTGGGTCTGGTCGACGGGGATCGCGCTCGAGTCGTGACTCGTGGCGGCGCCGCCGAGTCTCCGATCGAGGTCGACGATGCGATGCAGTCGGGCCACATCAGCATCCCCAACGGGTACGGCGTCGACTACCCGGACGAAAACGGCGAGCACGGCCGTGTCGGGATCGCTCCGAACGAACTCACCCATCTCGGTTGGGAAGACGAGATCGCTGGTACGCCGTGGCACAAGCATGTGCCGGCTCGACTCGAGCCGCTCTCGGCCCAGTAGTCCGCGGATGGCGGCCGGGAACGCCGTCACCCGCCAGGTTCTGTTTGCTGCAACGTGCGGCAAGCGCACGGAATCCCCGGTATTTCGGGAGGATGTCGGTTGCTGGCGATCCGCGGTGCCTTGTCCGGCATCGCGACCGGCGGCACTGATTGGCGACCCGTGGTCGCTGCTGGGAGCGACTCACTAGCGTTCTACTAGTGTGACCGCCGCACGAGGGGGTTCCGCACCGATGTACACGCGCACACGATGAGAGACCGACGACTCCGATGCTGAGCGTGGGGACGTGGGCGATGCCGGTCGATGCCACCGGGCTCGACTTCGTCCGTGAGGCAGACCGGCTTGGAGTCGACTCGGCATGGGTTCCCGAGTTCTGGGGATTCGATGCGCTCACGCCGCTCGCCGCTGCTGCCGTGGCCACCGAACGAATCCGACTGGCCACCGGGATCGTCCAGCTCGGGACGCGCACTCCGGCAATGCTCGCGATGTCGGCGATGACACTGCAGCAGATCTCCGACGGGCGGTTCGTGCTCGGGCTCGGGACGAGTGGTCCCCAGGTGATGGAGGGGTGGCACGGAGTGCCCTTTTCTCGACCCGTCACGCGCACTCGCGAGACCATCGAGATCATCCGTACCGTCACCCGCGGCGACCGGTTGGAGTATGCGGGTTCGGTGTACGAACTGCCACTTCCCGGCGGCGAGGGCAAAGCGTTGCGTGTCGCTGCACCGCCTACGGAGGTGCCGATCTACGTCGCCTCGTTGGGGCCTGCCAACCTCCGATTGACCGGTGCGCTCGCCGACGGTTGGATTGGCAACTCGTTCTTCACCGAGACGTCCGATGTGTTCTTCGACGAGCTGCGTCGCGGTGCGCTCGACGCTGGCCGGTCGCTGTTGGATCTGGATCTCACCGTGTCCGTCGCAGTCGAGATCACCGACGACGTCGACGAGGCTGCCAAGCGCCACGCTGCCGGCTTTGCGTTCACGTTCGGCGCGATGGGGTCGGCGTCGTCGAACTTCTACAACGATGCGTTCAGTCGACAGGGTTGGGGCGACGACGTCGCCGAAGTGCAGCGCTTGTGGATGAGCGGCGATCGGCAGGCGGCACGCGAGCGCGTGCCCGCCGAGATCGGTCTACGAACGAACCTCATCGGTTCGGTCGACGACATCCGTGTTCGGCTACGCGAGTACCGAGACTGCGGCGTGACCACGTTGCGCGTCGGGCCGATGGGTGACGACCTCGATACCCAGCTCGCCGGCCTGGGGCAGGTCATGGACCTGGTGAACGAGATCAACGCCGAGCCGGCGAGCGCTGATCGGGCTACCTCGTCGTAGCGGATAGAGCGTCGCGGAGCTGACGCTGGACTATCGATCGGCGGCGCCGACGCTCTCTGCAAATCGGCTTCGTGCCCGGCGGACATCGGGGAGATGCTGTTCGGTCCAGATGCGAATCGCTTCGAGGGGGTCGGTGATCGTCTCGCCGAGATCGGTCAACGAGTACTCCACCCGGGGCGGCCGCATCTCGGCGAGGACTTCGCGATGCACCATGCCGTCCTCTTCGAGTCGCCGGAGCGTCTGGGTCAACATCTTTTGGGTGATTCCTGGAACTGCCCGGCGGAGTTCGCCGAATCGGTGCGGCCCCTCCTCGAGCCGACCGATCACCAACACCGACCACTTCGACCCGATCAGATCGAGAACGTCGCGGCACGGACAGTCGATCGTGTAGAGGTCGCCACAGGCATCGAGCGGCAGCTCTCGTAAGGTGGTTTCGTTTGGGTACCTAGCTGACATAAAGGTGCCTTCTTGCGATCGGAAACCATACCGATGATGATCGAACTCGTTGCGCAACGCAACCCCACACGGTTGCCGCCAACCCCTGAAGACACCCCTTGAAGACCCCCCTGAAGACATCTCGACAACAGGACCTCGATGACTGCCACCATTCTGATCACCGGCGCGACCGACGGCATCGGCCTCGAAACCGCGAAGTCGCTCGCTCGCCAGCACCACGACGTGCTCCTGCACGGTCGAAGCGAGCAGAAGTTGCTCGCGGCCGAAGAAGCGGTCCGCGCCGTCGGCGGCGCTGGTGCCGTCGAGCGGTTTCAGGCCGATCTGTCCGACCTCGACAACGTGGAGCGTCTCGCCGCCGAGGTCGCCGGCCGTGAGCGCCTCGATGTGCTCATCAACAACGCCGGCGTTTTCCGCGTCCCCAACACCGTCGCTGCGAATGGGCTCGACGTCCGCTTCATGGTCAACACGGTCGCCCCGTACGTGTTGACCCGGCGCCTCGTGCCGCTACTCCAACCCGAGGGCCGGGTCGTCAATCTGTCTTCTGCCGCACAGGCGCCGGTCGACGGCGCCGGGTTGACCGGGCGGATGCCGCTCGACGACGGCGCCGCCTACGCGCAGAGCAAGCTCGCCTTGACCATGTGGTCGCGCCACCTCGCCGACGAACTCGGTGCACACGGACCGACCGTGATCGCCGTCAACCCGGGCTCGTTCCTCGGCACCAAGATGGTCAAGGACGCATACGGCACAGCAGGCAACGACGTCGAGATCGGAGTCGACATCCTCACCCGGGCCGCGACGTCGGCGGAATTCGCGCAGGCATCGGGTCGGTACTTCGACAACGACGCACGGCGGTTCGCCGACCCACACCCCGACGCCCTCGATCCCCATAAGAATTCTGCGATCGTCGACCTCATCGAGTCGAGCATCGCCGCGATCGCCACTTGATGCCCGAGACGACTCCCATGATGTCTGCACAACACACTCCCACCACTGCGACCGCCACCACTACGACCACGACCACCGGCACCGCCCTCGAGATCGCCAGGGCGCTCAACACTCCCGGACGCGCCGCCGTACTGCGCCGCGATCGTTCCGTCGCGGCGTTCTGGGCCGATCATCGCCAGCTCCTTCGCGACGCATGGGCCGACTGGGATTCGGCACGCCACGTCGAACTCGACGACTCCGTCATCATCGACCCGGCACTGCGCGGCGCTGTTGCCAGTGCGTGGGGGGACCCGACCACCGAGTCGGCCGTACGGAACCTCGTCCACGAGGCCGCTCCTGGGGTGTTCTCGTTCCAATTCTTCGATCCCGATCGCATCGCCACGCTGCGCACCTATCTCGGCGACGTGTGGGACGCAGGCGTGCCACTGCGGCCGCCGTACGGCATCGTGTTGAATCGGCAGGGAGCAATGCTCGATCTGCGCTCCGACGGCTCCCTTGCGGCGCCCTCGTTCCAGCGCTTCTATCGCCTGGTTATCGACTCGTACATGCGCCCGATCGCCCGGCTGCTGTTCCCCGACATCGTCGGGTACGACTCGCAGTCGTTCGGGTTCTCCATCCACTACCGGCCGGACACTGACACGTCGATCCGCCCGCACACCGACGCCTCGACGGTGACGCTGAACATCAATGCGAACCTCCCGGGTGAGGAGTTCACCGGTTCGACCGTCGACTTCCTCGACCCGGCGACAGGCGATGTGACGGCGCTGTCGTTCGAGCCCGGCACCGCGATGATCCACCGAGGCAACGTTCCGCACACGGCACAGCCGATCACGTCGGGCGAGCGGACCAACCTCGTGCTGTGGCTCAATGGTTCCAGCGGGAGTGTGCCGCCACAGCAGCTCGTCGATCAGCCGGCGAGTGCCCACGAGCGATGGACTCAGTCGCACGAGGCGCAAGATTCCTGGGCGCCGTTCTGAACCGCTGAGTGGTGGGCTGCGACTTTGGACGTCAGACTCCATTCCCTAGGATCCCGTCGGTGTCCGACCGGGAGATGCTGCTCCGGCAGACGCACATGCATCGAGCTGATGGAACTGTTCATGTCCGCACAACTGCAGTACCGGGCGCACACCCTTCACGGTCTGGGGAGTGCCGTCGACGGCGTCAACTTGCTGTTCACCCGAGAGTACACAGCGAAGCTGCTCGTCGAGCTATGAGCGCACGCAACGACCGCCATCGCTGACGGTGGTCGAAACGAACACCGATGATGCGGGCGAGCGAGCGTTACGAGGTAGCCGTCGTGGGCGCGGGTATCGCCGGGCTGGCGGTGGCGCGCGAGTTGTTTCGCAAAGGTCGATCCGTTGTCGTGTTCGAGGCGCGCGATCGCGTCGGCGGTCGACTGTGGAGCCGCCGCCTCACGAGCACCGGGCAGCGGGTCGATGCAGGCGCCACCTGGTACTGGCCGGGCGAACATCGCGTCGCACGGCTCGTCGACGAACTCGCCGTCGCGACGCACGACCAGTTCATTGCCGGCGATGCGACGTATCACGACCGGCCACACGCTCAGCGCATACAGGGCAACCCGATCGACGTTCCTTCGTACCGATTCACCAACGGCGCGGAGTCGCTCGCGGCTGCCGTTGCGGCCCAGCTGCCAAGCGACGTCGTGCGGCTCGGAGCCCTCGTCCACGAGGTCGAGGTTCGTGGCGAACGACTCCTGGTGCGGTACGGCGATCCGACCGCCGGAGTGCACGAGGTCGAAGCCGACCACGTCGCGATCGCACTGCCTCCCGCGCTCGCCGTCCATCGCATCGGTTTTGATCCCGGCCTGCCCGACCGCCTCCGGAGCATCGCTGCTGCCACGCCGGTGTGGATGGGCTCGACGACGAAGGTCATCGTTCACTTCTCTGAACCGTTCTGGCGCGCTCAGGGGTTGTCCGGCAGCGGGATCAGCCACATCGGCCCGATGCGTGAACTGCACGACATGAGTGGGCCCGACGGAGAGCCCGCCGTATTGATCGGCTTCGCTCCGAATCGATCATCGGCTGAACCGGTCAATGAGCACGAGGTGCGCGCCCAACTCATCGAGATGTTCGGCGCCGCCGCGAACGACCCGATCGACATCATCATCACCGACTGGAGCGCCCAGCCCGACACGTCGCCGCCGGGCGTTGAGGCGCTGCACCGGTACGAGACCTACGGCCACGCGGTGTGGCAGATCGCCGGGATGGGAGGCCGGCTGCACTGGACGTCGACCGAGACATCACCCGAGGCGCCTGGACACATCGAGGGCGCACTCGCTGCAGCCGAGCGCACCGTTGCCGTAATCGTCGGGTCGCCGCCAATGTGACGAATGGTGTGGTGTGCGGCTCGCTGTGCTGGGCATCGACACCCAACCATCCGATCGTGGGCCGTCGACGTCAGGTGGCAGTGCGAGGTGGAACGGCGCGAATGAACTCGGCGAGGTCGAGACCAGGCGTCGCGTCGATCGGGTCGCGCTCGAGATCGGCGAGTGTTTCGTCGGCCCACCTGATCCACGCCTCGCCGGCGAGCAACCCATAGCGAGCGGTCGCTCTGACGTACCGCGCTGAGGGTTCGGAATCGAGGTGATCGATGACGGCCTCGAATCTGGTCATCGCCTCGAGCTGCGCTGCTCGTTCGGTCAGCAGCATCGAGCGAATTGCCTCGTGGCTCATCCGATGGCCGAAGAACAGCTTGAGGAGCTCGGGGATTCGGGCCACCGCAGGTGGCAGATCGTCGTCGGCGAGCCAGCGATCGAGCTCGATGAGGCCGGCGTTGGTGGTGTCGTAGACCCGCTTGTCGGGGCGCAGTTGTTGACTGACGTCGGTGCCTACGATCAGCCGGTCCGCTTCGAGCTGGGGGAGCTCTTTGTAGATCTGACTCTTCGACACCGGCCAGAACTGGGCGACAGAGCCATGGATCGCAGTGGCCAGGTCGTATCCGGACATCGGGGTGATCGAGAGGTACCCGAGCAGGGTGTACGACGTTGGTGTCAGCTGTCGACTCGGCACGTCCCGACCGTATCCGGTCCACCTAGTCTCGTCGAGACTATAGAGTGACGGCGGTGGTCAACGACCTGCCGGCCGAGCGCACGCCTGATCTGCGCGCTGGCACGCGTTTCGCTGCGGTTCGAATGGTGCTCCTCGACGTGGTCGGCCCGCTCGTCGTGTTTCAGGTGGCTCGTCGCACGGGTATCTCTGAGGTCTGGTCGCTGGTGCTCTCCGGAGTGCCGCCCGCTGTGGGCGTGTGCGTGGACTGGCAACGCCGCCGGCGGATCGAGGTCATCGGTGTGGTGGTGCTCAGCGGGATCGCGCTGAGCCTCGTGCTGGCCGTGCTCAGCAACGACCCCAAGGTGATCTTGCTCGAGGGAGCAGCCGTGACAGCGGTGTTCGCGACGGCGCAGCTGATGTCTCTTCGGATGCGTCGACCGCTCGTGTTCTACTTCGCGCAGGCGTTCCAGGGTGGGCGTTTCTCAGCAGCGGGAGCCGAGATGGAGGCCGAATACGACCGGTTCATCGAGGCTCGATCGTTCTGGCGGCTCGCCGCGATCGTCTGGGGAACCGTCGGACTCATGGAGGCCGCAGCGCGCGTGGTTGTAATCCAATTGGTCTCGACGGGAACCGCGTTGGCCATCAACCGCATCGTTCCATGGTTGATCTTTGCTGGATTGATCGCTTGGACGTACTGGGCTGGACATCGAGCACGCGACGTGTGACGCGATTCGTCCAGTGTGTCGGGACGTGATCGGGGTCCGCACTGGGGCGCAGGCCGTCGTCGTCGGTATGCGTTCTGGCGTCAGCGTTGGAGGTTGCGGGCGGTGTCGTGCATCCGTCCGCTCTCGTTGGCCATCCGCCGAGCTGCGGCGCGTAGTACCGCCACCGCAACATCTGGATGATCGCGTTCGAGTGCTTCGACCGCCGCTGCGCTCAATCGCGACCACGAGCCGGCGGACGTAGCGACGAGTCGCCGCGTCGCCGGTTCGCCGCTCCAGAACGCCGCAGCCATCGGCTCGGCGCCTACGTCGACGACCTCCCGCGTGAGCAACTCGCCAGCTGGCCCTCGATCCTCGGCGACAACATCTCCTGAGCGAATGACGATCAGCCAGCCGACGGACTGGCCCTGTTCGACGAGCACGTCGCCGCGCTCGAATCCATCGGTCGTCACCGCGTCGTGGAGTGCTCGCTGACCGGCCGACATCTTCGGTGTGGCCATCGGGCCGAGTTGGTCGAGCCAGTCGGTTTCTGGCGCGCTTCGGGTGAGCGCTCGCTCTGCAGCATCCAGTGTCGACGACGATCGAGCGGACAGCCCAGCGGAGGTGAACTCGTCGAGCACCTGTTCCTCCGCCCAGCGAAGAGCCGAGTCGACGTCGCGCTCGACGCGCCAATTGGGTGTTCGGGTCGAGTCGTCTCTGGCGAGGGTCATGCGGGCTTCGACTCGGTTGGCGATCGTCGGGTCGAGTCCAGCCACGAGCACCGTCACCCCGGCTTCGTCGGTGTGCTGCCGGAGGCGTTCGAGCGTCGCGGTTGCGGATGCATCGATGCCCGTGACGAAGCGCATGTCGAGCACGAGATACCGCATCGTTGGCCGCTCCGCCAACCGCTGCCGGATGCGCAACGCGAGGCGGTGTGCGGTGCCGAAGAACATGTGCCCCTGCAGCGTGACGACGGCGATTCGGTCGCCGCGGTCTTCGAGCAGCTGCTCCTCCAAGGAGGCTCGCATGGTCGATGTGGCGACGTCGGAACGGGTGGCCTCGCGTCGCACGACGCTGCGCCGGCTGTAGTCGGCGACGAAGCGCACCGCCGCGGCGAGCACGCCGACTGCGATCCCCTCGACCACCCCGAGCACGCCGATCGACAGCGCGATCAGCCAGATCAACGCGTAGTCCGCTCGGGGCATCGTGTTCCGTTTGTCCCAGAGCCAAACGACGGCCATTGACAGCCCGAAGTAGATCAACAGGCCACCGGCGACGGCGCGGGGGATCGCAGCGAGCACATCGGCGCCGACGGCAATCGTGAGGACGACAACTGCCGCGACACCGACAACCGGTAGGCGGGCGTGGTCTCGGGTCTGCCCGACCAGCGAGGTCGGCGTCGACGCGAGGAAGACCGGCGCACTTGCGGTGAATGCGGCCACCGCGTTGCCGGTGCCTGCGGTTCGGAGCTCGCGATCGATGTCGACGTCGTCACCGCGATCGAGCTCCAGCTGGGCGATGCTCAATTGGATCGCGACCAGCGTGATCAGGATCGCCGACACGACCCACGGCCAGTGGTCGCCGATGACCGTCCAGTTCGCTTCGGGCAACATCGTGATCGCTCCAGCGTCGACGAGCGGTCCGTCCGGGTACGGGCCGAGGAGCCACCGTTCGTCGCGTGCTCCGCTGAACCCGTCGCCGAACACGATGTGCCAGACGTGTACCGCAGCCGCCGCGCACAACGACAGCGCGACGAACACTGCGATGGTCGGTTGTCGACGGGCGACGAGCAACATGACGATTCCGAGTACGACGGCAGGTCCTGCGCGGTCGAGTGCCGAGCCGTCGAGCAGCTGCCTGTCGAGGCCCTCGTCGGCGCTGACCGCCAGCCCCCCGACGGCGATCAACCACCCGGTTCCGGCGAGGAACCCGCCGCCCACTTGGTACGGGATGAACCGCGCCAGTCGACCGAGGCCAAAGCGGCCCATCAGATAGATGATCGCAGCGGTTGCCGCTGTTGTCATGGTGACCACGGCGACGACCGTGGCGAACACCGTGTCGTCGGGCTCGCCGGCCATCGCCGATGCGGTCGCAGTGGCCACGAATGCCAGCACCGCACCCGGCGTTTCCTGCACTCGGCCGATCGCCGGCGTAAAGGCGCTGAACGCGCCGATCAGCAGGGTCGCCGCGAGCGTCCCGGCGAGCAGCATCGCAGTTCCCGAGGCGACGAAGTCCGGCAGCGGAGGCTCGGAGAACAGCATCGCGGCGATTGCTCCGACCACGAGCACCACGAGCACGCCGCTGACGACTCCCTGCCACAGTGCGCCGATCGTCGATCGACTCATCGTGCGAGGAACCGCGAGGCTGAGGCGAGCCGGTAGGCGCGGTAGCTGATCCGCTCGGTCATTGTCCGGTGGAGCACTGCTGCCAACTCGGGATGCTCCGCATCGAGGGAGTCGATCGCGTCCGCCGGTAACACGAGTACGGATCCGTCTGAAGTGGCAATGACGGTGCGGCTGCTACGACCCCCGGCATAGAGGTCTCGTGCGATCACGTCACTTCCCGGCGCCACGTGACCCCGGTCGACGATGGCCTCGCCGTCGTACTCGATCCATTCAGCGGAGCCATCGACCAGCACGACGAGGTCGGCAACATCGCGGCCCTGCACAGCCAACGCCTCGCCGCTGACGAACTCGCGGCGCACGAGCGACGCGTCGAACATCCCGACGAGATCGCCGACCTGTCGGCTGCGCGTCGGTTGCAACTGATCGAGCCAATCGACCGAGTCGGCGTCGAGTCGACCGAGTCGGCGGCGCACCACATCGAACGCCGACCGCGTCGGGTCGGCCAGACCGGCTGTTGCCACGTCGTCGAGCTGCTGCTGTTCGGCCCAACGGACGCCGTCATCGAGTGTCGCGAACAGCGATGCGACACCTGACGACTCGTCGGCCCCCGCGGGCGGCAGCACTTCCGGTGTGAGCTGTCGTCGCACGTCGGGGGAGACACCGGTCAGTGCCACGGTCACGTCGGCCATGCGAGTGTCGCGACACAGCCGCGTGAACGCCGCGACGCCCGACACGTCCATCCCTGTCACCAATCGGAAATCGATCACCAAGAAACGAATCGATGAGTCCGATCGCCACATCGATCGAACGCGGTCGGCGAGCGAATGCGCCGTACCGAAGAACACGTAGCCCTGGATCGTGATGATCGCGATCCGGTCACCGCGCTCGGCGAGCAGACGCTCGTCGAGCAGCGGGCGCTCGGCATCGCTAGCGAAGTGGGAACGCGTGGTCGTGGTCCGGATGATCCCGACACGGCTGTACTCGACGAGAAAGATCGCGATGGCCGCAAAGACCCCGAGAGCGATCCCGGCGAGAAAGCCGATGGTGACGATCGCCAACAGGATCAACCAGATCAGCGCGTAGTCGACCTTCGACACCCGCGTCCACGTCGCCACCAGCCACTCACGCAGTAACCCCAGTCCGAGGTAGACCAGGAATCCTCCGGCGACGAGTCGTGGGACGAGGGCGATCGATCCCGCACCGAACGCCAGCACGGCGACCAGGATGCCCGCCGTCACGATGATGCCCGACCTGGTGCGTGCTCCGAGGCGATGACCCAGACTCGACATGCCGAACGCCACGAACCCTGGCGGGCATCCGGCAGCTCCGTTCACGAGATTGCCGAGTCCGGTGTGACGCAGCTCGGCGTCGACGTCGATGTCGGTGCGCATTGCGGTCTCGAGGCCCGAGTAGTTGAGCAGCAGCGCGACGATCGCGACGACGACGATCGCACCGAATCCGGCCGCCTGCCCGAACACTGCGCCCCAATCGGCGTCGGCGATCGACGTGACAGTGTCGGGTTGCCACATTCGGCCGCTGGGGAACGG
>JBCDFR010000019.1:0-69759 GCA_039177505.1 Actinomycetota bacterium | reverse complement strand
GGCGCCCACCAGTTCGGGCCGGAGATCGACGTAGGACGCGACCGAATTGCGGATGCGCGGCCAAAAACCCTCGAACGGCTCTCCGAGCGCGGCACACACTGCCTCTTTCCACGGCTGATCACCTTTCGGCACATCGGGCCAAGCGGCGATCCCGATCGCCTGGGGACGGATGCCTGCCCACACGTCGACGAACGGGTGCCCGGTGATCAGGACGTGCGGATCGGTGATGGTTGCGGCGATACTCGACTCCTTCGACCCCGGTACCAGGTGGTCGAGTAACACGCCGAGACGGCGGTCGGGGCTCGGCCGGAACTCGCGGACGGCCGCCGCCAAGTCGTCGGCACCGTGCAGCGGTTCGACGACCATGCCGAGCTCGCGCAGGTCGTCACCCCACACCAGTTCGATCAGCTCGGCGTCGTGGCGCCCCTCGACCCAGATCCGACTGGGAGCCGCGACGCGCGCCGCGCTGACCGGGGCGGCCACGGAACCAGACGCCGTCGTGGTCGGCGCCGACGAGCGCGGCGTGGACGCGGGCCGGCGCAACGACACGGGTCGTCCATCGACGAGAAAGCCACCCGGCTTCCACCCGAAGTGCCGCTGGTGATCGGCGGCGTTCTGCACGGTCACCGCCTCGGCCGACCAGCGCACGATCCGACCCGCGAAGCCACTCGCCCTATCGACGACCGCCAGGCCCGCAGCGACCTCGACCTCGGGGTACTGCGGGCCGCGGTCGGCCGCCGGATCGTCGGCGAGGATGTCCGTCGGATACTGCATCGGCCCAGTGTGGTCGACGGCGGGCGGTCGTTGCGGGAGCGGCCGCGTGCCGAGGTCGTTACAGTCACACCCGCGCCCACGACCGCCAGCGGCGCGAGCAGTAAGGCAGCTCCGTCGATCGAGCTCGATCAGGCGATCGGCCCGTCCGCCGAATCAAACGCGCCGATGCTCTCGCTAATCGCTTGAATCCGCTCGGTCGTCTCGGCATTGAGCTGCACTGCCCCAGCCGTCGTCGACGCGATTTGCTGCGCCTCGTCGCTTTGCACGAAGTAGAGATACGACCCGACGAGGTTGGCCGTGGCGAGATCTTCGTACTGCAGACACACGACGGTGTAGCTGAGCATCGCCAGCGGATACGCCGACGACGAGTCGGGGACACGATCGAACTCGACCATGAGGTCCTGTGTGTCAGGCGAATACGTCGTCGAGGCGAGCGCAAACGCTTCGGTGACCGACTCGTCGGTCGGGGCGACGAAACCGTCGCCGGCCTCGATGGCGGCGAGGGGCAGGCCGGAAGCCTGCGCCACGTCGACGTAACCGATTGAGCCTTCGGCTGACGCAACGACCTGAGCGGTTCCATTGCTGTACACGGCGGACTTTCCGGCCGGTCCGTTGTCGCTCCAGTTCGAGAACTCGCCGTAGCTCCACACGCTGGGCGCGGCCACTGTGAGGTACTCGGTGAAGTTGTCGGTCGTGCCGCTGCTGTCGTACCGGTGGACCGGGACGATCAGTAGGTCTGGCAGGTCCACACCGGGGTTGTCGCTCGCGATCGCCGGATCATTCCAATTGGTGATGTCACCGGTGTAGATCCCGGCGATCACGTCAGCGCTCAGGTTGAGCTGCTCCCCCTCCAGCGACGGCAGGTTGTACACGAGCCCGATCGACGACAGGTAGGTCGGTACGTGGACTGCACCCAACGAACCAGCGCAGGTGGTCTGAGCCATCCGGCGTTCTTCGTCGGTCAAGTACACGTCCGACCCGGCAAAGTCGACTTCGCCGGCGAGGAACAGCTCGCGCCCGGTAGTGGAGCCGACAGCGACGTACTCGAGTTCGGCACCGGTTTCGGTGCGGAAACCTTCCATCCACGCAGTAGTGATCGGCGTCTGCGTCGATGCACCTGCACCCTCGAGCATTGGATCGCCGTCGCTCGATGCACACGCGGAGGCGATCAGACCGGCAACGAGCGCGACCGTTCCAATCCGCGCTGACGCCCGGTGCTTGGCTGCGATCGATTCAGGTTCGGTGGCGTTGGCGGACATGAAACGCTCCCTCTCGTTGCTTCTATTCCTGGGGGTGGTCTAGCGATCGTTGCTCGACCGACCTCTGCGGTGCCTGAGCGTCAACAAAACAGTGGTGCAGCAAGCGCTCCGAGCCGTATTGAGCGACACATGCCTGACACACTGCCGTTATGAGCACGACCGCAGCGCCACCGAGTCCCTCTGGGACGGACGACGCCGACCCCGTTGCCGCGATATCGGCATGGCTGGAAGAGCACTGGGACCCCGACCTCACCGTTGCTGAGTGGTGGGAGCGACTCGGAACGGCCGGATGGTCAGCTCCGAACCTCCCGGTCGATCGCTTCGGGCGCGGACTGTCGCGCAGTGACGCCACAGCGGTCCATCGCGCCATCTCCGACTTCGGTGCGCTCGGCCCCCCGAGTGGGCTGGGTTTGTTGCTCGCGGCGCCGACGATCGCCAGCCACGGCACGCAGGAACAGGTCGACACGTTCGTTCGCGACATCGTCACCGGGCAAAAGGCGTGGTGCCAGCTCTTCAGCGAGCCCGGCGCTGGATCGGACCTCGCCGGCCTGACGTGCCGGGCAGAACGCGACGGCGAGGAGTGGATCGTCAACGGACAGAAGGTCTGGACGTCGGCGGGACACATGGCCGACGTCGGCATGCTCATCGCCCGCACCAACCCCAGCGCGCCAAAACATCGCGGCATCTCGTGGATGGCTATCGAAATGGACCAACCGGGTGTCGAGATCCGGCCGCTGCGCGAGCTCACCGGCCACGCGCTGTTCAACGAGGTGTTCCTCACGGATGCTCGGGTGCGGACGGACGCGTTGATCGGCGACGAAAACGACGGCTGGCGGGTGGCCAACACCACCCTGCAGAACGAACGCGCCGGGTTGGGTGCGGGAGGGGGAGGTGCGGCCACGGGCGCGCTGCCCGGCTCGATCGCCGGCCAACTCGATCGGCGAGTCGGCGACCTGGTCGGTGCCGCGGCCCCACGTCGTCCGCAGACCGGAGCGGCGCGCCGGTCACAGTCGAAGATGTACGCAGGACTCGCTCGCAGCCGTGATCTCGGTGACGACCCGTCGATTCGCCAAGACCTGATGCGCTTGCACACCCTCGAGACGATCGGGGCGTGGAACGGCGCACGCGTCAAAGCCGCCCGAGCTGCAGGCGAAGACATCGCGGGCATGGCCAACATCTCCAAGCTGATGATGAGCGACGTCGTACGCTTGTCGCGCGACCTCGGTCTGCGCATCGTCGGAGCGGCCGGCACGCTGCACGGGTACACCGACGAGCAACGAGCCGCCCTCGACGACGCGACGGGCGACCCGATGCTGGCGATGGTCACCGGGACAGCGCTCTACGCACAGGCGCCACCGATCTATGGCGGCACCGATCAGATCCAGAAGAACATCATCGGCGAGCGTGCGCTCGGTTTGCCCAAGGAGCCCGGAGACACGCGCGACATCCCGTTCAGCGACCTGCCGAAGAACGGCTGACCGCACGCGATGCACGACTTCACCAACAAGATCGCTGTCGTCACCGGCGGCGGGACGGGAATGGGCCGCGCCTTGGTCACCCAGCTCGCCGCCGCTGGCTGCCATGTCGCGACGTGTGATCTCGCCGAAGACAACCTCGCGATCACCCGCGCCGCCGCAGCCGAGGCCGGACCAGATGTGCGGGTCACGGCCCACCGTGCCGACGTCGCTGACGAAGAGGCGCTGGTGCGTTTCCGCGACGAGGTGCTCGAGCAACACGACACCGACCACATTCACTTGCTGTTCAACAACGCGGGGATCGGCGGCGGAGGCAGCATGTTCTCGGCCACCCGCGAGTCATGGGAGCGCACGTTCAACGTGTGTTGGGGTGGCGTGTACCTCGGGGCCCGGGTCTTCCTTCCGTTGCTGGCGGCCGCCGACGAGGGTCACATCGTGAACACGTCGAGCGTCAACGGATTCTGGGCCAGCCTCGGCCCCGATCGCCCGCACACTGCGTACTCAGCAGCCAAGTTCGCGGTCAAGGGCTTCACCGAGGCCCTGATCACCGACCTGCGAATCAACGCCCCACACGTCAAGGCGTCGGTCGTCATGCCCGGCCACATCGGCACCTCGATCGTCGAGAACTCGATGCGCTTCGGCGGGATGAACCTCGCCGACATGAGCGACGAGGATCGCCGCCTGGCCGAGGAGATGGCCGCCCTGTTCGAGGCGAACGCACCGATGACAGCAGACGAGGCTGCCGGAGTGATCTTGCAGGGCGTGCGCGATGAGCGCTGGCGTATCTTGGTGGGCGACGACGCGCACGCCCTCGACGCAGCCGTGCGGGCCAACCCCGAGGACGCATACGAGAACCTCAGCCTCGGCGAGCTCACCAACTGAGCGCCGCGGCGGCGTTACGCGTCGGGGTGGGCGAACCGATGTGACGCCTCGACGAGACGACAGACGACGCCCAGCTCTGCTTCATTGCGAGGTCCGTAGACCATCACCACGGTGGGCGGCACGATTCCGCGCGCCACCAGTGGATGCGGCTCGGCCCAGCCCCGGTCGATGGCCTGACGCCCGATCTCGAGTGGCAAGTTGAGGTGCAGACTGCCGTCGCTCGGCGGATGCAGGTGGCAGAACTCGCGCTCGATCATGAACGCATCGACAGGCCCCGCCGCACATCCGTCGTCGAGCCATGCGGCGCGCGCGCCAGGTACGGAGATCAGCGAGTGCGTTTCGACCACGCACGACAGACTGAACATCAGATCGGCAACGCGCCGCTGCAAGTCGACCGGCGCTGTCTGATCGAGCTGTGTGTGGGGGTTTGTGGCGGTCGTTGCCGGTCGCGGGCCGCGGCGCCGGGGGAGATCCTGTGTTGTCGTCACGATCCCAGCCTGGGTCCGATCGTCGATAGGAACAAGACGAGCATGACCTGACTCTGATAAGCAGACAGTTATGGTCAGTCTCCGGCACCTCGAGACGTTCGTCGTTGTCGCCGACGAGTTGCATTTCGGCCGGGCTGCGGAGCGGCTCCATGTCGCCCAACCGGCGGTGAGCCAGACGATCCGCGCCCTCGAACGCGACCTCGGCGCGACGCTGTTCGATCGCTCCAGCCGAAGCGTTCGGCTGACCGCGGCGGGCGAGTCGTACCTCACCGACGCACACGATGTACTCCAGCGGCTCGATCGCGCCTCGTCACGAGCGCTCGATGCGCACGCCGGAGTGCGCGGGCGCGTCCGAGTGGGCTACACCGCGGTGTGCTCGTTGGGCGGCCTCGCCTCGGCAGTGGCGTCGTTCGCAGATCAGTACCCGGATGTTGATGTCGAGCTCGAACACCTGGGAACAGCCGAGCAAGCCGAACAACTCCGGCAACACATCATCGATGTGGGCTTCGGCATCTTGCCCGGCGGGCCCGAACCAGTGCACGCAGAGATCGTGGCTCCCGACGAGCTACGCGTGTTCCACCCCACCGGCCACGACTTCGCAGGGCGAGAACGTGTGCCCGTGTCAGCGCTGCTTCGCCAGCCGCTGTTGCTCATGAGCCGCGAGCGCGAGCCGTGCGTGCACCAGCTGGTCAGCCGGCTCAGCGACGAGCACCAGATCCAACGACACATCGCCCTCGAAGTCGACCACCTCGAATCCATGATGGCGTTCGCCCGCTCGGGAGCCGGCGTCGGGCTTGCACCGGGCGCCGCCGCACAACTGCACCTCGACGGCCTGACCTCTCGCCCGCTCGAACCAGCGGTGCCGGCCGGAGTTTCGATGATGTGGCATCCGGCAACGGCAACACCGACGACGGAGCTGTTCCTCGACACCGCACGCGAGGTGCTGGCAGCACAGCGCATCGCACTTGCCTCGACTGCACCGCTCACCGAGAAGTGACCCTCAGATGCCGCGGCACGCACCTTGATCGTCGACACCTCGAGCACGGGCGGCGACGACCGAGCGTCTGAGCGGTCGATGACGATCAGGTGACGAACGGAACCGGTCTCGTCGGTCGAGCGTCGAAGACGCCATGGGGAGAACAATCGGTAACGGCCGTTCCGGATTCAGGCGAGCCTGCGCGCTCGGCATCATCACCGTCGTCGCAGCTGCGGCATGCAGCGAAGACAGCGACGACTCGGGCTCGGACGACATCGCTGCCGACACGGCAGTAGTCGCCGAAACAGAACAAGCGGACGCCGGGGCGCCACCCGAGACCGACTCCGCTACCGTCGATGCTTCGACGGCGGGATCATCCGCACCGTCGGCGCCGCTCGGTGTCGATCTCGGTACCCGCGATCTCGCCGTCGAGGCAGGCGTCGCATTCGCCACGTCGAACGTTCGCGACGCAACCGATGACGCCCTCACCACTGTGCGCGCCAACGGCGGGCTCGTCTTCTCCGCGGATGTCCGCCTCGACGACGAGGTGGTCGCGGACGACGGCACGATCACTGTTCCGGGGAGCGCGACGATCGTGGTCAAGGTGCTCCCCGAGCAGCTGGATCCGCTGATCGCTGCGCTGGATACCGACGTCGGCGAGCTACTCAGTCGCACGCAGTCGTCTGAAGACGTCACCGCCCAACTCGTCGATCTCGAACTGCGGATCGGTGTCGAACGGACCGCGCTCGAACGCTTCGAAGGCCTGCTCGCTGCAGCGACCGATCTCGACGACATCGTCCGCATTCAGGATCTGATCAACGAGCGAACGGTACGGCTCGAACAGTTGCTCGCCAGTGAACGGGCGCTGGACGAGCGCGTGGCCCAGTCGACGCTGACCATCGAGATCAGCTACCAACCGGTCGATGCAGCGACGGCGGTGGCCGAGCCCGCGCCCGAGGACGGGCTCGGTGACGCGCTCGCCGCAGGATGGAACGCGTTTGCCGTTGCGTTCTTCACCATCGCGTTCGTGCTCGCAGTACTGGCACCATTCTTGGCGGTTGCACTCGTGCTCGCAGGGCTCGGATGGGCGATCTATGTCGGCCGCCGTCGGCGAGGTACGGGGTCGCCGCAGCAGACTGCGGATGACGAAGAACCAGTGGCGTCACACTGACTCTGCAGATCACAGCGGACGCCGGGCCCAGCCATCGGTGGTCAGCACCGAGTCGAGCACGTCGCCTCCGGGGAACCGGAACGGCGCACGCACACCACCGTGCGCGCGAGCGGCTGGTAGGTCCAGTGGTGCAAGGCCGCTCCCCGGCGGGGCCCATCGGTGCCACCGCCGCGCCGCGATCTCCGTCACGGTGATCGTTGGCTCGCCGAGCACTTCGAGATCGCCGTGCACGACCCCCTCTTGGCGGTATCCGACGACGTCGCCAGATGCAGCGAGTTCCACCGCGGCAGCGGTTGCATACCACTCGATGTCGAACGCGATCGGTGTCGGCGTACCGTAGGCGTCGCCGAGCGCCGCCTCGACGTCGTCGAGACTCGACGCATACGTCTCGTTGCCGATCGACCACTGCTCCATCGGCGACTCACAGAGGTGCTCGGCCCACAGCTGTTCACCTTTCACGATGAACGGATCGCGGCGCGCTGGCACCTCGAAATCGGCCACGTGGAGCAACGGCCGGCCCGGCCGCGCCAGCGCCGACCAGTACCACACGGTCGGACCACACAACCGATGCACCGACCACAGCCCGAGATCTCCCCCTGCATCCCACGCCGCGAACGCCCATTCCTCTGTCGCGGCCCCGGGATGGGCGCGCTCGTCGCTGAGAGCGGGCATCATCGGGCAGACTACGACGGTGATGCGCTATCTCAGCCTCGAGTGGATCGCCGCGCTGACCGAAGAGGTTGGCGCCAACGTGCCGCTACGCGAGCTCGCCGAGCGCCATCGCGTCGGGATCACTCAGGTGGTCAGTGACGGGCCCGAGGGCGATGTCACCTACCACCTCAGCGTCGGCGACGGAGCGGCGACATTCGGCGCCGGCCCGGCCGACCCGGAGGACGTCAAGATGGAGCAGAGCTGGGACACCGCTGTCGCTGTCGCCAACGGCGAGCTCAACGCACAGGATGCGTTCATCAACGGCCACATTCGGCTGTACGGCGATCAGCAGATGTTGATGGATGCCACACCGGTATTCGGCGCGTTGGCCGCAGTGTTCGAGTCGGTCCGGAAGCGGACGCGCTACGAGTAGGTGACATGCCCGAGCTCCCCGAGGTGCAGGCCCACGCCGAGCGGCTCGACAAACGGTTCGCCGGACGCTCACTGCGTCGCTTCGAACCGATCCGTTTCACGGCACTAAAGACCGCCCGACCCGCTCCCGACGAGGCCTACGGTCAGCCGGTCCGTCACGTAGGCCAGCGTGGGAAGTACATCCTGGTCGATATCGAGCCGGTGACGTTCGTGATCCATCTCATGCAGGGCGGTCGGCTGCTCGTCGACACCAAACACTCCAAGAAGCCCCGTGGAGGCCAAGCGCGTTTCTGGTTCGACGAGCGCCCCGATGTCGACGACGATCCAGCACTGCTGTTGACCGAGCAAGGGAGCGAACGCCGCGCCGGCGTGTGGGCGGTTGACAGCACAACGCTCGACGAGTCGCCACCACTCAACCGGCTCGGGCCCGACGCCGCAGACATCACCACCGATCAGCTCGCCGACGCGTTCGCCACCACGTCGATGCGCGTCCACGGGTTTCTCCGCGACCAGCAACACATCGCCGGCATCGGTCGGAGGCTCGCCAACGAGGTGTGCCATCGAGCCCAGGTGTCGCCGTTCGCCAACACTAAGAAATTGGGTGCCGACGGGGCCGCGGCGGTCGCCGCAGCGATTCACGGTGCAATCGACGACGGCTTGAGCTACGAGCGCACGCGAGACGACATGAGCTCGTCGAAGGATCGACCGGGAGGAGTCCACGGCCGCGCCGGCGAGGCCTGCCCGGTGTGCGGCGACACTGTGCGAGCAGTCGAGTACTCGGGGTACACGGTGAACTACTGCCCGACCTGCCAGACGGGTGGCAAGGTGCTCGCCGACAACACGACGAGCAAGTTCCTCAAGTAGTACCGAGCGATACGCTCGCGCCATGCCCGTCCACCTCCGAGCCGAGCCCGGCGACTATGCCGCCAACCTGTTGTGTCCGGGCGACCCGGTCCGCGCCACCTACATCGCCGAGACGTTCTTCGACGACGTGGCGCAGGTCAACGCCGAGCGCGGAATGCATGGCTACACGGGCACGTTCAATGGCGAGCCGATCAGCGTCCAGGCCACCGGAATGGGCTGCCCCAGTTCGGGCATCGTGTTCGAGGAACTGGCGATGTTGGGTGCGCAACGGTTGATCCGTGTGGGTACCTGTGGCGGATTGCAAGACCGCATGGCGATGGGCGACACGGTCATCGGTGTCTCGGCCTCTGCCGACGACACAACGCCGCTGCGTTATGCCGACATGGCGGGCTACGCCCCGACCGCATCGTTCGAGCTGGCCGCCACCGCCGCCGCACGCAGCGCAGCGTCGGGGACGAACGTTCACGTAGGGCCGATCGTCACGTCAGGTCTGTTCTACGACCCCGACCCGAATACCTTCGCCCGCTGGAAACGGCTCGGACATCTCGGCGTCGAGATGGAAGCCGCGATGATGTACACGATCGCCAACGTGAAGGGCATGCAGTCGCTGGCGATGATGACGGTCAGCGACCTCCTCGCCGACGACGGTTCGACGCAGCGAATCAGCGACGCCGAGCTGAAGTCCGGCGTCGACCGAATGATCGAGATCGCCTGCGAGGTGGCGGTGTCATGACCCACCACTCGCTGTGCCGATGGAACCGCAGCACGGCCCGCGACGTCCAATCACCATGACGCGACGCACACTGGCACTGCTCGCGGCGGGTGCATTCGTGCTCGCGGCGTGCGGCGACGACTCCGACGCCGATTCGACGCTGCCGCCGGCCGACACTCCGGCGACGGTCCAAGACCTCTCGGGACAAACCTTCACCGCAACCGAGATCAGCGGGTACTCACTGGTCGAGGGAAGTGAGCTCACGATGTCGTTCGACGGCGATCAACTGAGCGCCAATGCGGGCTGCAACACCCTCGCCGGCGGCTACACGCTCGACGGCGGCGAGTTCGCCGGAGGACCCTTCGCGATGACCACGATGGCCTGCGACCAGGCGCTCATGGATCAGGACCAGTGGCTGGTCGATCTGCTGTCGACCGGCCCGGGCATGACCCTCGTGGGGCCCACCCTGACGATCGAAGGGCTCGACGGCACCGTCGTCACGATGACCGCGGAGACCGGCTGACGCACCCGCTGCGGTGAGGAAAACGGCCCACAGAGGGCCACCTCGCTCACCGGTGACGGGAACCACCCGCTGCGGTGAGGAAAACGGCCCACAGAGGGCCACCTCGCTCACCGGTCGGTTGGGATGGCGGTCAGATCAGGTCGAGCTCGGCGACGGCGTCGCGTTCGCTGACGAGCTCGGCGGCGCTGGCGTCGATTTTGCCGCGGCTGTATCCGTTGATGTCGAGGCCTTGCACGATCTCCCATTTCCCGTCGCTGCAGCGGCACGGGAACGACGAGATGATCCCTTCGGGGACGTCGTAGCTGCCATCGCTCGGCACAGCCATCGACACCCAGTCGTCGGCAGGGCTGCCATTGACCCAGTCGCGCACGTGATCGACGGCGGCTGATGCCGCCGACGCGGCCGACGACGCGCCACGGGCCTCAATGATCGCCGCGCCGCGCTTGGCGACCGTGGGGATGAACGTACCGTCGTACCACTCGTGGTCGCCGACGAGCTCGGCAGCGTTCTGGCCATCGACCTCGCAGTGATACAGGTCGGGATACTGCGTGGTGGAGTGGTTACCCCAGATGGTCATCTGCTTGATCGCCGTCACCGGCTTGCCGGTGCGCTGTGCGAGCTGGCTCATCGCCCGGTTGTGGTCCAAGCGGGTCATCGCCGTGAACTGGCCGGGATCGAGATCGGCGGCGTTGCGCTGAGCAATGAGCGCGTTGGTGTTCGCCGGGTTGCCGACGACGAGCACCTTGACGTCGCGCGAGGCCGAACGAGAGAGCGCCTCGCCCTGCGGCTTGAAGATGCCGCCGTTGGCGGCAAGGAGGTCGGAACGCTCCATCCCCGCCTTGCGCGGCATCGCGCCGACGAGCAACGCGATGTCGGCGTCGCCGAACGCCACATCGGCGTCGTCGGTACAGACGATCGAGTCGAGAACAGGGAACGCACTGTCATCGAGCTCCATCTTCACGCCGTTGAGCGCGTCGAGCGCGGGGGTGATCTCGAGGAGCTGGAGCGCAACGGGAGTGTCGGGACCGAGCATCGAACCCGAGGCAATTCGGAACAGCAGGCTGTAGCCGATCTGGCCAGCAGCACCGGTGACAGCGACACGGACGGGAGAGGTCATGGCGGCGAGCGTAGGCCGACACCGCCGAGCGGCCAAGCCGGTCGGCGCAGCTCACTCAGCCGAGGCCGAGCACACGCCCAAGGATCGACGCGTAGAAGTTCTGACCGTCGGGGCGCAGATGGATGTCATCGTCGTAGAAGCAGTTGCCGGGGCACTCCCCCGAAATCGCCTCCCAGTCGATGACACTTACGTTCGGGAAGCGGAACGGAACCGATCGAATCATCTCGTTGTTCCCAGCGATCCAGCCGCGCGGCGCACGGCCGGTCAGCAAGATCACGGTCGGCACGTCGGCCATGTAGCCGAGCATCTCATCGAGTGTGGCTTGGCTGAACCCGCCGTTGGTCCCGAGATGGACAACAACGACCGAACCGTAGGTGGCGTTGTCACGCATCAACGACATCGTCGGCAAGAAGGCCTTCATCTGCCGGCTGACGGCCGCGTCGACCCGGAAGCCGAGGGCGTCGAGTTCCTCGGCCGCGCCGAGCATCACCGAGTCGCCCAATGCGATCAGTGGAAACCCTCCCGTGTTGGGCTGGATCTCGAGTTGCTGCAACGCGTCGATGCTGCCGACGACACCCAACTGACGCACCGGGGCAGCCGGCACCGTCGTTGGTGGCACGGTCGTCGACGGCGTCGTCGTTGGTGGCACGGTCGTGGGCGTTGCGTTCGAGGTGTCGGTCGGCACGTCGGCGGAGACAGGCGGCGCTCCCGCTCTCGCATCTGGAGGCTGCGTTGTCGCTGGGGTCACCGTCGTGGCCGGAACGGCAGTTGTCGACGGAGCCGTTGTGCCGGGCACGGTCGCTACCGGTGTCGTGGAAACGGGCAACTCATCGGCCCCAGGATCCGGCGACGCGCCAGCGTCGGGGCCGCCGAAGTCGATCACGAAGTCCTCGTTTTCCTCGAACTCGGCAGCGATGGCGTTCTGCTTCACCGGGGCAGCAACGAGCGAAGCAATGGCGAACAGCAGCACCGCGAAGGCGATGATCGACACGCTGATGAGCGTCGTGCGGACACCGGGTGACAGCCGCTTGATGGTCCGACGAGTATCGGCGATGAAGGTCCGGCGACGGACGGGTCGTTCGATCAGCCGGAACGACAACTCGGTGAGTGCGACCGTAATCGTCATCGCCATCACGAATTCGCGCAGCGTGAGCGGACGACCGGCAACCCCACGAATGATCTGATAGATCGGCCAGTGATAGAGGTACAACCCGTACGAACGGGTGCCGACCCACCTCATGACCGAGTTGCCAAGAACACGATCGGTGATTCCGCCTCGATGTGTCACGCCGGCGATCACCATCAATGAGGCAATGCCGCACACGAAGAATCCGCCCTGGAACAACAACGAGTCGGCGCCAGCCGGTGACGCCAGGTACACGTTCCAACACATCCAGGCGAAGACCGTCATGCCGACCAACGCCATCGCATCGAACCATCGCCCTTTGGTACGGAGCGGGCCACGAGCAACCGCGTACGGCCGCCACACCAGGGCGAATGCCGCGCCGAGCAACAATCCGCCCGCACGGGTGACGGTCGACAGATACAGCGTGTCGATCTTCGAGATCGGGCGATCGCCGATCCACCAATAGGCATCCGGCGTGATGTCCGGGTCGCTGATCGGCCCGCCGTAGTACAGCAAGGCCACGACCACGGTCACCGCTACCGCAGCGAGGAACAGCCAGCGAGCCACTCCGGCGACCCGACGCGTTCCCGATCGCGCCAGCAGCAGCGCCATGACCAACGGCCACACCAGGTAGAACTGCTCTTCGACGGCCAGACTCCACAGATGTCGGAGCGGCGCGAAATCGCCGGACGCGGTGTACCCGAGCCCGGTCCAGATCTGGTACCAGTTCGACACGTAGAACGTGCCGGCGAAGACATCGCCGCGCAGCTGACCGAGAGCAGCGCGTTCGAACGCCGCGGTCCACACGACGACGAGAGCCATCATCGTGGTGACCGCGGGGAGCAGTCGGCGGGCCCGTCGGACCCAGAAGTCGCGCAACGAGATCCGGGACGTACGTTCGCACTCCGCGACGAGCAGCAGCGTGATCAGGTACCCCGAGATGACGAAGAACATCTCGACGCCGAGAAAGCCCCCGGGCAACCACGCCGTGTTGGCGTGGTACACCATGACCGCCACCACGGCGAGGGCGCGCATCCCGTCGAGACCGGGGAGATACGGGACGCGACTGATCCCGGTATCGAGGCCGGGCGCGACCGGCTGACCGTCGGGCGGGGCGAGCGTCGCCATGGCGGCATCAAGTATCACCGACCGGATGGCCGGATCGGTGTCACGCCTTGGTCAAGGTGTAACGCCGGTTACAAACCCAGTGCGTTGGCGATCAGCGCGGCGTAGTACTCCTGGCCATCGGGGCGCAGGTGGATCTCGTCCTCGTACAGACAGTCGCCCGGGCACGTGTTGACCAGATCGTTCCAATACAGCGCGGTCGTATTGGGACTACTTGCCGCGGCGTTGATGATCAACGCGTTGTTGTCGTCGGTGTAATCGAAGCTTGCCGGCAGGCTGTTGAGCACAAGAATCACGTTCGGCACACCGGAGAGCGCGGCCATCATCCGATCCATCTCACTCTGCGAAATCGGGCCATTGGTTCCGAGGTGAATCACCACCGTGTCGCCCAGCCGACCCTGTTGCTCGAGCGTGAGCACCGTATCGAGCCCGTTGATGAAGGCGCGGCTCTCGGTGGCGTCGACGGTGAAGCCCAGTTCCTGCAGTGCGGGAGCGGCGCCGAGCATGACCGAGTCGCCGACCGCCAGCCTCGAGATGTTGGCCGGAGGCGCCGCCGTCGTAGACGGACTAGGCGCGGCAGTGGTCTCGGGGACGACCACGCCACCGGCGATGGTCTCCTCGGTGACTGTGGCTGGATCGGCTCCGTCGCCCTCGGTCTCGTCGCCCCCGCTGTCGACGACGACCGTCTCGCTGGTCGGATCCCCGGCGGAGTCCGCTGTCGCACCGACGTCTCCGGTCGGTTCAGGTTCGTCGACAGCGCCGCAGGTGGGGTCGTTGACCACGTCGCAGGTGGCCGCGCGCCCCTCCTCAATGGATTCGGCGACCTCGTTCTGCTTGAGCTCGGCGGTGGCCAGGCTCGCACCGGCGAACACCGCGAGTGCGGTGCCGACAGCAGCACCCGTGACGACGGCCCCTCGGCGCGAGGGGTGCCGCGGATCGCGAAGGCTCGTCCACATCCGACCCAACGCACCCTTGCGGATCGGCGTCTCGACGTAGCGGTACGACAACTCGGTGATGATCGCCGTGGCGACCATCGCCAGCGCAAACTCGTGGAACTCGAGCGGCTTGCCGGCGATGTTGCGGATCAGCTGGTAAATCGGCCAGTGGTACAGGTACAGCCCGTAAGAGCGGGTACCGATCCACAGCAAGACCGGGATGCGGAGGACCCTGCTGGTGAACGCATGTTGGTGGGTGACACCCGCGATCATCATGAGCGTCAGCAGCGAGGCGATGAAGAAGCCGCCGCGGAACAGAAATGGGTCGGCACCGTCGATATCCACCAGGCCGACGTAGACGCACATCGCCGCGATGCCGACGAACCCGACGAGCGCGAAGCCGTCGAGCAGCCGTCCTTTCGTGCGCAACGGGCCGCGCATCACCGCCACTGGCCGCCAGACGAGCGCAAACGCGGCCCCGAGCAACAGGCCGCCGGCGCGAGTAATCGTCGACAGGTACAAGGTGTCGACTTTGGAGATCTCTCGGCCGAAGACGGTCCAGTACTGATCAGGGGTCAACTCGGGCGAGCGAATCGGTCCGGGCTGATACAGCACGGCCATGAGCACAGTGATGACGACCGCCGCAAGCAAGAACCACCGGGCCATCGAGGTGACTCCGCGACTTCCGGCACGCAGCACCAGCACCATCACGAGCGGCCACACGAGGTAGAACTGCTCCTCCACCGCCAGGCTCCACAGATGACGCAGCGGAGCGAAGTCGTTGGGTGCGGTGTACCCGGCACCGGTGAAGATCTGGTACCAGTTCGACACGTAGAAGAACGCCGCCACGACGTCGCCGCGCAGTTTGCCGAGCGCATCGCGTTCGAACAGCGCTGTCCAGATCGTCAGCAGCGTGATCATCAAGAACAGCGCCGGCAGCAGACGCCGCGCGCGCCGGATCCAGAACTGCTTCATGTCGACGGTGTCGGAGCGCTCCTTCTCGGCGACGAGCAGCAACGTGATCAGGTAGCCGGAGATCACGAAGAACACTTCGACGCCGAGAAACCCGCCCTTCAACCAGCTCGAATTGGCGTGGTACACCATCACTGCGACCACAGCGAGGGCGCGCATCCCGTCGAGACCGGGCAGGTACGGCACACGACTGATGTCGGGCCGGCCGGCGCCGGCGGGCCGGGGCATCCCGCCAACTTTTTCGCGAGTCGTCCAGGTCGGGGCGGTGTCGGAGGTGGCGCTCGTCGTCGTGGCGTCCGGGGGCATCAGTCGTGGCGGAGATCGAGCGCGGCACACACATGTTGCGCCGCGTCTGGACGATTGAGCGTATAGAGGTGAATGCCGGGAGCGCCCGCGTCGAGCAATTGCGCGGCAAGGTCGATGGCCACTTCGGTGCCGATCCGGGCCACTTCGCCGGGATCGTCGGCGCGAGCGATTCGATCGCTCAGCCACTGTGGAATCTCGGTGCCGTTCGTTGCGGCCATCCGCTGGATCGGAACGAGGTTGGCAATGGGCATGACGCCGGGGACGACCGGTTTGTCGACGCCGAGGTCGGACAACTCGTCGACCAGCCGGATGTAGTGCTCCACTTCGAAGAAGAACTGGGTGATGGCGAAGTCAGCAATGGCGAGTTTGTCGGCCAGGTGTCGGCGGTCGCTCGCCCGGTCGGGGGAGCGCGGGTGTACCTCAGGGTGTGCGGCGACGCCGACGGAGAAACAGCCGGGAGCAGCGACGTCGGCGATGAGATCGCTGGCGAATTGGTAGTCGCCGGCGACGTGACCGTCCTTTGGTGGGTCGCCGCCCAACGCGAGGATGTTCTCCACCCCGAGACGGCGGTACTCCACGAGCAGCGAGGCGACCTCATCGCGGTGGTGGCCGACGCACGTGAGATGAGCCATGGGCTCGAGGTCGGTCTCGCGACGCATCCAGGTGACGACATCGCCGGTGCGATGTCGATCCGAGCCGCCCGCGCCGTAGGTGACGCTGACGAAGTCCGGCTTCAGCGGTTCGACGGCGGCGACGGTGCGGCCGAGGGTGAGCTGCGCACCGGTGGTCTTCGGGGGGAAGAACTCGAACGACAGCGTCGGCCCGCTGGCCAGCCGTTCTGCAATCCGAGCCATTCGAAGAACGCTATCTGCCGAGCGCAAGCACATCAGGCCACGACGGCCCGAGGCCGTCGGACCACGAGGCCCTCAGGTCAGACGGAGGGTCGGATCAGACGGAACGTCGAGCGGATCGTGTCAGTGCCGGAAGTGGCGCTGGCCGGTGAACACCATGGCGATGCCGTGTTCGTTGGCTGCGGCGATCACTTCTTCGTCGCGCACCGAGCCGCCCGGTTGGATCACCGAGCCGACGCCGGCCGCGTGCGCCGCATCGAGCCCGTCGCGGAACGGGAAGAACGCGTCGCTGGCGCATGCACCGCCTGTGGCACGACCGTCGGCCCGCTCGGCCGCGATACGCGCCGAGTCGAGGCGGTTCTGCTGTCCAGCCCCGATACCGAAGGCCTGGAGATCCTTGGTGTAGACGATCGCGTTCGAACTCACCGCGGCGCACACCTGCCAGGCGAACTCCAGGTCGGCCCACTGCTCGTCGGTCGGTTCGGCCTCGGTGACCACGCGCCAATCGGCCGACCGCCCGGCGTAGGGATCGGGCTGTTGCACGAGCAAACCACCGTCGACCGGTCGGACGTCGAACGGCAGTGGCGACGGCGGGTTCGCAGAGATCACCCGCAGGTTCTTCTTCGACCCGAGAATCTCGAGTGCCTCGGCGTCGAACGACGGCGCGACCACCACCTCGGTGAACACTTCTACGAGGGCGGTTGCCAGCGATGCCGGCACAGCGCGATTGATTGCGACGATGCCACCGAACGCGCTCACCGGATCGCACGCATTGGCCCGGACGTAGGCGTCGGTGGCATCGGTGGCGACGGCCACACCACACGGGTTGGCGTGTTTGACGACCACACACGCCGGATCGTCGAAGCGGTTGACGAGGCGCCAGGCCGCTTCGGTGTCGAACACGTTGAGGTAGCTCAGCTCCTTGCCACCGTGTTGGGTCATCGAGTCCCACCATCCGGTGGCGCCAACCTGCCGGTAGCGAGCGCCGGCCTGATGGGGGTTCTCGCCGTAGCGCAGCGGCTGCACGTTCTCGAGCGCGAGGTGCAGCGAGGACGGCAGCACCGCGGCGTCGGTCGCTTCGGTGCCGGCCTCGTCGTCGACGGATTCGTCGAACCAGGTGACGATCGCTGCGTCGTAGGCAGCGGTATGGGCGAAGGCCGCCCTGGCGAGACGTCGACGCGTGGCCGCCGACAGTGCACCGTCGGCCCGTAGCTCGGCGAGCACCGGTGCGTAGTCGTCAGGATCGACGATCACACCGACTCGGTCGTGGTTCTTCGCCGCAGCACGCACCATCGCCGGCCCACCGATGTCGATCAGGTCGATGCTCGGATCGCTCGAGAACGGGTACAGATTGCCGACGACGAGATCGATCGGCTCGATGCCGTAGGCGTCCATGTCGGCGCGATGTTCGGCGTCGGCCGTATTCGCCAGGATCCCGCCGTGCACCGTGGGATGCAGCGTCACCACGCGGTGGCCGAGGATGGCGGGGACGCCTGTGAGCTCGACCACGTCGGTCACCTCGACTCCCTCGTCGGCAACGGCCCGCGCGGTTCCCCCGCTCGACACGAGCGACCACCCGAGCGCAGAGAGCTCGGCGGCGAACTCGGCGATTCCGGACTTGTCATAGACGGAGAGCAACGCTGTCGGCACGGTGCGACCGTACCCAACAGCGACCCGTTCTTGGCGCGCTTGTATGACATTCGCGTCACGCTGCGTGTTCAGGAACTACGGTCGGCGCTGGATCAAGGGATCTCATGGGTCCCGGGAGGGAAACACAGTGGACTTCAGCAATTTCAAGACGTCGGACTGGTTGATGGTCGGAGGGGGCGCCGCGATGCTCGTGCTCGGCTTTGTCCTCGACTGGACGACGCTGCCCGCTCCGTTCAGCGAAGGCGGCGACGGACCGTTCAACTACTTCCTCACCGGTGGCATTGCCTGGATCCTCGTCGTGGCGGTCGGTGTCCTCGCCTTCTCACGAGCGGGCGGCCGGCTCCCCGAGAACCAGCCATGGGACATCATCTTCCTGCTCGCTGCCGGCTTGGCGACGTTGCTGATGATCATCCAGATCATCCTCGGCGGGCGCGACCTCGGGCTGGTTACCGGCGACCGCGGCATCGGCATGTGGGGCGCACTGATCTGGTCGGCAATCTCGGTTGCTGGGGCGTTCATGGGCTTCCAGGCGTCGGGCGGCGACATCAAAGACCTGACCAACATGGACAAGATGAAGCAGAGCTTCTCCGGCGGCGACGACGGCGGCGACACCCCTCCCCCGCCCCCACCCGCGCCGCCGAGCACCGAGAGCTAACGCTCCGTCGCTCGATCAGAGCGACCGCAGAAAGCTGATCACACCCGGCCAGAAGTGGTCGGGGTCGTCGAATTGCGCGAGATGGCTGCCGTTCGGGCAGTGCAGGTATGTGCCCTGCGGCAGCTGCTCGGCCATCCACTGCCCGTGCGACGGATCCATCGTGTCGTGTTCGGCGCCGATCACGAGCGTCGGGACCTCGATCGCAGCGAGGTCGTCTGAGCGGTCCCAGGTCTCGAGCGTTCCCGACAGTCCGAGCTCGCTCGGACCTTGCATGTACTCGTATACCGCCTGGTTGATGTGTGCGAAGCCACGGTGGACGGGTTCGGGCCACTCGTCGAGCGGGAGACGGCACACGTGGAATCGGTAGTGATGCTCGAACAGCAGCTCCTCGTATCGGGGGTCGCTCGTGGCTCCAGCGGCCTCAAGCTGCTTGATCTCGGCGAGTGCGCCGGGGTCGATCGTCGGCATCAGCACGTCGTGGGCGTATCGGTTGTACGCCGGGACGCTCGACATCATGTTCGAGATCACGATGCCCTTCAGCTGCTCTTGATGGTGCAACGCGTACTCCGTGGCGAGCATCCCGCCCCACGACTGACCGAACAGCACGAAGTTGTCACGGTCGAGACCGAGCGCAACCCGTACCTGCTCGACCTCGTCGACGAAACGTTCGAGCGTCCACAATGAGCGGTCGTCTGGCTGATCGCTCCGGAACGACCCGAGCTGGTCGTAGTGGTAGTACTCGATACCGGCGGGCGGGAGCTGCGTGTCGAACCCCTCGTAGAGCTCGCTCGTCGCCCCCGGCCCGCCGTGCAACAAGAGCACCTTGAGATCGGGATTGGTGCCGACGCGCTTGGTCCAGACGCGGAACGTGCCGATCGGCGTATCGATCGGAATCATCCGCGACCCGCCCGACGACACGTCGGCCGGGTCCCACTCGGAAGTGTCCAGGTAGTTGGCCGACGATGAACCCACGTGCAGAAGCTAGCCAGAGCCGGCGGCGCGACCGCCAGGGAGCCCGCCTGGCGCGAGGCCGTCCCAACGTGCAGGGCTCGGACCCGCAGTGAGGCCGAGCGCGTCGTTACGAGAGCTCGCGGACGATCTCGGTCATCAGCTCGCCGGCTTCGGTCGGGTTGACCCCGACCTTCACGCCCGCTTCGCTGAGCGCCGACATCTTGCCCTGCGCTGTGCCCTTGCCGCCCGACACGATGGCGCCGGCATGGCCCATCTTCTTGCCAGGGGGCGCCGTGACGCCGGCGATGTAGGCGGCCATCGGCTTGGTCACGTTGGCATCGATGAACGCAGCGGCCTCTTCTTCGGCCGACCCGCCGATCTCACCGATCATCATGATGGCGTGCGTCTCGGGATCGGACTGGAACCGCTCGAGACAGTCGATGAAGTTCGTCCCCGGCACCGGATCGCCGCCGATCCCGACGCACGTCGAGACGCCGATGCCCGCCTGCTTGAGCTCGTACAGCGCCTGGTACGTGAGCGTGCCCGACCGGCTGACGATGCCGACGTTCGGCCCATGGGCGGTCGGGTTCTGAGCGATTTCACCGGCGGTGATGCCGATATTGCATTTGCCCGGCGAGATCACGCCAGGACAGTTCGGGCCGAGCAGCCGGGTACCTGGATGATTGCGGACCAGAACGTTGTACGTCATCGCCTCGTCCTGTGCGGGGATTCCTTCGGTGATGCACACGACAAAGGCGATGCCGGCTTCGGCGGCTTCAATAATCGCACCGGACGCAAACTTCGGCGGGACAGCGACGAACGACGCGTCGGCCCCGGTCGCCTCGACGGCCTCGGTGACCGAGTTGAAGACGGGAATCCCGTCGACGTCTTGTCCTCCCTTGCCGGGTGTGACGCCGCCGACGACGTTGGTGCCGTAGTCCCGATTGCGGAGCCCGTGGTAGCGGCCTTGACCGCCGGTGAGGCCCTGGACGACGACCTTGGTGTTCTCGTTGACAAAGATGGCCATGGGTCGGTTCCTCTCAGGCGTTGGCGGTCGAGACGGCAGCGAGCGCGGCTTCGAGCATGGTCGGCTCGGAGCGCAGCTTCTCTTCGGGAATACCGGCGTCGAGCAGGATCTGGCGGCCCTCTTCGGCGTTGGTGCCATCGAGTCGGATCACGATGGGCGCCCGCAGGTCGACTCGACTCATCGCTTCGACGATGCCCTTGGCGACTTCCTCGCCACGAGTGATGCCACCAAAGATGTTGATCAGAATCGACACCACGTTCTCGTCGAAGTTGATCACTTCGAGCGCTCCAGCCATCACGTCGGCGTTGGCGCCGCCACCGATGTCGAGGAAGTTCGCGGCGGTACCGCCGACCTGATTGACGACGTCGAGCGTCGACATCGCCAGGCCGGCGCCGTTGGCGATGATCCCCACCGAGCCGTCGAGGCCGATGTACTGCAGGCCCTTTTCCTTCGCCAACTGCTCGCGATCGTCGAGCACTTCCGTAGCTGCGAACGCCTCCCATTCCGGGTGCCGGTACGCGGCGGAGTTGTCGAGGGTGACCTTCGCGTCGAGAGCGTGCACTTCGCCCGTCGGCTTGAGAATCAACGGGTTGATCTCGGCGAGGTCGCAGTCGCCTTCGGTGTAGCAGCGGTACAGCTTGACGAGGATTTCGGCGGCGCCATCGACCGCCCGTTCCGGGAGCTTGGCTGCGACACACGACTCGCGAGCCACCTCGAGGTCGAGGCCGTCGACTGGGTCGATGTGCAATTTGACGATTGCGTCAGGGTTCGACTCGGCGACGGCTTCGATCTCCACGCCACCTTCAGCCGACAGCATCAGCAGGTGCTTCTTGGCCGCACGATCGAGGGTGAAGCTGGCGTAGTACTCATCTTCGATGTCCGACGCCTTCTCGACCCACAGCCGGTTGACCGTATGGCCCTTGATGTCCATTCCGAGGATGTTCCCGGCGTGCTCGCGCACCTCGGCCTCGTTGTCGGCGAGCTTGATCCCGCCGGCCTTTCCGCGGCCACCGACTTGCACCTGCGCTTTCACCACCACCGGGTAGCCGGCCTGGTTGGCCTCTTTCACCGCCTCGTCGACGGTGTCGGCCGGGCCACCTGGGCTGACCGGGATGTCGTAGCGGGCAAAGTACTGCTTGCCCTGGTACTCGAACAGATCCATGCGCAGTCCTTTCTCAGGCGCTGGGCGCCTCGCGCTCGTCGAGCTCGTTCTCGAGCCAGGTCCCGATCGTCTTGAGCGACGATCCGGGTCCGAAGATCTCAGCAACCCCTTGCTCGCGCAGCTCGCGAGCATCGGCATCGGGAATCACGCCACCACCAAACACCAGTACCTCACCGAGGTCGCGCGCCCGCAACTCTTCCATCACCCGTGGGAACAAGGTGAGGTGGGCACCCGACAGCAGCGACAGTCCGATGCCGTCGGCATCTTCTTGCAACACCGTCTCGGCGATCTGCTCAGGTGTTTGGTGCAGACCGGTGTAGATCACCTCGAAACCGTGGTCGCGTAGTGCCCGTGTGATGGTCTTGGCACCCCGGTCGTGGCCGTCGAGCCCTGGTTTGGCAACGACGATGCGATACGGGCGCTTCACGAATCGCTCACCCTACGCGGTCGAATGCGACCGTGCGAAAAGTCACGCGACGGCTGGTTCCGCCGCCACCACGGCACACTGTGAGCCGTGTCGTCAACGACGCCCGCACGCGGTCCTCGCCTTCGATCTCCGCTGGCGCGCGCCGTGGTTCCGGTCGGCGCGGGACTCGTTGTCCTCGTCCTCATCGCCCTCTTTCTGTGGGGAATGGCCGCCTTTCTGTCTCGCGGCGACGTCGAGACGAGCGATCGACTGGCCCCCGAGCGACTGATGGTCGGCTCGGTGCAAACGGTCGCCCGCATCGTGGAAGAAGATGGACCGATCCTGTTTCCTGGTCTCGACACCACGACCGGCGAACGCACGATCGTGCTCGATCACGAGAGCGACGATCCGACCACCGGATGGGTCGTGTACTACGCGTACCCGGCCGGCGACGCTCAGTCATGCGCCGTCGACCAGATCGAGGGCACGCGAACGTTCGTCGACTGCAACGGCGTCGAACTCGACGTGACCGAGTTGTCCCCGCCCGACTCGGGCGTCAACCCGATCGTCGAGGACCAAGAGACCCTCTACATCGACCTCGCGGCCGTGACCACGACAACGACCACCGGGTGAAGGAAACCCCGAGTTCTCCACCCGAACTACGTTCACCTCGTGCGCACACGAGACGACCACTCGGTGCAGCGGCTTGTCGAGTCGCCATTGTTCCCCTTCGAAGGCGACCTCACGGTCAAGCCGCTTCGACCGCTGATGCACACCGAGGTCGTGCGCGAAAGCGAAGGGGACAATCCCTGCGGCTCGTGTGACACACCGGAGTCGGTGTTGTGGAACAACACGCGCTGACGGGTGGGGCAACGTGTTGTGGTCGCAGGTACTCGAGCCGTTACCAGGCGAAGTGATCGACGCCAACCACGCGTACGTCGTCGAACAACTCGTCGCCCAACACGGCGGTTCAGGGTCCGATACGGTCCGGTCATGACCGACGGTTCCGGCGACAGCGGCATGGGTGGCTTCGGTGGAATCGACAACGTGCGCGCCGAGGTCGAGCGCCACGGCCCGAGGCCGACGCCCGAGCACTGGCGCCAAGGTGAAGGTCCCAGCAAACGACCCCGGCCTTTGCTCGTGCTCATCCTGATCGCGGTGTTCCTGATCGTGGCGCTCATCGTGCTCGTACTGCTCGCCAGCGGCGAGTCCGAGGCGCTCGGTCAGCTGAGCGGGCTCGACGTGTCCGCCGCGCCGAGCGTTGCAGCCAGCTAGTCGATCGGCGGGGCGGTGGCCAACGCCTCGACGAGCCGTTCCGCGAACACCTCGGTGTGCTCTTCGAGCTTGCTGCGGCTCATCGCCAACCCACCGATCACATACGCGCCGGTGTCACCGAGGGCCTGATCGAGCTTGTCGAGCGACTTGCCCGGATCGAGCGCGAACGTACAGAACCCGGCTGCTCGTTTGCCACGCATTGCGGGCAGGTTGGCGATGTTCGACAACGCCCATGGCGCTTGCCCGAAGATGAACGCGCCATGCACCCAGGTGCCGACCAGAACGAGGTCGGCGTCTTGAATCGACTGATAGTCGGGCTGCTTCACTTTCGACAGACCCGTGATGCTCCACCGCTGTTGCGCGAGCAGGTCGGCCACGTGTTCGGCAGCGGTCCAGGTGTTGCCCGTCAGGCTCTCGACGAGAAATGCAGCCTTCATCACCGGCAGTCTGCCAGACGGCACCCGCAGCGCGAGGAGTCGCCGGCCCTCAGCGCTTCTTCAGCGGCGCCCACGCCAACGCGAGGTGTTTGCTGCCCACCCCGGCGAAGTTCACCGTCGCCTCGGCCTTGTCGCCCTCGCCGGTGATGTCGATGATGACGCCGTCGCCGAAGGCCGGGTGCTCGACGTCGTCGCCGACCCGCAGCCCGAGATCTTGCGAGTTGGCCGGCTGTGGTGTGGTCGTGGTGCCGGCCCGCATGGCTGCGTCGACGACTCGCTCGCGGTGGGCCGACTCGCGCTCGCGTTGGAGGTCGGCGTTGATGTCGCGCGAGCCAACGGTCCCCCGACGGTACGGCGGCGGATCGCCATCTCGTGAGCGGTAGCTCTGACGCCCATAGCTGGTGCGGCCCGACTCGTTGCCGAGCGTGTCGATCAGCTCCGCGGGAATCTCGTCGAAGAAGCGCGACGGCGGGTTGTATTGGGTAGATCCGAACAGCTGTCGACTCCACGCGTGGCTCATGTACAGCCGTTGCATTGCGCGAGTAATACCGACGTAGGCGAGGCGCCGCTCCTCTTCCATCTCGGCTGGCTCGGTGAGCGCCCGGATGTGCGGGAACACGCCTTCTTCGACACCGATCAGGAACACGACGGGGAACTCGAGCCCTTTGGCGGAGTGCAGTGTCATCAACACGACCTCGTCGTCGACTTCGCCGTCGGGTAGCTCGTCGGTGTCAGCGACGAGCGAGACCTGTTCGAGGAACTCGTCGATCACGGTGAACTCGCGTGCCGAGCCAACGAGTTCGCCGAGGTTCTCCACCCGTCCGTGCGATTCGACGGTGTCCTCTGCTTCGAGTTCGGCGAGGTAACCCGACCCGTCGAGCGCTCCTTGGAGCACGTCGCCTGGCCCCTGATCGGGATCGGCCGCGACGTCGGCGAGCGTGTCGAGCAGTTCGACGAACGATGCGATGCCGCGCACGGCCGGGCCGGTGACGCCGGCTTCGTCGGCACGCCGGAGCGCATCGGCGAAGGCCAACCCCTCGGCGGCGGCGAACGCATCAAGCTTGGCCACGCTGGCATCGCCGACGCCGCGCTTGGGGACGTTCAGCACCCGCTTCACGCTGACTTCGTCGGCCGGGTTCACGACCGCCCGCAGGTAGGCCATGGCGTCCTTTACTTCCCGCCGGTCGTAGAACCGGGTGCCACCGACCACCTTGTACGGCACCCCGACGCGCATGAACGCCTCTTCGATCACCCGGCTCTGGGCGTTGGTGCGATAGAGCACCGCCATCTCGCGGAAGTTGATCGCGTCGTCGCGCTGCAACTGGCGGGCCGTCGACGCGACGAACGTCGCTTCGTCGCCTTCGTCGTCGGCGAAGTAGCGCACGATGCGGTCGCCCTTGTCGCCGTCGGTCCACAACGACTTCGGTTTGCGCTCCTCGTTGTGATCGATGACGGCGTTGGCCGCGTCGAGAATTGTCTGCGTACTGCGGTAGTTCTGATCGAGCACGATCGTGGTCACGTCGGGGAACGCACCTTCGAACTCCAAGATGTTGCGGAAGTCGGCGCCTCGAAAGGCGTACACGCTGTTGTGCACGAGGATCCCGTCGGCGGCGTACGTGTGGCAGCGATCGACTTCGAGGTCGTACACCGGTCCTGAATAGGTCTGCATCTCGGTGCGATCGACCGTTGCGGTGACCCATGCCGGTTCGTCAGCGGACTCGTCGAGCAAGAGCACCTCCATTCCAACGGTCAGGTGGGCAACCGGCATGAGGTCGTACGTCACTCCGTCGAGGGCGAGTCGACGGCGGATGTCGAGCTGGCCGAGCGCAGCGATGCGCTTGGCGTCGTCGAGCGCCCTCCGATAGTCCTTCCACGAGGTCTCGTAACGCAGCGACCGGTGCTTGCTGTCTCGCAGTTTGACACCGGCTGAGCGCAGTCGATCGATGACGTCGTCGCGATTCGACGACCACTGCACTCGGTGGTAGCCAACGGCGGTCTGCCGATCGGAGAACATCGTCAGGTTCACGACCTGTCGGCGCGCGCCGTTCTGCGGCCGATGGTGAGGGAACTCGACGCTCAGCTGACGGTCCGCCATGAGCTGCTTTGCGCCACGCTCAGTGTCGAGTCGGTCGTACAACCGCTCGAGCCGCTCGTCGTCCATCGACAGCGCTCGGCCCTTGGCGTGGAAACAGGCGGTCGGCAGTCCGTACGTTGCGGCGTAGTACGCCTCGAAGTACGACGCGTCGGCGAGCGAGTCACACACCTCGAGGATCCAGATCGCGTCGGCGTGTTCTTGATTCGACCGCACGAACAACCCGTGCTGGACGTGACCCGCGCGGCTCGACCGCGCGCCGGTTGTCCGCCCGATGCGCCAACCGCGATCGCTGCGATGCATGAGATACACGAGATGACGTCCCGGCTGCGGCACCAGGCGAGCAGGGACGAGGTGCTCGGGCGTCGCCACAACCGTGCGTTGTTCGGCCGTGATGCTGACGATCTCCCCCTCGTACCGCCCCTCATGCACGTGAGTGACCAGCCCAGAGTGTGCAGTGGCCCGGCCGGACGCACCGAGCACCTCGTCGCCAACTGCGAGTGTCTCGATCGCACGATGTCCATTGGGCGTTGCGATCATCGATCCTGGCGGCAAACACTGGTCGGTGTCGCCGACGACACACACGTTGCCGTGTCCGCCCGCAAGCATGAGGACGAGTTCGTTCTGGGCCTTGTTGGTGTCTTGGTACTCGTCGACGCAGATGTGGGCGAACCGGTGGCGGTAGTGCTCGAGCACATCGCCGTGCTCGCGCAACAGCCGGACGGCGTTGACCAACAGGTCGTCGAAGTCCATGGCACCGGCCTTGAGCAAGCGAGCTTGGTACTCGGTGTAGATCTCGGCGTGCTTGCGTTCGAAGATGTTGCCGGCCTCGGCCGTGGCCTGATCGGGGAGGACCAGCTCGTTCTTCCACAAGCTGATGCGGCCGTGCACGGCTCGCGGGGCGAAGCGTTTGGGATCGAGCGCGAGGTCGCGGATCACGTAACCGGTCAGCCGGTTGGCGTCGGCCGCGTCGTAGATCGAGAACTGGCGCGGATACCCGAGCACCTCACCGTTGGCACGCAGGATGCGCACACAGGCCGAGTGGAACGTCGACACCCACATCGCCCGCACCGCCGGGCCGACGAGGTCGACCAAGCGCTCGCGCATCTCGGCGGCGGCTTTGTTGGTGAATGTGATCGCCAGGATCTTCGAGGGCGGTACGCCTTCGTGAACGAGATTGGCGATTCGGTGGGTCAGAACGCGCGTCTTGCCCGAGCCTGCGCCAGCGACGACCAGCAACGGCCCACCCTCATGGACCACTGCGTCGAGTTGGTCGGGATTGAGACCCTCCCGAAACGGTGATGGCCCACGAGCGCCAGTCGCCGCATCGGCGGTCTCGGCGGGATGGGGAATGTCGTCGGGCTCGACGGGCGCGCCGAACAGTTGGGGGTCGCTCATTCGCCAGCCACTCTACGGACCGGGTGTACGGCGAGTCAGCGTCCCCGAGTCGACGGCGTCAGCCAGGCCCGACCGGCAACTCCGACTCCAATCGCCGCGAGTCCATATCGTCGAGCGAGTTGCCTGCTCTGATCTCGTGGCTGATGCTCTCGAGGGACGAGTCGAGCGGCGTCCCCGAACCATCTGCGACACGCGTCATCATGTGGAAGGCCGCAACCACGGCAGCGGCGTCGACCGCAAACGCATGGCCGCGCCGCTCGTAGAGCTCACCAAAGGCCGCACCGAACGGCTGCTCCGGGTCGAAGCACCGGTCGACGAAGTCCACGAGCAATGGTCCGTCGTCGACTCCGGCGCCCTCGCCGAGGCGCGCCGCATCGACGTTCTCGCCGGTCCGGTTCCCACTCAAACTGAGCATGGATGCGTGGGCGGTCGTTCAATAGAAGCAGTCGTTCTTGAACGACGTTCTGGCCGCAATGAGCTCGATCTGACGGCGGTTGAGCGTGCCGCGGTCGTAGTCCCAATCCGACAACATGACCGCAATCGGCATGTAGTGGGTACCTACGACTTCATGAACGAGTGACTCCGCCGCGGGCACCGCTGTCAACGACTGCAGCACCATGCCGTTGAATTCGCCGCGCGCTGTTGGCACCCAGTGTGTGGTCACCGCCGCACCGGCGACGCGTTGGCGCGTGGGTTGGCCCGGCGACGGGACGGGCAGCTCGACCAACGGGCGGTCGACGATTCGGGCGAACCGGTCGATCGCGTTGACCGCGGCGACGATGCCCAAGAGCTCGACGTAGTGCTCGGGTTCGTCGAGACCGGCGATCGTCGACGCGCACCAAGACCCCGTCACGGTGCTCGGATGGTTCGTCAACCGCCAGATCGCATCGATGGCTGCGGCGGGGAGCGATGCTCGGTCGCCATCCTCGTCTGGGTCCCGATCGTCGCTCGGGTTGTACCACGGGGGCCGGTCCGGTTGCCCGGCGGCATCGCGCACCGTCGCCGCGATTGCGACTCGCTCGGCGCTCGTCCAGAACGTGCCGGGTCTGCCGAGGCTGGCGATGACCGCCTCGTGCGTGTCGACGAGGTCGGCGCGAATCGGATGCTGGGTCACGGATCGATCCACGCTCGGCGAGGCACCCCGGCAAGTTAGCTCGGCAAGCCCATCGTGACGAGCGTCCGCTTGCTGGCGGGTTCGTAGTCGCCGCTGGGCCGCCGGCATGATGCTCAGGGTCGCCGCTGGCCCGTTCTTGCCAGGCCTTGCCGGCAACACTCCCCGAGCGACTCGTCGTGGGTGAGGCAAAGAGTGCGACAATCGAACGATGACCTCGACCGCAGACGTCAGACAAGACTCCGGCGAGCGCCTGCCGTTCTACCTACGCGGCAACTACGCCCCCGTCGCCACCGAGGTCGAGGCGTTCGACCTGGCCGTAAAGGGTCAGCTCCCGACCGAGCTCAACGGTCGTTTCTTCCGCAACGGCGCCAATCCGCAGAGCGGCCGATCCAGCCATTGGTTCGACGGCGACGGCATGCTCCACGGCATCCGGCTCCGGGACGGCAAGGCCGAGTGGTATCGCAACCGTTGGGTGCGCACGAAGCTGCTTGCGGGCGAACCGCGTTTCAACGAGGAGACGATGGCGTTTGATCTCGCAGCGGGTCGGGCGAACACGCATGTGATCCGTCACGCCGGAACGATCATGGCGCTGGAAGAAGGCAGCTTCCCGATGGGGATCGGGCCCGATCTCGACACACTCGGCCCGATCGACTTCGAGGGCCGCCTCGATACGCCGTGCACTGCGCACCCGCATGTCTGCGCCGAGACCGGCGAGATGCACTTCTTCGGCTACGAGCTCGTCAGCCAACCGTTCGTGACGTACCACGTGGCCGATGCGGCTGGTCAGCTGATTCACTCGCAGCCGATCGACGTGCCCGCGGCGGTGATGATGCACGACTTCGCGATCAGCCGGAACCACGCCATCTTCCTCGACCTTCCCGTGGTGTTCGACCTCGACATCGCGCTGACCGGGCGCGGTATGCCGTTCGTGTGGCGACCGTCCAACGGCTCGCGCATCGGACTACTCGACCGCCGCAACGTCGGCGCCGAGTCACCGGCCCAGCCGCGCTGGTTCGAGGTCGACGACTGCTACGTGTTTCACATCGTCAATGCCTGGGAGGAAGACGACGGCAACGTCGTGGTGCTCGACGCCGGCCGCCATCCATCGATGTGGTCGACCGCCAACGATGCCTTCGAACCCTGCTACCTGTGGCGGTGGCGGTTCGATCTGCGCACCGGCGCCGCCACCGAACAGCAGCTCGACGACCGCGAGCACAGCTTCCCGCGTATCGACGATCGCCGAACGGGCCTGACCAATCGCTTCGCGTGGGCCACCACCGAGCGCCCGAACTCCAAGGTCATGACCGACGGCGCCACCAACGTGGTGAAGTACGACGTCACCACCGGCGAGGCTGCGCTGCACGACTTCGGCGACACGGTGTCGACCGCCGAGCCCGTGTTCGTGCCGCGGGCCGAGTCGGCCGCCGAAGACGACGGGTGGCTCGTGACGTACCTCTACGACCGCGCTACGGAGTCATCCTCGTTCGCCGTGCTCGACGCATCCGATATGTCAGCCGACCCCATCGCCATCGTCCCACTCCCCCAACGGGTGCCGCACGGCTTCCATGGCTCGTGGTTCCCAGACGCCTGACGCACAACAGCTGCCCACAGCCTCAGCGGGCCGACGCTGTCGCCGCCAATCGGTGACTGGCGAGGCGCAGTCGTTCCGCTTCCGCGGCTGTTGTACCCAGCGATGCACTCGCCCCCAGCGACATCGCATCGATCCCGTCGACGACGATCTCGACCGTCGTGGCTGACGTGATCGCACTATTGATCTACGCGCCGGTCGAACTCGTGTCAGATGGCGCGCAGTACGGAGCCGTGTTCGCGGCGATGGTTTACGTGTTGCAGTTCATCGAAGACGTGCTGACTGCGCCGCTCCATCTGCAGCAACTGATCCGCCTCGGCGAGATCGGCGACCGACTGCGAGCAAACTCCGATCAGCGGCCGTCGGCGGCGGTGCCAGAGGCGTAGACCGTGTTGCCACCAGCCGCGGTCACGCCAACGGTGGCGTCGGGGTTGCGCGGCGCGGCCCAGGCCGCAAGAGCTGCACATACCTCGATGGCGTCGGCTTCCACGTCGCCGCTGACCGACACGTCGACAACGCCGGTGATCCGCGTCGGGCGATGCTTACTCGTCGGCTGCTTCGAGGTCGATGCCGCACTCGTCGGCCACGTACTCGTTGATCGTCGCGTTGGCTTCCGCGAAGTCAGGGTCGTCGACCAGCGAGAAGATCTCGAGCAGCGCCTCTTCGTCGTCACCGGCTTCTTCGATCTGCACGAACACGTCGCGGAGGAAAGTGAGTGAGCCGCTGACCTCACTGGGGGCAACGTCGATCAGGGCCTGGAATTCGTCCAGATCCACATCCTCGTCAGGCGCTGTGGTCGCCTGGAGAACCGCCACCTGCTCACAGAAGGCGGCTGGATCGGCATCGCCACCGCCACCGCCACCACTGTCGTCGTCACTTCCGCAGGCGGCGACGAGCAGGAGGGGGACCACGAGGAGTGCACGCATCTAGCGTAACCTAGTCAGTCGGCGCGCCCGCCTGACTGCTCAAGCCGGTCGTTGTGGCCAGCGCACGTCGACGACGAGGCCGACGTGATCGCTGGCGACGATGCCGGTGAGCGGCTCGTGGAAGGCCAGCTCGGCGCGCTCGATACGGCCCGCCCCGTCGACACGCAGGAACGGGTCCCCGACGAACACGTAGTCGATGCGCTTGCGGTTGACGTTCATCGATGCGGCGATGGGATTGGCCCGCCAGTCCTGGGTGTAGCCGGGACCGTCGCCGGCCATTCGCCACGCGTCCTGGTAGAAGGTCGTGCGGTCGTCGAGCGGGGTCAGTGACGTCAGAAACCGGATCTCGTCGCTGTCCGGTTCGGCATTGAAGTCGCCACACAACAACGCCGGTACCTCGCGCCGTGGCGGCCCGCCAGGAACCGGGTCGGGATCCTTGCCGCGACGTGCCTCGCGGATGATCTCGTCGATCGCCAGCACTTGGAGGCGCCGATGCAGTCCGTGGATCGGCGCCGGCGCAAGGTGGCAGGCGAACACGTCGAGACCGGCCGTCTCCCCGCCGACCCCGATGCCACGCGCACGAAGAAACTCCTTCGGCCGGCGGCCGGCGGTGATCTAGCGTGGCACTGCACGGACACACGGCTCGGCCACACCGGGCCGCCTACGGAGAAGGAGGGCGATCGCACATGACTGTCATCGGCGTTGTTTCCTCCGACCGCGCCCGCTCGTAGCCACCGCGCTCGCCGGCCCGGTTCCTTTCCGTTCATGCGTCGTCTCGACGCTGCGGCGCCGCGTGCGCCGCCCGCACCTCAAGCAGAGGCACCGTGTCCCATCACGAATCGCACCACGAATCATCAGCTGATCCGACCCCCGAGTCACCCACCGATGGCCCACCCGACTGGCTCGTCGACGAGCCGTTCGACGAAGACGACCTCGGCGTCATCACCACCGGCAAGGAGGCCCAGGTCAACCTGATCCAACGCATCGCTCCCGACGGCCGGACATGTCTCGTCGCCCGCAAGCGGTATCTCCCACGCACGGTGACCCACAAGGGCCAACTCGAAGCGATGGGCGTGCAGCGCGCGTCGACGTTCCATCGCGACGTCGAGTATCGGGAGGGTCGCCAGTTCCGCAAGTCGCGTGACCGACGCGCCATCGCCCGCATGTCGACGTACGGCAAACGGCTCCTCCAAGACCGCTGGACCGGACACGAACACGAGGTCATGACCCGCGCGTGGAACGACGGCATGTCGGTGCCGTACCCGATCGCCTACGGCGACGACGTGTTCGACCTGGAGTACATCGGCGATCTCGACCAAGCTGCCCCCCAGCTGCGCTCGGCCCGACTCGGCTCGGAACAGCTGTTGGATGCGTTCGACCAGATCCGCACCGGACTGCGCACGTTGACTGCCGCCGGATACGCCCATGGCGACCTCTCGGCGTACAACACCCTGTGGTGGAACGACCGGGTGTGGTTCATCGACTTCCCGCAAGCCGTCGATCTCGCGGCCAACATGCAGGGACTCGACTTCCTCCACCGCGACGTGCTGAACATCTGCACCTGGTTCGAACAACGCGGGATCGACGTCGACGCCGAGGCCGAGTTCGCCGACCTGCTGTCGTTCCTCTGACGGCGCTCTCTCTCCCAGATTCCGGTCATTCGAGCTGCTCAGCGAGCTCGAGCCACTCGGACTCGGCCGCATCGAGTTCACCTTGCGCCGCCGAGAGCTGGTCACCGAGGCGGGCGAGGTGTTGGTGTTCGGTCGTTCCGGCTAACTCGTCGGTCAGCGCCGACACCTTGCGTTGCGCCGCACTCATCGTCTTTTCGACCTCGCGTAGACGGCGGCGCAGCGTCGACGGGCTCGGACCTCCAGAGCGTTGCTTCCAGTCGCGGCGCGGTGCCGCGGTGGTGCCGACCGACCTCGGAGCCGACGGCGCGACGGCGGCTCGCTCGGCCAACCATCCGCCCACACCGCCTGGCACACGCCGAACCCGACCGGACAAGCCGGCCGAAGTCGGAGGTTCCACCGCCAACACGTGGTCAGCCACGCGATCGAGGAATGTGCGATCGTGGCTGGCGACCACCAGCGCCCCCGGCCAGTCATCGAGAAAGTCCTCGAGCGCACGCAGTGTGTCGAGATCCAAGTCGTTTGTCGGCTCGTCCAGGAGCAACACGTTGGGCTCGGCGGCGAGCACCATCACCAGCTGCAGTCGACGGCGTTCACCACCCGACAACATGCGCACCGGTGCGTACTGCGCCGGTGTGTCGAACCAGAATCGTTCGAGCAGCGCTCGGTGCCGATGGTCGGGCTGGCCGTGCGGACCCGCCACCAACTCGCGCACGATGGCGTCGGGATCGAGCGAGTCGGCGTGCTGGTCGGCAACACCGGTGACCACCGTCGAGCCGCGCCGGACCGTGCCCGCCAGGGGCTGACGACGGTCGGCGAGCACGTCGAGCAGCGTCGACTTGCCCGCACCATTGGGACCGACAACTGCCAACCGTGCGCCAGGCTCGATCACGAGATCGAGGTCAGCCAAGAGCGGCACCGGTTCGCCGGGGAATCCGATCGACACACCGTCGAGTTCGATCACCTGATTGCCAAGGCGATACGTGCCGGCGGCGAAGTCCAGCGGCTCGGAGCGCACGTCGTCGCGACGATCACCGCCTTCGAGGATGGCGGCCGCGCCGAGCAACCGCGACTTCGGCTTCGACGATCGAGCCGGTGCACCTCGGCGGAGCCACGCCAGCTCGCGGCGAGCGAGATTGCGACGCGTCGCTTCGGCCTGCTGCTCACGAGCCATCCGCTCGGCACGGCCATCGAGATAGGTGGCATACGCGCTGCGCCCCGGAGCGGCACGATGCACGAAGGCCCGACCACGATCGAGCTCCACCACACGACCCCCGTCACGTGCGGTGAGGTGATCGAGCAGGTGTCGGTCGTGAGTGATCAGCAACACCGCAGCGCGCATTGCGGTGAGCCGCCGTTCGAGCCACTCGATCGCTTCGAGGTCGAGGTGGTTCGTCGGCTCGTCGAGCACGAGCAAGTCGACCTCGCCGTACTCGTCGTCGGCGAGCACCGATGCCAGCGCAACTCGCTTGGCCTGCCCGCCCGACAGTTGGTCTGTCGGACGGTCGACCAGGTCGGCGACCCCGAGGACCGTCGCCGCAGCAGCAACTTCCCAGCGATCGCCAAAGGTCGCGCCGACCGGGCCGGCGGGGAGCGCCGGCTCCTGGGCCAGCACCGCTGTGCGCACGTCCCGACCGAACCGCACGGTGCCCTCGTCGGGGACGAGGGCACCGGTACAGATGTTGAGCAGTGTTGTCTTGCCCGACCCGTTGATCCCGGCGATCGCCACGCGGTCGCCTGAGGCGATTGTCAGATCGAGACCCTCGAACAGGATCTTGTCGGGCTGGGCGGCGCCGACGCCGGCGAGATCGACACAGATCACACCGTCACGCTACGAGCTACCAGGTGGGAAGGGTGGGGAGTTGGCAGCAGTTGGGTTGGCAGCGATGCTGCGGCGCCACCCAGCCCGACGAACCAGCCGGCGTCAGCCGTCGAGGGGGCCGTTGGCGCGGGGCCCGCCGCCGAAGCCGCCGGGGCCACCGCGACCGAAACCGCCGGGGCCACCGCGACCAAAACCGCCGGGAGCAGCCTCGGAACGGCCGTTGTTCACGACCTCGGCGATCCTCTCGGTCGTCTCGGCGAGCTTCTCGTCGGCCTCGGCCTGGTCCAGCCGGCCGTTGGCCACGGCTTGGTCGAGACGCTCCTCAGCCTCGCCGACGATCTCGTCGATGACGTCCTGTGGGTCGATTCCCTGACCCGTCGCCACTTCAGCGAGGGTCGCTCCATCCATCAGCTGCTCACGCAACTCGGCAGGGGTGAGACCGAGCAGATCGGTCACCGCTTCATTGATCACTCCGGCGCCTCGGCTGCCAGGGCCTCGCTGGCCCTTGCCGGGACGCTCGGGAGCGTTCTCGACCATGTATTCGGCGATGGCGTCCGCCTGCGCTGCGTCGATCACGGCGTCGTCGACGAGCGGTTGCAGGAATTCACGCAGCCGCTCCGCCCGCGCGGCGACGCGATCCTCCTCGCTCGGCGCCTCGGTGTCGTCCACCTGGGCGAGCACCGTGCTCGGGGCATCACTGACCGATGCCGAGCCGATGCCGGGGACGCCGAAGACGAGTCCGGCGGCGGCACCGCCGATGAGTCCTGCCGTGAGGCCCACGGCGATTCCGGCACGTCCGCGGCGGCGAGTCGCCTCTTCGGCCGGGGCCGACGTGATCGGGTCGCCACTCGGCGGCGTGCTGAACGGATCGTTCGATGACATGTGGGTCGTCTCCAAGTCTGTCTCGGAAGTCGCACCGAGCACGTGCCCGGTGTCGTTGTCCAAGAACACGGTGCACCACTACGGTGAGCGTCTCGCTCGAAGTAGTTGTGAGATCGGTGAGAGACCCAGCACCAGATTCGATCTTCAGGGGCCCAGCCGGAAGCCGATCTCAGCACCACCGCCGACTCGCTGGCGGGCGAAGACGACACCGCCCTGGGCCTCGACGAACTCGCGCACGATCGCCAGCCCCAATCCCGATCCCGGCATCGTCCGCGCCATCTCACTGCGATGGAACCGATCGAAGATGCGCTGACGCTCGTCATCGGGCACACCAGGCCCGCGGTCTGCGACCACCACTTCGGAACCGTCGATCACCACGTCGATCTGCCCGCCCGACGTATCGAACTTGCAGGCATTGTCGACCAGGTTCGTGATCGCCCGATCGAGGGCAGCGCGCGGCACGACGACGGTAACGTCCGCACGAACGTCGACCTCGACGATGCGATCGCGACGCCGCCCGACACGCTGAGCGACCTCAGCGGCCACCTCACCAAGCGCCACCGGCTCGGGCGGCTGATCACTGAGGTCGCCGGACGCCACCGCGACCAACTCGTTGACGAGTTCGGTCAGCTCACCGACCTCTTCGTCGAGGTCGTCGAGCACCTGCTGGCGCATGTCGTCGGCGAGGTCGTCGTGGCGTCGCAGCACCGACAGGTTCGTACGGAGAGAGGTCAGCGGAGTGCGCAGCTCATGGCCGGCATCCTGTACCAACCGCTGCTGCTCGGCGCGTGACTGGCCGAGTGCGCCGAGCATGCTCCGGAACGCCGCCCCAAGCCTGCCGACTTCGTCGGGACCGGTGCCGGGGACCTCTACATCGAGACGCCCCGACTGCTCGACGGTCTCGGCCGCTCTGGTCAACCGAAGAAGTGGGGCGGCCACCGTCCCGGCGATCAACCACCCGACCGCTGCGGCAGCGATGGCAACGAAGACCACGAGCAGGGCCGTTCGCCGCCGGAGGTCCTCGAGCACGGCATCGATCTCTTCCAGCGAGCGAGCCACCTGCACCGCTCCCCCGCCGAGGCCGAGGGTGTGCACGCGATAGTTCTCGCCCTCGACCTCCACGGTGGCCCGGTCGATCGTCCGTGGAGCGCCGATCAGCACCTTGGCGTCGTCGTCGAGTGGAAACTCTTCGTCGAACGACGATCCAACGACCTCGCCCGAGCGATCGAGCACGCGCACCGAGTACACGTCGAGCAACGCCGGGTTCGGCACTTCGACCCGTCCGCCGAACGTCTGCCCTACGAGCTGGGTCGTCGCCGCCTGCATCGATCGGTCGATCTCCTCGAGCAGCCGGGCGCTCGTCGAGCGGTATCCGATCACGCCGACCGCCGCCGTGGCGACGAACGAGATCGTTGCCAGTGCCAGAGCGATTTTCCAGCGCAGCCCCATCAGGACGCTCGTGTCATCGGGCGACCATCACGTCGTCGGCCGCACGGTGTACCCGACACCGCGCACCGTGTGCACCAACCGCGGTTCGCCCTCGGCTTCTGTCTTGCGACGCAGGTAGCCGATGTACACCGCAAGGTTCTTCGAGTCGGGGCCGAAGTCGTAGTGCCAGATCCGCTCGTAGATCGTCGTGTGGTCGAGCACGATTCCTTGGTGTTCGACGAGCAACTCGAGCAGATCGAACTCGGTCTTCGACAGTTCGATCTCGCGATCGCCGCGGAACACGCGCCGCGCAGCCGGATCGATACGGAGGTCGGCCACTGTCAACGGTGCCGGCGCATCACCACCGTGGCGGTCGTAGTTCGACCGCCGCAGGAGGGCACGAAGCCGGGCGAGCAGCTCACCGAGGTCATACGGCTTGGGGAGATAGTCGTCGGCACCGGCATCGAGCCCGGCGACCCGATCACTGGTGTCGGTGCGCGCCGTCAACATGAGAATCGGCAAGCGGCTGTGCTCCGCTCGCAGCACGCGGCTCACCGTGAGGCCATCGACGATCGGCATCGACACGTCGAGCAGCAACACGTCGGGCTCCTCGTTCTTGATCGCGTCGAGTGCTTCAGCACCGTTGACCGCGGTAGTCACGGCATACCCCTCGAGGATGAGCGCGCGCTCGAGCGAGCTGCGCACCGCTCGGTCGTCCTCGGCGATCAGCACCGCCGCCCCATCGACGCCGTCGTTGGCCTGCTCCACCATGGCCATAGTCTGGCCTCCGGTGGTGAGAAGTCGGTATGAATCCGGGCTGAAGTTGCTGGTCATCGGCATCGGTGGAGCGCTAGGCGCAACAGCTCGGTTGAGTATCGACGAGATCGCGGCGACAACCTTCTGGGACGACGGCAACACGGCGTCGTGGCCATGGCCAACGCTGATCGTCAATCTCATCGGCTGTGCGCTGATCGGCCTTGCGGCGGCGTTCATCGAACCCACGTCGAGAACGTGGACGTTCGCGGTCACCGGCGTATTGGGAGGGTTCACCACGTACTCGGCCTTCGCTGTCGAGGTCGATCAACTCGTCGACGGCGGGCGCGCCGCGCTCGCCGTGGTCTACGTCGCCGTCACGCTGCTCGGCGGGGTCAGCGCCACCGTGGCCGGCGCACGGCGGGCCACCGAGCCACCCGTTCCGAGGCAGGCGATCGAATGAGCGCCGTCGTCACCGCGGTGGCCTTCGGGCTCGCCGCCGCCGGCGGTGCAATCGGTCGCCATCTCGTGCACCAACTCGCCGCAACGTGGGCGGCGCTGCTCGCCGTCAACATCGTTGGCAGCGCCCTGCTCGGAGCGCTCGTGGCGGCGGATCTGAGCAAAACGACGGTCACGGTCCTCGGTGTGGGACTGTGTGGCGCGCTCACGACGTTCTCGTCGTTTGCGTTGGAAGTCCGCCGCCTGGGCTGGCGCCGCGGCGTGCCATACGCCGCGCTAACGTTCGTTCTTGCGGTGGGAGCTGCCGCTGCGGCCGCCGCGATCGTCGGCTGACCCAGTTCACGACTGACGGCCCGGACGCGCCCCGAACGCGGGCGGCTCGGGCGGAGCGTCAGGCGGTCTCGAGAATTCGCACCGGCAGTTCGCGAGGTCCGCGAATTTGACCCACGCTCCACCGCGTGTCGCCAGCCAACTCGAACTTCGGGAACCGGGCGATGAACTCTTGCACCGCGACCCGCAACTCGAGACGGGCGAGGTTGGAACCGAGGCACCGGTGGATGCCCAGGCCGAACGCGGCGTGACGGTTCTCCTCGCGGTCGATCACGAACTTGTCGCTGTCTTCGAACTGCTTCGGATCGCGATTGGCTGCGGGGAACGGCAGGAGCACCCAATCGTCCTTCTTCATCGGGCAGCCGTGGAAATCGTTGTCCTTGGCCACCAGACGAGCCATCGTGACGGGGGCATATGCCCGCAGGAACTCCTCGATTGCGAAGTCCATCAGCTCTGGCTCCTGCACCAACCGATCGAGATCGTCGGGGTGGTGGGCGAGATGCCACAGCGATGAGCCGATCGCCGACCAGGTGGTGTCGATCCCGGCGATGAGCAGCAGGATGATCGAGCCGATGACGTGGTCGGGCTCGAGCTTGTTGCCCTCGATCTCGGCGTTGAGGAGGTACGACGTGAGGTCGTCACGCGGGTTCTCGATGTGGTCCTGCACCTGGCGCTCGATGTACAGATCGAGCCGCTTGTCGTCTTCGACCTGACGCTCGCGCGGGTCCTGGTTGATGCGCTCCAGGGTGTTGTGCACGAACTCGCGGAAGAGTGCTTCGTCCTCCTCCGGGAATCCCAGCATGCGCCCGATGATGTTGACCGGGATGTGCTGGGCGTATTGCACCGCGGCATCGATCACGGTCTCGCCGGCCTCGATCTCACCCATCTCGTCCAGCAGCCGCCGGCACAGTGTGTGCACCTCGGGCTCCCACTCGGCGATCTTCTTCGGCGCAAACGGGGGCAGCAGCAGGCGGCGCGCGACGTTGTGGAACGGCGGATCGCTGGAGATCGGAGGGGCGACCCCGATCGGTGCGGGCAACGACAACTCGCCGGGCCGCAACGTCGACACGACGACGCTGCGGCTAGTGAAGTTCTCGGTGTCGTACGCCACCTCCTGCACGGTGTCGTGGGTGATCGGAGCCCACATTCCGCCGTACCTGTCGGTGTGCGCCACCGGGCAACCCGACTCGCGCAGTTCCTTCCAGACCTCTGGAGCGTTGGGGTTGTAGCCCGGCCACGCGTGATCGAAGTCGGTCCGGTAGTCGTCGACCTCGCCGTAGTCGGCCGCGTCGTACGGCTCGCGCTCCCACAGTTCGGTCCCCTCAGGGGAGGGGCCGATGATCGGCTCGGGCGCTGATTGCTTGTTCTCGACGGTGTCGGTCATCGGTATCCCCAGAGGTGTGTGACGTAAGAGGTGTGTGACGTACTTCGGTTCAGGACATTCGTCGGTTCAGTCGGTGATCGAGATCGCGTACTCGGGGCAGTTCGAGGCTGCCAGCCTGGCCTTGTCCTCGAGATCGGCTGGCACATCGCCGTCGCCGATCAACACGGCCTGGCCGTAGTCGTCGACATCGAACAGTTCCGGCGCCAGGGCATAACAACGGTTGTGCCCCTGGCACTTCTCGGCATCGAGGTGTACTCGCATCACTCTCACTGTAGGAGGCATGGTGTCGCGGTGACGAGCGCCGCAGCACCTTTTTCGAACAACGTTCCAATCTTGCTCCTTCCGCCCTCGGAAGGCAAGGCCGAAGGCGGAATCGACGCCGCCTGGGAACCATCAGAGGGCGCGTTCGGGATACCCCTCAGCGCAGCGCGGATGACGGTGGCGTCGGCACTGGCTCGGTCCAAAGGAGGCGACGAGCGGATGCTCGGGGTGCGCGGCGCGGCATTCGATCGTGGTCAGGCGGCGAACCGCACCCTCATCGGTGCGCCGACGATGCCGGCATGGCAGAGATACACCGGGGTGGTCTGGACGGCGCTCGACCCGGCGTCGGTCGGCGCGGTCAACAGGCGCCGCATCATCGTGGTCTCGGGTCTGCTCGGCCTTGTGCGCGGCGACGACCCGGTGCCTGACTACCGGTTGAAGATGGCGGCATCGCTGCCACCGCTCGGCAAGCTCTCGACGTGGTGGCGCGACGACGCCTCTGCGGCATTGGTGACGACGGCCAAGCGCAGTCGACCACGTCGCATGGTGATCGACCTCCTGCCGCTCGAGCATCGTGCCGCGCTCGACCCTGACGCGCTGGCTGAGAGCCACGCGGTGCGCGTCGATCTGGTGACCGCCGACGGGCGGGCGGGTGGCCACGGCGGCAAGACCGCCAAGGGCGAGTTGGCGAGAGCCCTGCTCACCGAAGGCGTCGCCGCCCTCGACACCTGGGAGCACCCCAATTACCACCTCGACGTGAACGAACTCTGACGCGTCGAACCCGCAACACTCCCCGACCTTCCCGAAATTGTCGCCAGGACGTGCGAAATCCGCACGGAATCCCCGGTATTTCGGCGAGGTGTCAGCGGGCTGTGGTGTTCGGGGTAGCGGTGGTGGCGATGAACGAGGCGATCGCGGCGGGGATCAACATGATGGCCATGGCGTCACCGATGCCGAGCGCCGCCGTGTCGGCCAACCCACCGATTGCCAGCGGCACAACGATCGTCGCTAAGCGTTGACCGATCAACATCGCGGCGAAGCCGCGGCCGCGCGGAGTCTGGGCCGCCGCGTCGTACAGACCCGGGAACAACACCGATACACCGAGCCCGCCGAGCACGAAGCCGACGAAGGATGCACCGACCGCCGGAACGAGTGTCGCCAATACCGAACCGACGCCGGCGACCGCTGCAGCGCCCTGAGCGAGCCGGCGGGGCCCAACCCGGACCAGCACGAAGTCGCCACCGAAGCGACCGATGGTCATGCCGACGGTGAACGCGACGAACGCAGCGCTGGCCACACCGGCTCCCGCATCGAGGTCATCACCGACGCGGAACGCAGCCCAGTCGCCGTTGCCGACCTCCAACGTCATCGCCGCGAGTCCGCCCACTGCGAGCACGATCGCCGCCTGCCGCGACCATGCCGCCGCGGTCGGCGATGCGTGCTCGTTCCCTGACGCGGAGACCGCGGCACCAGCGATGCGCTCGTCGGCAACCGGCTCGGCGGCGGCCGTCTCATCGGGTACCGGCTCGTCGGTGGGCAACAGACCCGGTGCAACGATCGCCAGCGCTACGAGGAGCAGCCCCGAGATCACAGTCAGATGCCACGCCGGCGACAGGTCGGCGCGACTGGCGAACACCGCGATCGTGCCCGCGGTCACCGAGCCCAGACTCCACAGCCCGTGCAGTCGGTTCATCACCGGCGTGTGCCGACGAGCGCTGAGCGCCGACCCCTGGATGTTCATCGCCACATCGATGAACACGTCGAAGAAGAGCACGATCGCCAGTCCCGCGACGAGCACCGCAGGCGTGGTCGCCCAGCCGACGATCGAGAGCGCTCCCACCGACACGATGCCGCCGACAATCAACACTCGTTTGGTTCCAAAGCGGTGACAGACACGGCTTGCAATGAGGCTGCCGAGCAGGCCGGCGATACTGCCGCACATCAAGACGATCCCGAGCACGCCGACGGAGATGTCGACGCGATCGCGGATCTCGGGGAGGCGCGGAATGAACGTCCCGTACACCATCCCGTTGGCGAAGAACTGCAGCGCGACCGCACGCAGGGCACGGCGATCGTCCGTCATGCCCGGAGTGTTGCACCTGGTGCCATGATGACCGGGTGATCGACATCGACGCGGCGCTGGCCGCACTGACCATCGAGCAGAAGTGCCGACTGCTCACCGGCGCCACGACGTGGCGAACGATGGACTATTCCGAGGCCGGCGTGCCGCCGATCAAGATGTCTGACGGCCCTGCGGGTGTGCGCGGCGAGGGCCACGGCGGTTCCGGAACGCCCGGGGTCGTCGTTCCCTCGGCGATCACGCTCGGCTCGACGTGGGACCCCGACTTGGCCGGGCAGATCGGCGAACTGCTCGGCACCGAAGCGCGCCGGAAGGCAGCGCACGTGTTGCTCGCCCCCACGATCAACCTCCACCGCACACCGCTCGGCGGTCGCACGTTCGAGTGCTACAGCGAGGATCCAGAGCTCACCGCACAGCTGGCGACCTCGTACGTGCGCGGCGTCCAGAGCCAACAGGTCGGCGTGACCGTCAAACATTTCGTCGGCAACGACACCGAGATCGACCGGATGCGCGTCGATGTCCAAATGGACGAACGGACTCAGCGCGAGCTGTACCTGCGCCCCTTCGAGCGAGTGGTTCGAGATGCCGGAGCGTGGGGCATCATGAGCGCCTACAACCGGCTGGGTGGCACCTTCTGCGCCAGCAATCGAGACCTACTCACCGGCGTCTTGCGCGACGAGTGGGGCTTCGACGGATTCGTCGTCTCCGATTGGTTCGGCGCGCACGAAACCGTGTTGTCAGCACAGGCCGGACTGAACCTCGAGATGCCGGCGCCGGTACGGGTGTATGGACGGTTTCTGGAAGACGCCGTCGGCGCTGGCGAGATCGACGAATCGCGGGTCGACGAGCTGGTTCGCGATCTGCTGGTGCTCGCCAACCGGGTGCACGCAGACGAGCGGGCGGCGGACGCGGAGGAGGTGAGCGTCGACGATCCCGCCGAGCGAGCGCTGACTAGGCGTGCGGCGATCGCCGGCACCATCTTGTTGCGCAACGACGAGCGCGACGGCAGTCGCGTGCTTCCGTTCGACGTCCAGGCGATGAAACGGGTTGCCGTCGTCGGGCCGAATGCCGCCATCGATCGTTCGATGGGAGGAGGTTCGGCCAGCCTCGTGCCCCTCGGCCATCGAACGCTGTGCACGGCACTCGAGGAGCGGATCGGACCAGGCACCGACACCGATGTCGCCGTCGTCTACGAGCCCGGTGTACGCATCGACCGCCTCACCCCCCTGGCCCGCGGGAGCCAACTGCTCCCACCGGTCGGCGTCCCGAGCGTCGGCGATCGGCAGACCGGCATGGAGATCGAGTACGTCAACGGCACCGACTGGACCGGACCGACCGAACTCACCCAGCCCGCACCGACGTCGCTGGTGCGATTCTTCGGATCGGTGCCCGACGGGGTCGACCCGCGCGCCTTTTCCGCTCGCGTTCGCGGACGGTTCGTTCCAGATATCGACGGCACGCACACCGTCGGGGTCGTGTCGACGGGCCCCGTCGTCGCCCGCGTGGGCGGCGTGACGATCGCCGATGACCCGAACGGCGAGCTGCCGCGCAGCACCGAGTTCTTCGGGTACGGCAGCATCGAGGTCACCGCCGAAATCGAGATGCGTGCCGGCGAGCCGGTCGACGTCGAAGTCGATTGGGCCACCTCGGCCGAGAACGGGTTCGCAGCGTTCCGCGTCGGATTCCGACCCCACGAGGACTACGACGCGCTGCTCGACCGAGCGGTGGCCGCAGCCGCCGACGCCGACGCCGCGATCGTGATGGTCGGCACGAACGACGAGTGGGAGACCGAAGGCTTCGACCGCACCACGATGGATCTGCCGGGTCGCCAAGACGAGCTCGTCGAGCGCGTCGCCGCGGCCAACCCGAATACCGCCGTCATCGTCAACACGGGCTCCCCGGTCACGATGGACTGGGCCGGTGACGGCGGCGCGCCTGCGGTCCTCACCTCGTTCTTCGCCGGTCAGGAGCAGGCCGAAGCGCTCGTCGATGTGCTGTTCGGAGACGCCGATCCAGGCGGCAGACTGCCGATCACGATCCCCCGGCGACTGGCCGATCATCCCGCCTACCTCCATCATCAGCCCGACCACGACGCCTGTGGCGGCTCCACGCAGCGGTACGGCGAGGGCCTCTTCATGGGCTACCGCGGCTACGAGGCACGCGAGATACCGACACGATTCCCGTTCGGCCATGGTCTGAGCTACGGCACCGCGTCGTGGGGCTCGGTGAATGCGTCGGCAAGCGTAGTGAGGCGCGCCGCGCTGGCGACGAGCCCGATCGTGGTGACCGTGCCGATCACAGCGGGCGACCGCGAGACGACCGTCGTTGTGCAGGGCTACGTAGCACCGATCGAACCGAGCGCCGTGCGACCCCCCAAGGAACTCAAGGCATTCGCCAAGCGAGTGTTGGCAGCGGACACGTCGACCACAATCGAGCTCGTTTTCTCCACCGATGCGTTTGCCCGCTGGGACACCCGCTCGCACGGTTGGGTGGTCGATCCGGGCGAGTATGACCTCGTGATCGCCTCGTCGGCCGAGGCCTTCCACGAGCGCGTGAAGATCACCGTCGAGTGACGATGGCCGACACTCCGACCGGTCGCACCTGGTGGCACGACGCGCTCATCTATCAGGTGTACGTGCGATCGTTCGCCGACTCGACCGGCGACGGCGTCGGCGACCTCGACGGGATCCGCCAGCACCTCGACTACATCGCCGAGCTCGGTGTCGACGGCATCTGGCTCAACCCGTGTTACCCGTCGCCGCAGCGCGACCACGGCTACGACGTCAGCGACTACTTCGCAATCGATCCCGAGTACGGCACGCTCGAGGTGTTCGATGCGCTGGTCGCCGGTGCGCACCAGCGTTCATTGCGGGTGCTGATGGACATCGTGCCCAACCACTGCAGCGACCAACACCCGTGGTTCAAGGCCGCGTTGGCGGCCCCGCCGGGGAGCCCAGAGCGCGATCGATTCTGGTTCCGCGATGGCCGTCCGGGCGCAGCGGGCGCCGATAGGCCACCGAACAACTGGCTGGCCGGGTTCGGTGGTTCGGCCTGGACACAGGCCAACGAGGCGGGAGCGCCCGACGATGACCCGCAGTGGTACCTCGGCACCTTCAGCCCGTATCAACCGGACTTCAACCACACGAATCCCGACGTCGCCGAGATGTTCGCCGAGGTGCTCACCTTCTGGTTCGACCGCGGCGTCGACGGGTTCCGGGTCGACGCGATCCAACCGGTCGGCAAGCACCCCGATCTCCCCGACCAGGTGGTCGACCCGCCTGACCTCGACCCGCTGCAGATCCCATGGACCAACGAGTTCACGATCTTTCGACCAGAGGGTCACGACGTCTGGCGAGCGTGGCGGGACACGATCGATCGGTACGCCGAGCGTCACGGACGTGAGTTGATGATGGTCGCCGAGGCGTACCTGGTTCGGCAACCCGAGTTGATGGCCGAGTTCACCGAGCCCGACCAGTTCCACCAGGCGTTCGCCTTCGACGTGATGTTGTCGCCCTGGGATCAACAGTCGGTTCGTCGATCGGTCGACGATCCCCTCCTGGCCTATTCGATGTCGGGTTCGCCGCCCGCCTGGACGCTCAACAACCACGACACGCAGCGCATCGTCACCCGACTGGGCCGCTCTGCGGCGACCGATCCCGACACGTGGACCGATCTCAATCTGATGCTGTCGTCCGACCCCGGTGAGGACGCGCTGGGAACCAGGCGCGCACGTGCGGCGATCGTGTTCACCGGCGCCCTGCCGGGAAGCCTGTACCTGTACCAAGGCGAAGAGCTCGGCCTTCCCGAAGTGCTCGACATTCCGCTCGAGGCACGACAAGACCCGGTCGTCGAGCGGACGGGTGGTGAGACCCTCGGCCGCGACGGCTGCCGAGTGCCCATGCCCTGGCACTCCTCGGCCGGCGCCAACTTCGGTTTCTCGCCTGACGCAACGACCGCTCCCCCGTGGCTCCCCCAACCGGCCGATTGGGGCGAACATGCCGTGTCGACAGCTGAGGCCCATTCCGGCTCGACGTTGCACCTCTACCGCGCGATGGCCGCGGCCCGCCGAGTGCTGCGCAACGAGCCGTACGACATCGAGATGCTCGACCTCGGCAACGGCGCGATCGGATTCCAGCGTGGCCGCTACACCGTGATCCTCAACGTGTCGCCAGCGGCGATCGATGCCGGGATGATCGTGGAAGATGGGGCGACAGCAGTGTTGTGGTCGGGCACGCACGCACCCGGCGCAGCGGCGATCCCCGCCGACTCGGCGGTGTGGTTCCGGCGTCGTTGACATCCACCGATTGAACCCGGCTGAACCGAGGGACGATTCGAGCCAGCGCTCGGCACAACGGGAGCAGATCGTTCAAGCTGCTCTCAGGCTCTTTGGGTCGGTTGAGCGGGGACGTCGGCGCGGGTGATGCGGGTGCGTTGGGAGCGCGTGTCGCAGTCGCTTCTCCGTGGTGTCGGAGCGGGTGGTGATGGTGCGAAAGACTGGACAGATGGCGCAGGCATTGGGAGGCACCGAGGTCCATGACCTGTGGTCCGAGTCGGTCAACGACAGGTTTCGGATCTTCATCGGCCACTGCGGCCCCGAACCACGCGACGTTCTGCTGGTGACCGATGCGAACGGGCTCTTTGGGCTGACGGTTGACACGGTCCGATTGATGCAGATTCCGGCGCTCGTTCCGTCTCTCCTGGTCCTCGGGGTGGGGTACACCGACGCCGACACCGTCATCGACACCATCGACGTCAGAACCCGCGACCTGACACCCACAACGAGTCCACAAGGCGTCCCTTCGGGCGGCGCCGACGCGTTCATCGAATTCTGTTCGACCGAGTTGCGATCGTGGCTGTCCGAGAGATTTCCGGGTCTGACCGGCGCCACGACGTACTTCGGACACTCGCTCGGTGGGCTGTTGGGAACGTACGCCCTGCTCACCGCACCGACCAGCTTCGATCGCTACATCGTGAGCAGTCCGTCGCTGTGGTGGGACAACGAAGTCATCTTCGACATCGAAGGTGATTCCGTCGAACGCGATGGTCTGCGCTCGCAGGTGTACTTCGGGATCGGGTCGCTAGAGACCGACTCTGGTCGCCGCATCGAGGGTCGGAACCTTCCACTCGGGCACCCTGCCAAACCGCCGGCGGCGCACCTTGACATGGTCGCCGACATGCACCGGTTCGTGCACCAGCTCACCTCGCGAGACGACCCGACGCTCGCACTTGTCAGCGCTGAGATCTCCGACGAGTTTCACGCCACCGTCCCGGGCGCAGTTCTCAGCCGCGCCCTCCGTGTGTTCTACGACCACACTCCACGTGGGTGACGGTTGATCGCGCTCGACCCACCCGTATCAACGGGAGGAAGGCAGCCCGCACACGACCTCGATGGTCGGCGCGGATTGTCGGGTCGGGCAATAGAGCCCACGCCGTGGGGAGGTGCCGTGTTCGACGCTCTTGAGAGGTGGGTTCCGCGGTGCATGGCCGACGTGTTGTGCCTGCAAGAGGTCACTCGCACTCCGGGGATGGACCAGCTTCTGAGATGCAGAACGTGAGCAGGTGAGCGAACGCATCGGTGCCTGATAACAGGTCGAACGCCTGTCGGGCGACCGATACCCGGCACAGCCTTGATTGGTGAGCAAGCCGGGGCCGCGTATCGCAGCTTCCGCAACGAGTGGCCCTGTACAAGAGCGCGAAACACCAGTTCAAGGGGTGGCACGCTCGCAGTGCCGCACCTCGTGACACGTTCGTTACCAACACCCCGACCACGGAGACTTCGGGCCGCGTTCAGGTTCCTCGAAGGTTGCGCCGACTCTAATCGACGCGAGCTATTCCCCGTTTGGCCGTGTGAGGCCAAGGAGTATTGATGTCTCGATCGTCGCCCCCGCCGAATCGACGCGATGTTCACCGCCGGATGTCACCCGTCACAGCTGTTGGACTGGCGACTGCGTTGGCGGCCGGCACATCGGTTGCTGCAAACACGGTCGGCACCGAGTCACACCCGGTGAGCGCGGAGTCCACAGCATCGACGTTGCCGCCAGTCACGCCGAGCTGCACGTACTACTTAGGGGTCGCGGGCGGCCCATACATGGGGTGCGAAGTGACGGCATCGGGAGTGGTCGAGCTCCCGTATAGCCGCAGCGGTCCGCTGTACGTGCATGCCGCCGGTCAACCCGGAGCATGGAAATCGAGTAAGGGCGGCGGAGGTGGCCGGGCACAGACGCTCATCCACTGGGACGAATCCGATGACCTCTACGTGTACATGACATTCGTGGAAAAAGCTGAAGTTGCCGACCGCTATGCGGGCGGTTCGGCAACGGTCGTGACGACCACGCCGATCGAGGACAGCTCCATCGACGACGTCATCGTTATCGCCGGCGGCGGCGGCGCAGAAGGCAGAAGACTGAACCCCCAGCTCGACGATACCTGCGGCGGAGGGAACGGTGGTCCGGGCGGATTCGTCGACGCGGAGAGAGAGAACTCCGGCGCAAGCGGCCCCGGTACCAGCCCCGCCCACGCCAGCGGCGGCAACTCGAATAAAGGCGATAGCTGCGGGGCTTATCCGCACTTTGGGGAGCAGCCGAAACCAGGCAATGCCGGAATCGGTGGGAGTCAAGACGCAGGCGGTGGTCCTGGTCGCCCGCGTGATGGTAAGGACGGGATCGGCGGTCAGGGCGGCTCCAGCAACGGTTGGATCCAGCCATGGCGCGACGCCGACGGCAACGCCGTCGTCGCCGACAGCAGCCATCCGGCACCTCCGACCGGTTACACCGGAGGCGCCGGTGGCGGATGGAACACCCACGAGTCAGCCGGTGGTGGCGGCGGCTACGGCGGCGGAGGCGGCGGCGCCCGGGCCTACGGTGGCGCCGGCGGCGGGTCGTACGCGGCTGCACCCACCGGCGTGTGGAACGCAGAGTCCGATCCCCGATGGGTCCTGAAGCTGCCCGACTGGGACAAACCCAACAGAGATCCCGCATCGGTGTGGTTCTTCTACCACTACCAGGCCTGACCCATACCGGGTGTCCCGACGTGGGACGTATCGCGCGACCGGGTGTGAGTCCGTCGGCAGAGTTGACCGTCGTGCGCGGGTTCAGCACCAGTCTTGATTCGTGAGTGAGCCGTTGGCGAGGAGGTCCGGAGCCGGTCGTAGGGGTTGAGCGCGGCGCTGCAGGTGTGTCGGCCGGCGCGACGAATCAGTGATCCTGAGCGCGGATATCAGTTGGTCGCTCCGTCGGTGGTCGAGGCGGCTGCAAGCGTCGGAGAGTCAGTCGGGTAGAGCACGGCAACGAGACCAAAGGTCGTGGACCCCGACCTCTGCAGCGCGCTGAACTCGTCGACGCTGCCGACCACGAACGTGCGACCGGTTCGACCGTGGAAGCGCTAGTTGCCGATAGATCGACCGCTGCCCGACTCGCTCGTCGGCAAGCTCATCGCCCACACCGAGTCGTCAGCGACCTGCCAACAGACACACCAGCGGACGCCTGTGGCGGCCCGTTTCGAGGGGTAGCGTCGGGGGAGCATGGTCGCCAGCATCATCAGCGACGTCACCGACTGGATCGAAAGCGTTTCGTCCAACTGGTGGTTCCTGCTGGTCATTTTCACCGTCGCGTTTCTCGACTCGGTCTTTCCCATCGTACCGGGCGAGACAACCGTGATCATCGGCGGCGTGGCCGCCGGCACCGGCAACCAGCAGCTGATCCTGGTGATCTTCGCTGGTGCCCTGGGCGCGTTTCTCGGCGACAACCTGGCCTACCTGATCGGCCGTCGCTTCGAGGGCCCCGTGCGACGATGGGCGGCACGAAAACCGGCGCGCCTCGATCGGCTCGATGCGGCCGGTCGACAGATCAAGAAACGCGGTGGGATGCTGCTGATCACGGCTCGGTTCATCCCGGGCGGCCGCACCGTGTTGACCATTTCTTCTGGAATCACCCACCAACCGCGCGCCTGGTTTGCCGGCTGGGTGGCCGTCGCCGGCACGATCTGGGCGACCTATGCCGCCGGCCTCGGCTTCCTGTTCGGGCAGGCGTTCGAGGACAACCACACACTGGCGTTCTTGCTGGCGTTCGTCACTGCGCTGACGATCACCGGGCTGGTCGAGGTGGTTCGCTGGGTACGCGAACGGCGCAAGGCAACCGCCGAACCGTCGGAGCCGTCGGAGCCGGCACCGAGCAGCTGAACATGCGGCTCGGAGAGGCGACATGGACCGAGGTCGAGCAGGCCCGCGGACAGACCGACGACGGCACGCGACGGCCGGTGATCCTGATCCCGACCGGCTCGATCGAACAACACGGGCCGCACCTTCCACTCAACACCGACACCCTGATCGCCCAAGAACTCGCGGCACGAGCGCTCCATCGCACCGATGGACTCGCGCTCGGCCCGACGATCGCCGTCGGCGCATCGGGCGAACACGCTGGATTCGCCGGCACAATGTCGATCGGCACTGCGGCACTCACGACCATCGCCGTCGAGCTGTGCCGTAGTGCCGACTGGGCGGCCGGAGTCGTGTTCGTCAACGCCCATGGCGGCAACCACGAGGCACTAACGACAGCGATCGATGTGGTCACGAGCGAGGGCCGCGACGCCACGGTGTGGTCGCCGCGCTGGCCGCAACGCGCCGATGGCGGACCCGCGGACCTTCACGCCGGACGGATCGAGACCTCGTTGATGCTGGCGATCGACCCCGGTCTGGTGCGCCTGGAACACGCCGCCGCCGGCGCCAACGCGACGATCGACGAACTGCGGGCACGAGGTGTTGCGGCGGTCAGTCCGAGCGGGGTCCTGGGCGACCCGGCTGGGGCGAGCGGCGGCGAGGGCGATCAGTTCATCGCGGCGTTCGTCGATGATCTTCTGCTGCACGTCGAGCGCTGGCGACCGGTCACGCTCGATTCGCAATGAGCAACGCCGAGACCGCCGACTCGGCGCGGCGTTACGCGGTCGACGCGACGTGGCAACGGTTCGGCCGCACCGTGGTCGCCGGGTCTCCGCTGGCGGTGTTTGTCACCACCTCGGCGGCGCAACCCACACTCGATGCCCTGGAACGCAGCGCGCCAATCGCCCTCTCTGCTTCCCGGCGACGTCTCGTCGACCGTCTGCTCGACGCTGGGGCCATCCACCCGATCACCGCAGCCGGTGTCGGACCGTCTCGCAGCGAGGTCACGGTGGTGACGCCCCAGCTCGGCGGCCGCGTCCACACCGACGACCGGATCACGGTCGACGACGGCTCGTCGACCCCGCTCGCGGGAGCTCGCCTGCGATTGCCGAGCAACCAGGGTCCGGCCGCTGCGCGCAACGCCGGCCGAACGCTGGTGACGACGCCGTTCATCGCCTTTCTCGACGCCGACGTCACCGCGCCGCACGAGTGGATCGAGCCGCTGCTGGCCCACTTCGCCGATCCCACCGTCGGAGCGGTCGCTCCCCGGGTATGCGGCGAGCCCGGTTCGCCGCTCGACCTCGGCACGGAACCGGCGCGCATCCGATCCGGGACGCGCGTCAGCTACGTGCCCGCGGCGGCGATCGTCGTGCGCTGCGCGGCGTTCGACGCTGTTGGCGGATTCGACGACTCGCTGCGTGTCGGCGAAGACGTCGACCTGTTGTGGCGCCTCGACGAGGCGGGCTGGCGTTGCCGCTACGAGCCTGCGTCGGCGGTGTGGCATCGACCCCGGCCGAGCGCCCGCCAGACGCTGAGCCAAGAGGCCGCGTATGGATCTTCGGGGGCGCCGCTCGCGCTTCGTCACCCGGGCGCGCTGGTGCCCGCCCGCACCAACGTGTGGAGCGCAGCGACCGGTGCGCTCGCCATCGCCGGCCAGCCAATCGCCGCCATCGTCGTCGCCACAGCGAGTTCGGTGGCGCTCGCGCCTCGGTTGCCGCAGTTGCCTGCACGGGCGGCGATTTCCCTGGCGCTGCGCGGACACGTCACAGCGACCCGCAACCTGGCCGATGCCGCCTGGCGCGCATGGTGGCCGATCGTCGCACTGGCCGCGTTGGTGTCTCGGCGCGGACGGTGGCTCGCGCTGGCAACGCTGATGGCGCGACCGCATCGCCGCAACGTCGCCCGCGACGTTGCCTACGGGTGGGGCCTGTGGCGCGGCGCGCTGGCTCATCGCACGCCGCAGCCGCTGCTCCCACGGCTACAGGCATTCCCCGGGCGCGGCTCATCTCCTCGATCGAGCGCCGCTACGTTGCGCTCGTGACCATTCGGCTGACCGTGCGGACCGCGCTGTGGCGCAGCCACGTCGCCCGTCTGGCGAGCGAGGTCGACGGATTGGTTCCCGTCGTGAAGGGCAACGGCTACGGATTCGGCCGGGACTGGTTGGCCACCTTCGCCGCCGACTTCGCCGACACGATCGCGGTCGGCACCGTTCATGAGCTGTCCAGTGTGCCCAAGAACACCGCCGCTGTTGTCCTGACGCCCACGCTGACCGCGCCGACCGACACCACCATCGACAACACCACCATCAACAACACCACCATCAACAACACCACCATCAACAACAACACCATCAACAACAACACCACCATCAACAACAACACGGCCATCAACAACACGGCCATCACCAACACGGCCACTACGACGCTCACGGTCGGCGCACCCGAGCACATCGCCGCGCTCGACGGCTGGCCGGGCCCGGTCGTGGTCAAGCTGCGCTCGTCGATGCGTCGCTACGGCGGCGACGCCGCCTTGATCGACGTCGCCCGCGACGCCGGACTCGACGTCGTCGGCGTCAGTGTCCACCCACCGCTCGAGGGACATGGCGACACGCGCGCCGACATCGTCGCCGCGCTCGACGGTGTCGACACGGCACTGCCGGCATGGGTCAGCCACGTCAGCCCGGAGACATACCGGCAACTCCCCGCCGACCGCCAGTACCGGCTACGGCTGGGGACTGCGCTATGGCACGGCGACAAGTCGACGTTGCAGCTGCACGCCGACGTACTCGCCCACCAGCGCGTCGAGCAAGACCAGCCGGTCGGGTATCGCCTTGGCGCTGCTCCCGGCGACGGCACCGTGGTCATCGTCGGCGCCGGGAGCGCCAACGGCGTCACCGCGCTGGCAGACGGTCAAAGTCCATTCCACTTCGCCCGTCATCGGTTGACGCTCGTCGAGGCGCCACATATGCACTCCTCGATGGTGTTCGTCCCCGATGGCCAGCCGCTCCCGGCGATTGGCGATGTCGTCGACCTCCAACGTCCGCTCACGATGACGGCCGTCGACGAGTTCGTTTGGTTGTGACATGACCGTCGACACGGTGACCAGCCCGCCGAGCGTCGCCATCGGTCGCCGCCTCCCGGGGCCAGACGTCGTACGCGGCGTCGCGTTGATCGGTGTGGTCGTGATGAACTACCACGGCTATTTGATCCTCGATGGCGACGGTGACACCGGCACCGGCTGGGCCGCTGACCTGTTCAACCCGTGGACCGGTCCGTTGTCGACGCGGTTCGCGGCGACCTTCGTGCTCGTCGCCGGTGTCGGCGTCACGTTGATGACCCAGCGAGCGGACGACGCGGGACGCACGCCGATGCGCTGGCGCCTGGTCCGGCGCGGTGTCGTTCTCTACGCGTGTGGCGTGGCGTTGGATCAGGCCTGGCCAGGCACGATCATCCCCTTCTACGGCGGCATGTTCGTGCTCGCCGCGGTCATGTTCACCTGGCAGACCCGTTGGCTGATCGTCACCGGCGCGCTGGCGGCGGCGCTCGGCTGGGCGTTGCGTCTGTGGCGCTTCGATCGCGTGCAGAACGGTGACAGCACCGCCTGGCTGACGAGTCCGCCCGACGGGTCCCCACAAGACTTCGTGTTCGGGTTGTGGGTCAACGGGACACACCCGCTGTTGCCGTGGCTGGCATTCTTTTGCGCCGGCATGGTGCTTGGCCGGGTCCTGTACACCGTGCGGTGGCGGCCGATCGCCCTCGTTGCGGGCACGACGCTGTTCGCTGTGGCCACCGTCGCGTCCAACACCGCGGCGACGCAATGGTCGACCGTGGCCCTGTCGACCGACCCGCTCGACCGCGGCGGGATGTATGTCGCCAGTGCTCTCGGCACCGCCCTCGTGGCGTACGCGCTCCTCGACTGGTGCGCCGAACACTTGGCGCGGGCGACCGAGCCGTTGCGCATCGCCGGGCAGATGAGCCTGTCACTCTACCTGCTGCACATTCTCGTCTACTACATCTGCGTCGATTGGCTGGGATGGATCGAGCCCGCAGGCCTCGACGTCGCGTTGGCCTTCGCCGTGTGCTTCTGGATCGTGTCGATCGCCGCTGCGGCGGTGTGGGAGCGCCACTTCGGCAGAGGCCCCGCGGAACGCGCCTACCGCATGCTGGGCGGCTGACCGGCCGGCGAGCGCTTGCGCAGCGCCCGTCGAGCGCCGCGCCACCCGATCGCACCGGCGCCCACCAACGGTCCGGTCTCGCCGAGGCGTGAGGGCGTGATCCGAGCGCCGCTGCTGTACGGCTGGGTGGCCCGCTCGTCGAGTTCGGTCTGAGCAGCGTGGAAGAAGGTGGCTGCGAAACCGGCGGCCACCGACCCCCCGACGACCACCAGGCTGAGGTCGAGCGCGTTGCACACGCTCGCTGCGGCTCGACCGACCAGACGCCCGGTACGTTGCATGATCTCGTAGGTCGGTTCCGATGGCGGGCGACCGGTGATCGCCTCGATCGCCAATCCGCTGGCTTCGGCGTCGAGGCAGCCCTGCGCTCCGCAGCGACACCGGCGACCACCCGGCACAACCGTGACGTGGCCGATGTTGCCTGCGCCGGCGCCGCCGTCGAGCAGGTCGTCGTCGAGCACGATGCCGCTCCCGACCGTGGTCCCGACGGTGATGGCGCAGAAGTTCGTATGCCCCTGTGCTGCGCCCTGCCAGCCCTCCGCCAGCGCGAGCACCTTGGCATCGACGTCGCCGAAAACGGCGAGACCGGTCAACTCGACCAGCCGCCGACGCAGCGGAAAGTCACGCCAAGCCGGCAGGCTCGCCGGGCTGACTGCGTCGAGATCGTCGAGCGGTCCGTCGACGCCGACACCGACCGCGACGACACGCGTACCGCCCCGACGCTCGGCGGCCTCCAACATCTCCGAGGACACTGCGGCGACACCGGTGTAGTGCGACTCCGGCCCGGCGTCGGGGTCGACATCGACGCGCGCCCGATCGATGAGCTCTCCTCGGGCGGTGACCAGCCCGGCGCTGAAACGCGCCCCGTCGACATCGACGGCCAGCACCGCATCGACCGAGCCTGGTGATGGCGCCGGCGGATCGCCGTGATCCGCGGCTCGCTCAGTGGCTGCGGCGTTGGGCCGATCCACACTGTTTGGCCGATCCACAACCTCTGGATCGTCTGTCGCGGTCGTAGTGTCCAAGCGACGGGGACGGTAGCGCGCCAGAACACACTTGAGCTGGGCAGCTACCGTGCCGATTGAGCTGGCCAGCTACCGTGCAGATTGGAATGGCGGAGCACAGCGCGACGGGCGCTTCGCCACGCCCTCGGACAGCACACAGAACGTCACCATCGCCGCCCACAACGACCCACCTCATGCCGACATCGCACCGTCGACTCCTCCCCGTCGCCCTCCTCGTCGCGGCGCTGGCGACGAGCGCAGCGGTACCCGCGGACGACAAGCGTGTCGCCGGCGATGGAGCAGGCGATGGGGCGGGCGCCGACCAGACCGACTCCACCACAACCACGACCACAGAAGCCCCGCCGACACAAGCGTCGTCGACCACAACGACCACCAGCACCACAACCACGACTTCCACCCCAACCACGACCGCGTCGACGATCACGACGACGAGCCAAGCACCAACAGTCGATCCGCTGCCTGGTGACCCGCCGCCCGCCACGGCCCCGTCCCCGGTACCCACGACGCTGCCCCCTGCACCGACCACGGTGGCACCCGCGCCCGTGAACGTGCAGGTGATCCCCGAGCAGCTCGAGCACATCCTGGCCACGATCCGCTACCTCGAGTCGCGCAGCACGTACACGCTGCCACCGAACAAGGGCAACGCGTCCGGCGCGTACCAATACATCGGCTCGACCTGGAACGGGTACGCGGGCTACGCCCACGCCTACCTGGCGCCTCCTCACGTGCAAGACCAGCGAGCAGTCGAAGACGTGCAGCGATTCCTCGAACAGTGGGACAACGACGTGTCGATGATCCCGGTCATGTGGTACTTCCCGTTGGCATCGCGTGACGTCACGTGGATGGATCGAATCCCCAAACCGGAAGCGGGCAACGTATTGACGGTGCGCGAGTACCAAACCCGCTGGCTCGGCGTCTTCTCGTTCCTGTCTGGATTGCCGATCGACCCGGTGTTGTCAGCAACCGACGCACTGTCGCGCGCCGGCCTCCCTCCCGGAGTTGCGCCGGGTGTCCACAACCGCGTGTCGATCGCCTTTCCGGTGCTCGGGCCGTCACGGATTGCCGCGCCGGATTGCGACAGTCACACCGACACCGATATCGATGCCACATCCATGTCGGCCCCGGCCGGCCTCTGCAGTGCCCAGCCACCAGGGATCGTGTTCGGCGTCAAGCTGCAACCGGTGCTGTCGGTAGTCGACGGCGTCGTCACCGACGTGCACGACGTGCGCGGCGCGCCGGTGAGCGTCACCGTGACAGCGATCGACGGGCGCAGCTACACGATCAGCGGATTCAACGACGACTCGCCCGGGACCGACGACGGCGCGGCGCCGGCCCACCTCCGGCGATCGGCGTTGGCCACTGTCGGCACCACGGTGCGCGCCGGTCAGGTACTGGGGTTCATGGGCGACAGCGATCCGCTCCCGCCCGGGGTGAGCGGCGACGTCCCGACCGACGCCACCATCCGACTCGACGATGCAACGATCGCGCCGCACATCAAGCTGACGATCGACGAACTCGACGGGACACCACTCGACGCCTACGGACCGCTCATCGATGCGGGCTTCCGGCAGGCGTGCGCAGTCGACATCGGCGCCTGGTCCGTGCCGCCCAACGGCGAAGGACACGAGCCGATCGTGATCGAGACGACCGACACCGATCCCACAATCGATTCGGAGTGGATCATCACATCGACCGGCCAGGTAACGGCGAGCGGCTGGGCGGCGATGACGTATCCGACCGAAGCCTGCAGCTACACCCCCGCCGAAGCGTTCGGACCGGGCGCCGCCGGCTGGACCGCACCGATCGATGGCTGGGACGAAGACATCGACCTGCCAACCACGGTCTGGCTGGACCTCGCCGAGCGCAACGTCGGACCGACCGGCTTCACCCCCGTGTTCCGCTAACCGAAAAACCGGGGATTCCGTGCACAAAACGCACGAACTGGCAAACAGAACGGGTCAGTCGTCAACGCGGCGAGCATCTTCGACGAGGTTGATCTCGTAGAGCACCTCGTCGAGCGCATCTTCGGCGCTGATCGCAGCAAAGCGCTGGGGCCGCTCAGGGGTGGTACACGACGCCACCGGGGCCAGGATCGTCCACGGCCGTGGATGACAGAACTGCACCACGCTGTACCGCTCGCCTTCGAACCCAGGTGCCGACACTACGCGGTGCCAACCGACCGGGATGATGCCGTTGGTCAGGCGTTCCAACATGATCCCGGTGTTGATGATCACCGCGTCGTCGGGCGGCGTGGCGTCGATCCACTCGCCATCGGGACCGTCGGTAACAGCGTCGCCAATGGCCACCTGCAGCCCAGGCGCAGTGGCCCGTGGCAGTGCAGTGATCAGGTTGATGTCGCCATGAGCAGCAGCCCACACATACGGGTCGGCGCTGCCATCGGGCGCGTCGTCCGGGGCACCCTCCATCGGCGGATAGCGGATCGCCCGGGTCAGCGTCGGCCCATCGGCGACCATGTCGTCGAAGAACGTTTCGTGGCATCCGATGCCTTCGGCAATCACCCGGAGAAAGCGGCGTTGCAGATCGGCGATCGTGTCGTGGAATCGGTACAACACGTCGGTGATGCCCGGAACCACGTCTTCGGGGATGACCTGATCGGGGTACGCGTTCGAGAACTTGCGCTTCAGCGGGTGGCCGGGAGCGATCGGGGTCGACCAGTTGAGCATCTCTTTCCAGTCGGGCGTGCCACTCGATGCAGCGGTCTCGACCAGCAGCCCCGTGTAGCCGGTTTGTCCGTTGGCGCCCGGCGCGGCGAACTGCTGTTTCGCTTCCGGCGCCAGTTCGAAGAACTCGCGCAGCTTCCCGTAGGCGGTGTCGAGGAGGTCGTCGGACAGGTCGTGGCTCGTGTAGACGAACCCGGTCTGGAGACTGCGCCGTACACCGTCGACCACGGCGCGCCGTTGGCCGCCAGTCCCTCCCTCGAACGCGAGGAGATCGACGTCGAGGATCTGATCGCTCATGACGCCGACGCTACCTGCGCGTCGTCCGGGACGCCGCCAGGCGCAAAGAGCGCGGGCCAGCCGCCCGTATGGATGAAGGCAACATTGATCTCGTCGGCCTCGCCGGCTGTGTCGTCGGTACCGCGACCGAACTCGCCGTCAGCTGCCATTGCGAGGACCGCTCCGAGACCCTTGCCCGAGTACGTCCGGTCGAGCAACCAGCCGCCGTGCGCGGCGGCCCACTGGATCGCCCGATCCCCCGATTCGGTGGGGATCGCATAGCCGTCGCCGAGCCAGCGCCCATCGACGACCACATCGTCGGGGGTGACCTCGACCTCTGTCGCACCGAGCACGTCGAGGGCCTGCCGTGCGAGCTCACCGATATCGGGCAGGCCGGCGACCACACCCTCGGCGACGCCGATACCGATCACCCGAGGTGTCGCTCGACCCGCGGCGCGAGCGATCGCCCGACCGGCGACGAGCCCCGCATGTGTACCGCCACTCGACGACGTGGTGACGATGTAGTCGAGGTTGACATCGTGCGCCGCGCACTGATCGAGCAGCTCGATGTACGCCTCGGCATACGCCACCGCACCGAGCGGTGAACTGCCCCCGACTTGGATGCCGTACGGCTGTCGGTCGTCGTGCTCGAGTTCGTCGACCACCTGCTCGCGCGCGATCTCCAGCTCGCCCCAGTGTCGCGGATCCACACCGGTGAAGTGCAACTGCGCACCGAATAACCGTGACAACAACTGGTTGCCCGTCGCGCGGTCCGGTTCGTCGCCGGACAGCACGAGGTGGACCTCGATGCCGGCGCGCGCGCCTGCGGCCGCGGTCATCCGACAGTGATTGGACTGCGCTGCACCGACCGTGACCAAGGTGTCTGCGCCCTCGGCGACGGCGTCGGCGACAAGAAAGTCCAGCTTGCGCGCTTTGTTGCCACCACCGCCGAGCCCGGTGAGATCGTCGCGCTTGCACCACAGACGTACCGCCCCGCCGTCGCCCGACGGCAGCAACGGGCCGCGTTCGAGCGGCGTCGGTAACGTGGCTACACCTGCCCGGCGAAGGTGATCGAACACGCTGAAGATGGTAGGCAAAGAGCGCCATGCCCACGACCGATTGGAACCCGCTGCTGCGCGCCGAGTTCGACAAGCCGTATTGGGCCACGCTGCAGGACTTCGTGCGCGCCGAACGGCAGCGGGCCACGGTCTACCCGCCGCACCCCGAGGTATTTGCTGCGCTCCACCGCACGGCTTACGCCGACACCAAGGCCGTGATTCTCGGGCAGGATCCGTATCACGGTGCGGGTCAGGCACATGGCCTGTGCTTCTCGGTACGCGTCGGGGTCGACGTGCCGCCGTCACTGCGCAACATCCATCGCGAACTGCACGATGACCTCGGTGTCGAGATACCGCGCCACGGCAACCTCGAACGATGGGCTGACAACGGGGTGTTGCTGTTGAACACCACCCTCACGGTGCGCGCCGGCCAGGCCGCGTCGCATCAGGGCAAGGGATGGGAGGCGTTTACCGACGAGGTGATCGGTGCGGTCAACGACAAACCCGAGCCGGTCGTGTTCATCCTGTGGGGTGCGGCGGCGCGCAGGAAGCGCCAGCTGATCGATACCGATCGACATGCCATCGTCGAGTCGCCGCACCCGTCGCCGCTGTCGGCCAACAACGGGTTCTTCGGGAGTCGACCGTTCAGCGCCACCAACGATGCGTTGACCGACGCGGGGCGCGATCCGATCGGCTGGTCGTTGGCCGCAGATCACGTCATGGCGCAACGATGAGCTGGACCACGAGCGATCGCGTGGTCGCCGTTCGGAAGCGCTCGCCGGCGATCGACGTCGCCGTCGAGACGCTCGATGGCTGGAGGCGACACCTCAGTGGCCGTAACGCGTCGGTGCTCGCGTTCTGGAGCTTTCTGTCGATCTTCCCGGCGCTCCTCGCAGCGACCACAATTCTCGGTTTCCTGCTGCAAAACAACGAACAGCTGCAACAGGACATCGTCAACGGCGCGCTGGCCGAGATCCCGGTCCTCAACGAACAAGTCGGTGAGGACCCGACCTCGTTGTCCGGCAACGTCTGGGCGCTCCTGATCGGTCTCGGCGGTGCGCTGTGGTCGGCCACGAGGGCATTCGTCGGGCTACAGAGTTCGCTCGACGACATATGGGAGATCGACATCGACGCCCGCTCCAACCTGCCCGCTCAACGCGGCAAGGCGCTCGCTGGGATCGTGCTACTCGGTGCCGCACAGGTGGTGTCGATCACGCTGACGGCACTGGTCAATCGAGCCGAACTGCCCGGCTCGGGCCGCGTGCTGCTCACCGTCGGTGCGGTGGCGATCAACATCGCGGTGATCGCAGTGCTGTACCGGCTCATGACGTCGGCATCGCCGACGTGGCGCGATGTCGCTCCCGGCGCGGTCATCGCCGGCATCGCCTATTCGATTCTCCAGCACTCCGGGACGAGGATCGTCAAGGCGATCTCCGACAATGCCGGGGAGACCTACGGCACGTTCGCGATCGTTCTCGGCATCGTCACCTGGCTCGGTTTCGTGGCGATCGCCACGCTCATGTCGGCTGAACTCAACGCGGCCATCGTGCGCCGTCGCCCCACGGAACAACCAGCGATCGAGGACTAGTGCGTCGCATCGGATTGCTCGGCGGGATGAGCTGGGAAAGCTCGATCGAGTACGAGCGCCTGATCAACCAGGGGGTGCGCGAGCAGCTCGGTGGTACGCACTCGGCCGATCTCGTCATCCGCAGCTACGACTTCGCCGCCATAGAGGCACTGCAAGCCGCTGGCGAGTGGGACGCGATGGGCGACCTGCTGGCATCTGACGCTCGGCAGCTCGAGCGCTCGGGCGCCGAGGTCATCGCTCTCTGCACCAACACGATGCACCGCGTTGCGGGCCGCATCGAGCAAGCACTGGACGCCGCGGAGTTCGTACACATCGGCGACGCAACGGCCGGCGCGGTGATGTCGGTAGGAATTGCATGCGTCGGGCTCGTCGGAACGCGCTACACGATGGAACACGACTTCCTCAGTTCGCGCTTGACGAGCAACGGGATCGAGGTGCTCATTCCGGACGAACCCGACCGCACGATGATCCACCACACGATCTACGACGAACTGGTGCGCGGCGTGATCGACAACGCCAGCCGACGGCGCATGGTCGAGGCGATCGATGCGTTGCGCGGGCGCGGCGCGACGGGCGTGATCGCGGGATGCACCGAGATCGAGCTGCTCGTCGGGCCCGACGACATCGACGCTGCGTACTTCCCGACGGCGAGGTTGCACGCCGCAGCGATCGTGGAGCGCTGCCTAACCGTTTCAGCCAGCGAGCATCACGGCGACCGGTAGCGCCACCACCAAGGCGGGCAGGCCCACGCGCAGGCCAACTGCGGAGTAGCGGGCCGCGCTCACGTCGACGCCGACCCGCCGTGCCGTGTCGCGCCAGAGCAGGCCGGACAGCGCACCGGTCAGCACGAACAACGGCCCGATGTTGACGCCGATCAGGAGCGGCCACACCTGTTCGGTCGACGTCACCGCCGAAGCCCCGGCCAACACCGCGGGGACGTTGTTCACCAGATCGGCCGACAGCACCCCGAACGCGCCGACGACAAGACCACCGACGAACCCGGAGCGCTCGAAGAACCAGTTGATCGGCAGGTGCGGTACGGCTGCCACCACCAACACGGCGAGGCCGGCAACGATCGCGACCGCTTCGATCGGCACCGTTTCGACCGGCACTCGCCGGGCGTGTGCCGCAGCCCATATTGCGGCAACCGCAGCGACGACCCACGGTGGGATGCCGACCACCTCGCCGAGCGTGAACCCTGCGAGCACGAACGCCACGATGGGAACACCGCGCCACAACGCGGTGCGGTCCTCAACGCTCAGCGGTCGCGGCTCGTCGACGGACACGTGCAGCGACTGACACCCCGCGGGCGACTGCCGACGATACGTCCACCGATAGGCCACGAAGCCGACCGAGCATGCCAGAGCCGTCGGGAGCGCCATCACGGCAACGAACTCCCCGACCCCGAGATGGAACTGCGTCGCGACGATCAGGTTGGTGAGGTTCGACACCGGCAGCAGCCCCGACGCCAGCCCGGCGAGCAGCGCCGGTTGGAACACGAGCATCTCCGGGGAGAGGCCGTGACGAAGCGCGATGCGGGCATACAGCGGTGTCAGCAGGACCACCGCTGCGTCGAGGTTGAACACGATGACGACGAAGGTCGCCAATACCCACAACCACCCGACCAACCAGCGACCGGCACCGACGCGCCGAGCGAGCGCCTCGAAGAAGCCCAGTTCATCGAGCCCCACGGCGAGCGGGACCGCAAAGACAAGAAAGGCAAGCGCTGGCGCCAAGTCGACGAGCGCATCGCGGGCGTCGCCCAGGTCGACCGCCGTTGTCGCCAACCCGAGCAACGCTGCGACGACAGGCCCGACCCACCGCGGGAGGCCGAACGGCCGTCCGAGCATCGCCGCACAACCGGCGGCCAACAGCGCGACTTGCAGCATCGAAACGAGCGACGCCCTACTCGGGTGCGGCGAGTTCGGTGGCGATCACGCTCGAGGCCTCGAGCGTTCGGTGTACCGGGCATTTGTCGGCGATTCGCACGAGCTGCTCTCGTTCCTCGGCTGTCAGCTCGTCGCCCTCGACGGTGATGCGGCGCGCGAACCGGTCGATCATCCCGGTACGACCCGAGAAGCGTGGCTCGTCGACGGCGCACTCCACACAGTCGTCGGCGTGCACGCGACCGTGGTCGACCTCGACGGTCACCCGATCGAGTGGGAGTCGCTTGCGGTCGGCGTACATCCGCAGCGTCATCGACGTACACGCTCCCAGCGCAGCCCCGAGGAGGTCGTACGGCGACGGGCCGGCGTCGAATCCGCCGATCGACTCCGGCTCGTCGGCAAGCATCCGGTGCTGCCCGACCACCACGTGATTGAGAAACGGCCCTTGTGTCGTCTCGGCCACGACGACCTGCGCTGACGATCTCGGCGACGGTGCGAGCTCGCGCTGATCGAGCACGTAGCGCCGTCCGAACGCGGCGATCACCGTGGCCGCATACGCCGCATCGTGCGGATCGAGCAACAGGTGGTCGGCCCCGTCGAGGGCGATGAAGCTCTTCGGGTGACGGGCCGCCTCGAAGATCATCGCAGCGTTCTCGATGCCGACGGTGTTGTCGGTCGGAGAGTGCAGCACCAGCAGTGCCCGCCGAGATGACGAGAAATCGTCGAGCACGACGGCGTTGCGCACGTCGTCGAGGAACTGCTTGCGGATGCGGAACGTGCGACCGGCCAGCTCGACGTCGGCCTCGCCGACCGCATCGATCTCCTCGATCGAGCAGTCGAACGACTTCGTAACGTGCTCGGGGTCGGCGGGAGCGCCGATCGTGACGACGGCGCGCACCTCCGCGACTCGTCCAGCGATCGCCAGCACCGCGGCACCACCGAGCGAATGCCCGATCAGCAGCTGAGGCGCCCGATGGTGCTCGCGGAGCCAGGCCGTGGCCGCCAGCAGATCGTCGGTGTTCGTGGAGAAGTTGGTATTGGCGAACTCTCCGTCGCTCGCGCCGAGTCCGGTGAAGTCGAAGCGCAACACCGCGTACCCCTGATCGGTCAAGCCGGCGGCAATGCGTGATGCCGCCTTGATGTCCTTGCTGCACGTGAAGCAGTGTGCGAACAAGGCATACGCGAGTGGCGGGCCTGCGGGCAGGTCGAGCCGTCCCGCGAGGTCGTCGCCGCGGCTTCCGGGAAACGTGATGCGTTGTACACGAGCGGTCACAGCGAGGACCGTACCGGTCGGCTGCTCGACGTTGTTCCTGACGACGTATTCACACCTCAACTAGCGTGCGCGTGGATGCTCGCTGCCACCTCGGCGATCGGTCCCACCCTGGCGCTGATTCTCGGCGCGGGCATGCTCGCTCAGTGGTTGGCCTGGCGTACGCAGATCCCTTCGATCATCGCCTTGCTGGTCGCCGGCCTCGTCCTCGGCCCAGGGCTCGGCGTCGTCGATCCCGATGAACTCCTCGGCGGAACCTTGTTTCCGCTCGTGTCGATCGCCGTTGCGCTGATTCTGTTCGAAGGGGGCCTCGACCTCCCGCCACGAGCGTTGCGCTCGACGGGCACGGTCGTGCGACGACTGATTTCGATCGGCGCACTCCTCACCGGTGTGATCTCGTGGTACGCCGCCCGCGAGATCTTCGACATCAGTAATCAGGCGGCGATCGTGCTCGGCGCCGTGCTCGTCGTTACCGGACCGACCGTCGTCGGGCCGCTGTTGCGATTCGTTCGACCAGCGGGGCGAACGGGCCCCATCCTGCGCGCGGAGGGTGTGCTGATCGACCCGATCGGGGCTACCGCGGCGCTGGTGGCCTTCGAGATCGTGATCACCGACGAGACCGACGAAGCGATCTTCACGATCGTCGGCGTCGTCCTCTTGACGTTGCTCGCCGGCGTCGGGATCGGACTCGTCGCAGCGTTCGCTCTCGACTCGGCGCTGCGCCGCTTCCTGATCCCCGACCAGCTGGCGATCCCGATCACGCTGGCCTTCGTGATCGGCGCATTCGTGGCGACGAACGAGATCCAAGAAGAGGCGGGGCTACTGACCGTGACGGTGCTCGGGATGTACCTGGCGCGGCGCGAGAGCTCGACGATCCGCCAAGTGCTCGAGTTCAACGAGAGTCTGCGCACCTTGCTGATCTCGGTGCTGTTCATCTTGCTGGCGGCCCGCATCGACGCAGATGCGCTCGACGACATCGCGCTGCCCGCGCTGGGGTTCCTCGCCGTGCTCGTGCTCGTTGCGCGTCCGCTCTCGGTGCTGGTCTCAACGATCCGCACCGACCTGTCGTGGCGGGAGCGGGTGTTCCTCACGACCCTGGCACCACGGGGCATCGTCGCGGCTGCGGTCTCGGCGATCTTTGCGTTGCGCCTCGAAGATGCCGGTGTCGACGACGCCGACAAGATCGTGCCGATCGTGTTTCTCGTGATCATCGGCACGATCACCGTGTACGGCTTTCTTGCATCCCCTGCCGCACGCGCACTCGGACTCGCCGAGGCACACGCCGATGGGTTGATGATCGCCGGCGCCCACGCCACCGCTCGCGGGCTGGCGCTCCAACTGCAAGAGCGCGGCGTGAAGACCGTGCTCGTCGACACCGACCCGTACAACGTGTCGCGCGCGATCGCCGCCGGCCTGACCGCGCGGCGCATGAACGTGCTCGCAGAGGACGCGATCAACAGTCTGGACTTGCGTGGCATCGGCCGGCTACTGGCGTTCACCTCCAACGACGAGGTCAACGCCCTCGCCACCGCGCGGTACGCGCGAGTGTTCGGCCGACGCGAGGTGTTTCAGCTCACGCCGACGCGCCGCCGCAGCGGCGACACGGCCGTGCCCGATGAGTACCTCGGACGGCTCGTCGGGATCGAGACACTGTCGTTCGGCACGATCGACGAGCGCAGCCGGCAGGGATGGCGCGTCCGGAGCGGCCCGGCCGGCGGACGCATCAGCCAGGCGGTGGTCGACGACGAGTTCATCCCGCTCGTTCGAGTAATCGCTGGGCGCATGGCGTTCCTCGGCCGCAACGATGCGATCCCGACCAACGGCGACGTCGTAGGGCTCGCCGCGCCCACGTTGCAGGCCGATCTAGACCGCCGCTCCGAGTCGACAACCTGACAATCGACCCGCGCGCACTCACGACATCAGCCAGCGACAGCGCTGGCTGGATGAAAGGCGTTCCACGCGAACCAAAAGGTGTCGATGTGCACGATTTGCTCGAGCCGGGCGCCGACGAGCTCACCGCCGGTTGCCTCGCCGAACACGTTCCACGTCGAGCCGGTCTCGGCGTCGAGTATCACCGTGGGATCGGCCGGGTCGATCGAGAACGTCAGCTGCTGACCATCGACCTCGGGGACGAACACTCCGGTGGCGCCGACGTCGACGCCGTCTGCGACATCGAAGGTGTCGAGCGCCGAGGCGGCGCCGGGGACCCAGAACGCGACGACGTCGTCGCCGCCGAGGCTGCCGGTCGACACCCCTGACTCCTGTAGTTCGAGCAACGGGAACGCCAGCGCATCCTCCCCGTCGGCTGACTCCACCCCGACCATGCGGGTCATTGCGGTGTAACGCCCGTCGACCTCTCCTTCGAACAGGAACGGGTCGGAGTTCACGTCGTCGTAGCCGGGATACGGGTTGACTCCGTACTGGCGAGATTCCCCGGTCTCGCGGGTGAGCACCAGTCCGTCGGGGTTGGCCGCGCGCCACTCCTCGAACCCGACGATGGTGGCGGGATAGTCGACCAGCTCCGCGCTGCCCAGCTCGCCGTAGAGCGGGCGACCGGCGAAGTGGCTCCACAACGTCTCGGTCTGGCGGTCGTACATGACGAGGCTGGAGTTGTACAGCAGGCCTGACACACCGAAGTCGAGCACGCGACCCTCGACCCGCCGGTCGTGCACGGTTACCGAGTTGCACAGCGGGCAGTAGGCCACGGCGACCGGCACGCCGCCGACGGTGTCGTTGACGATCTCGTGCCAGACCATCACCTCGAGTGGATAGGCCCGAGCGTCGCCGTCGATCTCGAGTGCAAGCACCGGTGCCTCGGGCGCGAGATGCGTCGCGCTGTCGGCGGTTTGGAACACCGGGTCGTCGATCGACGGAATGCCGTCGGGCGGCGGACCGCCAGAGCGCAGCCGGCTGAGATCGATTGCTGGTTCGGGCAGCTCGGGAATCGGATCGCGAAAGGTCTCGAGACCGGACGGCACGTCCTCCCGTACGCTCGATTCGACCGCCTCGGTCGCGACGACCTCGGGTGCGTACGCCAGGTTCGCCGCGCTACCCGTCTCGTCGCCCGAGTCGTCGGCGGGCTCGTCGGCCGATTCGTCGAGGACTGCGCCGTCGTCATCGAGCACCGCCGAGGTTCCGTCACCGCCCGGTTCGTCGTCGGTCGTGGTACCGCACGCAGCGAGAACCACCGCAGCGGCAGGGAGCACCAGGCGCATTCGCATGGTCGACCAAACCCGCACCGATCGACCAGAATTCGTCGCGTGCACGAACCAAACTCGAAACTCGAACTCGACCATGTGTTCGTGTACGGCACCCTCCTACCCGGCGACGTCCGTTGGCAGCGGCTGGCGCCGTTGGTGGCCGACGACGGTGTCGCCGATCGAGTGGCGGGCCGGCTGTTCGATACCGGACTCGACTACCCCGCAGCGATGTTTCGCGACCCGGGCGCTGCGACGATCGTCGGACGGACGTACGAACTCGACGACGTCGAGCGTGCGCTCGCCATCCTCGACGAGATCGAGGGGACCGTCGCCGGCTTGTATCACCGGGTCGCCATCGACACGGCGAACGGGCATCGCGCCTGGGCCTACCAGTACGGCGGGGAGCTCGACCTGACGCCGATCCGCTCGGGTGATTGGCTGGCTCACCGGCCGCTCTAGCGTCGATGAGATGAGTGCACGAGATCGACTGGTCGGACCCGCGAATACGGGGGTCTGGATGTTCACCGAGGCGATGCCGGCAGGCGCCGCTGCCGAGTTCGCGGGCCGCGTCGAGTCGCTCGGCTACTCCACCCTCTGGCTTCCCGAGACCCTCGGCCGCGATCCGTTCCCGCACGTCGCGTGGCTCGCTTCGCAGACCGATTCGCTGCAATACGCAACGGGCATCGCGGGCATCTTCAACCGCCATCCCTCGTCGATGGTCCAGACCTCACTGACGGTCGCAGAGCAGACCGGCGGGCGCTTCATTCTCGGCCTCGGCGTGAGCCATGCACCGATGGTGGCCGGGGTCCGCAAACTCGACTACTCCAAGCCGTATTCCCAGATGCGTGAGTACCTGGCGACGATGGACAAGTTCCGTTACACATCGGTTCCCCCGGCCGAACCACCGCTGCGCCTGCTCGCCGCGCTCGGCCCGAAGATGCTCGAACTGTCAGCAACCGCCGCCGATGGTGCCCACCCCTACTTCACCACGCCCGAACACACGGCGCAGGCTCGCGAGATCCTCGGCCCCGACAAGTTGCTGTGCGTGGAGCAGAAGGTGATCCTGTCGACCGATGCAGACGCGGCGCGCGCCGCGGCGATCCGCACGAGCAACATCTACGCCGACCTTCCGAACTACCGCAACAACTGGAAGCGTCTCGGGTTCACCGAGGACGAGATCGAGTCGCGTGCCAATCGATTCATCGATGCGGTGGTCGTGTGGGGCGACGAAGACCGCCTGCGCGCCGGTGTGCAAGCGCACTACGACGCTGGTGCCGATCACGTCTGTGTGCAGCCGATCGCCGTCGACGATCCGCTCGCCATCGACTGGCGCGCGCTCGAGGTGCTCGCGCCGGGCGCCTGACTACTGCCGCGGCGCCTCCAGCCCGGCAGGCGGCACGACGACGCGCTGGCTCACTGGCGCTCACCCCCGCCCGGGTACGGTCCCTTTCATGAGCGATTGGGAGCACATCCGCTACGACACACCCGCCGAGCGCGTCGGACGAATCACCCTCGCCCGGTCGGAGGCGGCGAACGCGCAGAACTACCTGATGCTCACCGAACTCAACGAGGCCTTCGATGTCGCTGCCCGAGACGACGATGTCCGCTGCATCGTGCTCGCCGCCGACGGCAAACACTTCTCGTCCGGACACGATCTCGCCGAGACCAACCAGGACATGGATGCACTCCCGACGATCGGCACCCAGTGCCACTTCGACAGCGACGGCGCCGAGGGGTACATGGCGCGCGAAGCCGAGATGTACGTCGGGTTGTGTTGGCGCTGGCGCAACATCTCCAAGCCGACGATCGCGCAGGTCCAGGGCAAGGTGATCGCGGGCGGGCTGATGCTCGTGTGGCCGATGGACCTCATCGTCTGTTCAGAAGACGCCACGTTCTCCGATCCGGTCGTGGCCTTCGGCGTAAACGGCCACGAGTACTTCACCCATCCGTACGAAGCCGGTGCCCGGCTGGCCAAGGAGATGCTGTTCACCGGACGAGCGATCACCGCCGACGAAGCGTTACGCGCCGGGATGGTCAACAAGGTCGTCGCTCGCGATGACCTCGAGACCGAGACGCTCAAGATGGCCGAACACATCGCCCGCCGC